>NZ_WIJK01000020.1 GCF_009496285.1 Streptococcus mitis
ATTTTATTATAGGAAACCCTCCGTATATAACATATTCAGATTTAAATAAAACTACAAGATCTTTCATTAAAAAGAATTTTATAGTGTGTTCAGATGGGAAACCAGATTATTATTATGCTTTTATTGAAATGTCTATAAAGCTATTAGCTGATGATGGTAAATTAGCTTATCTGATACCTAACAACATTTTTAAAAATAGATTTGCAGATAGATTACGTATCTTTATGTTACCTCATTTGTCAGTAATAATTGATTATACAACAGAAAAACTCTTTGAAAATAAATTAATTTCTTCTGCTATTATTATTTGTAATGGCACACAGAACAATAACGATATTCAATATGTAAATAAGGTAAAAAACCGAGAAATAACATTGCATAAAAATAGTTTAACAAATAAGTGGATTTTTAGAAAAAAAGAAGTAGTTAAAAAAAAGGCAAAAAGAAAATTTGGTGATGATTTTAATGCAATGTGTTCGATTGCTACGTTATTAAATGAAGTATTTATAATAAAAAAATATGAAGAATATAATGAACATATATTGGTTAATGGGTATAAAATTGAAAAATCGGTATTAAGAGAAGCCGTTAGTCCAAGATCATTGCAGTATGCCCGAAAAGAATTTTTGATTTTTCCATACTCATATGGAGAAAATAATAGTATATTGCGCTTTGAAGAATCAGAGTTTATACAACAATTTCCAGGAGTGTACAACTATTTAAAATCCTTTAGTGAAAGATTAAATAAGCGTGATAAAGATAAAAATGCACAATGGTTCGAGTTTGGAAGATCACAAGCATTAAGCCATCTTAATCAAGAAAAATTATTGTTATCTACTTTGATAACAGAAAAAGTTAAAATACATCACATTACTAAAAATCAAGTACCTTATTCAGGGATATGTATATATCAAAAAGGAGATTTGTCATTAGAAATTGCAGAAAAGATTTTGAAAAGTGATGAATTTTTAAATTATGTTTATGATATAGGGATTAATGCTAGTGGAACAACAATGAGGATTACAGCAAGAGATGTTATGAATTTTGAATATACTTTGGATTAGGAAGAGAAATTACCATGGAGAAGATATCATTCAATGTAGATGCTTATACAGCTCGTTTAATAGGACGGGAAAATGTATCAAAATTAAACGGTGCTATAATTGAATTAGTTAAAAACACATATGATGCGGATGCTACGATTTGTGTCTTATATTATGAAAAAACAACTAATTCGCTATATATCGCAGACAATGGTTGTGGTATGACAAAGGATGTCATTATAAAACACTGGATGACTATTGGAAGATCGACAAAAAAGGATAGATTTATTAGCAAATCAGGTCGAATACAAACTGGAGCAAAAGGAATTGGAAGGTTTGCTTTAGATAGGATATCTGATACATGTGAAATGTTTACTGTTTCTGTGGAAGGAAAGTTAATTTGGAAGGTTGATTGGGAGGATTTTTCAAAGAGTGATAATATTACAGATGTAACAGCAGATTTGTATGAACCAACTGTATCAATAGATGGGTTTCTTGATGAAGTTATTAATTACGAAGTGAAAAATATAATATTAAATAATTTAAAAAACACGGGAACTATTTTTAAGTTAACTTCTTTAAGAGACTCATGGAATGATAATGTTATAAAAAAAATCAAGGACGATTTAATAACATTAATACCATATGAAATGAAAAGTGAATTTCAAGTATATTTCTTTGATGAACAAAACTCAAGTGAAGATGCTGATGTATTAGATGTTGAGAATGCTTTTTCTTATGATTATAAAATTAAATTTAATGTTCTGAAAGATGGAAAAACTTATATTGAGATACATAGAAATGAATTTGACTTTGGTGATAGATTTGATGAAATAATTACACAAGCTGAATTTACTTCAGAAGATGAACAGTATTTTAAAGGCAAATATATTTGTATAGAAACAAACTTTGCACATATGCTACCAAAACGTGGGGAGCAGTTTAAAAATACAATAGGTGAATTTTCCGGAGTTTTGTATTTTGAAAAAGTGACTTCTTCAAAAACAGATGCTGAAAAATATTTCTATAAATTGTCGAATAATCGTAATAATAAGAGGGATATTTTTGGGGGAATAAAAATATATAGAGATAGTTTTAGAGTGAGACCTTATGGAGAACCCAAAACATCTGATTATGACTGGCTGTTATTAGCTGGTAGAAAAAACAAATCTCCTGCTGCACCTTCACATCAAACAGGTGCGTGGAGGGTTAATACTGATCAAATAATTGGATCAATTTTTATTTCTCGCATGAATATTACATTACCAGACCAATCTAATAGAGAAGGTATTGTAGAAACAAAGGAATTTGTATTATTAAAAGAATTTTTAATTAATGTGATTCAGGAATTTGAAAAAGATAGGCAATATGTCTTTCGTAAGTTAGATGCTCGCTATGATAAAATAATGGAAGCTGCAAGGATACAAGCTGAAATTAATAAGAAAGCAGAAGAAGCAAAGGCTGCTAGAGAAGATAAGAAATTTTTAGATGATAGCAGTGAACTCAATCAAAAATCAGAATCTGCTAAAAGTTTTATAGATCCAGAAGAAGCTAAAACCGTTTTAGATCATAAAGATACAGTTATTAAAAACTTAGAAGATGAGAATAGATTGCTAAGAACATTAGCTACAACTGGTATAGTTACTAACACTTATGTCCACGAAATTAAAGATATAACTCATAAGCTAAGCAGAAAGATTGTTATGGCTAAAGAAGCTTTGGAATTAGATAGAAACTTACAAGATGGGTTAAAATATGTAAATGAAGCTAATGTAATGAGAGATTCATTAAATTCATGGTTCAAGGTAACAATAGGTTCTGTAACACGTGATAAAAGAACTATGAAAAAAACAGATTTAATCTTTCTGATATCACAAACGGTAAAGTCATGGGAAGAAACACTTAAAAACGTTTCAATAGTTTTAGAATTTCAAGGTTCAGAAATACAATTAAAATGTTTTCCTTATGATATTGAAAGCATTTTTAGTAATCTGATTGCTAATAGTGTAAGTTCTTTTGAATCCTGTTTTTCAGATAATAAGAGTATAAAAATCGTAGTATCTGACTTAGAACAAGAAATTATTATCAAATACAGCGATTCTGGACGAGGGTTATCTCGTGCCTATAAAGATAATCCAAGAAAAATATTAGAACCTATGGAAAGTGATAGAAGAAATGAAATGGGAGAAACTATTGGCACTGGTATGGGTATGTGGATTATAAATAGAACGGTTGCTGACTATAATGGAAGTATAGATTTATCCGATAATATGAAATATACTTCTGGATTCTATGCCACTATAAAATTAATAAAGAAATAGAAGTGGAGGACTGACATGTATAGAATAGGATTTATTGATGATGATCGAGATTCATATGAGGATTATCAAGTACGTTTAGCAAGAAAAAATATTGAATTACTATATCCAGACGGCATTACTGAAATGCCAGAAATAATAGAATGGCTTTTATCTAACGGTATTAAATGTTTTATTATAGATTATAAACTTAATAATAAATTTAAGTTTTTGGGGACGGAATTAATTACTTATATAAATTTGAAAGTCCCTGATTTACCATGCTTAATATTAACTAATTACCCTGAAGAATCAATAAATGAAAATTTAGTAATTATAAATTTGATTGAAGATAGAAATGTTTTAGCTGCAAATGATATAGAAGAGTTTGTAAGAAAGATCAAACAGGCTGTTGATGTTTTTGAAACTAGGTTACATAAATATCATATCGACTATGAGAATCTTCTCAAAGCAAAGAAAAATGGTTCTATATCAGCAATAGAAGAAGAACAGTTTATAGATTTATATAAATTATTACGTGCATATGGTGAAGTAGATGACTTGCCAATTCATCTTTTAAGTAGCGAGGTTAATCAGAAAATTGATGAAATACTTGGAAGAGTAAATGTTTTGGTAGAGGAAATCGAAAACAGGTAAAAGTTATGCGAATACATGGAGAAAATGAAATTAGTAGAAGTATTGATGTGAATCAAGAAAATGACTATAAAAAATATGTTCCTCATTTGAGAGAAGACTTTAAACATATATGCGGTTATTGTGGAAAACCTGAAGAGGTTACAACAAAAGGTTTTGAACCAGATCATTTCGTTCCTGACAGAATAGATTCAAGTAGAAAACTTGATTATTCCAATTTAGTATATTCTTGTTTCACATGCAATAGAAAAAAACTCGGCAAATGGCCAACGGAAAATAAAGATAAACCCAATGATGGAGAGGTTGGCTTTGTAGATCCTGTATTAAAAGAATATGATACTCATTTAGGCAGAGATAAAGAAGGTAGTATTGAATTCTATACAAATATTGGTAAATACATGTATAAAAATGCATTTAGGTTTGATATACGGCCGATGAAGGAAATATGGAAAATTAGTCAATTGATTAATGCAAAGAAAAATTTACTTGAAATTAAGGATAAGCTCACATCAGAGGAATTGATGAAATATTTAGAATTAGATAAGGCTATAGAGGAGTTGAAGAAAATATTATTCGAAAAAAAAGAGTAATCAGATATTATTGCGGTTTTGACTAGATATTAAATCTATAAAATGATGTATCATGATATAAATTTATATAAAAACAAATGCTGATATATATAGTTCATATACGATATTCTGAAGCGGTAAGTTTATTAGAGAAGTGTAACTAATCCTCAAAAGTTCACTGAACCTTTTGAGTCCGTCCATGCGACAAATTGAGACAGAAGGTCGAGAAGGTTCCCTGGGGAATAGCTGTCGTAGAGTAAGGAGTTTACGACGAAGTCATACGAAAACAGCAAACCTCTGAGTGCGTATGCTTGCTGGTAAAAAAGTATAGTTAATTGAAATAAGATATGAACAAAGAGGTTAGGAAAGTCAAAACAATGTCTAATAAATGTTTTAGAATCCAAGGCGTACTACTCTAAGTTCACTACACTATAAAAACTTTCATCTGAAGTGATTTAATAAACAGTTGGAATTTAAGGAGAAAAAATGATTTTAGAAACGGAAAGAATGATTCTTCGCCCATGGGAAGAAAGAGATGCCACTGATTTATTTCAATATGCCAGTGATCCCGAGGTGGATCCGATTGCAGGTTGGCCTATACATATTAGCGTTGAAAATAGCAGGGAGATTATAAAAAGTTATTTTTCCGCGCCTGAGACATACGCTATTGTTTTAAAAGAAAGTGGGGAGCATAGGATTGATGATTGGCTCTGCAAATGATAAAGGCATTCCTGATACTGAGGCTGAGATTGGCTACTGGATTGGAGTTCCGTATTGGGGTAAGGGTCTGATACCAGAAGCAGTTCGTGAGATAATGAGACATGGATTTGATGACTTGAATCTGGAGAAATTGTGGTGCGGTTATTTTGACGGCAATACAAAGTCAAAGAGAGTTCAGGAAAAATGTGGGTTCCGTTATCATCATACAAAAGAGAACGTTCCATGTGCTTTGGAAGGTGTTCTTCGCACAGAACATATAACCTGTCTATCAAAGTCAGAGTGGATTTCATTTAAGTAAGGCATAGCTGTCGTAGAGCGATGCATAAACGACGAAATGATACGGTAAGTCCGAACTGCTGAGAGTGTTTCTCTGCTCTTAAAAGTGAACGAAAGGAATAATGAATAGCGTGAAGGTAGCTTCTCTAATCGAATAGAGGATAAGAATCAGAGTAATAGTTCAAGTTGGGCTTCTGGATACTATAGTCTGACATGATATCAATCTATTTCAGAAGCTGGACAAATTGTAATAACTTTCCTTGAAGGAATTGAGATAGATTTATAAGAGACTGCGACTGTGAAGTTGCAGTCTTTTTAGGGGTTTAATGGTATAATGAAATTATAAATGTGAATATTGTTTAAATTCTCTGGAGGACGCATAATGTTGAATTTAGTAAAAGGTCATCGAGTTAGCTTGGTAGAAAACCTGTTTGAGTCATTTACAAAGTTAACTGAACATCATTTGATGGCGAATGTACACGCAGAAAAAATATTAGAGGTTTTTCAACACTTTATTGCGATTCATGACGAGCCCTTATTTTTTATTTTGGAATTGCCTGTCAGTATTGATAGAGAAAAAGTAATAGCAAAGAATATTATCAAGGAATCCCATAAGGATGTTTATTATATTGATGGTTGTTCAAGAGAGGAATGCCTAGCACTGTTGATTAGATACGGTGATTTGCTTGTTAATGATGGACTAAGTAAGTTTGGATTTGGTGGGCATAAAAGTCATGATGAGATCATGCTTGATAGCTATAATGTTGTGACAATTTATAGTAAAGAACTATCGAAATTTAATGACTTTTTTGAACCTCATAATATTCAATTTGTAGAAGAACTAGTGACAGCTTGGAAAACTTTTTCTAAGACGTTACCAGGAATCTCTGAAATCTATGAAAGTAATGGAAAAACTGTTTATGACTTGCCTGAAGAATTAGCTGAATGGGGAATATATTTAGCTGAAACTCGAACAGAATAGGCATATCTATAGGATTAGAAAGAGAATATTTCAATTCCTCTAATACCCCAAATTTAACTTTAATGAATTTATAGGAGTAAAAGCTAGATGCAAACACACGTTGAGGTGGTATCACTCTTTGTACGATCTAAAAAAAAGTAGAGTAGATTTTTAGTATATTTATAGATGTGACATTGGACATTAGGAGGAATCTTATGCTTGGAGCAATTGTTGGAGACATTGTAGGTTCTGTTTATGAATGGGACAATATTAAAACGAAAGATTTTCCATTATTTCGTGATGATTGTTTTTTCACAGACGATACGGTTATGACCTGTGCTGTTGCAGAAGCCATTATGAATGGCGGTCAGAAGGATAACTTTATTGACGCCATGAAGAAATATGGTAGGATGTATCCCGATGCAGGTTACGGTGCGAGATTTAGTAATTGGGTTGATGGCGACGATCGTGAACCATATAATAGCTTTGGCAATGGCTCAGCCATGCGTGTTTCTCCTTGTGCTTGGGTCATGGATTGTAGTTTCTGTGCCAGAACAGGAGCCTGGCCGTCCAGAAGAGCTCTTGCACGACTTTCTGCAGAGGTGACTCATAATCATCCAGATGGTGTCAAAGGAGCTATGGCGACGTCTGATGCTATCTTTATGTGTCGCTATTACTTTGGAGGCTATAGTGGCGACTATGAGCAACCAATCAACGATAATCCTACAGAATGTAAGAGACTTATCAAGGAGCACATAGAGGAAGAGTATGGCTATGACCTATCGAAAACTCTGGATGAAATTCGCCCTCATTATCGATTTAATGAGACTTGCCAGAATACGGTCCCTCAGGCAATCATTGCCTTTCTAGAAAGTACAGACTTCGAAGATGCGATTCGAAATGCGATTTCCCTTGGTGGGGACAGCGATACTCTGGCTGCAATAACAGGCAGTATAGCAGAAGCGGCTTATGGAATTCCTGATTGGATTAAGGAAAAGGCTTGTTCCTACCTAGATGAGCCTTTAAAAGATGTGCTCAGACGATGGGAGAAAGAAGTTTCAATATCATAATGGAGACTAGCCAGTCAGTATCCTGTGGTGAAAAAATAATGTACGGACAGTTTAGAAAGGATTATCAATGCTTATATTAGAATTGTACCAAAATGATTTTTCTAAAGATTTAGTCGTGTTTGACTCTTTAGAAGATGGACGAGCTTTTGTAGCTCAAATTCCTGGATATACTTTAGAAACAGAAGATGGGTTTGAGGTGGAGTATGTGAACCCAAAACACTTGCCGGATTATATGGAAATTGTCTATAAGGGAAATATTGTGCCCTTTTCTAAGTTTATGTTCAACTCTGAGGAAAATGTGGACATTATTTGGAAAGAAATTTCAAATCTGTCCGTTAGAAACGATACAGTGATCCAAGGATTTTCAAAAATCGATGCCTATATCGTTAATAACGATGAAGTGAAAGCCTATGTAGAAGTTAGAGAAGCAAATTATCACAAGGCAAAGGACTTTTTAGATCACAACGGATATGAAGTCGATAGAAGCTTTTTCGGAAGTGAAGACGGTGAAGCGATTGTCTACAGAAAAAGAGGCGCCGAAGATTGGCACTTTTTGTGTCACCTTGATCCTTCTTTTTTAGAGATTGAAGATGTAGAAAGATATGTGAAAGAAGCCATGGAAGATATGCAATAGTTACTAAAAGTTCGTTTTGAATGTGTAGGATTGCTAGTTAAAGCGATTTGATATAGTTTTCAAAATAATCAATAAAAAATGTAGTATTTTAGCAAATATAATATGGAGGTTTAAGATGCCAACTACAATAGAAGTTAATAAGCAGAGTGTTGAAGCACTACTTGGTAGTGGAAGAACAAAACCATTTGTTATTCCAGAATATCAGCGTCCTTATGCTTGGACCGATGAACAGGTTGAAACACTGTTTGAAGATTTATGGGAATTTACCGTCAGTAATGGGGGTACTGAACGCGAAGGTTCGTATTTTCTTGGAAGCATCGTTTCGTATGAAAATGATAATGGTGAACAGGAAATTATTGATGGTCAGCAACGTATTACCTCTCTGTTTTTATTGTTAAGAGCGATTTACACAAAGCTATTTAATTCTCCATTATCAGAACGAACTCCAGAAGCAAACAATTTTATTGGTAAGATTGAACCTTCAATCTGGCGAACTAATAAACTGACTGGAACAGTTGATTATAAGACTACTCTTCTAACATCACGTGTTGTTAATAATGAAGGTAATGAAATTCTTCGTAAAATTCTCGAAACTGGAAGAGCAAATAAAGATTCTAAAGATAATTATTCTAGAAATTATATTCATTTTCAGGAGTTACTTGATAAACATTCAAGTGAGAATCCCTTAATGATTTATCAGTTCATTTATTCCCTATTAAATCAAGCTATTCTTTTACCAATAACTGCCGATACCCAAGATACAGCATTGACTATTTTCTCTACTTTAAATGACAGAGGTTTACCGCTATCTGATGCTGATATATTTAAAGCTAAGATTTATAACCATCTTGAGGGAAAAGATAAGGAAACATTTATTGAACGCTGGAAAGAGCTTGATGAACAAGCTACAGCAGCTAACGAAAGTATCCAACAATTATTTTATTACTATATGTTCTATCTTAGGGCTTTGGAAAAAGATACTAAAAGTACTACACCTGGTGTCAGAAAATACTATTCGAGTAACAAATTTGAACGCCTTTATCAATCTGAATTATTAGATAATTTATTCGTAATGATCGAATTATGGAAAGTAATTAATAAAGGTGAAGTGCTGGAAGATGAGAGTTGGTCATCAAATATAAAGATAAAACAAACATTAGATACACTTACTTCATATCCTAATGAGTTCTGGAAATATCCGGTGATTATATATTATATTTGTTATCGTAAGGATAAAAACTTTGAGGATAAATTTGCAAGATTCTTAAATAAATTACTCGCTGAACTAATGACAAAATACATTCTTATTCCAACTATCAATGCTGTTAAGGGTGATATTTTGAAATTAAATTCAGCAATTGTTGTATCAGATATTCCTAAATTTGATTTCAAAGAACTAGACCAAGCTCAACTTGAAGCAGGAATCCAAAATCCTCACCGTAATGTGGTGAGAATGTTGCTTAAAACACTTGCTTATAAACATCAGGATTCATTATTACCAAGTAAATGGGAAATCGAGCATATCTTCCCTCAAAAATGGCAAACTAACTATTTTATCGATGAATCAGATCATAAAATCCGAGAGAAAATCGAGCATATAGGCAATAAATTACCATTTGAAAAGAAGTTAAATATTATAGCAGGAAATGGTTACTTTGCTAAAAAGAAAAAAGAATATGCAGCTTCTAAGATCGAAATCACAAAATTTATGGGACTTTCTGAAATTCAAGAGTGGAATTTAGAATCAATTTCGAAAAGAGATATCAGGATTTCAGATTCTATTATTGCAATTCTTAAAAAATGGAACAAAGAGTATTCGGTTATTACAAAAGAAATTGTTTCCAATAAACCTTCAGATGAGGATTTAGCTCGTATTGCTGAATTTAAGGAAAAAGGATGGATTTAACGGTAAATCAATAACAAGTAGGTGTGCGTTTTTCAAACTACTTTAGATTTTTATAGAGAGAAAGCGTATGAGATGATTGAAAATAGTGGAGGGAGAGATTTAATGCTAGAGTGGAAATCTAATATTCCAGAAGATGAATATGAAGCTAGTGCAGCTTTTAGTGAAAATAGTCATTACGAGATTTCTACGATAACTTTAAAGGGAAAGAAACACATGATTAGATTGAAATTTCCCTTCTGTCATTTTTACCAAATCACAGATAGAGACTTATTTGATACTCTTCATCAGATTCCTAGTTCGTCAGATCTTGAATCGCCTATTTGTAAGCTAGAGACTAGTAGCCTAATTACAGAAGTGATTCATAGGGCGGGTGGAGTTTTTGCTGAAGAAGACTTGGTTCATTTTCGTATTTGTGCAAAGAATCTAGTTTTTGACTTAGTTCTCTATAAAAATCAAGAGAGTGATATAAGGATAGAAGAGGTTGGTTAAAAATGAAGTGGGTTCATATTGGTGAGGAAATAGAGTATGATTGGTATGAATTACGGTATCAACTTTCTCAAGAAAATCATCTGCAAATTTTTCTTGAGAGCTTAAAGAATCAAAAGTTAAAATACTGTATTGATTTTGGTAAGATTCTTTTCTGCAGATCTATTGATGAGGGGTGGAACCTGAATTTACTAGAAGAAGATTTACTCAGCGGACCAGAAATTCCCTATTTATCAGATGGGATTTTACTTGAAATGAAAGACACTCACCTTAAAAACAGAGTTCAAAAGTTTTATCCTGACCCCATCTATCACTACCAAGTACAGGGAATTAATTTTGGGATAGACGTCCTTACAGAGGCTTTTCCGATTATCAAAAAGATCTAGACTGAAACCAAGGTAAAAGCAAACCTTTTTCAACAATAAAATTGGCTCCATAATATCTTTAGGGAATTTATCCACTAGAAATATTATGGAGCCTGAATCCTTACAGCTTTATCTACAGATTTTGGTAAGTTCTTTATAAAATATCCACCCTGAGGGAATCGAACCCCCATCTCAAGAACCGGAATCTTACGTGATATCCATTACACTAAGGGTGGAAACTTTAATTATTATATCAAAAAAGAGAGCTGAACTCAAGTTTTTTCTAAGCTCAGCAAAGGAGAATAAAAAAAGGATTCAGTATTGAACCGAATCCTCTATATGATTATTTTTTCTCAAGAAGAGCTTTGATTTCTTGAAGAACTTCCAATTCAGTTGGACCAGCAGGTGCCTCTTCAGCGACTTCTTCTTTTTTACGAAGATTTTGAGCTTTTTCCATTGCTTTAATCACAAAGAATAGAACTGTACCAACTACAAGGAAGTTGATAACAGCGCTCAAGAAGTTACCGTAAGCAACCCCATTCCATGAAAGTTCAGCAATACGTTCGATTTTCGCAGCTTTCAAGGCAGGGTTCAATAGAAGTGGAGTGATGATATCATTAACAAATGAAGTAACGATAGCACCAAAAGCAGAAGCGATGATCACACCGACAGCAAGGTCTACAACATTACCACGGAGCAAAAATTCTTTAAGATCTTTTAACATTTTCATAATTTCCTTTCGAAATTTTACAATCTAAATTATAACTTAATCATCTGTTGAATGCAAGAAATATGCCTAGTGTTTTTTAAAAACAAAAACTTTACTGAAGATGTAATTGAGGACTATGATAGTAACTTGTGCAAAAATAGTCTCAATTGTATTGATAGTATTGAGATTATCACCTACAAACTGACCGATAATATGGGGGAAGCTCGTCACAAAAATAAAGGTCAGCAGCAGGTCTAAGAGGAAGGTTATGAATCTTGCGGTCGTAAATTTTATCAGACGCTTGAACCAATTTTTTCGTTTCTGTTTAAAAACAATGGTATCGTTGGTGAAAAAAGCAAACAAAATTCCAGTTATATTTCCCAGAGCAGTCGCCCATAATTCTTGTTGGCAAAAGTAAAAAATAGTGATACGAACAATGATAGAAACAAGGGTAGTTGCAACTCCAAAAAATAAGTAGGAGAGGATTTCATTGTCGAAAAATTTTTTTATGTATCTTTTCATAAAAACAGTATAGCATAAAGGACATAAATGTGCTATACTTGTAAGGTTGGCTTGCTCAACCCTTGGTGCTTAGCTTCTTTCACCAAGCATATTTTACGCGGGTTAATCGCTAAAGGAGAAAACATGAAAAAACTAACTATCCGTGATATGGCAGATATTGCCATTGTCGTAGCTATTTATGTGGTTTTGACAATCACACCACCCCTTAATGCCATCAGTTACGGTGCTTATCAGTTCCGTATTTCTGAAATGATGAACTTCCTAGCCTTTTACAATCCTAAGTATATCATCGGTGTTACTCTTGGATGTATGATTGCTAATTTCTTCAGTTTTGGAATTATTGATGTCGCTGTTGGAGGCGGTTCTACACTGGTATTCCTTAGCCTGGGAGTATGGTTGTTCAGCAAATACAGCAAAGACTATCTTTTTAATGGATTGATTCGAAAAGATCATTTCTTCTTTTCAATTCTATTTTCAATTTCAATGATTACCATTGCTGCTGAATTGAATATCGTAGCAGAAGCACCTTTCTTCTTAACTTGGTTTACAACTGCTATCGGAGAATTCGCTTCCTTGATTGTTGGTGCTATTCTTATTGGAAAAATCGGTAAACGTCTTGATTTGACTCGATAATGAAATCACATCAAGTATTCATGAAAAGGTCTGAACTTTGTTCAGTCTTTTTCTTTGTCTATAAACCTAGAAGCACAACAAAAGTGGTATAATAAAGAAAAAAGGAATTATTTTAATATGTATAGTTATCGTATTTCAGATTTTGAAATCCTTTGGGAAAATCAGGTCATTAGATTTTTGTTAATTTTTTTAGCACTATTTTATTTCTATCTTTTTTTCCAAAGAGTTAAGACATCCTTAAAAAGTGGTGGGAGTATGTTGGATCCTTTTCATATTGCAAAGGGAAGATTATACATTCACACGATTATTCTTTTTAGAAAAAGGATTGTTCCTCTAGCTGAAATTAGACAGATTGATATTGATTACATTCGAGGGAGAAGAATGAATGGGGACAGGTATCATCTGTATTTTACAAGGAAAGATGGAAAATCTTTTACTTTTCATTTTGGGAAAAGCAAAAGAAACGAGGAGTTAGTGAAAAATCTTGCCAATGTGGCCAAGAAGTGCCATATTAAAATCTATTATTATTATTAAGAGTCGATTGCTAAAATTGAATTGTTGTCACTTGTGACAGTTGTCAAAGCTAGGAGAGTAGCTAATATGAATCAACTACAAGTAATAAGAGAAGATAAACAACTAAGAATTTTATTGATGCAAGAATGCGATATTCTCTTTTATGACCAGTTGAAAGAGGTTGAATTTTCTCAGAACAATGAAGTTTATTCTCTTTCGCCCATAGCCTTTGCTAAAGACGGTAGTGGGGGAGAATATGTAATTCTTGAGGATGAGAGTATCGGCTTTATAGGGAGTGAAGGCCAAGTTGGGAGAGTGGCAGAAAGCCTTGATGACCTGCTTACCTTCTTACTTCATGCTGGTTCTATCTCAGACTTTTCCTGTCGTTTGCTCTATCAAAACAAGCATTTGTTGGAAAAATTCAGTCAGGGATTTATCGACAAAGCACGAGAAAATTATCAGTCAAAAGGTGAAGATTGGGATAAAGTGAGAACTGGACTTGCACAAGAGTTGGGACTTGAATTTGATCCAGAAAAACTGCAAGAGTTAGCCTTAAAATTTTATCAATCAGCCATAAGAACCCCGCTTTTCACTTGTAAATATGGTCATAGTGAGAATGAATATCTCTGCGATTCTGTTTTGTCAGATATTGTGGGCTTGTGGGTTTCAGAGCTTGTTGGAATGACTAGGGAAGAAATTATGAACTTTGGCAACTAATAACTAGATGGTAATGATTTTTTGCTGTAGCTTGGGTAAGGATTTCTAAAAAAGATGATGGAAAAATAAGGTCTGAAATTAATTAAAAATAGAAAAAACTTTATTTCCTTAAGGTTTTTTATGTTATAATAGTAACAGAAAAATTTTTAGGAGTTTATATGAGTTCTTCAGAATTTATTTCAAAGATTGATTATTATTGTCATAAGAAAGAAAGTCTATTTGACAAAAGTAAGTTCAAATATGCCATTCGTTCCATGTTAGCAGGTGCTTTTTTAACCTTTAGTACAGCCGCTGGGGCTATCGGTGCTGATCTACTAAATAGCATCGTTCCTAGTGCTGGCTATTTTCTTTTTCCCTTTGTGTTTGCTTGGGGACTGGTTTACATTGTATTTTTAAATGCTGAATTGGTCACATCAAACATGATGTACCTGACAGCTGGAACATTCTTGAAGAAGATTGATTGGAAGAAAGCCTTTATTATCTTAGTCTATTGTGCCTTTTTCAACTTAGTTGGAGCTATCTTAGCAGGTTGGTGCTTTGCTAATTCATCTGCATTTTCACATCTAACACACGACAGTTATCTAGCAAAGATTGTTGCTAAGAAGTTAGCACGACCTAGTGATTTGGTATTGTTGGAGGGGATTTTGGCAAATATGTTCGTAAATATTGCCATTCTATCATCTGTTTTGGTTAAAGATAGCAGTGCTAAGCTATGGATTATCTTATCAGCTATTTCTATGTTTGTTTTCTTATCTAACGAGCATATTGCAGCCAACTTTTCGTCTTTTAGTATTATTAAATTCAGCATTGTTTCTGACCAAATTGCTAACTTTGATATTCCAAATATCCTACGCCATTGGGGAGTTACCTTTATCGCTAACTTGATTGGTGGAGGATTCCTGATAGGCTTACCATACGCTTTTTTAAATAAAAACGAAGAAACTTACGTTGATTAGACCTGAGTATTTTATATTGGTGTAATAGAAGAAGAGAGAATCATTGCGATTCTCTTTTTGTTTAGAATTAACTGCAGTCATTACTGGCTGATAACTTTAATCTAATCTTTATTTCAGAAATTTATTATTGCTCCAATCGGTAAAATATATTAAATAATTTAGTATAGAAAATATAAACCTAACTAAAATAATAATTATAAATTAATAAAATAAATGTATAGAATAAGGATGGAAAGGATTTCTAAAATTAGTAAAAATATAAAGTTTAGTCTTAAGAAAGCCTTCCCATAATTTCGATTTTATGTTATAATATTCACAAATAAAAGTTTTAGGAGTTTATATGGTTTCTTCAGAATTTATCTCAAAAATTGAATTTGCTTGTAAGAAAAAGGAAAGTCTTTACAGTCAAAGTAAATTCAAGTATGCTATCCGTTCAATGTTTGCTGGTGCATTCTTAACATTTAGTACAGCAGCTGGTGCAGTTGGAGCTGACTTGATTAATAAGATTGCTCCTGGTAGTGGACGTTTCCTCTTCCCATTTGTTTTCGCTTGGGGATTGGCTTACATTGTCTTCTTGAATGCTGAGTTAGTAACATCTAACATGATGTTCTTGACAGCTGGTAGCTTTTTGAAAAAAATTAGCTGGAGAAAAACAGCTGAAATTCTTCTATACTGTACTTTCTTCAACATAATCGGTGCTCTTATAGCAGGTTGGGGATTCGCCCATTCAGCAGCTTATGCAAACCTTACCCATGATAGCTTTATTTCTGGAGTTGTGGAAATGAAGTTGGGCCGTTCAAATGAACTTATCTTGCTTGAAGCTATCTTGGCTAATGTCTTTGTAAATATCGCGATTCTTTCATTCGTTTTAGTTAAGGATGGTGGGGCAAAACTTTGGTTGGTTCTTTCAGCCATTTACATGTTTGTATTCTTAACAAACGAGCACATCGCCGCAAACTTTGCATCATTTGCTATCGTGAAATTCAGTGTTGCTGCTGATTCAATCGCAAACTTCGGTATTGGAAATATTCTTCGTCACTGGGGTGTAACCTTCATCGGTAACTTTATCGGTGGTGGTCTACTCATGGGATTACCTTACGCCTTCTTAAATAAAAACGAAGATACATATGTAGATTAAAAGTTGGATTCATTCCAACTTTTTCTTTTTGTTTATCCATGCTATAATGAAAGTAGAGTAGATAAATTTAGAGGAATAACATGAACGAGATTAAATGTCCAAATTGTGGCGAAGTATTTACAGTCAATGAAAGTCAATATGCAGAACTGCTTTCTCAAGTTCGCACTGCAGAGTTTGATAAGGAATTGCATGAACGCATGAAGCAAGAGCTGACATTGGTGGAACAAAAAGCCTTAAATGAACAACAGGCAAAACTGGCTCAAAAAGATCAAGAAATTGCCCAGCTTCAAAGTCAAATTAACAACTTTGATACCGAAAAAGAATTGGCTAAGAAAGAAGTGGAGCAAAGTGCAAGTCAAAGCTTGCTAGAGAAGGAAAAAGAAGTCCAAGCTCTCGAAAATCAATTGGCTACCTTGCGCTTGGAACATGAAAATCAACTACAAAAAACACTATCTGATTTAGAGAAAGAACGTGATCAGGTCAAAAACCAGCTCCTTTTACAAGAAAAAGAAAATGAGTTGTCTCTAGCCTCTGTAAAACAAAATTATGAAGCCCAGCTAAAGGCAGCCAGTGAGCAGGTTGAATTCTACAAGAATTTCAAGGCACAACAATCAACCAAGGCAATCGGTGAAAGTTTGGAACACTATGCTGAGAGTGAGTTCAACAAGGTTCGTAGCTTTGCCTTTCCAAATTCCTACTTTGAGAAGGACAACAAGGTTTCAGCACGTGGTTCTAAGGGCGATTTTATCTTCCGTGATTTTGATGAAAATGGACTAGAATTCATTTCCATTATGTTTGAGATGAAAAATGAAGCAGACGGGACAGAGAAGAAGCACAAGAATGCAGATTTTTACAAGGAATTGGACAAGGATCGCCGTGAGAAAAACTGTGAGTATGCAGTTTTGGTAAGTATGCTTGAAGCAGAAAACGACTACTTTAATACAGGGATTGTTGACGTCAGCCACGAGTATGAGAAGATGTATGTCATTCGTCCCCAGTTCTTTATTCAACTAATTGGACTCTTGCGCAATGCTGCCCTTAATTCCCTTAAATATAAGCAGGAGCTGGCTTTTATCAGGGAACAAAATATAGATATCACTCGTTTTGAGGAAGATTTGGACGCCTTCAAGGTCGCCTTTGCAAAGAATTATAACTCAGCTTCTGTCAACTTTGGCAAGGCAATTGACGAAATCGACAAGGCCATTAAGCGTATGGAAGAGGTCAAGAAATTCCTGACAACATCAGAAAACCAACTCCGACTAGCTAACAATAAGCTGGATGATGTTTCTGTCAAAAAATTAACCCGCAAAAATCCAACCATGAAAGCCAAGTTTGAAGCATTGAAGGGGGAGTAGAAAGCAACACATGAACGGTATTATCAACTTAAGAAAAGAAGCAGGCATGACCTCTCATGATGCGGTTTTTAAATTGCGTAAGATTTTGGGAACCAAGAAGATTGGTCATGGTGGGACGCTAGATCCTGATGTGGTGGGTGTTTTGCCGATTGCCGTCGGTAAGGCGACTCGTATGGTCGAGTTTATGCAGGACGAGGGTAAAGTCTATGAAGGAGAAATAACTCTTGGATATTCTACAACAACTGAAGACGCTAGTGGTGAAGTTGTTGCAGAGACACCAGTATTGTCTCCCTTAGATGAAAAGATTGTTAATCAAGCGATTGCCAGTCTGACAGGTCCGATCACTCAGATTCCACCTATGTACTCGGCTGTCAAGGTCAATGGTCGCAAACTCTATGAGTATGCGCGTGCTGGTCAAGAAGTGGAGCGTCCAGAACGTCAGGTGACGATTTATAGTTTCGAAAGAACCAGTCCCATTTCCTATGAGGAGGATCTTGCTCGATTTAGTTTTCGTGTAAAATGTAGCAAAGGGACTTATATCCGTACCTTGTCAGTTGACTTGGGAGAAAAACTTGGCTATGCAGCTCATATGTCTCATTTAACACGAACAAGTGCAGCTGGATTACAGTTGGACGATGCTTTGACCTTGGAAGAAATTTCCGAAAAAGTTGAGGCTGGACAACTAGATTTTCTACATCCGATTGAGATTGGGACAGGTGACTTAGTTAAGGTTTATTTGACACCAGAGCAGGCTGAAGAAGTGCGTTTTGGTCGCTTTATTGAATTGGAACAAACTGAGAAGGAATTGGCTGGTTTTGAAGGTGATAAGTTATTAGCCATTTTAGAGAAACGGGATACTCTTTATAAACCAAGAAAGGTTTTCAATTGATTAGAGCTGGTGGAAAAATTGCAAACTGATGTTTAGTTTAAAAAAGCTGATAGACAGTCTAGTTTAGAAGAGAAATTGTTTTGAAAAAGGGTTGAAAACACGGTGATATTTGACAGTTTTGCTTGCTTATGATAATATTTAAATAAAGAAAAGCTAGAAAACTTTCAGAGGATATTATGAGTATTGAGATGACTGTTAGTGAGATTGCTGAGGTCTTGGGCTTGTCCCGCCAAGCAATCAATAACCGTGTCAAGGAATTACCTGAAGAAGATACGACTAAAAATGATAAAGGAGTCACTGTGGTAACTCGTAGTGGCTTGATTAAGCTTGAAGAAATCTACAAAAAAACCATTTTTGAAGATGAACCTGTTAGTGATGATGTGAAGCAACGTGAGTTAATGGAGATTCTTGTTGATGAAAAGAACGCTGAAATCATCCGTCTTTATGAGCAATTAAAAGCCAAAGACAAACAGTTAGCTGAAAAAGACGAACAGATGCGTGTCAAAGACCGTCAAATCGCAGAAAAAGATAAGCAATTGGATCAACAACAACAGTTAACCCTACAAGCCATGAAGGACCAAGAAAACCTTCAGTTGGAGTTGGATCAGGCTAAGCAAGAAGTACAAGCAACGAAGAAAGGCTTCTTTGCTCGCTTATTTGGAGGATAAGAAAAAACTGCTTGGTTTCTAGGTATAACCAAGTAGTTTCTTTTTACACATACAGTAAGGGATGGATAAAATGGAAAAATTAAGAGATTACATTTCATTTGATTTGGAATTTAATGAACACCAAGATAAAACTCACTTGATTCAGGTATCTGCGGTCCGTTTTAAAGATGGTGAAGAAATTGGAGCTTTTGACTCTTATGTTCATACAGATGTACCATTGAAAAGTTTTATCAATGGTTTAACGGGTATCACTTCTGAAACCTTGAAGGATGCTCCGAAGGTGGAAGATGTTCTCAAAAATTTTCAAGCCTTTATTGGTCAATTACCTATCGTTGGCTATAATGCAGCTAAGAGTGATTTGCCGATTCTATTGGAACATGGTTTGGATTATAGTAGCCAATATCAAGTGGACCTCTATGATGAAGCTTTTAAGCGACGTAGTTCGGATCTTCACGGGATTGCAAATCTCAAGTTACAAACTGTTGCAAATTTTCTAGGATTTAAGGGACAATCTCATAACAGTTTAGAGGATGCTCGTATGACTGCGCGTGTTTATGAAGCTTTTTTAGAATCTGATGAAAGTAAAATCTTACTGGACGTCAAGAGTAGTCTTAACTCTAATCCTTTTGGTGGTTTAGATTTATCACAGCTGTTTGATTAGGAGGTTTTATGAGACCTGAAAAGCCTAAAAAATTGGGTTTTAAAAAGATTTACCTCAATCTTGATAAAATCCTCTTTCTATTTTTTCTAATCTTTATGTTGGTCGACTATATTTGGTTACCTTTGAATTCATTGATAGCGGGTTTTTTGCTAAGTCAGACGGGCTATTTGTTTATTTCTTACAATAACATTTTTGCCATCATCAAAAATGCTCCTATAGTCAGTATTGGCTTCTTAATCTTAATCATTCTTAACCTTTTAGTTGCTTATTTTCAACTCAGTCTTCTCTTTATAGGGGCGCGTCATCTTCTCTATCATGAGAAAAGAACACTGATAGAATACGGTCGTAAGGTCTTTCGTGAGAGTCTTGTCTTTATGAAAGGTCTGACAATTACAAAAGCCTTATTTATCTTCTTCTATGTTGCCATGCTTTTTCCTTTTATCAGGAAGATTTTAAAGATTTATTATTTTAATAAAATCGTAATCCCAGAGTTTATTCAGACCTACATGGAAGATAAATACTGGATGTGGTGGCTAGGTATTATCATCTTGTCAATCCTCTTCCTCTACGTTTCTGTTAAGTTGGTATTTGTTCTTCCAAAAATCTTTTATGATAAGATGACAGTCAAGGAAGCTGTGCTCTATAGTCTTGAAAAAACTAGAAATCAATTCTGGTTTTACGCTTGGCATCTCTTTCTCATTGTTGTCAAAACAAATCTTTTCTTTTACTTGCTTCTAGTCCCACTATTAGTTGGGCAGTTTTTAGTGGATGGTCTCACACAAAGAGAATCCTTGATTCTTGCTATTTCAAACTATATTTTAATAAAAAATATCCACTATATGGCCCTGACTTACTTCTTGGTTAAGTTCACCTCATTTTTAACGGGTGAGGAATTGGATATTATACCGAGACGAAAGAAAGACCATCTCATGAGATGGGGTGTTATGGGGTGTGCGAGTGTCATCTTTGCTATTGAAGGCTATGTCTATTTAGAAGCACCTGTTGCAAATCCTCCGCGTGTGATATCCCACCGAGGTGTTTCCAATGCTAATGGCGTGCAAAATACTGTAGAATCCCTAGAAAAGACAGCTCAATTAAAACCAGACCTTGTTGAAATGGATGTTCAGGAAACCAAAGATGGTCAGTTTGTTATGATGCATGATGCTAACCTAAAAAGTTTAGCGGGATTAAATGTAACACCGCAAGACTTAACTTTAGATGAGTTGAAGCAATTAGATATTTATGAAAATGGTTATCAGACTAAAATATCCAGCTTTGATGATTATCTAAATCGTGCCAACCAACTAAATCAAAAACTACTCATTGAGATTAAAACCAGTAAAAATGATAGTGCTCAAATGATGGATCATTTTCTAGAACGTTATGGGGCGAAAATCAAAGTTTATGGTCATCAGATGCAATCACTAGATTACCATGTTATTGAAAAGGTAACCCAGTATGATAAGGAGATTCCAGTCTACTTTATCCTGCCTTACAATTCCGTTTTCCCAAGAACAAATGCAAGTGGCTATACTATGGAGTATTCTACCTTGGACGAATACTTCGTGACTAAGCTCTGGAATACAGAGCAGAAGCTCTATGTATGGACGATTAACGGTTCGGAATCCTTTAACAAGTCGCTTCATCTAGGAGTAGATGGTATGATTACGGATAATTTGGAAATGGTACAAGAAGAACTTGAAACTGCCCAGGAAGACCCAGAATACGCCGATTTACTTCTAAAGAAGGCAACAGAATTCTTTACTTTTTAGATAAGACAAAAGAGGCTGAATTCAGCCTCTTTTTATGCTATTAGAATGGTAATTTTCCTGCAAAAGCACCGAGTTTCTTTTTGGTTGTCTCATCGATTTGTTCAAGAGCTGCATTCACTGCCTGAACAGTCATGTCAGAAAGAGTTTCGATGTCTTCAGGATCTACAACTGCAGGATTGAAATTAATTTTTGTGACCTTCTTATCTCCAGTCAATGTCGCCGTTACAAGGTTTTGAGCAGAAGTGCCAACAAATTCTGTAGCAGCAAGTTCAGCCTGACTTTGCTCCATTTGTTTTTGAAGTTTTTGAGCTTGACGCATCATGTTTTGCATATTCATCATGGTGGTATATAGCTTCCTTTTCTTTTATTTTCCCTATTATTTTAACAATTTTAACTAGAAAAGTCTATTCTAATTTTAAAAGGAGCAAACATTAAATTTTCTGACAATTTATTGAATGATTAGAAAATCTATGTTATAATGAATTTAAAACAAATGGGCTTCCCATGATTTAATAGGAGTATCTAATGAAAAAACTTGGTTTTATCCTTTTATCTTCGGCATTGTTGTTATCTGCTTGTGCAGTTCGTTTTGAACAATCGCCAACTACAAGTGATTCATCTCAGGTCGCAAAATTATCAGAAGATAACCAAAAATTATTGGATAAGGCAACTAGTGACTACAAAACATTTGTAGAAGAACAGATTGATAAACTTTTAACAGATACAGAAGATTTTGTTAAACTCTTGAAGGATGGTAAGTTAGAGGAAGCTAAAAAGGCATACCCTTTAATCCGTATGTCCTATGAACGTTCAGAGCCCATTGCAGAGAGCTTCGGTGAATCTGATGTGAAGATTGATTTTCGATTAGCAGACTATCTAGATGAAAATAAGACTGAAGAAGGTTGGTCTGGTTTCCACCGTATCGAGCGCATTCTTTGGGAGGAAAACACAACCAAAGGAACTGAGTCTTATGGTGACCAACTGGTAAATGACATCAAGGAATTGAAGGCTAAGATTGCTACTGTAGATGTTGATTACAAGATTATGCTAACTGGTGCTGTTGACCTTCTAAATGAAGTAGCGACAAGTAAGATTACTGGTGAAGAGGAGATTTATTCTCATACAGATTTGTATGATTTCCGTGCCAATATCCAAGGTGCTGAGAAGATTTTCCAACTCTTTAAACCCTTGCTTGAAAAATCAGATGCAGCCTTGGTTAAGGAGTTAGAGGAAGATTTCAAATCTGTCAATAGTTTGTTAGACAAACACATGACGGACAAGGAACACTATAAGCTCTATACAGACTTAACGAAAGAAGACACTAAAGAATTGTCTGAAGCAGTGACAAAACTTGGTGAACCATTATCACAAATGGGTAAATTTCTTGGTGGAGAATAAGTAATATGACAAACAAAGGCGAAAAATTTTTTGAACAAAAAATGGACCGTCGAGAATTTCTAAAAAAAGCAGGTATCGGAGGGGCTGGTCTCGCACTTGGACTCTCTGGTGCTTCTGCTTTTTTCTCACCTAAGCTTGATGCTCAGGAGAAAATCTCGTATGGGGATGAAAAAATAGCCTTCTATGGCAAACACCAAGCTGGCATTACAACTGTCATGCAGAAAAACATTTATTTTGTAGTTTTAGATTTGCATACAACTGACAAAGAGAAAATCATCCAGTTATTTAAGGATTGGACGGATTATAGTGCCAAACTTGTAGAAGGAGAATTGGTTAAAAAAGATGGTAACAATAGCCTTCTGCCTCCAAGTGATACTGGAGAAACAGTTGGCCTTAATCCTCATCGTTTGACCCTGACCTTTGGAGTTTCGGCTAGTTTCCTAGAAAAAATGAAACTAGAGAACAAGCGTCCAAAACTTTTTAGAGATTTACCTCCATTTCCAAAGGAACAGTTACGAGAAAAGTACACGGGAGGAGATATTGTTATCCAAGCTTGTGCTGATGATGAGCAAGTTGCCTTTCATGCTATTCGTAACCTTATTCGCAAGGGTAGAAATGCCGTTACTCTTCGTTGGAGTCAATCAGGGTTTGCAGCTATCGGTAATCGTATGGAAACTCCTCGTAATCTCTTTGGTTTTAAAGACGGGACTGCTAATGTTACCACTGAGAAAGAATTTGATCAGGTTGTTTGGGCTGACAGTAAGGATTGGATGGAAAATGGTTCTTACATGGCAGTTCGGCGCATCCAGATGTTCCTAGATACTTGGGATCGAACCAATCTCGAGGAACAAGAAAATACCTTTGGGCGCTATAAAGAAAGTGGCGCTCCCTTTGGCAAGAAGAACGAATTTGATCAGGTTGATTTAAGCCTTCTTCCTGATGATTCTCATGTACGCTTAGCTAAAGAAGTGGATAAGCCTCTCTTGCGTCGATCTTATTCTTATTCTGATGGAATTGATGAAAAGACAGGTCAGTTCGACACAGGTTTGCTCTTTATCTCCTTCCAGAAGGACCCAGATAGCTTTGTTAAAGTTCAGACCAATCTGGGTGCTATGGATAAAATGAACGAATATGTTACCCATATAGGTAGTGGTCTCTTTGCTTGCTTTGGTGGAGTGGAGAAGGGAGGTTACATTGGGCAGAAATTATTGGAATCCTAAAAGTATTATCCTCCTATTTGCTTGTTTCTTCCTGTTGATTTTTCCGGTAGAAGCTAAGGAAAATTTGAGTCCCTACTTTGTGAAAATAACTGATGCAACTAAAGCTGTTAAAGAAGGTAAACAAGATCAGGCAAGAAAACTAATCGATGAAATGACCAAAGATTTCGAGAAAGTCGAGAATTCTGACTCTGAAGCAGGACGTAAAGTTCAAGAAAAGTTAGCCTTAACTGGTGATATTACTGAAGACCAGTTAACTCAGATTTCTTTAGTCCTTTTGACATTTGAGAAAGAGCAAAATCCAGTCGACCTAGATGCAGAAAAAGAGAAACTTGTAAGTCGCTTAGAACCTCGTTTTGAAGCCTTAGACAAGGCAATCGCTTCTCAAGATCTGGAAGCAGTAAGAGAAACCTATAAAAAAATGAATTCAACCTGGACCATCAATGAAGCAGTGGTTCGTGACCATAGTACAGCTCATTATGGACAAGTGGAAACAGCTATTTCCTTCCTGCGTAGTAGCATTGAGACTGAACCAACGAACTTTGATACTATTCAGGCATCGTTTAATGATTTGAAAAAAGCCATTTCTAACTTTGTTGAAGGTACAGAAGTAGCGACGACATCATCCAATCTGACACTGAAGGATGGGATAGACCTTTTAAAGAAGGCTTTGACCCAATTTCAAGCTGGTCAAGATAGTGAAGCAGCTGCAACTATGAAGGAGTTTATTACTATTTGGCCCACCATCGAGGGTTCTGTAAGTACAACCAATCCTTCGCTTTATAACAAGGTTGAAAGTGAAAGTCCTGTCATCATGGTTAAGGGAAAGGATAGTGAATATCAAGAAAAGCTTTCTAGCTTGATTACAGAGCTATCTCAAATTGATACTAGCGCTTCCTATAATGCATTTGACGCCATGCTCATCTTGCTCCGAGAAGGTGTAGAAGCACTCTTGATTGTCATGGCGCTTGTGACAACTTTGAAAGCTGCTAAGATGAGAAAGGGACTCAAGTGGGTCTATGGTGGTGCATTTGCTGGTATAGTGGCCAGTCTTTTAATTGCCTATATCCTACAGATTGCCTTTCCAGCAGTCACCTCAGGAACTAACCGTGAAATCATCGAAGGTGCAGTCGGGATTTTTGCGGTTATCATGATGATTTTAATCGGTATTTGGCTTCATAGCAAATCCTCTGTAAAAAAATGGAATACTTTTATGGAATCACAAATGCAAACTGTCACGAAAACAGGATCTTTCCTTTCTATGTTTGCTCTGAGTTTTCTAGCCGTATTCCGAGAAGGTGCTGAGACGATTTTATTCTATGTGGGGATTCTACCAAGGATTTCTAGTTTTGATTTTGTCTTAGGAATTTCTCTAGCCCTCTTAGTCTTAGTCGTGATTGCCTTTGTGATGAACAAGGCCAGTCAATTTTTCCTACCTCACAAGGTTTTCTTTATCCTGACTTGGATGATTTATGCTTTAGCCTTTAAGATGACGGGAGTCAGCATTCATGCCCTACAGTTGACAAATATGATACCGAACCATCTGATCGCAGGAATACCAAGTATTGATATATTGGGAATTTACCCTAGTTGGGAAAGTTTGGCAGGGCAGGCTCTCTTTATTCTTGTGGTGATTCTTGTTACCATTAGACAGGGTGAACAGTAATGGATCAAAGGGAATTGACAATTATTGAACATTTGGTAGAATTTAGAAAGAGATTGCTAGCAGTAGTTGTTTGTTTCTTTTTAGTATTCTGCGTTTCACTATTATTTGCCGATCAGGTTTATCAATTTATCACACAAGGCTTTAATCAGAAGTTAATCGTCTTAGGACCGAACGATATTTTATGGATTTATCTCCGTTTAGCAAGTTTGATGGCCTATAGCCTTACCTTACCTTTTACGGTCTATCAAGTCTGGAGTTTCGTTCGACCAGCCCTTAAACCTGAAGAAGCAGGGGCAATTTTTGCTTATATCCCTGCAACTTTCCTTTTTTTTATCTTAGGATTAGCCTTTGGATTTTATTTTGTAACACCAGCTTTACTTCAGGTCTTGCTAGGACTGGGTGAAAACTTATTTGAGACACAGTTAACAGCACAAAATTATCTAGCTTTTGTCTTTCAAACTACTGTACCACTAGCATTTATCTTTGAATTGCCAGTTATCATTGCTTTTTTAACCTCAATTGGTTTGATTGGGCCTGGACTACTCGTTGCTTATAGACGTTATGCCTACTTCATTTTATTGGTATTGGCTGTTATATTGACGCCGGCCGATTTTATTAGCGATTTAGCGATGACTGTTCCCCTAATCCTTTTGTATGAGGTTAGTATCGCTATTAGTAAATGGATAATTAAGAGAAAAAGGAAAGGAGAAAAAAATGGGAATCTTACGTGATATTGGTGCACCAGGCTTGATAGTCATTGTCCTTGGAGCACTGTTGATTTTTGGACCAAAACGCTTACCAGAGTTAGGCGAGTCAGTAGGAAAAATGCTTGCCGAGTTTAAGAAAGCCGTTAAGGGCATCGGTGAGGAAGAAGAAAAATAAACGAAAAATGATTGAATAGAGTTGAGAATTGTTAGCTTGGAATTATCTCTGGCTACAATCTTAACTTTTTTATTTAGTTTAAGGTTTCTTTAAGGTTTCTATAATATTCTGAAGAACTCTATATTTGTTGAAAATAGAGTTGAGATTTTTTTATCATTCAAGTTACTTTCCCTAAAGGTATGCCTAGGCTCTTTCTGGCTAGAGAATTCTAGTATTTATTTCGATAAAGGGCTAGGTTGTGATATAATAGTAAAGAATGAGTTTTTTTAAGAACAGACTAAAGGAGTATTAAAATGATCTACGCTGGAATTTTAGCAGGTGGAACCGGCACGCGCATGGGGATTAGTAATTTACCCAAACAATTTCTTGAGTTGGGAGATCGCCCAATCTTGATTCATACTATTGAAAAATTTGTCTTAGAGCCAACTATTGAAAAGATTGTAGTTGGAGTTCACGGAGACTGGGTGACACACGCAGAAGATTTAGTTGAAAAATTCCTACCACTCCACAAGGACCGTATAATCATCACAAAAGGTGGTGCGGATCGTAATTCTAGTATTGAAAAAATTATTGAAGCTATTGATGCTCACCGTCCACTGACCGCAGATGATATTGTGGTGACGCATGATTCAGTTCGTCCTTTCATCACTCTTCGAATGATTCAAGATAATATTGAACTCGCTAAAAACCATGATGCTGTTGATACCGTGGTTGAAGCTGTGGATACCATTGTTGAAAGTACAAATGGTCAGTTCATCACAGATATTCCAAATCGCGCTCATCTATACCAAGGACAGACTCCTCAAACCTTCCGTTGTAAAGACTTTATTGATTTGTATGGTTCTTTATCAGCAGAAGAAAAAGAAATTTTGACAGATGCATGTAAAATCTTTGTCATTAAGGGTAAAGATGTAGCCTTGGCTAAGGGTGAATACTCAAATCTAAAAATCACAACAGTTACAGACTTGAAGATTGCTAAAAGCATGATTGAGAAAGACTAGAGACATGATTAATCAAATTTATCAACTGACAAAACCCAAATTTATCAATATCAAATACCAAGAAGAAGAGATTGATCAAGAGAATCATATCCTTATTCGACCAAACTTTATGGCGGTTTGTCATGCGGATCAACGTTACTATCAAGGAAAACGTGATCCAAAAATTTTATCAAAGAAACTTCCAATGGCTATGATTCATGAGTCTTGTGGAACTGTTATTTCTGATCCCACAGGTACCTACAAAGTTGGTCAGAAGGTTGTCATGATTCCCAATCAACCACCTATGCAGAGTGATGAGGAATTTTATGAAAACTATATGACAGGAACCTATTTCTTGTCTAGTGGGTATGATGGCTTTATGCGAGAATTTGTTTCTCTACCTAAGGATCGTGTGGTAGCTTACGAGAACATCGAAGATACAGTAGCTGCCATTACTGAATTTGTCAGTGTGGGTATGCACGCTATGAATCGTTTCCTTACTGTTTCACATAGTAAACGTCAACGAATTGCTGTTATTGGTGATGGAAGTTTAGCTTTTGTCATGGCGAATATTATCAACTATACCTTGCCTGAAGCTGAGATTATTGTTATTGGTCGTCATTGGGAGAAATTAGAACTCTTCTCTTTTGCTAAGGAGCTTTACATTACGGATAGCATCCCAGAAGATCTTAGTTTTGATCATGGTTTCGAATGTTGTGGTGGTGATGGATGCGGACCTGCTATTAATGATCTCATCCGTTACATCAAACCACAGGGAACCATTCTGATGATGGGAGTTAGTGAGTACAAGGTCAACATCAATACCCGAGATTCCTTGGAAAAAGGTTTGTTACTAGTAGGTTCTTCGCGTTCAGGACGTGTTGACTTCGAAAAAGCTATCCAAATGATGGAGATTAAGAGATTTGCCAATCGTTTGAAAAATATCATTTATTTAGAAGAACCAGTACGAGAAATTAAGGATATTCACCGAGTTTTTGCAACTGACCTAAATACTGCCTTTAAGACAGTCTTTAAGTGGGAAGTCTAATGGAGGATGATTGTGGAAAAGATTATTAAGGAAAAACTGACATCTTTACTATCAACTGATGAAGATATTTTAAGTGTTGAACAACTAGGAGGAATGACTAATCAAAATTATTTGGTTAAGACAACCTCAAATCAGTATATCGTTAAGTTTTTCGGAAAAGGCACAGATAAATTGATCAACCGCCAGAATGAGAAATTTAATCTGGACTTGTTAAAAGATTTAAAACTTGATGTGGAAAATTATCTTTTCGATATTGAAGCAGGTATCAAGGTTAATCAGTACATTAAATCTGCGAATACTCTTAATTCCACTACTATCAAGACTAAGTTTGAAAAGATTGCGCCTATTTTACAAACGGTTCATGCTTCGGGTAAGGAATTAAAAGGAGAGTTTGCTCCTTTTGAGGAAATCAAAAAATATGAATCCTTGATTCAAGGGGAGATTTCCTATCCGAACTATGAAACTGTCAGAAAGTTAGTATTTTCTCTGAAAGATCAACTTGAAGAAATTGGTATCGATAAGAAATCATGTCACATTGATTTGGTTCCTGAAAATTTCATAGAAGGACCAGATGGTCACCTTTATCTCATTGATTGGGAATATTCATC
The DNA here is from genome assembly GCF_009496285.1 of Streptococcus mitis. Lineage (GTDB taxonomy): Bacteria > Bacillota > Bacilli > Lactobacillales > Streptococcaceae > Streptococcus > Streptococcus mitis_BP. The sequence goes on from NZ_WIJK01000020.1 coordinate 29,314, forward strand.
TATGAATGATCCTATGTGGGATTTGGCAGCCCTCTTCTTAGAATCTGAATTTACCAGTGCAGAAGAAGAAGACTTTTTAAGTCATTATGCGAGTGACAAGACTCCAGTTTCAAGTGAGAAAATTCGTATCTACAAAATCTTGCAAGACATCATTTGGAGTCTTTGGACTATATACAAAGAAGAAAATGGTGCAGATTTCGGAGATTATGGAATCTCTCGTTACAATAGAGCTGTGAAAGAGTTGGATTCTATGGGAGGTTCTGATGAAGACTAAAAATGGAGTTTCTTTTGGGCTGCTATCAGGTGTGTTCTGGGGATTAGGATTAACTATTAGTGCCTATATCTTTTCAATCTTTACAGAGCTTTCGCCTTTTGTAGTAGCAGCAGCACACGACTTCCTCAGTATTTTTATCTTACTAGGTTTTCTTCTAGTTAAGGAAGGAAAAGTACGTTTTTCAATCTTCTTGAATATTCGAAATGTTAGTGTTATTTTTGGTGCTTTACTGGCAGGACCGATTGGTATGCAGGCCAATCTCTATGCGGTTAAGTATATTGGAAGTTCTCTAGCATCGTCTGTTTCGGCGATTTATCCTGCTGTTTCAGTCTTGCTTGCCTTCTTTTTCTTGAAGCACAAGATTTCCAAAAATACAGTTTTTGGGATTCTTCTAATCATTGCAGGAATTATTGCTCAGACCTATAAAGCAGAGCAAGTGAATTCTTTCTATATCGGAATTTTATGTGCTTTGATTTGTGCCCTTGCTTGGGGCAGTGAAAGTGTTCTTAGCTCTTTTGCTATGGAAAGTGATCTCAGTGAAGTTGAAGCCCTCTTGATTCGGCAAGTTACATCCTTCTTGTCTTATCTTGTTATTGTGCTCTTCTCGCATCACACGTTTGCAGAAGTAGCAAATGGGCAATTGTTTGGTTTACTGATAGTCTTTGCAGCATTTAATATGATTTCTTACCTTGCCTACTACATTGCTATCAATCGATTGCAACCAGCAAAGGCAACTGGTCTAAATGTCAGTTATGTAGTATGGACAGTTTTGTTTGCAGCAATGTTCTTGAGAACACCTCTGACTGTCTTAACAATCATTACTTCATTTGTTGTAATGGCTGGTGTTTACATTATTATTAAAGAATAAAGGAGAAAGCGCGTGAAAGCGATTATCTTAGCAGCTGGTTTGGGAACTCGTTTGAGACCCATGACAGAAAATACTCCCAAAGCCTTGGTTAAAGTCAATCAAAAACCTTTGGTTGAATATCAAATTGAATTTTTAAAAGAACGTGGTATTGATGACATTATCATCGTTGTAGGTTATTTGGAAGAACAATTCGACTATCTTAAAGAAAAATACGGTGTTCGTTTGGTCTTCAATGATAAGTATGCTGATTACAACAACTTTTACTCTCTTTACTTGGTAAAAGAAGAGTTGGCTAACAGCTACGTTATCGATGCGGATAACTATCTTTTCAAGAATATGTTCCGTAATGATATCGAACGTTCAACTTACTTTAGTGTTTATCGTGAAGATTGTGACAATGAGTGGTTCCTAGTTTACGGAGATGACTACAAAGTTCAAGATATCATCGTTGATAGCAAGAATGGACGTATTTTGAGTGGGGTATCATTCTGGGACGCCCCAACAGCTGAAAAGATTGTTGGATTTATCGGTGAGGCTTATGCAAGCGGTGAGTTTGTAGACCTCTACTGGGATAACATGGTTAAAGATAATATCAAAGAACTAGATGTATATGTAGAAGAGTTGGAAGAAAACTCTATCTACGAAATTGACAGTGTTAAAGATTATCAAAAACTAGAAAATATTCTTTCTTCACAAAAGTAATCAAATTTTATGAACTGATACCTTACCTATTTTTACTTGACTTTTCACGTTTGATACAGTATACTAGTGAAAATTTAACCTTTAAGGGAAGTCCAGAGAGACTCACAAGGTGTCAGATAGAAAATAGATTACACAAACTTCGAATAAACACAGTTTATTTGATTCTTTTCTGTAAGTATCTTACTGAAACCTTGCGATTGCAAGGTTTTTCTTTTTCTGAACCCCTTAAAATTTAAGGAGGAAAAGTTATGAATCCAAATTGTAAAAAACGCATGGGTGCTATTCGCTTGGAAACCATGAAAGTAGTGTCTCAAAAGGAAATCGTACCAGCGATCTTTGAACTAGTACTTCAAGGAGACATGGTTGAAGCGATGAAAGCAGGGCAATTTCTTCATTTGCGTGTTCCTGATGACGCCCATCTCTTGCGTCGTCCAATTTCAATTTCATCTATCAATGCAAGTAAAAAACAATGTCATTTAATCTATCGAGTTGAAGGTTCGGGTACGGCAATCTTTTCAACCTTAAAAGCTGGAGATGCCCTAGATGTTATGGGACCTCAGGGGAATGGTTTTGATTTATCTGATTTAGACAAGCAGAGTCGTGTTCTCTTAGTTGGTGGCGGTATTGGTGTTCCACCTTTGCTTGAAGTAGCTAAGCAATTAGATGAACGTGGTGTAGATGTCACAACGGTTCTAGGATTTGCGACCAAAGATGCAGTTATTTTGGAAGATGAATTAACCAAATATAGTCAAGTATTTGTGACAACAGATGATGGCTCTTATAGCATCAAGGGTAATGTCTCAGTTGTGATTAAAGAATTGGACAGTGAATTTGACGCTGTTTACTCATGCGGGGCACCTGGTATGATGAAATACATCAATCAAACCTTTTACGAGCATCCAAGAGCTTATTTATCTCTTGAATCCCGTATGGCTTGTGGCATGGGGGCTTGCTACGCTTGCGTCTTGAAAGTACCTGATAGTGAAACAGTTAGTCAACGTGTGTGTGAAGATGGCCCTGTATTTAAAACAGGCACAGTAGTTTTATAAGGAGAGTGTCATGACTGCAAATCGCTTACAAGTTTCTCTACCAGGTTTAGAATTAAAGAATCCTATCATTCCTGCTTCAGGTTGTTTTGGCTTCGGTCAAGAATATGCTAAATACTATGATCTAGATCTCTTGGGTTCTATCATGATTAAGGCGACTACCCTAGAACCAAGATTTGGAAATCCAACTCCACGAGTGGCAGAAACTCCTGCAGGTATGCTCAACGCTATTGGTTTACAAAATCCAGGTTTAAAGGTCGTTCTCTCTGATAAACTACCTTGGCTTGAAAGAGAATACCCAAATCTCCCTATTATCGCCAATGTTGCGGGATTTTCAAAACAGGAGTATGCAGCCGTTTCTCATGGAATTTCAAAGGCAACTAACGTGAAAGCCATTGAGCTCAATATCTCTTGTCCTAACGTTGATCATGGTAATCATGGACTTTTAATTGGACAAGATCCTGAGTTGGCTTATGATGTGGTGAAGGCTGCCGTAGAAGCATCAGATGTGCCCGTTTACGTCAAAATGACTCCAAGCGTTACTGACATTGTTACCATTGCTAAGGCTGCAGAAGATGCTGGTGCTAGTGGTCTCACTATGATCAATACCCTTGTTGGTATGCGTTTTGACCTTAAAACCAGAAAGCCGATTATCGCAAATGGGACAGGTGGTATGTCTGGACCTGCAGTATTTCCTGTAGCCCTAAAACTAATCCGTCAAGTAGCTCAAACAACTAAGCTTCCAATCATTGGTATGGGAGGAGTGGATTCAGCTGAAGCGGCCTTAGAAATGTATCTGGCTGGTGCCTCAGCAATCGGTGTCGGAACAGCCAACTTTACGAATCCCTATGCTTGTCCAGATATTATCGAAAATCTACCAAAAGTCATGGATAAGTACGGGATCGAAAGTCTAGAAATGTTGCGAAAAGAAGTCAGAGAAAGCTTGCTCTAAGTTTTATGTACTGAATTCAGCCTAAATTGTTTTGAAAGCGCCATTTTTTTGGTATAATAAATACTATGATTATTACAGTACCTATTAAAACAGAAAAAGATATTGCAACGCCAGGACCAAACGTCCTTGTACTAGGTTATTTTGATGGAGTTCACCTTGGACATCAAAAATTATTTGATATAGCTTCTAACATTGCTGCTGAAAAGCGCCAGGGAGTAGCTCTAGTAACTTTTAACGAATCACCAAAACTAACTCTGAATCAATACTCACCTGAACACTTATTGCATATTTTGAATGCTAGTGAACGTGAACGTCGATTGAAGCGAGCTGGAGTTGAGAGTTTATATTTGATGGATTTCACTAGTCGAGTAGCAAATATGACTGCCCAAGAATTCATTGATACCTACGTCAAGGAAGCAAAGGCAGATACCATTGTAGTTGGTTTTGACTATACTCTTGGTTCAGATAGAAAAACAGCTGAGGATTTAAAAGAACTCTTCCATGGTGAAGTGGTTGTTGTTCCACCAGTTGAGGACGAAAAGGGGAAAATTAGTTCAACGCGCATTCGCCAAGCCATTCTAGAAGGAGATGTAAAAGAAGCAGGCAAACTTTTGGGATTCCCTTTACCAACGAGAGGTGTAGTGGTTCATGGAAATGCGCGTGGTCGAACTATTGGCTTCCCGACAGCTAATCTAGTCAACTTGGATCGGACATATATGCCAGCTGATGGTGTTTATGCCGTTGACGTTGAAATCCAAAGAAAAGTCTATCGTGGTATGGCAAGTCTAGGTAAAAATGAAACCTTTGATGGCGAAGAAGAGCGTTTTGAAGTTCATATCTTTGATTTTTCCGACGATATCTATGGGGAGACTGTCATCGTTTCCTGGTTGGACCGTATCCGTGATATGGTAAAATTTGATAGCGTTGATCAATTAGTTAAACAACTAGAAGAAGATGAAAAGATAGCTAGAAAATAAAATCAAAAAATAGTAGAGTTTGGGATTTTCTCAAACTCTTTTTTTATTTGTATTTTAGCTTAAGTTTGGGGAATCATCATAATTATTATAGTAGGCTAAATAAAGAATAGTTCATTTCGACTTCTAAAACATTGCTAGAAATTGATTTGACTCCCCTAATCAATTTGTTTATATCTTATTTCAATCCACTATATTTAACTTAAGTCAACATTTAAAATTAAAACTGACAAGTAGCTATATAAAAATTAGAGTATTATGAACAGAATCTATCTTTTCTCCATTTTGCTTAAATAATAAGGATTGTTTTTTATGATAGAAAAGTGTTTTCTTCAATGTCTATCTTGATTTTTTGAGTATCCTAAAAGGTTATGCTATACTAGAAATATGTTAGATTTGGAGAAATATAGTGTGACCATGTGGGAAGAGGACAAGATTCTCTCTTTCCGTCAAAAATTATTAGCCTGGTATGACGAAAATAAGCGGGATTTACCATGGAGACGGAGTAAGAATCCTTACTATATCTGGGTATCTGAAATTATGTTGCAGCAGACTCGAGTTGATACCGTCATTCCCTATTATGAACGTTTTTTAGACTGGTTTCCGACCGTCGAAAGCTTAGCAAATGCTCCTGAGGAGCGCTTATTAAAAGCCTGGGAAGGACTTGGCTATTATTCTCGTGTTCGCAACATGCAAACAGCCGCTCAACAGATTATGAATGAATTTGAAGGCAATTTCCCGTCAACTTATGAAGGTATTGCAAGCTTAAAAGGGATTGGTCCTTATACAGCTGGTGCAATTTCTAGTATTGCCTTTAACCTTCCGCAGCCTGCAGTTGATGGGAATGTCATGCGTGTTTTGGCACGTTTATTTGAAGTCAATCATGATATTGGAAATCCTAGCAATCGCAAGATTTTTCAAGCGATGATGGAAGTTCTGATAGATCCTGATCGTCCAGGTGATTTCAATCAGGCTTTGATGGATTTAGGTTCAGATATTGAGGCTCCTGTCAATCCAAGACCGGAGGAGAGTCCTGTTAAGGACTTCAGTGCTGCTTATCAACATGGAACCATGGCTCACTATCCTATCAAGGCTCCAAAGAAAAAGCCAATTCCTATTTTTCTAAAGGCTCTTGTAGTGCAAAATAGTCAGGGGAAGTTTCTATTGGAAAAGAATGAGAGTGAAAAACTCTTGGCTGGCTTTTGGCATTTTCCCTTGATTGAAGTTGATGAATTCTCAGACCAAACTCAAGACCTGGACCTTTTCAGTCAAGTTGCTGAACCAATTATAGAACTGGGACCTTCTCCACAGGAGAGTTTTGAACAGGACTATGATCTTGAAGTTGATTGGCAAGATCTACGTTTTGAAGAGGTCAAGCACATTTTCAGCCATCGTAAATGGCATATCCAGATAATTGCAGGCCGAGTTACTGAGACACAAGAATATACAGATAGGGAAGTCCTCTGGTTAAGTCCAGAAGAATTTAGCAATTATCCTCTAGCTAAACCTCAGCAAAAGATCTGGCAAGCCTACTTGAAAAGAAGCTGCTAGCATCGGTCATGCGTGTCTTCTTTACTTTTTTTTGGTATAATGAGATAAGGAAAAAGGTGACTAAATGAAAAAAATACTAATTGTAGATGATGAAAAACCCATCTCAGATATTATAAAATTTAATATGACCAAGGAAGGTTATGAAGTTGTAACTGCTTTTAATGGTCGTGAAGCACTTGAACAATTTGAAGCTGAGCAACCAGATATTATTATCTTGGATTTGATGCTTCCTGAGATTGATGGACTTGAGGTCGCAAAAACTATTCGTAAGACAAGTAGTGTTCCTATTATCATGCTTTCAGCAAAGGATAGCGAATTTGATAAGGTTATTGGGCTTGAACTTGGAGCGGATGACTATGTGACCAAGCCGTTTTCAAATCGTGAACTACAGGCCCGTGTTAAAGCTCTTCTCCGTCGTACAGATCTTGTCTCAGTTGATAGCCAAGAACCTGAAACGAAATTACAAAGTCTGCAGATTGGCGATTTGGAGATTTTACCAGATGCCTACGTGGCTAAGAAATATGGTGAAGAGTTAGACCTAACCCACCGTGAATTCGAACTCTTGCATCATTTAGCTTCTCATCTTGGACAAGTTATTACCCGAGAACATCTTCTTGAAACCGTTTGGGGATATGACTATTTTGGAGATGTCCGTACAGTTGATGTAACCATTAGACGTTTGCGCGAGAAGATTGAAGATACACCAAGCAGACCTGAATACATCCTAACTCGTCGTGGTGTAGGATATTATATGAGAAATAATGATTGAAGTAATTAGACAAACAATTTTGACGAGCGACTTTATCTTTATCCTCATCTTAATTGGCTTTATTCTGTTAGTGTCTTTTCTCTTGCTTGAGAGTCGTCGTGATAATATTCGTTTGAGGCAGATCAATCAGAAAATAAAAGATTTGATTGATGGTGATTATTCTCAGGTTTTGGATATGCAGGGAAGCTCAGAGATAACTAATATCACTAACAATCTCAATGATTTATCTGAAGTCATTCGTCTGACTCAAGAAAATCTGGAACAAGAGAGTAAAAGGTTGCATAGTATTCTGTCCTACATGACAGACGGAGTGCTTGCAACCAACCGTCGTGGGCAAATCATCATGATCAATGATATGGCCAAGAGACAACTTGGAGTTGAAAGGGATGATGCTCTTAATCAAAATATCCTAGAGTTACTCAAGATTGAAGAAGAGTATGAGCTGAGAGAACTTATTACTCAGAGTCCTGAGCTGATGATTTATTCGCAGAATCTTAATGGCGAGTATATCAGTTTGCGTGTTCGTTTTGCCTTGATTCGTAGAGAGTCTGGCTTCATCTCTGGTCTAGTAGCAGTCTTACATGATACGACTGAACAAGAAAAGGAAGAACGTGAGAGAAGGCTTTTCGTTTCGAACGTTAGTCATGAGTTGCGTACCCCTTTGACAAGTGTGAAATCCTATCTTGAGGCCTTGGACGAAGGAGCTCTTACAGAACCGGTTGCTCCAGACTTTATCAAGGTTTCTTTGGATGAAACCAACCGTATGATGCGGATGGTGACGGATCTCTTGCATCTATCACGGATTGACAACGCAACTAGTCACTTAGATGTTGAATTGATTAACTTTACGGCCTTTATCACCTTTATCCTTAATCGTTTTGATAAAATGAAAAGTCAAGATGAGGAGAAGAAGTACGAGTTGGTGAGAGACTATCCGATTACTTCTGTTTGGATTGAGATTGATACAGATAAGATGACCCAGGTGATTGACAATATCCTGAATAACGCTATCAAGTATTCACCAGATGGTGGAAAAATCACTGTTAACATGAAAACTACAGATGATCAGATGATTTTATCTATTTCAGATCAAGGACTTGGGATTCCTAAAGAAGATTTACCAAAGATTTTTGACCGTTTTTATAGGGTTGATAAGGCTAGAAGTCGTGCTCAAGGAGGAACAGGACTAGGATTGGCTATCGCCAAGGAAATCATCAAGCAACATAAGGGATTTATCTGGGCTAAGAGTGAGTATGGCAAGGGATCTACCTTTACTATCGTACTTCCATACGATAATGATGCCGTGAAAGAAGAGATTTGGGAGGATGAACTAGAAGACTAGAATGAGTGATATCGGTTTTAAATACAGTATTTTAGCATCGGGGTCCAGTGGAAATTCATTTTACTTGGAAACACCAAAAAAGAAAATTTTAGTAGATGCAGGACTATCTGGTAAAAAAATTACAAGCCTATTGAGTGAAATCAATCGTAAACCAGAGGATTTGGATGCTATCTTGATTACGCATGAGCATTCAGACCATATCCACGGCGTGGGCGTTCTGGCTCGTAAGTACGGCATGGATCTTTATGCTAATGAGAAGACCTGGCAGGCTATGGAAAATAGTAAGTATCTCGGTAAGATTGACTCGTCTCAAAAGCATATTTTCGAGATGGGAAAAACTAAAACCTTTGGCGACATCGATATCGAAAGTTTCGGTGTGAGTCATGATGCAGTAGCGCCCCAGTTTTATCGTTTTATGAAGGATGACAAGAGCTTTGTCATGCTGACGGATACGGGCTATGTTAGTGACCGGATGGCTGGCATTGTCGAGAACGCAGATGGCTATCTAATCGAGTCAAATCATGATGTGGAAATCCTGCGAGCAGGATCTTACGCATGGCGACTCAAACAACGCATCCTGTCTGACCTTGGTCACCTCTCAAACGAGGATGGAGCAGACGCCATGATTCGTACACTAGGTAATCGTACCAAGAAGATTTACCTAGGCCATTTGTCCAAGGAAAATAATATCAAAGAGCTGGCTCACATGACCATGGTCAATCAGTTAGCTCAAGCAGATCTGGGAGTAGGAGTAGACTTTCAAGTTTACGATACTTCACCAGATACTGCAACACCACTGACTGATCTATAAAAAAGAAGGCCTATGCCTTCTTTTTTATAGACTATTTTACAATCCTGCAAATTCTTTGATTTCTTGTGCTGACATTGAAGAGTCGCAACGGACATTGATTTGTCCATCTGCAATGTGAACAAAGCCTGGTACAGTTGGGATTCCGTAGCGTGAGCGGAATGCTTGCAACTCATTGAGTTGACTTGGTTCTTCGCTATTGATGAAGTAGATGTGCGCTTTGGTTTCAGCCACCACACCAGCCAATGTACCAGCAAATTTACGGCAGTAAGGACAAGTTTTGCGTCCGATAAAGAAAGTTGCAGTTTCTTGCTTGTCAAGTGCTTCTTGAGCACGCGCTACAGTTGTAACTTCAAGATCTTTGATGTTTTCTAAAAATTGTTCCATGAGATTACCTCGCTTTCATTGATAAGTCTAGTATGCCATAAAGTTTCTAAAATTGCTTAGATTTGATACGAAAAAAAGATGAGATTATTTGGTCTCATCTTTTTAGGTCTTTATTTTACAAAAGCATTGATTTCTGCTTCGATATTAGCAATCTTAGCTTGTGATTCTTCGTTGGTTTCACCTACAACTGCAATGTAGAACTTGATTTTTGGTTCTGTACCTGAAGGGCGAACAGCAATCCATGAACCGTCAGCAAGTGTGTATTTCAACACATCACTTGGAGGAGTTGTCAAGTTTGTAACAGTACCGTCAGCAGCAGTGGCAGTTTGAGCCTTGAAGTCTTCTACGACAGTGATAGCTGTTGCATCCCATTCTTTTGGAGCATTGTTACGGAATTTAGCCATAATCGCTTTGATTTGTTCAGCACCATCGACACCTGAAAGGGTAACAGAGATTGTCTTTTCTGCGTAGTAGCCGTACTCTTTGTAGATTTCTTCGATACCGTCTGCAAGTGTCAAACCACGTGAACGGTAGTAGGCAGCAAGTTCAGCAACGACAAGAACGGCTTGGATAGCGTCTTTATCACGTACGAATGGTTTAATCAAGTAACCGAAGCTTTCTTCAAATCCCATCATGTATGTGTGATTGTGTTTTTCTTCGAATTCTTGGATTTTTTCAGCGATAAATTTGAAACCTGTCAAAACGTTGAACATAGTTGCGCCGTAGCTTTCAGCAATCTTCGTTACCAAGTCAGTTGATACGATAGATTTGCAAAGAGCCGCGTTTTCTGGAAGAGTTCCAGCGTTTTTGTGGGCTTCCAATATGTATTTAGCCATGATAGCACCGATTTGGTTACCTGAAAGGTTGAGGTAGCTACCATCTTTTTGAAGAACTTCAACACCAACACGGTCAGCATCTGGGTCAGTTGCCACAAGAACATCTGCACCAACTTGACGACCAAGTTCTTCAGCAAGGGCAAAGGCTGCTTGGCTTTCTGGGTTTGGAGATTTTACAGTTGAGAAGTCAGGATCAGGAGTTGCTTGAGCTTCAACGACTTGAACAGAATCAAATCCTGCTTGGGCAAGAGCACGACGAGCCAACATTTCACCAGTACCATGAAGTGGTGTGTAGACAATCTTCATGTCTTTACCAAATTCTTCAATCAAGGCTGGGTTGATGTTTACATCCTTAACTTCTTTAAGGTATTCTACGTCAACAGCTTCGCCGATGACTTCAATTAAGCCAGAAGCTTTTTCAGCTTCCACATCAGCAACTTCAACTGCAAATGGATTTTCGATTGCACGGATATAAGTAGTCAAAGCGTCCGCGTCGTGTGGAGGCATTTGTCCTCCGTCTTCACCGTAAACCTTGTAACCGTTAAATGGAGCAGGGTTATGGCTAGCTGTGACCATGATACCTGCGAAACAGTTGAGATGACGAACTGCAAATGATAGTTCTGGAGTTGGACGGAGGCTTTCAAATACGTAAGATTTGATGCCGTGTTTAGCAAGAACTGCCGCAGATTCAAAGGCAAACTCAGGTGAGAAGTGACGGCTATCGTAGGCAATTGCTACACCGCGTTCTTTTTCGTTTCCACCTTTTGACTCAATCAAACGAGCCAATCCCTCAGTAGCTTGACGAACAACGTAGATGTTGATGCGATTTGTACCAGCGCCAATCAAGCCACGCATACCTGCAGTACCAAATTCAAGATTTGTATAGAAGGCATCTTCCTTAGTTTTTTCGTCCATATTTTCCAAATCTTGACGAAGGTAGTCTGGAAGCTCCGCAAAATCAACCCATTTCTGGTAATTCTCTTGGTAAGACATTAAAATTCTCCTTTTTGTAAATTGTTCTAACCGTTCACATTATAGCACTTTTTAGCGTTTTAGTAAAACGGTAGCATAATTTTCAGAAAAGTAGTGACATATGCCTGTTTATCGAGTCTTGAATGCCTTAGGGAAACATGCTATACTACTTGTATGATTATTTTACAAGCTAATAAAATTGAACGTTCTTTTGCTGGAGAGGTTCTTTTTGATAATATAAACCTACAAGTAGATGAAAGAGACCGCATTGCCCTCGTTGGGAAAAATGGTGCTGGAAAGTCTACTTTACTCAAGATATTGGTTGGAGAAGAGGAGCCAACCACTGGTGAAATCAATAAGAAAAAAGATATTTCCCTCTCTTATCTCGCACAGGATAGTCGCTTTGAGTCTGAAAATACAATTTACGAAGAAATGCTACATGTATTTGATGACTTGCGTTGTATTGAAAGACAACTTCGACAGATGGAGTTGGAAATGGGGGAAAAAACTGGGGTAGAATTAGACAAACTTATGTCTGACTATGATCGCCTATCAGAAAATTTCCGTCAGGCTGGAGGATTTACCTATGAAGCCGATATTCGCTCTATTTTAAATGGATTCAAGTTTGACGAGTCCATGTGGCAGATGCGAATCGCTGAGCTTTCCGGTGGTCAAAATACCCGTCTAGCGCTAGCCAAAATGCTTCTTGAAAAGCCTAATCTCTTGGTTTTGGACGAGCCGACTAACCACCTAGATATTGAAACCATTGCCTGGTTAGAAAACTATCTAGTTAATTATAGCGGTGCTTTAATTATCGTCAGCCACGACCGTTATTTCCTTGATAAAGTAGCAACCATAACGCTCGACTTAACCAAACATTCTTTAGATAGATACGTTGGAAATTACTCTAGTTTTGTGGAGCAAAAGGAGCAGAAGCTTGCAACTGAAGCTAAAAACTACGAAAAGCAACAGAAGGAAATTGCTGCTTTGGAAGACTTTGTCAACCGAAATCTTGTTCGAGCTTCAACGACCAAACGTGCCCAATCTCGACGCAAGCAACTGGAGAAAATGGAGCGATTGGACAAGCCTGAAGCTGGTAAAAAATCAGCTAATATGACCTTCCATTCTGATATAGTATCTGGTAATGTTGTTTTGACAGTGGAGAATGCTGCTATTGGCTATGATGGTGAAATCTTATCAGAACCCATCAACCTTGATCTTCGTAAGATGAATGCTATTGCCATTGTTGGTCCTAACGGTATTGGTAAGTCAACCTTTATTAAATCCATTGTGGATCAGATTCCCTTTATCAAGGGTGAGAAGCGCTTTGGTGCTAATGTTGAAGTTGGCTACTATGACCAAACTCAAAGTAAGTTGACACCAAGCAATACAGTTTTAGATGAACTTTGGAATGATTTTAGATTGACGCCAGAAGTGGAAATCCGAAATCGTTTAGGCGCCTTCCTTTTTTCTGGTGACGATGTTAAGAAATCAGTTGGAATGCTGTCAGGTGGCGAGCGAGCTCGTCTGCTTCTAGCTAAACTTTCAATGGAAAACAACAACTTCTTGATTCTGGATGAGCCGACCAACCACTTGGACATTGATAGCAAGGAAGTTCTGGAAAATGCACTAATTGACTTTGATGGAACTCTTCTCTTCGTCAGCCACGACCGTTATTTTATCAACCGTGTTGCCACTCATGTGATGGAATTATCTGAGAATGGATCAACACTTTATCTTGGTGATTATGACTATTATGTTGATAAAAAAGCAGAGCTAGCAGCTAGCCAAGCAGAAGAAGCGGTAGCTGTTGACCAAGAAAAAGAAGTTTCACCAGTTAATGACTACCAAGCTCAAAAGGAAAGTCAAAAAGAACTTCGTAAGTTAATGAGACAAATCGAAAACCTAGAGGCAGAAATCGAAGAACTGGAAACGCAAGCCCAAGCTATCTCTGAACAAATGCATACCACCAATGATGCAGATGAACTCATGCAATTGCAAGCAGAACTGGATAAAATTAGCCATCGTCAGGAAGAAGCTATGTTGGAGTGGGAAGAATTGTCGGAGCAGGTGTAAGAGGAGAAAACAGATGGTAAAATTTAGACATTTTAACAAAGAATATAAGAAAGTAGCTAATAAGACATTTTCAGACACTTATGTTTTTTTTAAAGATAATTGGAATGACTATGGTTATTACATTACATTTAATGTTTACTACTATGGAAAAGATGGTGATGAAAGGTACATAGGTAGTTATAGAATTTATGAAGCTGAAATAGAGC
>NZ_WIJK01000021.1 GCF_009496285.1 Streptococcus mitis
TATAATCAGGTTTTTCTTTGTGAAACATAGGGATTACCTCACAACTCTTCTTACCTCTATTATACGACTTTACACAAAGAAAAGCCCTTAGAAACTTGACTTCCAAGGACTTTGTCTTCAATCTGACAAGAGATGATAAGTCATCTCTTGTTTGATTTATTAGTCAATTTCATATCCCATGAGGAGTCCACCTTCTTCTGCATAAAAACTGCAGAGTCCAGAGGTTTGGATAATCTTGATTTCAGCCTGTGGGAATTTTTCACGTAAGAGTTCTGAGAGTTGTTGGCAGAATTTATCATTACTGCGGTGAGCCATGACGATACGCCCACCAGCGTAACCAGCCTTGATTAACTCTTCATAAGCAGCTTGGAGGGACTTCTTAGCACCACGGGCTTTTTGGAGGAGTTCCAAGGTTCCAGTTTCACTTGCTTCCCCGACCATACGAATATTAAGGAGCCCAACAACTGTACCGATTAGCTTACTCAAGCGACCATTCTTAACGAGGTTATCAACCTTAGCGAGGACGAATAGTAACTTAGTTTTTTCTTGGTAGGCAGTAATAGCTTTAACCACTTCTTCAAAAGAAAGTCCTTGGTCAATCAAATCATTGATTTTCTCTACGATTAGATCAACTTCCCCACCAGCAGATAAACTATCAATGACATGAATCTGAGTATCAGGATGTTCTTCGAGATAGAGATTCTTAGCTAATTGAGCGCTGTTTTGACTACCAGAAAGAGTTCCGGTAATGGTCACTACAAAAATATGGTTTGCACCTTCGAATGCTCGCAAGTAATCATCAGGGCTAGGACAAGCTGATTTTGAAGCTTCAGAAGTTGCATACATGGTTTCCATCATTTTGTCAATATCAAGACTAGCATCGTCAATAAAGACTTGATCAGCTACTTGAATGGTTAAGGGAACACTGATGAATTCAGTATCAATTGCTGGATTTGCCAGTTGACGATAATCACAACCAGAGTCAGCTACAATCTTCCAAGTCATAGAAATTCTCCATCTTTATCACTTATACATTGACAAAGGTTCTGTCTTTTTTTACAATTATATCATGAAAAATCTTAAAACAAAAGTCTCGTCACTCTGTTGTCACAAGTAGAAAGGAAGTGTTATGGCCGAACGAAGAATTTCTGAAAATTCACTTGAAAATCTCAGAAAATCAAACAAAGAATCCAATTTACTGACCAGAGAAGCTATCGAAACAGCTCTTTTGCAACTTTTGGAGAAAAAGGAGTTGACAAAGATTAGCATTTCCGAATTGGTAAAACGAGCTGGTGTTTCTCGTGCCGCCTTTTATCGAAACTATGACTCCAAAGAAGAGATTTTAGAAAGCGTCTTTAAACGCAGTGTCCATAATATCATGGAGCAGCTCAGTCATTATGATGTCAAAACAGATCTCTATCTGGTTTGGGTTCATCTCTTTCGTGAAGCCAGAAAAGAAGCCAAGGTTATTCAGCTTGCCTTGGACTACCACTTGGAAAAAATCTTTGTGCAAGCCATGCAAGAGTTTTTAGAAAAATACTATGGAAAATCAAAAGGAGTCAGCTCTTACCTGCATTCTTTTTGGAGTTCTGCCATCGTATCAGTTTTGCTTAAATGGATCAAGGATGGAATGAAGGTTCCTGCTGAAAAAATCGCAGATTTACGCCTACCATTTTTCAAAAAATAGATCAGAAGGAGAGAAGTTATGACAGAAAAAAGACTGGCTTGGGATGAGTATTTTGCTGCTCAAGCCTTATTGATTGCCAATCGTTCAACCTGTAAACGCGCCAAGGTAGGAGCTGTTTTAGTCAAGGATAATAAGGTTATTTCAACAGGTTATAATGGCTCTGTATCAGGAACGGAGCATTGTATTGACCATGACTGTTTGGTGATTGAGGGCCACTGTGTCCGCACTCTTCATGCTGAGGTTAATGCTATT
The DNA here is from genome assembly GCF_009496285.1 of Streptococcus mitis. GTDB lineage: Bacteria > Bacillota > Bacilli > Lactobacillales > Streptococcaceae > Streptococcus > Streptococcus mitis_BP. The sequence goes on from NZ_WIJK01000021.1 coordinate 1,940, forward strand.
TTACAAGGAGCCGAACGTGGCGTTCCAAAAGGATTTACAGCTTACGTTACTCATTTTCCTTGTCTCAACTGCACCAAGCAATTGCTTCAGGTAGGATGTGAGCGTGTCGTTTATATTAACCAGTACCGTATGGACGACTACGCCCAGTATCTCTATCGTGAAAAAGGGACCGAGTTGACCCATTTACCACTTGAGACAGTACAAGCAGCTCTTCAAGAAGCTAACTTGATTTAAAAATTAAAAAAAAAGATGGTTTAGAAGGATTTTTAAACCATTTTTTGATATAATAAGAAGAATAAATTGAAAGAAGGAATTCAGAAAATGGGAAAACTTGAAGTCATTAATCATCCACTCATTCAACACAAATTGTCAATCTTGCGTCGTACAGACACTTCTACAAAAGCTTTTCGTGAGTTAGTAGATGAAATTGCTATGTTGATGGGATATGAAGTACTTCGTGATCTTCCGCTTGAAGACGTTGAAATCGAAACACCTATCACAAAAACAGTTCAAAAACAATTGGCTGGTAAAAAATTGGCAATTGTTCCAATCTTGCGTGCAGGTATTGGGATGGTCGATGGGCTATTGAGCTTGGTTCCAGCAGCCAAAGTTGGACATATTGGTATGTACCGTGACGAAGAAACTCTTCAACCAGTAGAATACTTGGTAAAATTACCTGAAGATATCGACCAACGTCAAATTTTTGTGGTTGACCCTATGCTTGCAACAGGTGGTTCTGCAATCTTGGCTGTTGATTCCCTCAAAAAACGTGGAGCATCAAACATCAAATTTGTCTGCCTTGTATCTGCTCCAGAAGGTGTAAAAGCTCTTCAAGAAGCTCACCCAGATGTAGAAATCTTTACAGCAGCTTTGGATGAACGTTTGAACGAACATGGCTATATCGTTCCAGGTCTTGGTGACGCAGGAGACCGCTTGTTCGGTACTAAATAAGATTCTAAGCATAAACTAAAACTGTTCATTGGTTTTAGTCTCGAAAGGAGGTTGAATTTTTGTGTCTGTTTTTAGGATAGAGCAAAGATTTGACCTTTTTTGACCAAAAAGATATAATAGACCTGTATTGAGTCGTTTGACTAAGAAAAATTGAAATCAGAAGGAGAACTGAATGATTCCTGTAGTTATTGAACAAACAAGTCGTGGAGAACGTTCATATGACATTTACTCACGTCTTTTAAAAGATCGTATCATCATGTTGACTGGACCAGTCGAAGACAATATGGCCAACTCAGTTATCGCCCAATTGCTTTTCTTGGATGCCCAAGATAGTACAAAAGATATTTACCTTTATGTGAATACTCCAGGTGGTTCTGTATCAGCTGGTTTGGCAATCGTTGATACTATGAACTTTATCAAGGCAGATGTCCAAACCATTGTTATGGGGATGGCTGCTTCAATGGGAACAATTATTGCCTCAAGTGGAGCAAAGGGCAAACGTTTCATGCTTCCGAATGCAGAATACATGATTCACCAACCGATGGGTGGTACAGGTGGTGGTACACAGCAAACCGATATGGCTATTGCTGCTGAACACTTGCTTAAAACTCGTAAGACTTTGGAGCAAATTCTTGCAGATAATTCTGGTAAATCAGTTGAGCAAATCCATGCAGATGCTGAACGTGATTACTGGATGAGCGCTCAAGAAACACTTGAATATGGTTTCATTGATGAAATCATGGCTAATAATTCTTTGAATTAATCTTTTGAAGCAAACTCGACTGAGTTTGCTTTTTTTGATATAATAGTAAGAAGATTGTTAGAAGGAAGTTGTAATATGTTTCAAAAAGAGAATCGGTCTGGTCTAATTATCTACCTATACTATAATCGTGATGCAAAAAAACTCGATAATTATGGTGATATTTGTTACCACTCTAAAAAACACCGTTATCTGCAACTGTATGTCCCAACAGAAGAAGTGGAAGAACTGGTTAGCCGTTTAGGAAAAGAGAGATTTATCAAAAAAGTGCGACGATGTCATATCCAAGAATTGGAAACTCCCTTTGTTGGTAGTCTCTATAGAAATAGCGAAAACGTTATCATGTAAAAATTAAGATAAATGTGTTGACAATTTTCAGATAATTCGGTATATTCTTAACATGCTATTTATTTAAGAAATAAGGAGACAAAAATATGAAGAAAAAATTTGCCTTATCACTTGTAGCTCTTGCAAGTGTAGCTGTTTTAGCAGCTTGTGGAGAAGTGAAGACAGGAGCTTCAAATTCAACTGGTAACCCAGTGGATGAGAAAGTTGTTAAAATCGGTTTCAACTTTGAAGAAACTGGTGCTGTAGCATCTTACGGTACATCTGAGCAAAAGGGTGCTCAACTTGCAGTTGATGAAATCAACGCAGCAGGTGGTATCGATGGAAAACAAATCGAAGTAGTAGACAAAGATAACAAATCTGAAACTGCTGAAGCTGCTTCAGTTTCAACAAACCTTGTTACTCAATCTAAAGTAGCAGCAATCGTAGGACCTGCAACTTCAGGTGCAACTGCAGCAGCAGTAGCAAATGCTACACAAGCTGGGGTTCCATTGATTTCTCCAAGTGCTACTCAAGATGGTTTGACAAAAGGTCAAGATTTCCTTTTCATCGGAACATTCCAAGATAGCTTCCAAGGGAAAATTATTTCTAACTATGTTACAAACAAGTTGAACGCTAAGAAAGTTGTCTTGTATACTGATAACTCAAGCGACTACGCTAAAGGAATTGCAAAATCATTCCGTGATTCATTCTCAGGCGAAATCGTAGCAGATGAAACGTTTGTATCAGGTGACACTGACTTCCAAGCAGCTTTGACAAAAATCAAAGATAAAGACTTTGATGCAATCGTATTGCCAGGTTACTACACAGAAGCTGGTAAGATTGTAAACCAAGCTCGTGGTATGGGAATTGATAAACCAATCATTGGTGGTGATGGATTCAACGGTGCAGAGTTTGTTCAACAAGCAACAGCCGAACGCGCATCAAATATCTACTTCATCTCAGGATTCTCAACTACTGTTGATGTATCAGATAAAGCAAAAGCCTTCCTTGAAGCTTACCGTGCAAAATACAACGAAGATCCTTCAACATTTGCAGCTCTTGCTTATGACTCAGTTTACCTTGTAGCTAACGCAGCAAAAGGTGCGAAAACTTCAGTTGATATCAAGAACAATCTTGCTAAAACACAAAACTTTGAAGGTGTTACAGGTCAAACAAGCTTTGATGCAGATCACAACACTGTGAAAACAGCCTTCATGATGACCATGAATAATGGTAAAGTAGAAGCGGCAGAAGTCGTAAAACCATAATTATAGATACAGGAAATGGGGAATGAGCTTTTACTCACTCCCTGTTTCGGTGTTTATGAAAGGATTATTTTTTTATAAAAATCCTAAAAATAAAACTTAGAAAGAGTGAACCATATGCTTCAACAACTTGTCAATGGTCTAATCTTGGGGAGTGTCTATGCGCTGCTAGCCCTAGGTTATACTATGGTTTATGGAATTATCAAGCTCATTAACTTTGCCCACGGTGATATTTATATGATGGGTGCTTTCATGGGTTATTTCTTGATTAATTCCTTGCAATTAAATTTCTTTGTTGCCTTGATCTTATCGATGATCGGAACGGCAATTCTCGGTGTTATCATTGAGTTTCTTGCTTATCGTCCATTACGTCATTCAACTCGTATTTCTGTATTGATTACAGCCATCGGGGTTTCCTTCTTACTGGAGTATGGGATGGTCTATCTGGTAGGCGCCAATACACGTGCCTTCCCTCAAGCAATCCAAACAGTGCGTTATGACTTGGGACCAATCAGTCTAACAAATATTCAATTGTTGATTTTGACTGTCTCACTTGTTTTGATGGTTCTTCTACAACTCATCGTACAAAAAACCAAGATGGGGAAAGCTATGCGTGCTGTTTCTGTAGATAGTGATGCTGCTCAGCTTATGGGGATTAACGTGAACCGTACAATCAGTTTCACCTTTGCATTGGGTTCAGCTCTAGCTGGTGCAGCGGGTGTCTTGATTGCGCTTTACTATAACTCTCTTGAACCATTGATGGGAATGACTCCGGGTATAAAATCATTCGTGGCTGCCGTTCTTGGTGGTATCGGAATTATCCCTGGTGCAGCTCTGGGTGGCTTTGTTATTGGTCTTTTGGAGACATTTGCTACCGCCTTTGGAATGTCAGATTTCCGTGATGCCATCGTGTATGGAATCTTGCTCTTAATCTTGATTGTTCGCCCAGCTGGTATCCTCGGTAAGAATGTGAAAGAGAAGGTGTAAACAATGAAAGAAAATTTAAAAGTTAATATTCTATGGTTATTCCTTTTGTTGCTTGGATATGCTTTGATTAGCCTATTGGTTTCTGTAGGAGTCTTGAACCTTTTCCATATTCAGATTATTGAACAAATCGGTATCAACATTATTCTAGCAGTAGGTCTTAACCTTATCGTTGGGTTCTCTGGTCAGTTTTCACTTGGACATGCTGGATTTATGGCTATTGGTGCCTATGCAGCAGCCATTATCGGATCAAAATCTCCAACTTATGGTGCATTCTTTGGAGCTATGTTGCTCGGTGCTATCATTGCTGGTCTGGTTGCCTTGGTCGTTGGAATTCCTACCCTACGTTTGAAAGGGGATTATCTTGCGGTTGCGACACTTGGTGTTGCTGAAATTATTCGTATCTTCATTATTAATGGTGGAAGCCTTACAAACGGTGCTGCTGGTATTTTGGGGATTCCTAACTTTACAACTTGGCAAATGGTATATTTCTTTGCTGTGATTACAACGATTGCTACTCTCAATTTCCTTCGTAGTCCTATCGGGCGTTTGACTTTATCTGTTCGTGAAGATGAGATTGCTGCTGAGTCAGTAGGGGTAAATACTACAAAAATTAAAATCATCGCTTTTGTTTTTGGTGCTGTTACTGCAAGTATCGCTGGTAGTCTTCAGTCAGGATTTATCGGATCAGTCGTACCAAAAGATTATACGTTCATCAACTCTATCAATGTATTGATTATCGTTGTATTTGGTGGTTTAGGATCCATTACAGGGGCAATTGTTGCGGCGATTGTTCTTGGAATCTTGAACATGCTCCTTCAAGACGTGGCCAGCGTTCGTATGATTATCTATGCTTTGGCCTTAGTACTCGTTATGATCTTCAGACCAGGTGGTCTTCTTGGGACATGGGAATTGAGCCTATCACGTCTCTTTAAAAAAGGTAAGAAGGAGGGACAAAACTAATGGCATTACTTGAAGTAAAAAATTTAACCAAACATTTTGGTGGTCTGACAGCCGTTGGGGACGTCACTCTCGAATTGAACGAAGGTGAACTTGTTGGTTTGATTGGACCGAATGGTGCTGGGAAAACAACCCTCTTCAACTTGTTGACAGGTGTTTATGAACCAAGCGAAGGGACAGTAACCTTGGATGGTCACTTGTTAAATGGCAAGCAACCCTATAAAATCGCTTCTCTTGGTTTAGGGCGTACCTTCCAAAATATCCGCCTTTTTAAGGACTTGACAGTTTTGGATAACGTTCTGATTGCATTTAGTAATCATCATAAACAACATGTTTTTGCAAGTTTCTTGCGCTTACCAGCTTTTTATAAGAATGAAAAAGAATTGAAAGCTAAAGCCTTAGAATTACTAAAAATCTTTGATTTGGATGGAGATGCTGAAACTCTAGCTAAAAATTTAGCCTATGGTCAACAACGTCGTTTGGAAATTGTTCGTGCTCTTGCTACAGAACCTAAAATCCTTTTCTTGGATGAGCCTGCAGCAGGTATGAATCCACAAGAAACTGCAGAATTGACTGAGTTGATTCGTCGCATCAAGGATGAATTCAATATTACTATTATGCTGATTGAACATGATATGAACTTGGTTATGGAAGTTACTGAGCGTATCTATGTTCTTGAGTACGGTCGTTTGATTGCTCATGGAACACCAGATGAAATCAAGAGTAATAAACGTGTTATCGAAGCTTATCTAGGAGGTGAAGCCTAATGTCTATGTTAAAAGTTGAAAACCTCTCAGTACACTACGGTATGATTCAAGCTGTACGTGATGTGAGCTTTGAAGTAAACGAAGGAGAAGTTGTTTCCCTTATCGGTGCCAACGGAGCTGGTAAAACAACCATCCTTCGTACCTTGTCAGGACTTGTTCGTCCAAGTTCTGGTAAAATTGAATTTTTGGGACAAGAAATCCAAAAGATGCCTGCACAAAAAATTGTGGCATCAGGACTCTCTCAAGTACCAGAAGGACGTCACGTCTTCCCTGGTTTGACAGTTATGGAAAACTTGGAGATGGGAGCCTTTCTTAAGAAAAATCGTGAAGAGAATCAAGCAAATTTGAAGAAAGTCTTTTCACGTTTCCCTCGTCTGGAAGAACGTAAAAACCAAGATGCAGCTACCCTTTCGGGAGGAGAACAGCAGATGCTTGCTATGGGACGCGCGCTTATGTCAACGCCTAAACTTCTTTTGTTAGATGAACCTTCAATGGGGCTTGCACCAATTTTCATCCAAGAAATTTTTGATATCATTCAAGATATTCAAAAACAAGGTACAACTGTTCTTTTGATCGAGCAAAATGCCAATAAAGCACTAGCCATCGCAGATCGAGGCTATGTTCTTGAAACAGGAAAGATTGTCCTATCAGGAACAGGAAAAGAACTCGCAGCGTCAGACGAAGTCAGAAAAGCATATCTAGGTGGCTAAAACAATCCAGTGGATTGTTTTAGTCGGCAGATAAAAATTGCGGCAGCAATTCACATCTAGTCTGGGAGACTAGTTTAGGTTGCGAATAAAGATTGCAAAGCAATCCATATTAGTCCGTGGGACCTTTTTATCCGGCGGATAGAGATTGCTTGGCAATCATCAAATCCAGCGGATTGTTTTAGTCGGTAGATAAAGATTGTCTTAGTCTGCGGGAAAGATTACCAAACAAAATACATAATCATAAGATTGAGGGCTCTAATCTAGGGCTCTTTTTATAGTATTTCAGAGTTTTCAGAATCTTGAAAAAGAGATGAAAGCGTTTGATTGATTTTCGTAAAAAGTGTATAATAAAGCTATAAACATAAAGGAGAGTTCCTATGGCAGTTAAAGATTTTATGACACGAAAGGTCGTATATATTAGCCCAGATACGACTGTAGCACATGCAGCAGATTTGATGCGCGAACAAGGTTTGCATCGTCTTCCTGTTATTGAAAATGATAAATTAGTTGGTCTAGTAACAGAAGGAACAATTGCTGAAGCCAGTCCATCAAAAGCAACGAGTCTTTCAATCTTCGAGATGAATTACTTGCTCAATAAAACAAAAGTCAAAGACGTCATGATTCGTGATGTTGTAACTGTCTCAGGTTATGCAAGTTTGGAAGATGCAACCTACCTTATGCTGAAAAATAAGATTGGCATCTTGCCAGTTATTGATAATGGGCAAGTCTATGGTGTCATTACTGACCGTGATGTATTCAGAGCATTTCTTGAAATTTCTGGTTATGGCGAAGAGGGAATCCGTGTTCGTTTTATCACAGAAAATGAAGTTGGGGTACTTGGTAAGATTGTTTCTTTAATCGTTGAGGAAAATCTAAATATTTCTCATACTGTTAATATTCCACGTAAAGATGGTAAGATTGTTATCGAAGTTCAAATTGAGGGAACGGTTGATCTAGCTACCTTTAAACAGAAATTTGAATCTGAGAATATTCAGGTTGAAGAAATTACACAAACTTTAGCAAAAAAACTGTAAAAAATAAAATAGAAGCAGTTTTTACTTGCTAAAAAAATTTTTTTCTAGTATAATAATTTATTGTGAGCAAACCTCACTTACCCCTTGCAATGTCTTGGGGTCATTAGACCAAAAGGAGGAACATATCAATGGCTAAATACGAAATTCTTTATATCATTCGTCCAAACATTGAAGAAGAAGCGAAAAACGCTTTGGTAGCACGTTTTGACTCTATCTTGACTGACAACGGTGCAACTGTTGTTGAATCAAAAACATGGGAAAAACGTCGTCTTGCATACGAAATCCAAGATTTCCGCGAAGGACTTTACCACATCGTTAACGTTGAAGCAAACGATGATGCAGCTCTTAAAGAGTTTGACCGTCTTTCAAAAATCAACGCTGACATTCTTCGTCACATGATCGTCAAAACTGACGCGTAAGAAGGTAGATTATGATTAACAATGTTGTACTTGTAGGGCGTATGACTCGTGACGCTGAGTTGCGTTATACCCCATCAAATGTAGCAGTTGCGACTTTTACTCTTGCAGTAAACCGTACATTTAAGAGTCAAAATGGCGAACGTGAGGCTGATTTTATCAATGTCGTTATGTGGCGCCAACAGGCTGAGAATCTTGCTAATTGGGCTAAAAAAGGCTCACTTATCGGGGTGACAGGTCGTATTCAGACTCGTAGTTACGATAACCAGCAAGGACAACGTGTCTACGTGACGGAAGTCGTGGCTGAGAATTTCCAAATGTTGGAAAGCCGTAGTGTGCGTGAAGGACATACTGGTGGAGCTTATTCAGCACCAAGTTCAAATTATTCAGCACCTACTCAATCAGTACCTGACTTTTCACGTGATGAAAATCCATTCGGAACAACGAATCCTTTGGATATTTCAGATGATGATTTACCATTCTAATGGACAATTAATACTATAAAGGAGAAAAAAACATGGCTCAACAACGTCGTGGCGGATTCAAACGCCGTAAAAAAGTTGATTACATCGCAGCAAACAAAATTGAATATGTTGATTACAAAGATACTGAGCTTCTTAGCCGTTTCGTTTCAGAACGTGGGAAAATCCTTCCTCGTCGTGTAACAGGAACTTCAGCTAAAAACCAACGTAAAGTAACAACAGCTATCAAACGCGCTCGCGTAATGGCTTTGATGCCTTTCGTAAACGAAGATTAAAGAAAAGACCCTTACGGGTCTCAGATTGAAGACAAAGTCCTTGGAAGTCAAGTTTCTAAGGGCTTTTCTTTGTGTAAAGTCGTATAATAGAGGTAAGAAGAGTTGTGAGGTGTTCCCTATGTTTCACAAAGAAAAACCTGATTATAATCGTCGCCAATATGGCTTCTATACAATAGACGAATTGGTCCCAAAAGATCACTTTCTTCGACAAGTAGATTCCAAGGTTGACTTTGACTTTATCTATGACTTGGTAGAAGATACCTATAGTCCAAATAATGGTCGTCCTAGTCTTGATCCCGTCATGTTAGTCAAAATTCCTTTGATTAAATGTTTTTATGGTATCCGTTCTATGCGCCAAACCATGAAAGAGATTGAAGTAAACGTGGCCTATCGTTGGTTTCTCGGACTAACTTTAGATGATAAGGTTCCTCATTTTACTACCTATGGGAAAAATTACAGTCGTCGTTTTCAAGATAAAGAACTCATTTCTGAGATTTTTTCACAGGTTCTCAACCAAGCTTTGTATGCAGGTTTAATTGATCCTTCTGAAATATTTGTGGATGGTACCCATATCAAAGCAGCGGCTAATAGTCACAAGTATCGTAAGGAAATGGTAGAGCAACAAGCTAAATTTATGAGTGAACAATTGGCAGTTGAGATTGATTTAGATAGGAAAAAACACGAAAAAAAGTCCTTAAAGCCCGCAAAAGAAAGTGAGGCTAAAGAAAAGAAAATCTCAACGACGGATCCCGAGTGTGGTTGGTTTCACAAGGGTGAACATAAGGAAGTATTTGCCTATTCTGCTCAAGTTGCTTGCGATAAGCATGGATGGGCCTTAGCTTATACGGTTGAAGCAGGAAATGTTCATGATAGTCAGGCTTTCCCTGCCCTATTTTCAAAGTTAGAGCCATTCTCACCCCACTATATTATTGCGGATTCAGGTTACAAGACACCAGCTATTGCCCATTATTTATTAGAGCGAAACATCATTCCTGTCTTCCCTTATACTCGTCCAAAAGGAGTAAAGGGGAACTTAAGGCCTAGTAATTTTGTTTATGATGCAAGTTATGACTGTTATGTCTGTCCAGAGAATCAAGTGTTAAGCTATCGCACTACCACTCGAGAAGGCTACCGTGAGTATAAGAGTAATCCCAAAGTATGTGTTAACTGTCCCTTATTATCCGTTTGTACCCAAAGCAAGAATTTTCAAAAAGTAGTAACAAGACATGTCTGGAAAGATGCCCTTGAATTTTGTGAGGAGATTCGTCACCAAAGAGAAATGAAAGAGCTCTATAAAAAGCGCAAAGAAACAATTGAACGACTCTTTGGAACGGCTAAGGAATACCATAATTTGAGATACACTAGAGAGAAAGGAAAGTCCAAAATGGAGGATCAGGTTGGGCTTACTTTGGCGTGTTTAAATATCAAAAAATTAGTGAAATGGATAGGGAATATCCCTTTTTATTTTTCTCAAATTCAGATTTTCGGATAGATTAGTAGATGATGAGACAAACTATTTTTGAAAAGAGAAAAAGACAAACGCCAAAAATGACGTTTGTCTTCGTTCTGAGACCCTTACGGGTCTTTTTTTCACGAGCATGGAAATAGGAAAGCGAGTTGAGGTCCGGTTGGACCTCTTTTTCAGACCCGTTTTGGTCTTTTTTTCACGATTTTTGAAATGAGAGAGCGAGTTTGGGTCCGGGTGGTCCTCTTTTTCATGAGCTTGAAAACAAGAAAGCGATTTAAAACCCGTTTGGGTCTTTTTTCACGAGATAGTTTTTTTCTGACCTTGGCGTGCTCTAATGGTAATAGAAAGAGTAAAGGTGGGTAAGTCAAAGATGAATTGTACGATTAGAAATATGATTAAGTCTGATATTGAATCCTTATCTCATGGATTTATGAATCAAGGTTGGCCTGGTAGAGAGGATATTTTGGCTAGATATTTTCTGGAACAGGAAAGTGGGGAGAGAGAAGTCTTAGTTGCAGAGATTGATGGTGCTGTAGCGGGCTACGTTACCATTTTGCCCTCTGCTAAACATGGTCCTTTTGCAGAAGTCTATCCAGAATTATCAGATTTTAATGTGTTTGAGCCTTTTCGAAATCAAGGGATTGGGAATCAACTGCTAGAAGAAGCAGAAAAACGAGTCAAGTTTGTTTCGAGTAAGGTCACTCTTGGTGTAGGTTTGCACTCAGGCTATGGACCTGCCCAGAGATTGTATATCAGAAGGGGCTACATTCCAGATGGTTCAGGTGTCTGGTATCGAAATCAACCCTTGGGAATGAATGCAACTAGCCAAAATAATGATGATTTGGTTTTGTATCTAGTAAAGGAATTCGGATAAGAGACAAGGATTTTATTGGGGATGTGGGATTTCTCTACTTTATGGTATAATGGAAAGAGTGAATTGAAGGAGGAAAGGTGATGGATGCGAAATTAAGATATAAGGCAAAAAAGATAAAGGTTATTTTTTTTGATATTGATGATACGTTGAGAAACTCAAAGACTGGTTTTATCCCAACCTCAATTCCAACTGTTTTTAAACAATTGCGTGAAAAGGGTATTTTGACTGGGATTGCGACTGGTCGTGGTATTTTCGGTGTCGTGCCAGAGATTCGCGAGCTAAAACCTGACTTTTTTGTGACCTTGAATGGTGCCTATATTGAGGATAAAAAGGGCAATGTCATTTATAGTAACAAAATCGCTAAAGATAAGGTTGAAAGCTATATTGCTTGGACTAAGGAAGTAGGGATTGACTATGGTTTAGTTGGTAGTAATACTGCTAAACTCTCCACTAGAACTGAGTTGATTAGTGAGGCCATTGATCCAATTTATCCTGACTTGGATGTTGATCCTGATTTTTATGAAAAAGAAGACATCTATCAGATGTGGACTTTTGAGGATCAGGGAGATGACCTGACTTTGCCTGAAAGTTTAGCATCGACTTTGCGTATGGTACGCTGGCATGAACATTCGTCAGATGTTGTACCAATTTCAGGTTCAAAAGCAGCTGGTGTAGCAAAAGTTGTAGAACATTTAGGTCTTAAACCTGATAACGTCATGGTCTTTGGAGACGGTCTTAACGATTTAGAGCTCTTTGATTATGCAGGTATTAGCATTGCCATGGGAAATTCTCATGAAAAAATCAAAGAAAAAGCAGATTATATTACAAAAACATTAGAAGAAGATGGCATTTTTGATGCCTTAGAAGGATTTGGTATGGTAGAAAAAGAATTACAGTTTCCACAAGTAGACATCGAAGCAGTAGAAGGTCCGATTGCGACTATTAAAACAAATCATGGAGATATGCGTATTAAGCTTTTCCCTGAACATGCACCAAAAACAGTAGCCAACTTTATCGCTTTGTCTAAAGACGGTTACTATGACGGTGTCATTTTCCACCGTATTATCAAAGACTTTATGATTCAAGGTGGAGATCCAACTGGTACTGGTATGGGTGGCGAATCAATCTATGGTGAGTCATTTGAGGACGAGTTTTCAGAAGAACTTTACAATATCCGCGGAGCCCTTTCTATGGCTAATGCTGGACCAAATACAAACGGTAGCCAGTTCTTTATCGTGCAAAATCAACACTTGCCATACTCTAAGAAAGAAATTGCTCGTGGTGGTTGGCCAGAACCAATTGCAGAAATTTATGCGGAACAAGGTGGAACTCCTCACCTTGATCGTCGTCACACAGTTTTTGGACAGCTTGCAGATGAAGCTTCTTATGAAGTTCTGGATGTAATTGCAGGTGTAGAAACAGGTGCAATGGACAAGCCAGTTGAAGATGTCGTTATCGAAACGATTGAAATCGAGGACTAAGATGAAAATAGGTGATAAGCTAACAGGGCGAATTACAGGGATTCAGTCTTATGGAGCCTTTGTGGAGCTAGAGACTGGTATCACAGGTTTGATTCACATTTCTGAAATTCGTACAGGATTTATTGAGAATATCTATGATGTACTGAAAATCGGTGAAGAAGTTCAAGTTCAGGTTGTCGATTTGGACGAATATACAGGTAAAGCAAGTCTTTCTATTCGGACTTTGGAAGAAGAGAAACATCAGTTACCGAGACGGAGACGTTTTTCAAGTGACCGTGTCAAATACGGCTTTGCTCCTTTGGCTCGCATGATGCCTATCTGGACCAAGGAAGCTATTTCTAATCTAAATAAGAAAAAGTCTTAATTGATTTTTTCTCTCTTGAAATGTTAATATAGTTTGTTATAATAGAAGTATGGTAGAAGAATTATTAAAATCAGGAGAGAGAATCAATCAACTCTTTTCTACAGATATCAAGATTATTCAAAATAGAGAGGTTTTCAGCTATTCGGTGGATAGTGTACTTTTGTCACGCTTTCCTCGTTTTCCTAAAAATGGCTTGATAGTGGATTTTTGTGCTGGGAATGGGGCTGTTGGACTTTTTGCCAGTAGCCGGACCAAGGCGAAAATTCTGTCTGTTGAAATCCAGGAACGCCTGGCAGATATGGCTGAACGATCAGTCCGTTTAAATAGCTTGGAAGAGCAGATACAGGTTATTTGTGATGATTTGAAGAATATGCCTACTTATATTCAGGGGAGTAAGGTTGATTTGATTTTGTGCAATCCTCCCTATTTTAAGGTGGACCCAAATTCTAATCTGAACGAGAGTGAGCACTACTTGTTAGCTCGGCACGAAATTACGACTAATCTAAAAGAAATTTGTCGTAGTGCCCAAAGTATACTCAAATCCAATGGGCGTTTAGCCATGGTCCATCGCCCTGATCGATTGTTAGATATTTTAGACATGCTTCAACAACACAATTTAGCTCCAAAGCGTCTGCAATTTGTCTACCCTAAACGGGAGAAGGAAGCCAATATGCTTTTGATCGAGGCTATTAAGGACGGCTCCACTAGTGGTTTTAAGGTTCTGCCACCACTCATTGTTCATAATGATGATGGTTCCTATACTCCAGAAATTCAAGAAATCTATTATGGATCATAAAGCTTATATGTATGTAGTTGAGTGTCGGGATGGTTCCTACTATACTGGTTATACAACGGATGTCAAAAAAAGAATCGCCGTTCACAATAGTGGTAAGGGAGCCAAGTACACACGAGCTCGGTTGCCAGTAAAACTCATCTATGCTCAAGGTTTTGATAGTAAAGAAGAAGCCATGTCGGCTGAGGCCCTTCTCAAACGTAAGAAGAGAGCGCAAAAGGAAAGATTTTTATCTGAAAACCAAGAAAAAAATTTACTCAGTCATTTAGAAGAGTAGAGGGGAGTTCTTTGACTCCTCTTACTTTTGTCAAAAATTGAAAAAAATGCTACAATAAAGAGAATAAAGAAACGAGGTATTATCATGTCTAAGATTCTAGTATTTGGTCACCAAAATCCAGATTCAGATGCTATAGGTTCATCTGTAGCCTTTGCTTATCTTTCAAAAGAAGCTTATGGTTTGGATACAGAAGCGGTGGCTCTTGGAACTCCAAATGAAGAAACAGCTTTCGTATTGAACTATTTTGGTGTTGAAGCACCGCGCGTTATCACATCTGCTAAAGCAGAAGGTGCAGAACAAGTTATCTTGACTGACCACAATGAATTCCAACAATCAGTTTCAGATATCGCTGAAGTAGAAGTTTATGGTGTGGTGGACCACCACCGTGTAGCTAACTTTGAAACTGCAAGCCCACTTTACATGCGTTTGGAGCCAGTTGGATCAGCATCTTCTATCGTATACCGTATGTTCAAAGAACACGGTGTAGCTGTTCCAAAAGAAATTGCAGGTTTGATGCTTTCAGGTTTGATTTCAGATACCCTTCTTTTGAAATCTCCAACAACTCACCCATCTGATAAGGTGATTGCGCCTGAATTGGCTGAATTGGCTGGAGTTAACTTGGAAGAATACGGTCTTGCAATGCTCAAAGCAGGTACCAACTTGGCAAGCAAATCAGCAGAAGAATTGATCGACATCGATGCCAAGACTTTTGAATTGAACGGAAATAACGTTCGTGTGGCTCAAGTCAATACAGTTGATATTGCTGAAGTTTTGGAACGCCAAGCTGAAATCGAAGCAGCCATCCAAGCCGCAAATGTAGCAAATAGTTACTCAGACTTTGTCTTGATGATTACAGATATCGTCAACTCAAACTCAGAAATTTTGGCTCTTGGTGCTAATATGGATAAGGTAGAAGCAGCTTTCAACTTCAAGCTTGAAAACAATCATGCTTTCCTTCCAGGTGCCGTTTCACGTAAGAAACAAGTGGTACCACAATTGACT
This sequence comes from Streptococcus mitis, assembly GCF_009496285.1. Lineage (GTDB taxonomy): Bacteria > Bacillota > Bacilli > Lactobacillales > Streptococcaceae > Streptococcus > Streptococcus mitis_BP. Next base: position 17,130 of record NZ_WIJK01000021.1, read on the forward strand.
GAAAGCTTTAATGCTTAATGATTGATGGGGAAACCCATTATTAAAAAGGAGTCTCGGCTCCTTTTTTGCTAGGAGGAGACCATGTTAGAATCTGGTGATTTGATTTTTGTAAAGGATTTGTCAGATATGGGACAGGCCATCCAGGAATCTACTGGCAACTATAGCCATGTGGCCATTTTTTTAGACGGCTTCATCTATCATGCAACTACGGAAGGCGGAGTCATTGCCCAATCTCCTGAAGATTTCTTTGAAGCTGAGAAAGTCTATGACCTTTATCGCTATGCGGAGATTGATTGTACAGAGGTCAAAAAGCGGGCAGAGAGCCTTTTGGGTTCGCCCTACAATGCTACTTTTTACCCGGATGGAGATGGTTATTACTGTTCCCAGTTTGTAGCAGAAATTCTCCCTATTTTTGAGACCATTCCCATGAAGTTTGGGGATGATACACAGGAAATTAGTGATTTCTGGAGAGAATATTATCGAGAGTTGGGGCTTCCTGTACCTCTGAATCAGCCTGGTACTAACCCGAGTCAATTAGCAGCATCACCACTTTTAGTTTGTAAAGAAAGGAATCTTCATGATTCAGATTTTTAATCCATCTCGCTTGACACGACAACCATTCTTTAGAGATTTGGTTGACTATCTTGATCAGCATGATGATGTTATTCTCCGTGAAATCAAGGCTCAGTTTCCAGGGGTTGCAGTTGACAAGTACTTGGAGGAATACATTAAAGCTGGTTTCATTCTTCGAGAAAACAAACGCTATTATCTCAATCTCCCATTTCTAGAATCTACAGATTCTCTTGAACTAGACCAAGAAGTCTTTGTGAGAGATGATAGTCCAATCTATCAAGAAATCCTGGGGAAACATTTTCAGACGGAATTACGCAATCAAACCAATGCAGCAATCATAGAAGAGTGTACGGATTTTGCAAGGGAAAAGATGACACTATCTAATTATTTTTATAAGGTCAAACATCAGTATCCGCTAACAGAAGAACAGCAGAGACTGTATGAAATTTTAGGGGATGTCAATCCTGAGTATGCCCTCAAGTATATGACAACCTTTTTGCTCAAGTTCCTCAAAAAAGACCAGCTCATGCAGAAACGGCCTGATATCTTTGTGGACAGTTTAGTCTTATTGGGCTACATTGTTCAAAATGAAGATGGGAAATACCAGTTAGCTGTAGAATTTGATAAAGAAAGACTCATATTTATAAAAAAATAAAGGCTAGGAAATTTCCTAGTCTTCTTTAAGTTCTTATAGATAACGTTCTGCGATAACTGCATCTCCAGGGTAGTCTTCCTTCTTGCCTTGGACGATTTGGTAGCAATCAGCTCCTTTACCGGCGATAATGACGGCATCTTCAGCTTGGCTCGTAATAGACATAGCGGCCTTGATAGCTTGCTCGCGATCGACAATCTTTTCAACGGGATGGCTGATGTAGCTACTGATTTCATCTGCAATGGCCATCGGATCTTCGTAGTTTGGATCATCAGCCGTTAGAAAGACTTGAATTTCAGGATGTTGATTGAGGAGAAGTCCAAAGTCCTTGCGACGGCTTTCTCCCTTGTTTCCAGTAGAACCAAGAACTAGAGCAATCTTTCCATTCTGATGTGTTTCAACCACAGAGATTAGTTTTTTAAGACTGTCACCATTGTGGGCGTAGTCGATGAACACTTTTGCGCCATTTTTCTGAGTGAGAACTTCCATACGACCAGGGACACGAGTAGACGCAATCCCTTTTTTGATATCTTCAAGACTAGCACCTAAACGAAGACAGGCAAGTCCAGCAGCGACTGCATTTTCTTGGTTGAAATGTCCAATCAACTGGATATCATAGTCTCCTGCTAATTTACCAGTAGCTGAGAAGCTAAAGGCTTTGGAGTTTTCGATCTGGTTATTTGACTGGCTACCGTAGAAGTCATGCTCTTGGTTCTCAACTTGTTCTTTTAGAACAGAGAAGTGGTCCATATCGCTATTAATGACAACTGCTCGGCTATTTTTCATCAAGAGACGCTTGTGGTAGAAGTAGTCTTCAAAGGTTGGATGCTCAATAGGACCAATATGGTCAGGGCTGATGTTGAGGAACACACCTACATCGAAGGTTAGACCGTAGACTCGCTTGACCAAGTAGGCTTGACTGGATACTTCCATGATGAGGTGGGTTCTACCATTATCAACAGCCTGGGCCATCATGTCAAAAAGGTCGATACTTTCAGGAGTTGTCAGAGCAGACTTGAAGAAAGTTTTACCGTCCAAGGTAGTGTTCATGGTTGATAACATAGCTGGACGATGTTGCTGATTTAAGATATTGTAGGCGAAGTAAGCTGCTGTTGTTTTTCCTTTAGTACCAGTGAAAGCAAGGAGTTTTAGTTTATCCTGCGGGTTGCCATAAAATTCCATGGCAATCAAACTCATAGCCTTCTTAATATCGCTTACGATAATAACAGGAATATCTACTTCATAGTCTTGCTCAGCCACATACCAACCGAGTCCTTGTGAGATTGCCGAAAGAAGAAATTCCTTCTTAAAAGCAGCTCCTTTCACGAAGAAGAGAGAATTTCCTTGAGCTTTTCGACTGTCATAGCAGATTGTGTCAAAAACGACATTACTGTAGTTATAGCAGTAATGTCCTTGGTTGATAATCTCACGGAAGAGACCATCAGTTTTTAAAATATCTAATATAGTTTCTATCTTTATCATACTTTCTATTGTAAACCTTAAGTCTGAATTTTACAAGTAACAAGGAAAAGTTTATAATGGAAGATAAGGAACTTTTCCTAGTGATTAAAAATGAATGAGGAAGTTATGTCTAACGAAAACAATCATCAGCAGGCCCAGATGTTACGAGGGACTGCTTGGCTTACAGCTAGTAACTTTATCAGTCGCCTGCTCGGAGCCATTTACATCATCCCTTGGTATATCTGGATGGGGACTTATGCTGCTAAGGCCAATGGACTCTTCACTATGGGCTACAATATCTACGCTTGGTTCTTACTGATTTCAACAGCAGGTATCCCAGTGGCGGTCGCTAAGCAGGTCGCTAAATACAATACCATGCATGAGGAAGAACATAGTTTTGCCCTGATTCGAAGCTTCTTAGGCTTTATGACAGGACTTGGTGTGGTCTTTGCTTTAATCCTGTATCTCTTTGCTCCGTGGTTAGCAGACCTTTCGGGTGTCGGTAAGGAGCTCATCCCCATTATGCAGAGTCTAGCTTGGGCGGTCTTGATTTTCCCATCCATGAGTGTAATTCGTGGATTTTTCCAAGGGATGAATAATCTTAAGCCTTACGCTATGAGCCAAATCGCTGAACAGGTCATTCGTGTTATCTGGATGCTCTTAGCAACCTTTATCATCATGAAGCTGGGTTCAAAAGATTATCTATCAGCAGTTACCCAGTCTACCTTTGCGGCCTTTGTGGGAATGGTAGCTAGTTTTGCAGTCTTGATCTATTTCCTATACAAAGAAGGAATGCTTCAAAAAGTTTTTGAAACTCGAGATAAGATTGATAGTAAAGGTCTCTTGATTGATACCATTAAGGAAGCTATTCCTTTTATCTTGACTGGTTCGGCTATTCAGCTTTTCCAAATCTTGGACCAAAATACCTTTATCAATAGCATGAAGTGGTTTACCAACTATAGTAATGAAGACTTAATTGTCATGTTTTCTTATTTCTCTGCCAATCCTAATAAAATTACTATGATTTTGATTTCGGTTGGAGTTTCGATCGGTAGTGTAGGATTACCACTTTTAACTGAGAACTATGTTAAGGGTGATTTGCAGGCAGCTGCTCGGTTGGTGCAAGATAGTATCACCATGCTCTTCTTATTCTTACTTCCAGCAACTGTTGGAGTAGTCATGGTTGGAGAACCTCTCTATACAGTCTTTTACGGTAAGCCAGATAGTTTGGCTATGGGCTTGTTTGTCTTTGCAGTTTTACAGTCAACCATTCTTGGTTTGTACATGGTCTTGTCCCCTATGCTTCAAGCTATGTTCCGTAACCGTAAAGCAGTCTTGTATTTTGTTTATGGCTCAATTGCTAAGATTGTTTTACAATTACCATCAATAGCGATTTTCCATAGTTATGGTCCTCTCATTTCAACGACCATCGGTCTCATTATCCCGAATGTCTTGATGTATCGTGATATCTGTCAGGTTACAGGTGCTCGTCGTAAGCTTATCTTGAAGAGAACAATTTTAGTCACTATTTTGACTCTAGTTATGTTTATCCTCGTAGGATTCTTACAATGGATGATTGGCTTTGTCTTCCAACCATCAGGTCGTTTCTGGAGTTTCCTTTACGTTCTTCTAATCGGAACAATCGGTGGTGGTCTCTACGGAGTCATGTGTCTCTATACTCGTCTCTTGGATAAGGTTATTGGACAGGCAAAAGCGGACCAGTTGCGAGAACGCTTGAAAATATCATAATAGTTTATAAATAAAATGAACAATTTGAACTTTCAACTCTAAAAAAGTTTAAATTGTTCATTTTTTATTTAAAAAAGAGAGAAAAAAATAAAAATTGTAGAAAAAAGATTAATTTATGTCTATAATCGCTTGACTAAAAAAAACAATAGCTGTATAATGATACAAATATTTAAATTTGGAGGTTCTGGAAATGAAAAAGTCTAAGGCAAAATATCTGACGCTGGCAGGCCTTGCCCTAAGTGCCGGTCTACTATTGGCGGCTTGTAGCAACTCAGCTAGTTCAACTAAAACATACAACTATGTCTATTCTAGCGATCCGTCTAGTTTGAACTATCTTGCAGAAAACCGTGCAACAACCAATGACATCGTTACCAATTTGGTAGATGGGTTGATGGAAAATGATCAATATGGTAACTACGTTCCATCCTTAGCAGAGGATTGGACTGTTTCTCAGGACGGTTTGACATACACTTATAAACTTCGTAAAGATGCTAAGTGGTATACCTCTGAAGGTGAAGAATATGCTCCAGTAACTGCCCAAGATTTTGTAACTGGTTTGAAATATGCTGCTGATAAAAAATCCGAAGCTTTGTACCTGGTTCAAGATTCTGTAGCAGGTTTGGATGACTATATCAAGGGGAAAACAACTGACTTTTCAACTGTCGGTGTTAAGGCGATTGACGACCAAACAGTTCAGTACACTTTGACACGACCAGAATCTTATTGGAATTCTAAAACAACATCAACCATTCTCTTCCCTGTCAATGCAGACTTCCTGAAATCAAAAGGGGATGATTTTGGTAAGGTGGATCCTTCTAGCATTTTGTACAATGGACCTTTCTTGATGAAATCCTTTGTTTCAAAATCTGTCATCGAATTCAAGAAAAATCCGAACTACTGGGATGAAAAAAATGTCTTTGTAGATGATGTGAAATTGGCCTATTATGATGGTAGTGACCAAGATGCACTAGCTCGTAACTTTGTAGAAGGAGTCTACAGCTACGCACGTCTTTATCCAAATAGCTCAAGCTTTGAAGGAATTAAAGAGAAGAACAAGGATAACATCATCTATAGTATGCAAAATGCAACTTCTTATTACTTGAACTTCAACTTGGACAGAAAATCTTATAACTTCACGTCTAAGTCCTCAGATATCGAAAAGAAATCAACTCAAGAAGCAGTTCTGAATAAAAACTTCCGTCAAGCCTTCAACTATGCATACAACCGTACAGCCTATGGAGCACAATCTCAAGGGGAGGACGGAGCAACGAAGATTATTCGTAACCTAGTTGTACCTCCAACATTTGTAAGTATCAACGGAAAAGACTTTGGCGATGTTGTTTCAGAAAAGATGGTCAACTATGGCCAAGAATGGCAAGGAATCAACTTTGCAGATGCACAAGACCCATACTACAATCCTGATAAAGCTAAGGCTAAATTTGCGGAAGCCAAGAAAGAATTGGAAGCTAAGGGTGTGCAATTCCCAATCCACTTGGATGTATCAGTTGACCAATCAGCTAAAAAAGGTGTACTTGAAGCAAGCTCTTTGAAACAATCCATCGAATCTGTTCTAGGAGCTGAGAATGTGGTTATCGATATCCAACAGCTATCAACAGATGACTTTGACAACTCTAGCTACCTAGCTCAAACTGCAGCTCAAAAAGACTTTGATATCTATAATGGCGGTTGGAGTGCGGACTACTTGGATCCATCAAGCTATTTAGATATCCTAAATGTCAATAACGGTGGTATGTTGCAAAACATTGGTCTAGAACCAGGTGAGGTCAATGACAAGGCTAAGGCAGTTGGTCTGGATACTTACACTCAAATGTTAGAAGATGCTAACAAGGAGCAAGAACCAGCGAAACGTTATGAAAAATATGCTGAAGTTCAAGCTTGGCTCGTTGATAGCGCCCTTGCAATTCCAAACGTTTCTAAAGGTGGAACACCTACATTGAGAAAAACAGTTCCATTCTCTGCCGCCTTCTCTCAAGCTGGTAATAAGGGTGTTGAATCCTACAAATACGTGAAATTGCAAGATAAGATTGTCACAACAGCTGAGTATGAAGAAGCTAGACAAAAATGGCTGAAAGAAAAAGAAGAATCTAATAAAAAAGCCCAAGAAGATTTTGCTAAACACGTTAAGTAATCAGTCTATTCAACAGGAAAAACGATAGTTTCTCAGGAAGCTATCGTTTTTGTATAGTTTGAAACTATAACTAGCTCTTGAAAACAAGAAAACGAAGGATCCAAAATAAGTGGTACAATAGTTACTATAGATTTGGAGGTAAAGTATGAGCAAATCATTTCATATCAACACAATTTTAGCCCAAGCAGGTATTAAGTCAGATAAAGCGACAGGTGCTTTGGTAACACCAATTCACTTTTCAACGACCTATCAGCATCCAGAATTTGGTCAATCAACTGGATTTGACTATACCCGCACCAAAAACCCAACTCGTAGCAAGGCAGAGGAAGTTTTGGCAGCTATTGAATCCGCCCACTATGCTCTAGCAACTAGTTCAGGTATGTCTGCGATTGTGTTAGCCTTTAGCGTTTTTCCAGTAGGAAGCAAGGTTTTAGCTGTCCGTGACCTTTACGGTGGCTCTTTCCGCTGGTTCAATCAAGTGGAGCAAGAAGGACGTTTCCACTTTACCTATGCCAACACAGAAGAAGAGCTAATTGCCGAGCTAGAAAAGGATGTGGATGTACTTTATATCGAAACACCAACCAACCCTTTGATGTTGGAATTTGATATTGAAAAATTGTCAAAATTAGCTCATGCTAAGGGTGCTAAAGTTGTCGTCGACAATACCTTCTATAGCCCGATTTACCAACGTCCAATTGAAGATGGAGCAGATATTGTCCTTCATTCAGCGACAAAATACCTTGCAGGTCATAATGATGTTTTAGCTGGTGTAGTTGTGACAGATAGTGCGGATCTATACGAAAAACTCTTTTACAATCTCAACACGACAGGGGCTGTTTTGTCACCATTTGATAGCTATCAGTTGATTCGTGGTCTTAAGACCTTGTCACTTCGCATGGAGCGCTCGACTGCTAATGCTCAAGAAATCGTAGCCTTTTTGGAACAATCACCTGCTGTCAAAGAAGTCTTGTATACAGGTCGTGGGGGAATGATTTCCTTTAAAGTAGCAGATGAGAAACGTATTCCTCATATCTTAAATACTTTGAAAGTATTTTCTTTTGCTGAAAGTTTAGGTGGGGTAGAAAGTCTGATTACCTACCCAACTACTCAAACCCATGCAGACATTCCTGCAGAGGTTCGCCATTCTTATGGATTGACAGATGACCTCTTGCGCTTGTCTATTGGTATTGAGGATGTTAGAGATTTGATTGAAGACTTGCGTCAAGCCTTGGAAGGATGATAAAACTATGGGAAAATATGATTTTACGACCTTGCCCAATCGTTTTGGACATCATACCTACAAATGGAAAGAAGCAGAGACTGACCGTCAAGTATTGCCAGCCTGGATCGCTGATATGGACTTTGAAGTCTTACCTGAGATTCGTCAGACAGTCCATGACTATGCTGAGCAATTAGTCTATGGCTATACCTATGCTAGTGATGGCTTGATTGAAGCCGTTCAAAACTGGGAGGAAAAACAGCACGGCTATCGCTTTGATAAGGATGCCCTAGTCTTTATCGAAGGAGTAGTACCAGCTATTTCAACAGCCATCCAAGCCTTTACCAAAGAGGGTGAAGCAGTACTCATTAACACACCAGTTTATCCTCCTTTTGCTCGCAGTATTAAGCTTAATAATCGTAGACTAAACACCAACTCTCTAGTAGAAAAAGACGGACTTTTTGAGATTGACTTTGATCAATTAGAGAAAGACTTTGTTGAAGAGGATGTGAAACTTTACGTTCTCTGCAACCCTCATAATCCTGGTGGACGTGTTTGGGAGAAGGAAGTCTTAGAGAAGATTGGACAACTTTGTCAAAAACATGGAGTTTTGTTGGTGTCTGATGAGATTCACCAAGACTTAGCCTTGTTTGGAAACAAACACCAGTCATTCAATACGGTAAATGAAGATTTTAAAGAATTTTCACTGATTTTAAGCAGCGCTACCAAGACCTTCAACATTGCTGGGACGAAAAATTCCTACGCTATTATCGAGAATCCAAAGTTGAGACTTGCTTTCCAAAAGCGCCAGCTGGCTAATAATCAACATGAAATCTCAGGGTTGGGATATTTGGCAACAGAAGCAGCCTATCGCTATGGTGAAGATTGGTTAACAGAACTCAAAGAACTAATCGAGAAGCACATCAATTATGTAGTCGATGTGTTTGGAAAAGAAACGAAAATTAAGGTCATGAAACCTCAAGGGACCTATCTCATTTGGCTTGATTTTTCAGGCTATGATATTAGCGATGAAGAACTAAGAAGCCTCTTAAGAGACGAAGCCAAGGTTATCCTGAACAGAGGCTTGGATTTTGGTGAAGAAGGAGCCCTCCACGCTCGCTTAAATGTAGCCATGCCGACATCTGTCTTGGAAGAAGTTTGCCAACGAATCATCTCAGCATTTACAAAATTTTAAACATTAGCCTTCAAGAAGAGAACTCTTCTGAGAAGGCTATTTTCGTAAGAAGAAATGTGGTATAATTAAGAGATAAAGTAAAGGGGAAAATATGGCTAAATTGATTCCAGGGAAGCTTCGAATGGAGGGAGCTCAACTCTACGAAACTAGTCAGATTGAAATTATCAAAGAGAAAGACCATCGCCTCTATGCGCGTGTAGCAAATGAAGAAATTCGCTATAGCCTGGATGATGATTTGGTTTTTTGTGCTTGTGATTTTTTCCAAAAAAGAGGGTTCTGTGTGCATTTGGCAGCACTAGAGCATTACCTGAAAAATGATCACATTGGTCAGGAACTCTTGGGAAATCTGGAAAATGTGTACGAACAGAAAGAAGAAGTTGAAACTCAGGTTACTTTTGGAGGAAAGTTTTTAGAATCCATTCAAATTCCTTGTCTTTCTGAAATCTATCAGTTGTCTGCTCAGGGGCAGATTGAAGCAGGGACTAATCGCATTATTTGGACTTTGAGAGTCGGTCTTATCCAGACACAGAAATTTTATGTAATCCGAGATATTCCCCTTTTTCTGAAGGTTTTAGAAACTAGTAAACCCTACATGATTGGAAAGTTATATGAAACTTCCTTGAATATTCGTCAGTTTGATGAAAGTAGCCAATTTGTTCTGAATTTCCTTCAGGGACTTCTAGAAGATGACGCTGAAAATGCTCTCTTTTTCCAGAATCAAGGTCGTCATCTCTATTTCCCGCTGTCTTTTTTTGAGCAGGGTGTTAGTCTGCTGATGGGCTTAGATGCATTCCAATTTGACCATCAGATTTCAAGCTATCCTCATCTTGTATTTCAAGATTTTGATGGTCAAGCAGGTTTGTTTACCTTTCAAATTGAAGAAAAATCCAACTATTATGAGATGGAAATTGTTCAACAGGTAGGGCTTAATTCGTTTTATAAGGGACAAGTCTTGTTTACTAAAGGTACATTTTATCTTCTGTCTAAAGAACAAGCTAGACTTATAGAAAAATTAAAAAAAGTCCCTATTGATAAAAGTGGTAGAAAGATTTTACAATTTGATACTAGTGATCGAGATCTTTTAGCTTCGACCTTGTCGCAGTTTAAAGACATAGGAGAGGTAAAAGCCCCTGATGCGCTTCAAATTCAGTCTTTCCGTCCTTCTTTCTACATGGAAGGAGAAGAGGACGGTTCTATTCGTTTGGATATGCAGTTTCAGTATGAAACTTGCTTAGTAACAAATCGCAATGAACTGGAGAGTCTTCCTTTTGCTAGTGATATTCAACTGGAGAAGCAAATCTTTCAGTTGGCTCTATCTGCTGGATTTGAAGCAGATTTTCGTTCATGGCGTCAAAGTTTGAAAGCTGATGCAGTCCATGCCTTCTTTCAGGAAGTTTTGCCATCCTTTGCAGCACTTGGAGAATTAAAGATTTCTGAGAGCTTGCAAGACCTTTATCAGGTTCAGAAGCCTCAAGTACACATCTCATCCAAGGGAAGCCTATTAGAAATTCAATTTGATTTTCAAGGGATTGGTCAAGATGAAATCGATAGAGCGATGAAAGCGCTAGTTGAGAAGCAGGATTATTACATCAGCTCTTCGAATCAGGTTTACTATTTCGATGATCAGACCAAGCGTATCCGTAAGGATTTAGAAGAATTAGGGATAGAGGACCTACAAGATGGAGCTTTTCGAGCTCGTAAATCCCTAGCTTATACTCTATCTCATTTATTTAAGGACCAGGATCAAATTTCTTTCACCGAAGAATTTCGTAATCTGGCCCATGATTTGACGCATCCAGAAGATTTTCCGATGAAAGAGCTGAATATCCAAGCAGCACTTAGAGACTATCAGAAAAAGGGAATTCAGTGGCTTCAGATGCTTCACCATTATGGCTTTGGTGGGATTTTAGCAGATGATATGGGACTTGGGAAGACCTTGCAAACTATCGCCTTTTTAAGTAGTCAGGTTCAAGCAGATACTAGTGTCCTAATCCTTGCTCCGTCTGGCTTAATCTATAACTGGGCTGATGAATTTCAAAAGTTTGCTCCAGATTTGGATGTCGCGGTTGTGCATGGCTTAAAATTTCATCGAGAGTCAATTTTGGCAGAAAATCATCAGATTTATGTGACAAGCTATGCTACTTTCCGTCAAGATAGTGAAATTTATCGAGACCTATCTTTTGATTTTCTTTTTCTAGATGAAGCTCAAGTGATGAAAAATGCACAAACGAAGATTGCTCAAAGTTTACGACGATTTGTGGTTCCATCTGTCTTTGCACTATCAGGAACACCGATTGAAAATCATCTGGGAGAACTCTGGTCGATTTTTCAGATTGTCTTACCAGGTCTCTTACCTGCTAAGAAGGAGTTTATGAAACTATCAACCGAGAGAGTGGCTCAATTTATCAAACCCTTTGTCATGAGACGTAAGAAAGAAGAGGTTTTGACAGAGTTGCCTGACTTGATTGAAGTTGTCTATAAGAATGAACTGGAGGATCAACAAAAAGCTATCTATCTTGCTCAACTGCAACAGATGCAGGAACGTTTGGGACAGGTAAGCGATTCGGAATTTCAACGAAATCGCGTCGAAATTTTGACTGGACTCATGCGTCTGCGTCAGATTTGTGATACGCCTGCGCTCTTTATGGAGGACTACCAAGGAGAAAGCGGGAAACTGGATAGTTTACGAGATTTGCTGGTTCAGATTGCTGAAGGTGGGCATCGTGTACTTATTTTCTCACAATTTAGAGGTATGCTGGATCGGATTGAGCAAGAGCTGCCTGACTTAGGTTTGACTTCATTTAAAATTACGGGTTCAACACCTTCGCAAGAACGTCAAGAGATGACCAAAGCCTTTAATCAAGGTGAGCGCGATGTATTTTTAATTTCCCTAAAGGCTGGCGGGGTCGGTCTCAATCTCACTGGTGCCGATACAGTCATTCTAGTAGACTTATGGTGGAATCCTGCAGTTGAATCGCAGGCTATCGGTCGCGCCCATCGTATGGGGCAAGAGCAAGCTGTTGAAGTTTATCGCCTTGTGACTCGAGGTACAATTGAAGAAAAGATTCAAGAATTACAAGAGAAAAAGAAAAATCTTGTTTCTGAAATCTTGGATGGAACAGAGTCTCGTGGCAGTCTGAGTCTAGCTGAAATACGAGAAATTTTAGGGATTTCATGAGCCTATACTTGAAAAATCAAGACATTACGCTATAATGGAGTATTGAAAGGAAATAAATATGACACAAAAACGATTTCCAATAGTGGCAGATGATGAAGTCATGTTGACAGAAATGCCAGTTATGAATCTCTACGATGAGTCTGATTTCATCAGTAATATAAAAGGTGATTACCAAGATAAAAACTACTTAGAATGGTCTCCAATCACTGAAGACAAAAAGCAAGAGGAAGCCAAGCCTCTTGTAAAATCGATTGAGAAAAAAGAAAAATCCTATGCTGAATTAGCGCGTGAAGAAGCTCGCGCGGATTTGAAAAAGAAGCGATCGGCTCGATATTTGACTCAGGATGTAAGTCATACGAGACGTCAACCGAAGACAAGCCATGTGCGTCCAGCAAATCAACCGACAGCACCTTTTCAAAAGGAAAATCCAGGAGAATTTGCGAAATATAGTCAGAAGTTAGGTCAGTCTCACTATATTTTGGCAGAAACAGTTTCTCAAGTGGAACATCCAATTTCAGATGGTGAGACAAGTCATTCCAAGAAAAACAATTATGACTTTTTAAAGAAAAGCCAAATTTATAACAAAAAAAGTAAACAAAAAGAACAAGAACGTCAAGTGGCCCAAGAGCTTAACTTGACTAGAATGAGCGAATAGAGGGGAAGAAAATGGCAAAAACCTATCATTTTATCGGAATCAAGGGATCAGGTATGAGTGCCTTGGCTTTGATGTTGCACCAAATGGGGCATAAAGTGCAAGGTTCTGACGTTGAAAAGTACTACTTTACTCAACGTGGACTAGAGCAAGCAGGAATTACAATTTTACCTTTTGATGAAAAAAATCTTCAAGGTGATTTAGAAATTATCGCCGGTAATGCCTTCCGTCCAGATAACAATGTTGAAATTGCTTATGCAGACCAAAATGGTATCAGCTACAAACGTTACCATGAGTTTCTTGGTAGCTTTATGCGTGACTTTATCAGTATGGGAGTTGCAGGTGCACACGGTAAGACGTCAACGACAGGGATGCTTTCTCACGTCTTGTCACACATCACTGATACAAGCTACTTGATCGGAGATGGTACAGGTCGTGGTTCTGAAAATGCCAAGTATTTTGTCTTTGAATCAGACGAGTATGAGCGCCATTTCATGCCGTATCACCCAGAATATTCTATTATTACGAACATTGACTTTGACCATCCTGACTATTTCACAAGCTTGGAAGATGTCTTCAACGCCTTCAATGATTATGCTAAACAAATTACCAAAGGTTTGTTTGTCTATGGTGAAGATGCTGAGTTGCGTAAGATTACAGCAAATGCCCCAATCTATTATTACGGTTTTGAAGCAGACAACAATGACTTTGTAGCCAGCGATTTACTTCGTTCTACTACAGGTTCAACCTTCACCATTCACTTCCGTGGTCAAGAGTTGGGCCAATTCCACATTCCAACTTTCGGCCGTCACAATATCATGAATGCCACTGCAGTAATTGGTTTGCTTTATACTGCTGGCTTTGATTTGAATTTGGTGCGTGAACACTTGAAGACTTTTGGAGGAGTGAAACGTCGCTTTACAGAAAAGATTGTCAATAACACGGTTATCATCGATGACTTTGCGCATCACCCAACTGAAATCGTAGCGACTCTTGATGCTGCACGTCAGAAATATCCAAGCAAGGAAATCGTGGCTATCTTCCAACCGCATACTTTTACTCGTACAATCGCCTTGTTGGACGATTTTGCCCAAGCCTTGAATCAGGCTGATGCAGTTTATCTAGCACAAATCTATGGATCTGCTCGTGAGGTGGACCATGGTGATGTCAAAGTAGAAGACCTTGCCAATAAAATCAACAAGAAACATCAAGTTATCACTGTTGAAAATGTTTCTCCACTCCTAGACCATGACAATGCTGTCTATGTTTTCATGGGAGCTGGCGATATCCAAACTTATGAATATTCATTCGAACGTCTCTTGTCTAATTTGACAAGCAATGTTCAGTAAGGAAGAACATGGAATTTCCAATTAAAATCAGGGAAGCACAGCAATCAGATATAAATCAGATTTGCTTGATACAAGAAAGTATTTCAAATTCCCTAGAAATATTGAATAGAGAAATAATAGAAGAACGTATCCGCAACCATGCGGGTACGTTTCTCTTAGCTAGCCTGGATGATCAAGGGATTGCTTATATCATTGCGGCGATACTTCCTATTCCCTCTTTAAGAAAATGGATGCTTGAGATCGGAGATGAGGAATTCATTAGTGAGAACTCAATCATCCTTGAAGATTTAGCTGTTCATCCAGATTACCAAGGGCAAGGCTTTGGAACCTTGTTGCTAGCAGCTTTGAAGGAAGTTACCCGTCAGCAAAATAGACCAGGTCTTTATCTGCTTTGTGAGGATGAGTTGCTGGCCTACTTTGAAATGAATGGATTTGTGGAACAAGGGATCGTAGAGGGAGAAAGGAACAGTGAATTTGCCTTTCTCATGCGTTGGCAGAATCCCTATTATCAGGAGGAAATATGATTATTAGACAAGCTAGATTGACAGATTTAGATCGTATCTTTGAAATTGAACTAGAAAATTTTTCAATTGAAGAAGCCATTCCTCGTCCTGTTTTTGAAGCTCATCTGAAGGAAATTAAGACCAGTTTTTTAGTGGCTGAAAAAGAGGGGGAAATACTAGGCTATATTGAGGGACCAGTAGTCCCTCATCGATATTTACAAGACCAGTCCTTTACAGAAGACATTAAAGATTACAGCCGTCAAAAAGGTGGCTATATCTCTGTGACTTGTCTATCCATTGCTAAGAAAGCTCAAGCTTTAGGTGTCGGACGAAAATTATTGACCGCTTTAAAAGATCTCGCTTTTGAGCATGAGCGTGAGGGAATCAATCTAACCTGCCATGACTATCTCATTGGCTATTATGAGAAACATGGTTTTGTAAATGAAGGAAAATCCAAGTCGACTTTTGCTGGTGAAGAATGGTATGATATGGTCTGGGAAAACACGAATTAGGCATCAGAAAGGCATCTATGGTTGCTTTTCTTTAGTTTTTGAGATATAATATTATGGATTATCAACAAGGAGGTAATACCTTTGAGCGAAAATTCTCGAGAAGAAGAAAAGTTAAGTTTTAAAGAACAAATTTTACGAGACTTAGAAAGATTGAAAAGAGAAGAAGAGGTTAACGCTACCGAGAGTGGTAAGGATGAGCTTTTCTCTGATTTCAGTAATCTTTCAAAGACAGATGAATTAGTGAAAGAGCCGTCTGTAGAAGATTTGATGGAAGATTCAGTTTCACTAGTGGATGAACTATTTGCTAATGCTCCAACAGTTCCACCACGTCCATCTTTATCATCAGAAGAACCTATTGAACCAGCTGTAGTTCCAGAAAAAGTTACACCTGCAGAACCAGCTGTGGCTCCAGAAAAAGTTACACCTGCAGAACCAGCTGTAGTTCCAGCAGAAGTTACACCTACAGAATCCGCAGTAGCTACAGAACCAGTAGTACCTACTGTAGATCCAGTTGAATCTCATGTACCTGCTCAGCCGGTTCAAGAAGAGAAAGAGTTCAATGCTAATTCGACAAGGATTCCAGTTTCTTATCGTACGAATCAGGCCAAACCAAGTCCTGCTCGAAAGAATATTAAACCTCAACTGAAACCAACAGTTCTTGCAAAAGAAACTCCAAGTCAAGAACCAGTTGCTCCAGTTGAAACTAGAACGGAGCTTCCTAGAAGAAGTCGTAAAGAATCAGTGAAACCAATCAAGAAAAAGAAAAAATCACGCTTGAAAGGATTTTTCGTAACAGTATTTGTTTTATTGATTTTACTAGGTGTGGGTGGATTCTTTGGTTACCGTTATGTCGAATCTGCACTCCAACCGGTTGATGCTAATTCAAAACAGTATGTTACGGTTCAGATTCCAGAAGGGGCCAATCTTCAGCAAATTGGTGATACCTTAGAAAAATCTGAATTGATAAAACACGGTTTTATCTTTAGCCTTTATGCTAAGTATAAAGACTACAATGATTTGAAATCTGGTTACTATAATTTGCAAAAGAGCATGAGTACAGATGATATCATCAAAGAATTGCAAAAGGGTGGAACGCCTCAACCTCAAGAAGTTGCACTTGCAAATCTTACAATCCCTGAAGGTTATACCCTTGATCAAATTGCACAGACAGTTGGTCAGCTTCAAGGAGAGTTTAAAGAACCTTTGACGGCTGATGCCTTCTTGGCAAAAGTTCAAGATGAAACCTTCATCTCTCAATTAGTTGCTAAGTATCCAACCCTTCTCGGAAGTCTACCAACTAAAGAAAGTGGTGTTCGTTATCGTTTAGAAGGTTATCTTTTCCCAGCAACATATAGCATTAAAGAAAGCACAACTGTTGAAAGCTTGATTGATGAAATGGTGGCAGCTATGGACCAAAACTTGTCAGGGCATTATACTGCAATCAAAGAAAAGAATTTAACAGTGAATGAACTCCTCACCATTGCATCACTTGTGGAAAAAGAAGGGTTGAAAACTGATGATCGCAAACTGATCGCTGGAGTTTTCTATAATCGTTTGAACCTTGGTATGCCACTTCAGAGTAATATTGCTATTCTCTATGCAGAAGGTAAGCTAGGACAAAATATTAGCTTGGCAGATGATGCAGCAATTGATACAACAATCAATTCACCGTATAATGATTATACGAACCTTGGCTTAATGCCTGGCCCAGTAGACAGTCCAAGTCTGGATGCAATTGAAGCAAGTATCAATCAAACTAAGAGCGACTATCTCTACTTTGTAGCCAACGTACAAGATGGTAAGGTTTACTTTGCAACGACACGAGAAGAACATGATCGAAACGTTGCAGAGCATGTCAACAGTAAACTGACACAATCAAGCAGTTCAAACTAACTCTTAGAACAAGATTTGCTATTAAATCCCTGAATGTAGAAGAGAATCTCTTCTTTTTACGGGAATAGCAAGTCACACCAGTCTTTCCGCTATGATTAGAAACGCCTGAAATTCACAAGTTTTAGGCGTTCGGAAATTGCGAAAGTAAAAGCTTACCTCTTATTTGAACCTGGGTCTAGAAGTGATAGAATTATTAGGTTTAGGCACAATTTTTAAAAGGTTGATACTGACTAAAATCATTTAAGGAAAGCTATAAAAAGACTTTGTCTTCATTGTAAAATTATGTGGTTTACCACATAATTTTGCTTTACTAGCTAAAGAAATTAAAATTTAATCAAAAGAAAGTTGAGAAAAATGGCAGAAAAAACATATCCAATGACCCTTGAAGAAAAGGAAAAACTCGAAAAAGAATTAGAAGAGTTAAAACTAGTTCGTCGTCCAGAAGTTGTAGAACGCATCAAGATTGCGCGTTCATACGGTGACTTGTCAGAAAATAGTGAGTATGAAGCAGCTAAGGACGAGCAAGCCTTCGTTGAAGGACAAATCTCTAGCTTGGAAACAAAAATCCGTTATGCTGAGATTGTCAATAGCGATGCGGTTGCTCAAGATGAAGTTGCTATCGGGAAAACAGTAACTATCCAAGAAATTGGTGAAGACGATGAAGAAGTATATATCATCGTGGGATCAGCGGGTGCAGATGCCTTTGCAGGTAAAGTATCAAATGAAAGCCCAATTGGGCAAGCCTTGATTGGTAAGAAAACAGGTGATACTGCTACGATTGAAACACCTGTAGGAAGCTATGATGTTAAAATCTTAAAAGTAGAAAAAACAGTTTAATAGGAATGAAAAGAAGGAGTAGATATAGGGAAAGCGCTTCCTATCACTCCTTTTCTTAATTCTAAAAACTAGAGGAGACTATATGAATTCAGAAAATAAGCACAAAAAGAAAAATAAAATGGAACGTGGGTTAACCAATCGCCATGTTCAGGTTATGGCCATTGCAGGAACAATTGGAACCGGACTGTTTCTAGGGGCTGGTCGCTCTATTAGTTTGACAGGTCCGTCAATCGTCTTGGTCTATATGATTACGGGTGGCTTTATGTATCTTATGATGCGTGCTATCGGGGAAATGTTGTACCAAGATCCAGAGCAACATACCTTTATCAACTTTATTACCCGTTATCTTGGTCAGGGCTGGGGTTACTTCTCAGTCTGGTCATACTGGCTCTCAGTAGTCTTTATCGGAATGGCCGAGATTACGGCTATTGCTCACTATGTTCAGTTTTGGTTTCCATCCTGGCCATCTTGGTTGATTCAGGTTGTATTTCTGACAATACTCGGCTTAGTGAACTTGATTGCCGTTAAAATCTTTGGTGAAGTAGAATTTTGGTTTGCTATGATCAAAATCGTGGCCATTCTTGCCATGATTGCGACAGGTGTCTTTCTAGTTTTGACTGGCTTTGAAACACCTTATGGTTCAGCAAGTCTTGCCAATATTAGTGAACACTTCTCACTTTTCCCAAATGGTGCTATGAACTTTGTCATGGCCTTCCAGATGGTTTTCTTTGCATACTTGATGATTGAATTTATCGGTGTTACCACATCTGAAACCAAGGACCCTCGAAAAGTCTTGCCTAAGGCTGTTAAGGAAATTCCCTTGCGAATTATCTTTTTCTACGGTGGAGCTCTCTTAGCCATCATGTCTATTATTCCTTGGCGTGAGCTTTCTGCAGCAGATTCACCATTTGTAACGGTATTTGAACTTGTTGGTCTTAAGTGGGCGGCAGCTTTAATTAACTTTGTAGTTTTGACTTCAGCTGCATCAGCCTTGAATTCAACCCTGTACTCAACAGGTCGTCATTTGTACCAAATTGCCCATGATTCACCAAATCGTTTCTTGAAAGCTATTAAGGCAGATACCCTCTCACGCCACAACGTTCCTCAGAATGCAATCATTGCTTCTGCCGTATTGATTGGTTTTGCAGCCTTCATCAATGTACTTCCTGGCGTATCAGATGCCTTTGCTTTGATTACAGCTTCTTCATCAGGTGTTTATATCGCTATCTACATCTTGATCATGGTAGCCCATCTCAAATATCGTAAGTCTAAGGACTTTATGGCAGATGGCTATCTCATGCCCCAATATCGTTTGCTAAATCCTCTGACTATGCTCTTCTTTATCTTTGTATTTGGAACACTCTTCTTACAAGAGTCAACTGTAATGGGAGCTAGAGGTTCAGCTATCTGGATTGTTGCATTTGGTATTTACAGCCAATGGAAATTTAGAAAATAAGTTATAAACTCATCAACTTAGGTTGGTGAGTTTTTTTAGTTTGACAGTTCTTAAAAATAGGAATATAATCAAGGCGTAAGTGTCTTGGAGGAGGTTTTGATGCACATTAGATTGGAGAATACAGAGTCTCAGAAAGCACAGGAGATAGGGGATTTGATTCGCTCCTATAATCGTTCCAAAAGGGAAGCAGCTGAAAGTGAGCCACTTAATCTGTATATCGAAGATGAACAAGGTCAACTCATGGCTGGTTTAGTAGCAGAGACCTTTGGGAATTGGCTAGAAATCGAGTATTTATTTGTGAAAGAAGACTTGCGAGGACAAGGAATCGGCTCCCAACTATTGCAGCAAGCAGAGAGTGAAGCTAAAAAGAGAAACTGTCGCTTTGCTTTTGTAAATACTTATCAATTTCAAGCGCCAGCCTTTTATCAGAAGTATGGCTACAAGAAAGTTTTTACTATGAAAGACTATCCCTACACTGGACAAAGGCACTATTATCAAAAAGAGTTGTAAACGGAAAATGAACGATTGAAGAGGGAGGCACATCATAATGGAGGTAGGTTGATGGATATCATACTAGATATGGGAAATGTTCTACTGGAATGGAACAAGGATAAGATTTTGAAAGCTGTAGCTAAAACTCAGAAAGATTATCTGATATTAGACAAGGCTATTTTTCAGTCGGGACTCTGGGAAAGATTGGACCTGGGGACCTTGACTCGAGAAGAATTGGTTGATAAGGTTCTTTCTTTATTAGGGGATATCTATAAGAAAAAGGTAGAAGAAGTTATTTGGAACTGGCCTGCCTATATCGATATTTACACGGAAGTCTTTCCGCTTCTTGCACGTTTAAAGAAAAATGGCCATCGTATTTTTGTTCTATCTAATACCTCACCAGTTTTTTATGAATTATTGAAAGATCAACTAGCACCTCTAGAAAAGATTTTAGATGGTTTTGTTCTTTCCTGTAATATCAAGGCTATCAAACCTGATCGAAAAATGTTTGAAGAAATCCTCCGTAAATATCAGTTGGATCCAGCAAATTGTGTCTTTCTTGATGATATAGCAGACAACACTAACATGGCTGAAAGTTTAGGCATCAGAGCCTATCAAGTCAAACAGAGAAGTGACGTTGTAGATATTTTGAAAAAATTTGAGTAAGTAGAAAACTCTCTATCATTTAGCTGGTAGAGAGGTTTTTGTTAATAGAGATTAATTTAGTTTTCTTTAACAGATTAATTATATTATTTCTTTACGTTCAAAAATTTCTATGCTATACTTAGGTTGCATAGTAGAAAAATATTAGTCGGGGGCTAAATTGTTGAAGTCGAATTTAGTAGATAAAATAAAAGAAAAAGAAATTGATTACTGGGACTTTAAAAATGTAACTGCTTCAGGAATACATAAAATTAGTGCCTATCCAGCTACGATGGTTCCTGATATGCAATATGAATTAATTAAGCTAATTAAAAGTGAAGATTCATCTATTACAAATATTCTTGATCCTTTTCATGGTTCTGGAACAACTCTAGTGGAGGGAGAAAAGAATAACCTTTCTCCGATTGGCATAGATATTAACCCTTTAGCTAATCTTATTACAAAAGTTAAGCTACAAGGTGTTAACAAAAAATATATAGATATAGCAAACAATAGAATTGAGAAATTTTTAAAAAGCAATAGTTTCGAATTTGACAAACATTATTTTTATAATATAGAAAAATGGTATCGAAATGATTTTATAATGACGTTTAGTAAAATTCGTTGTGCTATTCAGAGAGAAAAATACAGATACGTAAGACAGTATTATTGGGTGTGTTTAATTAATATTTTAAAAAAATACAGTAATACAAGAAGTTCAACATTTAAATTGCACGTAAAAGAGCAAAACGATATTGAAAAGATGGAAAATCACATCGTTGAAGATTTTATAAAGAGCATTAACGAATACTCTCAATATTTACCTGATTATAACAGAAGAAAAAAAATTGATTTAAAAATTGGAAAATCGGAAGATATTTTATATGGAATGAAGAGCGATTCTGTTGATTTGATTGTAACTTCTCCTCCCTATGGAGATAATTCAACTACGGTAACATATGGACAGTATTCTATGTTACCAATTTACTGGATAGACAGAAAAGATATGGAAAGTTTTGACGAGAAATTAATAGATAATTATTCAAGTATTGACTCGAATAGTTTAGGGGGGAGAATTAGAAGAATTAAACAAAACTATCAATCAGATTGTTTAAATAAGTATGTTGAAAGTATAGCCACGGATAAGAGAAAAAAAGTTATGAATTTTATAACTGACTATTTGGATGTAATGGGACAAATGGGACGAATTATAAAAAAGAACAAAAGAATTGTTTTAACTTTAGGCAATCGACGAGTTGATAATAAAACGGTTCCTTTATCTAAAGTTACTCAAGAATATTTTGAGAGTATTGGATTTGAATTAGAAGCATCTATTACAAGAAATATACCTATTAAGAGAATGCCGAGAAGGTTATCGAATGTAAAAGATAAATCAGTGGAATCAATGAATCAAGAATATGTTTTGATATTAAGAAAAATAAAGGAGATTTAAATGTCCAATAAAGTTGAACAAGTACCTATTACTGTAGCAGGTAATATATTGAGTGAGTTATCAGAAAAAATTCCAAATAATATTATTGCTCTAAATGAGTTAATAAAAAATGCATACGATGCTTGTTCTCCTAGTGTCGATATTACATTGGATTCGGAATCTAGACTACTTACAATTCGAGACTACGGAATTGGTATGGATACGGAGGGAATTAAGAAATTATTCCACATATCAAGTAGTGATAAGAAATATGGAGAAATTATTTCTTATAAAGACACTGAACGCTTAACTCAGGGTTCAAAAGGTTTGGGATTCTTATCTGTTTTTAGATTTGGGAAAAAAGTATATTGGAAAACAGCTCAAAATACTCATATCTCAGAGTTTACTGTAGATTTTGATTCTTTGGTTACTGAATATAATATAACAGATAAGCGTTTAGATGTTACTCTTTCAAGTTCAGGTGATTTTATAGGTACATTAATCCAAATTGAAATCAATGATTATAATGTTAATACTTTAAAAAAGTATCTTAGTGAAGAAGTTAATCGAAATAAAATTTTAAATTCTTTTATTGATGATAAAATATCTGACGGAAAAATTTCTGCCGATAAGAACTTTATTATAAAACTTAATATAGATGGAGAGATTAACTCAACCGATTATGAAATTCAATTACAGACACAAAATAGGCCTCAGCAGTTATTTGAAATAAATTATTCTTCGTCTGATCAAAATCTGGTCTTTAGGAAAGATGGTAAGGATATTTTTTCTGAAGAATTTAGTTTTAATTCAGATAGGTATTCTCTTGATATTAATTTAGCTGCCTATTATCTCGTTTCAAAAGCAAAACGTAAGATTAAACCTTTATTCTACAATCCTAATAATAACAATTTAACCCCATTGATTTACATCAATAATAATTTGTTTAACAACTAACTGTTATTTGATACTGAATTAATGATTACAAAAAAATATAGCGAAGTATTAAAA
>NZ_WIJK01000022.1 GCF_009496285.1 Streptococcus mitis
GTGCTCATGGCCAATAACCTCCTAAAATACAATAAGAGAATGACTCAAAATTAAAAAGCTAGAATTCCACAATTGGGAACCTCTAGCTTTTTTGTGGCTGAGAACTATTTTGTCCCAGACACTTTTTAAATCAGATCCGTCTTCTCACGGTAACTAAAATAATCGGAATGTGAAACAATGAGATGGTCCAATAAGACCAAACCCATTAATTCGCAGGCTTCTTTAACAAGTTTCGTAACATGGTCATCATTTCTACTTGGCATAACAGCACCAGATGGATGATTATGAACCAGAATCACGGATGTTGCCATATGCTTTAAGGCATAATGGAGAATTTCCCTTGGTTCCGCAATACTTCTAGTAGCAGATCCAATAAAAATGGTTTGCTGATGAATAATTTGATTTTGTGTATTCAGATAGAGCGCCACTAGGTGCTCTTGTTTTTTATCTCCCAATTCTTGTTGCATCTTTTTAGCCAGTCTTTGACTACTAAGAATGCTCTCTGCCTCAATGGTTTCATGTTTGTGAATACGACTTCCAAGCTCAATCATCGCTTGCAGTTCAATAGCCTTCACTCTACCGATACCTGATAAAGTCTGTAGTTCTTGCAGGGTCATTTTTTTTAACTCAGTTAAACTGTTCAATTGAGACAATACTTTCTGTGCAATTTCAAAAACGGTAGATTGACGAGTTCCTGTTCGTAATAAAATGGCTAGTAATTCCTGATTGCTCAAACTCTCTACTCCTTCTGTCACCAAGCGTTCCCTTGGCAAGAGCGAATCTTCTTGAAATGAAATACTGTACATAAAAATCCTCCTCACTTTATTATTCGTGAGAAGGATGCTTAATTCGATAAAAACTAGTTATTTTTAGATTTTTTCAAGCGCTAGTCGTAAATCTTCAATCAAATCGTCAACATTTTCAAGACCGATTGAGAGACGGATTTGATTTTTAGTTACTCCTGCTGCTTCTAAATCTGAGTCAGACAACTGAGCATGTGTTGTAGTCGCGGGATGAACGACCAATGATTTAGCATCTGCTACATTGGCTAAGTTTGAAAAGATTTCCAAGTTGTCAATCACTTTACGAGCTTCTGCTTCTCCACCTTTAACGTGGAAGGTAAAGATTGAACCAACACCTTTTGGTAAGTATTTTTCAGCCAAGGCATGGTATGGACTATCTGGAAGTTTTGGATAGTTGACCTTTTCAACTTTTGGATGGTTCACAAGGAAATCAACGATTTTCTCAGCATTTTGCACATGACGCTCTACACGGAGAGAAAGTGTTTCAAGACCTTGTAGGAGTAAGAATGAGTTAAACGGTGAAAGGGCAGCTCCCATATCGCGAAGCAATTGAACACGAGCAGCGACGATAAAGGCAGCAGCACCAACATCACGGGTATAACTGATATTATGGTAACTTGGGTCCTCATCGACCAATTGAGAGAATTTCCCTGAAGCAGCCCAGTCAAACTTACCACTATCAACGATGACACCACCAATTGTTGTACCGTGACCGCCGATAAACTTAGTTGCTGAGTGAACTGCAATGTCTACACCATGTGAAAAGACATTGATAAGATAAGGTGTAGCAAAAGTATTGTCTGCGACCAAAGGAATCTGATGTTTGTGAGCAATTTCAGCGATTTTTTCGATATCTGGAATGTTGATAACTGGATTACCCAAGGTTTCAATCAAAACAAGTTTGGTATTGTCTTGAATCGCTGCTTCTACTTCTTCTAGATTATCAATATCAACAAAAGTTGTGGTGATTCCATAGCGAGGAAGGGTTTCTTTCAAGAGATTAAAGGTACCACCGTAAATAGTTGAAGCTGCAACCACATGGTCTCCTGCGTGAGCCAGTCCTAAAATTGTGTAGGTAAGAGCTGCCATCCCAGAAGCTGTTGCAAGTGCACCAACACCGCCTTCCAGTGCTGCGATACGCTCTTCAAAGGCTGATGTTGTTGGATTGGTAATACGAGTATAGATATTTCCAGCTTTTTGAAGGGCAAAAAGTTCTGCACCTTCTTGTGTATCATCAAATACAAAGGACGTTGTTTGGTAAATTGGAACAGCACGAGACTTGGTAGTAGCATCTACCACTTGACCTGCATGCAATTGCAGAGTTTCAAATTTAAATTCACGAGTCATATTTAGACCTCCAAAGATTTCATTAGGTTCATTGTATCACCTATTGGAATAGGTTACAAATACAACTTTGTTATATCTTGGCATAAGAAATAGCTATGGCTACTTCTATTTACTTTGTCTTAAATTAGAATTGTAGAACTTTTTTCAGATAGTTTAAAAAGTTTGTATTCACTTTCTCTTTACTTTATAATGGACAGGAAGGAGAAAACTATGTCAGAAATTACACATGAAATTGATGCAAACTTTGCTGGCCGTTTAAATATCTTGCGTGCTGGTGTGCTGGGAGCTAATGATGGAATCATCTCTATTGCTGGAGTTGTTATCGGGGTTGCCAGTGCGACTAACAATATCTGGATTATCTTCCTCTCAGGATTGGCTGCTATTCTTGCTGGTGCCTTCTCTATGGCTGGTGGCGAGTATGTATCCGTATCTACTCAAAAAGACACAGAGGAAGCCGCTGTAGCCCGTGAACAACTACTTTTGGATAAAGATATGGATGCTGCCAAGAAATCCCTCTATGCAGCTTATCTACAAAATGGTGAGTGTGAAACTTCAGCTCAGCTCTTAACCAACAAGGCATTTCTTAAAAACCCTCTCAAAGCCTTAGTTGAGGAAAAGTACGGAATCGAGTATGAGGAATTCACTAATCCCTGGCATGCTGCTGCATCTAGCTTTATTGCCTTCGTACTTGGTAGCCTGCCACCAATGCTTTCGATTATTATTTTCCCAAGCGAATACAGAATCCCTGCTACTGTCTTTATCGTAGCGATTTCTCTATTAGTTACCGGCTATACCAGTGCTAAACTTGGAAAAGCCCCAACAAAAACAGCCATGATTCGTAATCTCTGTATTGGCCTTCTAACCATGGGAGTTACCTACCTATTAGGACAGTTGTTTAGTATTTAAAACATAAAAATACCTCGAAAAAATCGAGGTATTTCAGAACGTAGACAAACCCTACCAGCAATAGAAAAATTGCCATATTGTAGGTTGGGTACCATATAGTGAAAACTCTTAGGAATGCTGATATCGCGCTATTCTTAAGAGTTTTTTATAGCAGATTGAACTTAGAATAGTACACTACAGATTCTAAAATATTTTTAGAAATTGATTTGACTTTCCTAATCTCTTTTGTTCATATCTTATTTCAATCAACTATACTTTCTCTATTTTTTATTATAGCTGGATAATCTTACGATAGCTTCTTGAAGTAATCATAAAGATTAGGACATAGACTAAAGCAAAGATACCACAGATAGAAAGGGTTACACTTAACATCATGGCTGAATCAACAACACCAACGACCTTGAGAATCAGGCTCAACATGTGATAAGCAAAAGCCAGATGAAGAAAGGCAAAGGCCAGAGGTAGGAAGAAAACAGTCAAGACCTGCTTGTTAATGGTTTGCTTGATTTGTTTTTGATCCAAGCCAACTTTTTGCAGAATGACAAAGCGTTCACGGTCTTCATAACCTTCTGAAATTTGTTTATAGTAGATAACGAGTACAGTACCTACCATAAAGATGATAGAGAGAAAAATACCGATAAAGAGGACTCCACCAAAGAGAGCGTTCATTTCGACAGTTGACTCACTCGCAATGTTTGCACCGTAAACCATACCATCCTCGTTCTTGATATTGTGACTGAAATTATTCACATACGCATCGAAATCATCAGATAGCTTTAACTGTTCCTCTGGACTAGCTGTTACATCCATACCACCGTAGAGCTGAGTGTATATAGCAGAATCCTGGTATTTATCTAAAAAGTCCTGCAAATTTGAGACAACAAGGTAGTTATAATCTGAGATCAAAAGTACATACTGGTTAGCAACATGGTCTCTGAGGAAATCTTGCTGGATTTCTTGCTTGATCGTATAGTTCTGATTGTTAAGACTGAATGCTTTTTGACCTTTAAGGCCATCGTTCTTAGCGAATAGTCCCACCTCATTATTCGTAAGGTTCAGCTTTTGTCCAGTCATTTTTTCATAATCCTTTTGATCAAAGACTAGGAAAACTGTCTTGGGCATAACACTATTTTGACCTTTTGCAAAGGTGGTTAATTTGGTACCATCTTGACTAGAAAGGCCGAAACTTGCATAGCTAAGAACATCCTTAGTGCTGATTGTTAGGTTCTTTTCCTTGGCATACTGAGTTAAAAGTTGGTCTAAATCCTCAACTTCTACATTTTGTCCTGAAATTGACATATCGTGAGGATACAGGAGTTTTTTAATATTTTCAGAACCATTGTAGATACTGGTTGCTGCCGACATGGTGACCAAAACCATGGTGGAAAGGATGGCGATAGTCGCTAAACCAACCGCATTTTTCTTCATACGGAAAATGAGGTTAGAAACAGAGATGAGATTGTTAGGTTGGTAGTAATATTTTTTGTTTTTCTTGAGCATTTTCAAGAAAACTGTAATCCCAGCATTGAATAAGAGATAGGTTCCTAAAATGACCAGTATTACAGCTAAAAAGAAGGTAGAAATAGCTAATAGAGCATTTGTTACGCTTTGAGCTAGATAATAGCCACTACCTAAAGAGAGTAGTCCCAAGATTGTCTGAAACACTAGGAAACGGCCCTTCTTCTCACCTTTTGCTTTCTCACGAGATAGTTGGAGAGCATCCATACGGATAATGCGGATAGCATTTAGGAAGACAATTACTAAAAAGATTAGACCAAATACCAGAAGGATGGAAAGGACTACGGACCATTGGAAGGTTGCGACTAACTCCACCTTCATCTTTGAAAGTTTGAGCAATAAAGCGAAAATCAGATTGTCAAAGAGGGCACCAATCCCAATCCCAGCAGTGACTGTTACTAGACCAAAAATCAGGAGTTCCTTGAAGGTCATACCAATCAAATGTCGCTTTTCTAGTCCCAACATGCCATATATACCCAGTTCTTTGGAACGATTTTTCATGACAAAACTGTTGGCATAAAGGACGATAATGGCAGATGCAAGTGTTACTACGATGAGACCTAGTTGTAGGGTAAATTGAATAGAAGATCCACCCCGCATTTCTACCATTTTAGGATTAAAAGTTAATGAATAAAATAGATAGCTGATAGTAACTGCAAGGAGAACTGCTAGAGCAAAAGGATAATAGAGTTTGCGGTTTTTGATTAAGTTGGAGATGGCCAACTTATTGGTTAATCGAAACATACTAGTTCACCTCACTTGCCATAACAGTCAAGGTGTCAGAGATTTCTTGGAACATCTGACGTTCAGTCTTTTCACCACGGTAGATTTGATTGTAGAGGATGCCATCCTTGATGAAGAGGACACGTTTCGCACGACTGGCCGCAGCTGTTGAGTGGGTTACCATGAGAATAGTCTGTCCTTGTTCATTGATCTGATCAAAAATATCAAGAAGGGCCGCAGATGATTTAGAGTCTAGAGCTCCTGTTGGCTCATCAGCAAGGAGAATTTCTGGTTCTGTGATAATGGCGCGTGCAACTGCTACCCGTTGTTTTTGCCCCCCAGAAATTTCATAAGGATACTTCTCCTGCAATTGATTGATGCCAAGATTTTCAGCCGTCACGACTAATTTTTTCATCATTTCTGTAATAGGCTTTCTAGACAATACCAAAGGGAGTAAGATATTGTCTTTAACAGAAAGCGTATCTAACAAATTAAAGTCCTGGAAGACAAAGCCTAACTTTTCACGACGGAAGCTTGATGCTTCAGTATTTTTAATGGTTGCTGTGTCTGTTCCGTTTAGAAAGACCTGACCACGAGTTGGTTTGTCAAGCATGGCGAGAATATTGAGTAGGGTTGATTTCCCAGAACCAGACTCACCCATAATGGCAACATAGTCGCCTTTTTCTACAGTAAAATGAATATCTTTCAGGGCTTCTACTTGATTGCCTTGAAAACGTGTTTTATAAATCTTTTGAACGTGTTTTACATCTAATAGTGTCATGATAATCTCCTTTTTAATATCCCATTAATTGAAACTGAGCCTGCATCATTTGAATGCCGAGCTCAACTCGCTCGATATCCTTAGGACTCGGTTTACTTTTTTGTTTTTTCTGTAAAATATTTTTCATAGTTTTGCTCCTTTATTTTTATGATATAAGTGTACTCTAAAAAAAGAGATGGTTCCATAACATAACCTTACATTTGGAGCTTTAATCTTACATTTTTGTAAGATAGAGATATTTTTTTGAAATCAACTACTATTAGTTTACCACAAATTTTTAAGCAAAAGAAAAACCCTTGGTACTACAAGGGTTTGATTTTTTAAGAATGGTAAAGCGATTTACCAAAACCAACCGTTATCATCATCGATAGGTTCTGCTTCTTTCATCTTGCGTGGGCCTGTTCCATACATTTCAGCTTCGATGTCTTCTTTTGTTGGTAGGATCGAAGCTAGGATAATGTAAATAATGATTCCGAGTCCAAAGTTTGCGATTGTAAAGATTGCAAAAAGGAAACGAACTAGGGTTACATCAAGATTCCACTTATCAGATAGACCTGCAAGTACACCTGATACCATACGATTTCTTCTCATTTTATAAAATTTTGTATTCATAATTTATTCCTCTTTCGGATTTCTTAATCTTAGTATAGCACTAAGCTAGATTTGCTACATCAGTCCTTAGGCCGATTTAACAAGAGGAGCTTTCCACGACAGAGACCACAACGATAACGCTTGGTATCGATTTTTCGCTTTCTTTGATAGATTTGCTGACAAGACTGACAAACATAGACTAAGCTTGGTTTTTGATTGGAACTTGACAATGGAGGAACAAAGCGGAGACCGTCTACCTCTTTTAAAAGTTGCTTAAAGGCTAAATCTTTATGCTGATAGCCCTTGCCTTCAAAGTAAAGATGGTAATGGCAGAGCTCATGACGAACAATTTTACGAAAAACCTCTAAACCAAGTTCTTGATATACTTTGGGATTGAAATCCAAATGACCATCCTTAGGGAAAAATCGTCCACCTGTCGACCGTAGACGAGTATTCCATTGAGCTTGGTGTTTGAAAGGTTTTCCAAAATCCTCTAATGAGACCTGTTTAACGTAATCAGTTAGATTCATTTGGAGCTAGGAGCGACAGATTCACTTTTTCGCGGTCAGCATCGATTTTTTTAACCCAAACGGTTACCAAATCGCCGACCGATACTACTTGACTTGGATGTTTGATAAATTTCTTACTCATATGAGAAATATGAATGAGACCATCCTCATGGATACCGATATCAACAAAGGCACCGAAGTCAACGACGTTGCGCACAACTCCTTCAAGTTTTTGCCCAACTTGTAAGTCTTTGATATCCAAAACATCCTGGCGAAGAACTGGAGCGTCAAAAGAGTCACGGAAATCACGACCTGGTTTGAGAAGGTCTGCGATAATATCTTTAAGTGTTTCTTGACCAAGGTCTAGCTCTTGAGCCATTTCATTAACTGATATAGATTTGAGTTTATCTTGCGCTTCTTCATTTAGGTCTTTAATGTCCAAACGTTTGAAGAGTTCCTTGACTGCAGCATAGTTTTCTGGGTGAACACCAGTATTGTCAAGGATATTGCTACTTTCAGGGATACGGAGGAAACCTGCAGCCTGTTCAAAAGCTTTAGCACCTAAACGAGGAACTTTCTTGATTTGAGCACGAGAAGTGATTTTACCTTCTTCTTCTCGATACTTGACGATATTTTCTGAAATAGTTTTGTTTAGTCCTGCAACGTGTGAAAGTAAGGCTGGACTAGCTGTGTTAACATTGACACCGACTTGGTTAACTACTGTATCAACAACAAAGTCAAGACTTTCAGACAGTTTTTTCTGACTAACATCGTGCTGATATTGACCTACACCGATGGATTTGGGATCGATTTTAACCAACTCAGCAAGCGGGTCTTGCAAGCGACGAGCAATAGAAATAGCAGAACGTTTCTCAACGGTTAACTCTGGAAACTCTTGACGAGCAAGTTCACTAGCTGAGTAGACAGATGCCCCGCTCTCATTGACAATGACATAGCTGACGTCTGGAAAATCTTTAAGTACTTCTGCTACAAAGGCTTCACTCTCACGACTAGCAGTACCATTTCCGATAGCAATGATTTCAACACCATATTGGCCAATCAAATCTGCCAAATCTCTCTTTGCTTCTTCAATCTGACGAGCTGAAGCTGGTTTGACTGGATAAATGACTTGTGTCGTCAACATCTTTCCAGTCGCATCAACGACCGCAAGCTTGGCACCTGTACGAAAGGCAGGGTCAAATCCAAGAACAACGCGCCCTTTAAGAGGTGCTACCAGAAGAAGATTACGGAGGTTTTCTGAGAAGAGTTGAATGGCTCCTTCTTCTGCCTTCTCAGTTAGTTCAGTACGAATACGACGCTCAATAGCTGGCAATACTTTTTTCTTAACAGATTGCTGAATAACTTCGTCAATATAGGCGTTCTTAACTTTGAAACGAGCAGCAAAGAAGGCAAGAATACGGTCCGTCGCATGTTCAAAACCGACCTTTAAGACACCTAGCTTCTCCCCACGATTAAGAGCAAGCGTACGGTAAGCTTGCATGTTTGCAACTGTTTCTGAGAAATCGTAATAAATCTGAAAAACCTGCTTTTCATCAAGAGTTTCGTCTTTCAGTTGAGAAGTGATTTTAGAATGTCTAAGAACTTCTTGATAGGTCATCGAACGCAAGTTAACATCCTCAGATAGAGCCTCAACTAAGATGTCTACTGCCCCCGCCAAGGCTTCTTTGCCAGTAGAAAATCCTTCACAGACAAATTTTTCTGCTTCAGCTTCTAAATAAGGAACATTTTGTAAAATCAAGCGAGCAAGTGGAAAGAGTCCAGCTTCACGGGCAATGGTTGCCTTTGTACGACGTTTTTCCTTATAGGGAAGATAGAGTTCTTCAACGTCTGCGAGTTTTTCAGCTGCTAGGATAGCTTCTTCCAATTCCTTGGTTAGCTTGCCTTGCTCTTTGATTTTTGCTAAGACTGCTTCCTTACGGTCATTGAGGTTGGTTAGACTTTTATCGAGGTCGATAATAGCTTTGATAGCCACCTCATCCAAACTACCAGTCATGTCTTTCCGATAACGAGCGATAAAGGGAATAGTTGCTCCTTCTGCTGTCAAAGACAAAACTGTATCAATCTGCTTTAAGGTTACACCCAAATCTTGGGAAATTTTTTCATATTTTTTATCCATAGAACTATTATACCATAAGGAAGAAAGCTTGTTTTCATTAATGTCACAGTTAGCTTGGTATTTGTTGAAGATTAAAATTCATTGGTCTTAACAATTTAAAATTAAACCTTTTGGCTGAAATAATAGTATAATAGAGGAAACGATTAGAATTGAGGTATGCCCAATGGCTGTTAAATTTACAAAAACTGATGACTTAGATAAGATGTTCGAAGAATTCGCTAAACTTCCTGATTTGAAGCAAGTAGCTTTTCCAGATGACAAGGAAAAGAAAGATAAGGCAGAAAAGAAAAAATAGATGGATTTCTTTCAAAACCTACCTTCAAGTCTTTTACAAGCTAGTGCCATTTTTCTATCAATTATTATTGAAGCATTGCCCTTCGTTTTGATTGGTAGCGTCATCTCTGGTGCTATTGAAGTCTATGTCACACCTGAGAAGGTTTATAAATTTCTCCCTAAAAATCGCATGGGGAGAATCTTTTTTGGTACCTTCATTGGTTTTCTCTTTCCTTCATGTGAGTGTGGAATCGTTCCGATCATCAATCGTTTCTTGGAAAAAAAGGTTCCAAGCTATACAGCGGTACCTTTTTTAGTAACGGCTCCTATCATCAATCCCATCGTACTTTTTGCAACTTATTCAGCCTTTGGTAATTCATTTAAAATGGTCTTACTCCGCGCTTTAGGTTCGATTCTTGTTGCTACTATATTGGGTATCTTACTTGGATTTTTCTGGGAAGGATCGATTCAAAAGGAAAATAGACTTGCGTGTCATGAACATGATTTTTCTCACTTGACCAAAGGTCAGAAACTTCTTCAGGTCTTTATCCAAGCTATTGATGAATTCTTTGATATGGGACGTTATTTGGTCTTTGGCTGTCTTTTTGCAAGTATAGTCCAAGTATATGTGCCAACCCGGATCCTGACTTCTATCAGCGCAACACCACTACTTGCTATTGTTCTCTTGATGGTCTTATCCTTCCTTCTATCACTTTGTAGTGAAGCGGATGCCTTTATTGGCTCTTCGCTGCTCTCTAGTTTCGGATTTGCGCCAGTTCTTGCCTTTCTGGTTATTGGACCAATGCTTGATGTCAAAAACCTACTCATGATGAAGAATTATCTTAAAACTCGCTTTATTTGGCAGTTCATGACCATTGTGACTCTTGTTGTTCTTGTCTATTCTTATCTAGTCGGGGTGATGCTATGATACGATTTCTTATTCTGATGAGTTATTTTTTCTTAACCCTTTATCTACACCTATCTGGTAAGCTCAATCAATATCTAAACCTCCACTACTCTTATCTGGCTTATATAACAATGGTGTTGTCTTTCTTGCTAGCCATCGTTCAAGCCTATATTTGCTTCAAGCGTTTGAAAGAACATAGTCACTTACATAGTTTTGCAGCCAAGCTTGCTAGTTTTGTCCTCTTAAGTTTACCCTTGTTAGTTGGATTTACATTTCCAACTGTCACTCTGGATTCGCAAACAGTATCGGCAAAAGGCTATTATTTTCCTCTGTCAGAAGGAACGGACAAGGCAATCCAAGCAAGCGAAGGTACGAGCAGTCAGTATCTTAAGCCGGATACCAGTAGGTTTTATTCACACACAGCTTATGTAGACACTGTTCGTAAGATTGCTGATAAGTATTTAGCTCAATCTAGTATTGTTATCAAGGATGAAAATTACTTGGAAGTCATGGAAGCTATCTATGATTATCCAAATGAATTTGAAGGCAAGGAAATCGAGTTTATTGGCTTTATCTACAACGATCCAAATCATGCCAATAGTCAGTTCGTTTTTCGTTTCGGTATCATGCACTGTATCGCTGATTCGGGAGTTTTTGGCCTTTTGACCACAGGAAATATCAATCATTATGAAAATAATACCTGGGTAAGAGTCAAAGGTAAGATTAGCAATCACTATCACAAGGAACTTAACCAAGTCCTCCCAACTCTTGAAGTTCAATCTTTCGTAAAAGTCGATAAGCCAGAGAATCCTTATGTTTACAAAGAATTTTAAAAAGTAGCCTGAGTGGGCTACTTTTTCTTGTTTAACAAGTCTTTAACTTCTTGAGCTCCAATCTGATCGCCTGCTTTTTCAAAAAGATCGATAGCTTGCAAAAAATTCTCTTGCGATTTTTCAGGTTTTTCTACAGAATAAATCTCTCCCAAACCTCTGAAGGAACAGGCTTGAGCTATCAGATCATCTGTTTGTAATGCTTGCTTTAAGGACTGTTCCATATACATGATTGCTTTTGCTATTTCCCCTAGTTTTAATCGTAAATAACCTTGCTCATAATTATTGACAGAAGATTTGAGTGCATCCTCTGAAAAAGATTTTTTAATGATTTCTCGCTCTTTATCGATATAGTTAAGAGCCGTTTGATAGTCATTCATTTCACGATAAACCATAGCTAACTGGTGATAGCCTATATGTTCATTTTCTTTATCTTGACTTGATATAGCTACTTCAAGATAGTTTTGATAAATCAGCAAAGCTTCTTTGTAATCTTTTTCAAAGAACTTAATATACCCCATTAAAATGAGAAGGTCATAATCCTTACATGTTTCCAATGAGAAGTTTTCTGAGACTAATTTCTTGGCCTCTTCAATCTTCCCCTCAAACAATAATTCCCAGGCTTTTTTCATACTTATAATCCTCCATCTTATGTAGTATAGAAATCAATCGACAAATCACTATCAGACTCGTATTTTTTCCATGCTAGGCTAAAGCCATAATAATCTTCATATTCTGGATGCCAGTCATAATAAAGTGGGATACGGCTAAATTTTCTTGCAACTACTTCATCTTCAAATTCTGGGGACTCTCCTGCAGTAATTCCAAATTGAAGGCCATTCAGTTCCCAGGTATTTCCCCAAACATTTTCGTCTGATAGAACGTCAATCCAACGAGAGGCATCAATATCAAAATCTGCACATAATTCAAGTTCTAACAATTTTCTGTAGTTTACCTTTGCAGGCTTTATATAAAAGGCTCCATCAACCTGATACTTTTTATCTTGTACTTGAATTTGTGTGATTTTCATCGGAATTGGAACTCTATTTAACTCCAACCAAAAATAGCCTAGAGGAGTTTTGATTGCATGGTAAATTTGTTTAGACTCTATTTTTACTTTTTTCGAGCAAGCATTTAGAATTCTTCCATGCTCAAGTATATTTTTACAAACTATTTTTGAAGTCTCGGGATCAAAAATAGAATACCTACGGATAACCCTTTTTAACTTTTCAGCGGGATAAGTGATATCTCTTGGGTAAGCATGATATTTCTGGACTACCAGAGCTATTTTTTCAATATTTTCCTTTCCAGTTGGTACAATCACACCATGCCCAATATGAATACTTGGATCATCACAGATATAAGTATATCCATTTCCACCTTCTTGAAACTCAACGACAACGAGATTCAACTCCTGATCAGGATCGAAAAGTGGTTCAACTTTTTCATTGGTCTGGCGCTCATAAAAAGTGAAACAACCTGGATTATCCTCTTCACCAAAGACCATTAAACTACCACAATTTGGGCACTTCCACATATAAAAGGAAGCCTCCGAAATGTCTTCATAGGAAATTCTATCATGTTCGTCAGTATTGTTAAAAATATCCTCAAGCAACTCATCCGAATAAACCGAATAAGCATTTGGATCAGGCGCTTGGTGGTCGTTCATTGCTTGACCACATCTACATGTCCATTTTCCCATATCTAACCTCAGTCACGACTTAATTCTTCAAGGAAAAAATGATTGAGAGCTTCCCAGTCTTTCTTCTCTTCGGTAACACTTTGGATGTAATCATCTATCTCTTGTATATTTTTGGTGATGTAGTCCTGGATGGGCTTAATTGGCTCAATTTCCATACCTTCAGGTCCATTTATCTTGATATCAAGCAATCTAGACACATGCTCTTTCATTTCATCAGGAAGCAATTCTTTCACTAAATCATCAAATAAAATCGGTGGAACAGAATGATATTTTTCTATCCAACGACAGGCTAAAATTGGACGCAGAGCATAGAAGTACTTTTTAGGTTTGACCTTGTCTCCTGAAAGATACTTATTCATTTGAGTTCTAGCAGTATTCAAGTAATGGTGGAGCATCTTTTTCTCGGAAAAATACTGACTAACAAGCGGACGGATACGGTCAATAAAGCCTTCGTCTTGCTGGTAAACGATTGGCGACTGTAACCACTCAAAGAGGGTTGGATTTGACTTATAAAGCAACTTTAAAGCCTTGTCCAAATCCCAGCCACTCACATCCCAGGTATCGTCAATTGGTAGTTCTATGACATCGCGATGATCGTTCAAACTAAGATAAAAATCTTGCTTATGCTTGTAAATGAAACGCACATCAAAGTCACTATCCGGAGACTCGAAGCCCCAAGCGCGACTGCCAGACTCAATTGCCCACAATACGGTAACATCATAATCACGTTCAATTTCCGCTAGTTTTTCAGGTACCAGAACATTCATTTCTTCTTGTGTTTGCATGGTGATTCTCTTTCTTATTAATTTCTTATACCCCATTTTATCAGAATCCTAGGACATTATCAAAAATTACTATAGTATCTACAGAAAAAAGCCTACGATAGGCTTTTCTCATCTCACAATATCTTTATACATATCTGGTCTTCTGTCTCTAAACAGACCCCAATTTAGGCGTTCATTTGCTCCCTTGTCAAGGTTATAAGTTGTTAACAAGATAGCTTCGCCTTGTCGTTCTGCTTGAGTCAAGATAGCTCCTGTTTCATCGGTCATAAAGGATGAACCGTAGAAATTAAGACTAGAACTTTGGCCCCCGTTTTCCTCGCAAGGTTGTACTTCTTCCAAGCCATAACGATTGGCAGCAATAACTGGGACAATATTTGCTGCTGCGTGTCCTTGCATGGTTCGTTGCCAATGGCCACAACTATCTGTATCCAAAATAGGCTCTGAACCAATGGCTGTTGGGTAAAAGAGTAATTCTGCACCATTTAAGGCAAGGCAACGGGCTGTTTCAGGGAACCACTGGTCCCAACAGATCCCAATACCAATCTTGGCATAGCGTGTATCCCAGACCTTGAAACCTGTGTTTCCAGGAGTAAAGAAGAATTTTTCTTGATAATAATGGTCATCTGGTATATGCGTTTTGCGATAAACTCCTAGCACTTCTCCATCAGCATCAATGATAGCAATAGAATTGTATAAAACATTGCCATCCTTTTCATAGAAACTAATTGGTAGAACAACCTGTAGTTCCTTAGCAATCACTTTAAAATGCTGAATGGCTGTATTTTCTGTCACCGACTGGGCATGCTGGTAGTAGTCATACTGGCGTTCCTGACAGAAATAGGGACGTTCAAACAACTCGGGCAAGAGAATAATTTGTGCGCCTTGTTCTGCAGCCTGACGTACTAAACGCTCTGCTGTTTGGATATTTGTTGCCACATCCTTGGCGCATTGCATCTGGATTGCTGCAACTTTTACATTTCTCATCTTTTTCTCCTATTCTGGGATTTGTTGGGTGATACAGTGGATATTGCCACCACCTAAAAGAATATCTCTAGCTGGTATTCCGACAACTTCACGGTCTGGGAAACACTTACTGAGGATATCCAAGGCAACTTGATCGTTTACATCCTGAAATTGCGGCACCAAGACAGACCTATTTGCAATGTAAAAGTTCACATAGGAAGCAGCAAGCCTTTCACCTGCGTATCGCTCTTCTTCTCCTTCTTCGTAGGAATAACCAGGAAGATCTTCTTCTGTCACAACTTGTCGAACTGCAGGGATAGGCAATTTATGAATGGTGAAGTGACGACCTTTTGCATCCGTTTCCTTCTCTAAAAGCGCTAAATCAGCTGCTGACATGGCATATTGAGGATCATTTTGATCATCTGTCCAAGCCAAGACAAGCTCAGCAGGACCAACAAAGGCTGCAACATTGTCAACGTGTTCATTGGTTTCATCCTGATAAATACCATAAGGAAGCCAGATAACTTTGTCAGCACCAAGGCTCTCTAATAAGGTATTCTCGATTTCCTCTTTAGTCAGGTGAGGATTGCGACCAGGACTAAGCAAGCAACTTTCAGTCACAAGAATGGTTCCTTGACCATCGCTATGTATGGCTCCACCTTCTAGTACAAATGGTTTTGCGTCGTAAACAGGTACCTCTAAGACTTCTGCAAAACGACTGGCCACTTGGTCATCTGCTTCATAGTCTTGATAGAGTCCATCCACTGCACCACCCCAGGCATTGAAAGACCAGTCTACCGCTAACTTTCCCCTTTTATCATTAAGGAGAATGGTCGGACCTGTATCTCGCGCCCAGGCATCATTTGTTGGAATATCTAGATAAACGACCTGGTCTCCAAGATAAGATTGGGCTTCAGATAGATAGTCCTCCTCCACCAAAAGATAGACTGTTTCCCCTTGGGCAATGGTTTTGATAATCTGGCTAAAAGCATTTTTAGCTGCCTTTCCTTGAAAAGGCCACGAACCTGGTCTAGTTGGCCATATCATGAGAGTTCCATGATGGGGTTCATACTCTGCTGGCATACGATAACCTAATTTTTTTGGACTGTCCATCATGATAATCTCTCCTTAAAGTCTTGGTAACCAAAGGCCTTGACTAAACTGCATTCACCCTCTTTATCCATCACATACAAACTTGGAAGTCCAATACCGTTAAAGGTATTATTTTTTACAAAGGAGTAGATTGCCATGTCCTCGAAATAAAGTCTATCACCGATTTCAATCGGTTTTTCAAAGCTGTAATCTCCAATGATATCCCCTGTTAGGCAAGTATTTGAAGATAGTCTATAAGTATAAGGTTTTTCTTGCTCTTCAAAACCGTCTCTCAATGGTGGGCGATATGGCATTTCAAGGACATCTGGCATATGACAGCTTGCTGAGGCGTCTAGCACCAAGGTTTCAATCCCATTTTCAACGATGTCTAAGACTTCAGTAGCCAAATAACCAGCATTAAGAGCAATGGCTTCTCCGGGTTCGATATAAACGTCAAGGTTATAAGTTTCTCGAATTCGTTTAATCTCAGAAATCAGTAAATCCACATCATAGTCATCTCTTGTAATGTGATGTCCACCACCCATATTAAGCCATTTTACCTGATGCAAGTACTGTCCAAACTGCTCTTCTACAGCTTTCAAGGTTGTCGCTAAATCATCTGCCCCTTGCTCACAAAGAGTATGAAAATGAAGCCCGTCCACCAAGTCCAGCAAATCACTTGGTATCTTATCTGAAGTCACTCCAAAACGGGATCCAGGAGCACAAGGGTCATAGAGCGCGTGATCTCCCTGAGTAGAACACTGAGGATTGAGGCGTAGACCTACACTAATACCAGCTTCCCGACAAGTTTGACCGTATTTTCGTAATTGTCTCTCTGAGTTAAAGACGATATGATCAGATATTTGAAGTAACTCTTCCATGTCTGATTCCTTGAATGCAGGCGCAAAAACATGGACTTCCCCAGGGAACTCTTCTCTAGCTAGCTTAGCTTCATAGAGTCCACTAGCCGTCGTACCAGAGAGATACTGGCTAATCAAAGGATAGGTTTTATAGAGAGAATAAGCCTTTTGAGCTAGCAAAACCTTACAACCTGCCTTTTCCTGAACCTCTTGCAGAATGCTACAATTTTCTTCTAGTTTTGCTAAATCAATGACGTAAGCTGGTGTTGGTACTTGTTCTAACTTCATTAGTCCACCATTTGTGGGTTTTCCACCACAACCCATGGCAAACCGTATTTATTCAAAGCTTCCATGAATGGATCTGGATCCAACTCTTCAAGATTATACACTCCTGGTTGTTTCCAAGTACCATCCATCACTAATTTTGTTCCAATCATGGCAGGAACACCTGTTGTGTAAGAAATTGCCTGTGAACCAACTTCTGCGTAGCATTCCTGGTGGTCGCAAACATTGTAGATGTAGATAGTCTTTTCAACACCATCTTTGACACCTGTAAAGATACAACCGATATTGGTTTTTCCAACTGTACGTGGGCCAAGGCTGGCAGGATCTGGAAGCAAGGCTTTCAAGAATTGGATAGGAACGATTTCTTGTCCGTTAAAATTAATAGTATCTGTACGAAGAAGACCAACGTTTTCCAAGCATTTCATGTGAGTTAGATAAGATTGGCCAAAAGTCATAAAGAATCGAATGCGTTTAACACCTGGAATATTCTTTGCTAATGATTCGATTTCTTCATGGTGGAGGAGATACATGTCTTTTTGACCAACTTGAGGGAAATCATACTCACGTTTGATAGACATAGCTTCAACTTCTACCCATTTACCATCTTCCCAGTAAGAACCTGGTGCAGAAACCTCGCGTAGATTGATTTCTGGGTTGAAATTGGTCGCAAATGGATAACCGTGGTCCCCACCATTACAGTCTAAAATGTCGATATAGTGGATTTCATCAAAATAGTGCTTGAGGGCGTACGCTGAAAAGACGCTGGTTACCCCTGGATCAAATCCAGAACCAAGAAGCGCGGTCAAGCCTGCTTCTTTGAATTTTTCTTGATAAGCCCATTGCCATGAGTAGTCAAAATAAGCCGTAAATCCAAGCTCTTTGCAGCGTTTCTCATAAATAGCACGCCATTCAGGGTCTTCTGTGTCTTCAGCCTCATAGTTGGCTGTGTCGATATAGTGAACTCCCGTTGCCAAGCAAGCATCCATAATGGTCAAATCTTGGTATGGTAGAGCTACGTTCAAAACAGCTTCTGGCTTGTAGCTTTCAATCAGTGCAATTACTTCTTCTACCTTGTCAGCATCAAGAGCAGCTGTTTCAATTTTAGTACTTGTTTTGCCTTCTAATTTAGCCTTCAAGTCATCACATTTTGACTTGGTACGGCTAGCAATCATAATCTCTGTAAAGGTTTCGCTATCTTGGCAAATCTTTGAAATAGCAACTTGGGCAACGCCCCCACATCCAATAACTAATAAACGACTCATTTTTTTCCTTCCTCTTCTTCTAAAATGTCTTCTACATACTTAGGCAACATAAAGGCTCCCACGTGTAAGTTTGCAGTATAGTATTCTGTGAATAGCTGGCGCTTTTTCCAGCCTTCCTTATCAAAATCTTTGACAGGGTGATATTTTTTCGATGCAAATCCAAATAACCAATAGCCAGCAGGACTGGTTGGGATATGGGCCTGATAGACCCGGCTAATTGGAAAGGCTTGATTGACCTTGCGGTGCATGCTTCGGCAAGCAGACTCATCTTCGTCAAAGAAAGGACTACCATGCTGATAGATCATAATACCGTCTTCTTTCAAGGCTCTGTAACTATTGCCGTAAAATTCCTTGGTAAAGAGCCCTTCCGTATGTCCAAATGGATCAGTCGCATCGTTGATGATGATGTCGTAATCATCTTCACAGTTTCTCAAAAATCTCAGTCCATTTTGATAATAAATGGTCACACGAGGGTCATCAAGACCAGCAGCAAAGTCTGGGAAGTATTCTCGACAAACCTCAACCAGCATTTCGTCAGGCTCTACAATATCGATTTGTTCCAATTCTGGATAGAGAGTTAATACTTGGGCAACACCACCGTCACCACCCCCAATAACCAAGACTTTCTTTGGATTTGGATGGACAGCCATAGGAACGTGAACCGTCATTTCGTTGTAGACAAAATCATCTGCATCTGAGAATAAGACATGCCCATTTAAAATCAAAATCTTCCCAAAAGCTGGAGTATCTAATACTTCAATATCCTGCCACTCACTTTTTCCAGCATAGAGTTGTTTAGCAGTTCTAAGCGACAATTTCACATCTGGAGTATGAACTTCAGAAAACCATAAATCCATCTAGTTCTCCTTTCTCTCAATGACATTGATGTGATTGACCTCTGGATCTTCCGTTCCTTGGAGGGAACAACCACGTTCTTTGGCAAATTGGATATAGTCAACAATGTCTCGTGTAATCCGTTCACCTGGCGCTAGGATTGGAATTCCTGGAGGATAGCACATGACGAATTCCCCGCAGACTTGCCCAACGGACTCATCCAGGGTTAAACTTCTTCTCTCTGAGTAGAAGGCTTCCTGAGGAGACAGCACTAACTCAGGTTGGATATATTCTCCAGCAATCAAGTCCTTCCCATCTCTTGAGTAGAGTCTCTTGATGTCAGCCAGAGCACCAACCAAGCGCTCAATATCTTGGATACGGTCCCCAATCGAAATGTAGGCCAAGATATTCCCGATATCACCAAACTCAATCTGAATGTCATATTCATCTCGTAAGAGGTCATAAACCTCGATTCCTGTTAGGCCGATTCCTTGGGTGTAAACTGACAGCTTAGTAACGTCAAAATCACAAACAGACACTCCGTCTACTAGCTCTTTTGAGTAGGCATAGTAGCCACCGATGGCATTGATTTCACGACGAGCGTACTCAGATAGCTCAATGACCTTTTCAAAGGATTCTTTACCACGAAGGGCCAGATTGCGGCGTGAAATATCCAAACTAGACATCAGTAAGTAAGATGCTGATGTTGATTGGGTCAGGTTAATGATTTGACGCACGTACTCAGGATTCATCTGATCCCCGATAAGTAAAATAGAGCTTTGGGTCAAACTCCCACCAGACTTATGCATGGAGACTGCTGCCATATCAGCACCTGCATCCATAGCAGATAGAGGAAGTTTATCTGTAAAGTGCAGATGGGCACCGTGTGCCTCATCTACTAAAACTTTCATTCCAGCAGCGTGAGCCATCTCTGTCAGCCCCTTAAGATCTGAACAAATCCCATAGTAGGTAGGATTGTTGATTAGGATAGCCTTAGCATCTGGATGATCCTTTATAGCTTGTGCTACACGCTCATTTTCAAGCCCCAAAGCAATACCGATTTTTGGATCCACACTCATCTCGATATAAATGGGAATAGCTCCACATAAAACGAGCGCATTGATAGCTGACTTATGAACATTTCGAGGAAGGATGATTTTATCTCCCGCTTTACAGGTGGAGAGAATCATAGTTTGAACAGATGAGGTTGTGCCTCCAATCATTAGAAAGGCATGAGCAGCACCAAATGCTTCTGCCGCTAGTTCCTCTGCATCTCTGATAATCGAAATGGGATGCCCCAGATTATCCAAGGGCTTCATAGAGTTAACATCTATACCTACACATTTTTCCCCTAACAGTTCAACCAACTCTGGGTTCCCACGGCCACGCTTGTGACCAGGTACGTCAAATGGTACAATTCTTTTTTTTCGTAACTTGACCAACCCCTCATAGATGGGAGCTTGGTTTTGATTTAACATTATAAAGACATACTCCTTTATCATATTTTTTACACCTTAACCATGCAAGGCTCTAAGGGATACTTATGAAAAAAGAGCAGGTTGGCACCTGCTCTACAATCTACTGACGTGTTTATGTTTGTTTCTTTTGAGTATGTCTGTTCCTGATGTTTCCTAACTCTCTAGTAGCAAATATTACGTACTTTATTGATCGTTTCACAAGATGACGTGTGCTTTCACCACACTAACAAATCTATACGAATTAGGACAAATGTCCTAACATCAACTTATAAAAGTAGGCTTTTAACCCTATCAATAATGTGGCTTTTCAACCACGCTTCGGCATTCAACCCTGCCTGTCCGTAGGCATTTTTTACTCGGGTTTATATTTACTAGAAAACATCATCTCATTTTCTAAGCTTCATTACTATATCATGTTTTCAGATACTTGTAAAGTATTTTTAGAAACTTTTTTTAAATAATTTAATATTTTGTTCGTGAAATTGCTTTAGTTGCAAAACAGAAATCGTTTTAAATTTAAATCAAAAAACAAAAAAAGGAACTAAATCGATTAATTCCTTTAATGAATCGTAAGCATAATCAACTATTCAAAATCCTATTTACTCATCTTTCGCTATTTGGCAAGCTAGCTCAAAATCAGTCATCAAGTAATTTTCATCCAGGCGGATGAGACTATAATACTCATTCCAAAATAGAGAGTCACTGTTGCTGGACCACTTTAATCCATACCACAATTGGGTAACATCGTTTGTACTTGATGGGGGGATTGACCATAGATGCTTTTTAAAAGTTTCTTGAACAAGAGAAACATCCAGTCGAGTAGTCAAGTCGAGTTCATCCAATTTCAAAGTGATAGAATGTTCCTTAGCTACCTCAATACTTTCCTTGTTAAATCGAACCTGAATAATCTTAGAATCTTCTAAAGCCACATTCTGGTCCTCAGCACCGTAAAAGGAAATACTGCCCAGTACTATGCCATCTTTTGCCAGGAGATAGGGAGCGTAAGGAACAGCATTGCTATCAAGTCTGAAGCCTTTTT
Organism: Streptococcus mitis; assembly: GCF_009496285.1. Taxonomy (GTDB): domain Bacteria; phylum Bacillota; class Bacilli; order Lactobacillales; family Streptococcaceae; genus Streptococcus; species Streptococcus mitis_BP. The sequence continues at coordinate 21,626 of NZ_WIJK01000022.1, forward strand.
CGATAGTAACTGATTTATCGCCTGGATACTTTTGGAAACTTCCCTCTGTCAAGAGCTCTTCGTAGTCGCTAGCACCATCGCCCTGTCTTATATAGATGTCAAATCCAGCATTCATCAGCTCACTGGCTTTAGTTTCTGCTAAAATGATTTTACTTTCATTAATTTGCAAAATTGGTGCTTGAGGTGGCAAACCAATCGTGAGATTAAACATGACTCCTACCAGAAAGACCATAAAGGTTATAAGGAGGGCAAGTAAAGACTTTCCAGTCCTTTTTCTTGCATTGAAAAGGGCCATTAGAGCAGGTAGAAGGATCATTTTGGCTAAAATAGAATTCCCAACACCACCTCTATTTAAGGTCTGAAAAGCAAAGATCCCGGCGATTGCAATCAGGGACAGGTAGACTAAAATCTCACCTAGACCCAGTTTTTCTGTTCGAGTTTGTTGGTTTACAGGCGTTTCGTACAATGACTGCCCATTCTCTTTCCTCTTTTTTAGAAAGAGATAAAACCCCAGACCAAGTAGCAGATTAAAGATTGCAAAAACTATTAAAGTACCTATTATCGCCGTTCTACCCATGGCTCTCTACTCCTTTATGTTCTCTCTCAAATCTTATCTTTCTCTTTAGCACCCAATTCCCAATCAATAAGACTAGCAAGAAGAAGGGGCAACCTTCTATGACCACAATGGGCAAAGCCAGTAGAGCAATCATCAAAAAACTAGCTTTCTTTTGACGCCAACTACCGCCCCATTCTCCGTTTATCAGTCCACCTAAATAGTCGACGTAATCAGTAAACCAAGTCAATAAGGGATTTTGAAAATCACTAGCCCTAAGGTAAATGAACAAAGCCGAATTTAGCAAAACATAAAGAATTCCAAGGACTAGAATAATCTTTTGACTAGTTCGAGTAGCCTCTAGAAGGATTTTTTCTCTCTTCTCTGACTCTATTTCCTTGAGACTTGGGTCCTTACAAGAGAGTTTTTCAAATCTATAGACCAGAAATCGGTAGAGATAATACTTTTTTATATTACGCTTCATAAAAACCTCAATCTAGGAAGGACACTCAAATATAAATCATGGTCTAAACCTCTAATTTCAAGGAATTGCCTTCCAAATAGACAGCTTTTGACTCAGTGATTTTGATTTTTTGATCTTCTGAAAAGCCAATGGTTTCACCGTCCTTTAAGGTGACATCACTGCCTAAAACATACTGAAGAATAGACAAGAGGAAATAATATAAGTCATCGCTATCCATGACAGAATCAATGATTTCGATCTCAGTTTTTCCAAACTCTTTCAAACCATAAGTGTAAATACTAGTTTTATCTCCCTGGTTGATAATTCCCATATAAATCCAGAGTTGAAGAGGAAGCAGTTCTTCTTTCAAAAGATCAGCTAAGTCCAGATAAAGATCTTTGGGCAAGAGCAAGGTGGTAGAACCCTGATAAATACCAATAGCTGATTGACTAGTTTTTAGGATAGAGGCATTGACTTTAGTTAATAAGGAATAAGTTTCTACTGGCGAAAGATTGTCAGACAAAATAGAAACAATGGCGTGTTGTGTGTGCTCCTGTGTTTCCTTCTCAACATCCTGCCAGAGGTAAGAATAGGCATACAATTCTTCAAATTCTTGACTTGGGATAGGAAGATCCATCAATGCCAAAGCAACGAGAGCACCATCAATCACAAAGGTTGCACTAGAATCATCCCCAGAAACTTCAGAAATTTCAAGCCCCCAATGAGATTTCAATTCCTGAACAACTTGGTCTAAAGAATAGGCTTGATTGCCTTTGAAGAGGGGCATGGACAAGATCAGTTGTTTTTTCTTCTCTGATTTTTCTTTCTTACTAGTAAATAGATTTTTAAAAAAATTCATAAAACTCCTCCTTTTTCTCATACCAGTTGGGAAGCAAAGCTATCTTGCTCAAAGTGAGTCGAGATACCAAGTTTCCTCGTCCTCAAAACCGTAAAATTTCTCATCAAGTAGCCAATTTCCATCCACCAATCTAAGAATAAACTGATGCTTCATTTCTAATGCTTCTTGAAAATGGGTGATAATTCTTGCTTCTTCAGCTTTTGTCATGATAAAATCTACAGAAAAATCATTCCTTTTAACATAGTTATACTCACTTGGGGAGCCATAAGTATTTCGAACTCCTCCTTCCAAGCATTTTTGAGTCACTCGTCCAGTTAGAAGTTGCATTTGCCTCTGAAAATAGTCATCCATAAGTTCATTCCACTTGGGATGAACTTGATTGGCTGGGATGCCAAGGGCTTCTTTTTCCTTATCCAGTGCTCTGTTACGCTCAAAAATTTCCTCTTCTAACAAGGTTAAACTTTTGAGTAAATCAAGCAATGGTGTGATAATTATTTCTGCTACAGTTTGATATTTTTCAGGGGTATTTTTATAGTTCACTCTCATGATTACTCTCTTAACTCTCCTGGATTAATTGCTTTAATTCTAAGTCTGAAAGTTGTCCTTCCATGTAGAGTTTCCTAAGTAAATCTTTATCAACTGTAATTTCATAATAGTCTGTCACAAACTCATGAAATCTCTCAAAGCTATCAAAGAGGTAAGAAAGCAACCATTCTCCACCATCCTGATCTTGGTAAGTCTGTTGATGCGCGTGACCATCATACCAGATAAAGAAGGTTGTTTCATCTTTTTGGTCTTCTGAATAAAGTGAGACATACTTTTCATCCAGTCCTTTATAAAAACTATCGATGATATCTTGATTCCACTCGTCAGCAGCAAACTGGCTTAAACTACTTTCATGATCAAAGCCTTTTATAAGAATCATTTTATCAGTCAAAATCACATCTAAAGAATCACCAGATCCATTATCAATAAGGTAGCGGAGTCCATAGACTTCCTCAGTCTTAATCACGAGTCTGAGCCAATCCTCACTCGGATCTGTCAGATATTCGTCAACGACTAGCAAGGCATCTAAGCGAGTCTTTATCTTGTCCCAATCAATCTTTCTCATCTCTAAAAACCTTCCATCTTATTCTTGCAATTTATCAAGATCACAAGCCCTATAACGAGCTGTTAGATAGCCTGAAAAGCTAATCTGAGGGATATTCCACTCATTAGGCAAATAAATCGAACAATCTACCTGATCACCTAGAGGGGAACTTGCTGAGAAGACATATCTTCCCAAATCCTCATTATTAGGATTTCTTTCAACTTGACCCAATCTGCTAGTATTGAACCAGTCTTTAAACAGTAACCAGATTTGCTCGGCATCTTCGTTTAATAGGGAGACTTTCAAGTTGTAGCTGATTCCGACCCTACATCTTTTTTTGAATCCTGACTCATCAGCCTTACAAACTTTTATCGATCCCTTATCATACTGCCAGTTATCACTATCTAATAGGGGAAATTGAACAGATAGATTGTCTTTAAATCCCTGCATAGTATCTAATAAATCTTTGGAGGCGGCTTCGAATAATTCTAGTTCCTCCATAGTCTTCTCTTTAATTTTCATAGCTAATCACATTTCGATTTAATCTGCATCAACCCAGATCTGGTATTTTTGACAATGTAGGCATCTAAACAAATAACCACAGATAGGCCCGTCTTTGACCAAGTAGTCTTCTACCTCTTGATATTCTTCACGCGCTTCATAGTCTGCCAAGACTTGCTCAGCGATTCCCATATCATTCAATTCTCGAGTTCCAACTGTACCCAAGTAAGCACAATAATCTTGGCAACAAGAAAGCCAATATTCTCCCTGCCAACTAGAGTAGCCTGGGGTCTGACAAAAAAGCAGCTGATTCTTTTCTGGATCCAATTCACCCTGCCACTCGGCATCTTGGATAAATTCCGCATCGAATTTTTTAGCTGCTAGCCCGTTTGCAATGCACATTGGGCAAAGGTATTCTATATCCTCGATACAATAAGGGATCAAGTCATAATAAATATTGCTTTTTTTCCCACAAGATGGACAAAGCTTGGCTTCTCCTTCAACAAATGAACCTGTAGCTAAGGGATCTGGATGGTAGATAAAATGTGGCAAAGACTGTAATAGCTCCTGCCTATGCTTCTTCTCTTCTTTTCTTAGAGGACGAGGAAGGGCAAAACGATCGCCATGACTCTGACTCATTTCTTGTAATCTGCTCAGTTTCTTTAACTGTTTTCGGTCTGGTTTATCTAAGATTTCGGTCAATAAGCTATAGGCACTAGTGTAAAGACCCAATTGTTCATAGAGGTCAACTAAGACTTTCTTAGCTTCTAAATCCTCAGACTTAGCTAATTCATCAGCCAAATCATAGAGTGCCACAACACTGGAAGAATTTCCATCTTGGTCCAGGTATTGCTTTTTTAAAGTAATATACTTTTCTAGAAATGGATTCATGGGACTACCTTTCTAATGGAATATAAAAACCTTAACAAATAGTTACCAGGACATTTCCATTGAGCTCCAGAATCTTTTTGTAAAACTCTTTCATATTTACAAAACTGATTCGAATATCATCCTTGATTTCTTCCTCTTCCTCAAGATAATCCCAAATATCAGGATATAAGTCGGCTTTCTTGCATGCTTCCATACTAAAGTCTTTCAAAGCCTTGTCCATATCAAATTCTTCTAAAGCTTGACTGATAGCCGCAATTCTCGATTTTTCAGTATAGGCGATATATTCAGATACATCCTCTAGAGGAGTCACCCCTAAAACAGCTTCTCTCAGAGGATCATCGTCCATAAACTCAGAACTACTAAAGCCAGTCATGACAAAGAGAAGAGCATCCCACATCTTATCGATATCGATTAAGATATCATGAGTATCAGCGGAGTCCTCGGTAAAGTCTAACAAGTCATCTTCTTGATTGGAAAGACCTTTTATTTGTTCTAATTCATTGTCTGGTAAATATTGATAATTGGCAATCATTCCCATGATTTTTCTCCTTTGAATCTTGTAGGATAATACTCATGTTTTTAGCTCTATTTCTATAGAAAATGCTATAATGGAGCTAAGAAATTGTGTTATTGAATGTTAATACTCAATGAAAATCAAAGAGCAAACTAGGAAGCGAGCCGCAGGTTGCTCAAAGCACTGCTTTGAGGTTGCAGATGGAAGCTGACGTGGTTTGAAGAGATTTTCGAAGAGTATAAATAGGGGGAAACAGTCATGTTCACTAGTATTGTTTTGGCATTTTATGCTCTTTTCTTTCTATCCTTATCCTTTACTATTTATCTCTATATCAGACTTCTAGTTGCGGTCAGACAAGGGAAAGATGTCCCAAAATGGATCTATAAACTCGGCCATGCCATTCAAGGTAGAATTCACGTTGACTATGAAGAAATCACAGATGCCAATGCCCTTAAAGAAATTCATTGGTTCTTTATAATCTATCTAATCGTAAATCTACTCGTATTGGCTGGCTTCTACTATCATAGCCATAGTTTCCCTCAAGCAATTTATGAATGTTTGAAGAAACAATTTTTCATCGTATTTGTTAGTATGGTTTTAAAAAGTATTGGTAAATTGATTGTATTAACTATAAGAAAAAACTTTCAAAACAGTCATGCCTATGCATCAACCAACGCTTTTATCGGAACTGCTTTTTTAACGAGTTATGTGTTTATGTTTTGCATGATGATGAGTGGTCTTCCAGCTCAACCTGTTCCAGTAAGCATTCAAGATACCACTGTCATTATCGGAGAAACCAAGGCTTCCGAACTTTTGGATCAAGGATTTAGTTTCGAAGATAAAAATCCAGATAGCCCCATCACCAATCCCAAAAACGACCACTTCTATTACGGTCAACTTCTTGAAGTCAAGCGAGATAATCAGTCCTATGGCTTTATGAGCCTTACTCCTACAGGAAGAGATACTGATCAACTCAAAAACTGTATCATTACCTACTATAGAACTCCCAAGGACGACAATCAACTGCAGAAAATTTCTATCAATCATGTCAATCTAACAAATCTCAAGCTCCAAGATTTTCAAACACGAAAGTTAATCGATATCTTTCAACTAAATCCTGCTGATTATGAAGTCACTGACACCGATGCCAACTTCATCCTAACCATTCAAACAGCAGATTACGATCTCTGGAAAAGATACAGGATTGAAGCCAAGTTTAATACAGATGGTTCCCTAGATAGTTATGGTGTCAGAGCCCAACATAGCATGTGGGAATGATTCACCCCTTATTTTCCTCTTATCAGATAAACATTAGACTGAAAAAATATCATCGACAAGTTTATAGGTTTCGATGAACCGAAGGCCAGAGGAGCCTTTATCTCTAGTGATTTCTTCATAAATATCTTCTAAATTTTGGGCAGGTGCCAGCATCCAAAGACTAAATGGACTGAGTTTCACCTGTCCAATTTTTTCAATATTATCTAATAATTGCCCTAAATCTTTGTGATTGAACCAGCAATCTGTAACCAGAGCAAACTTGGTATTGTCCATCTTACAGGAGATTTGACTGGCCAAAAAATCATCGATGGTGGGCTTTTTTGTTTGTAAGAGGCGCGTGCAAGCTAGATGATACTCAAGCTTTCTAGGACTCTGCTCCACCATAGATACAAAGACAAGACCATATTCATCTTCGAACTTAACAGCAAGGATATCTCCTTCTTCAAAGTAAGGTTTGCGTTTATACTCTTCGAAAATCAAATTCAAACCACGTCAGCTTCGCCTTGCCGTACTTAAGTACAGTCTACAGTTAGCTTCCTTGTTTGCTCTTTGATTTTCATTGAGTATTAGCTTTTGCTTTAGGAACCTTTAGAGGTCTAGGATTTTCAGTTTGCAACTGAACTGCAAGTTTTTCCAAGACTTTTTGCCTTTGCTTCAAAGCCTTTGGATCTATTTCCATCCAAAATGGATCAGGACCTTTTTTGATAAGCTCTAAGGTTTTATCTCTGATGTCGCCTGTCAGATGACCAATCTTCCACAGTGAATAGGCAAGAGCAGTCCAATAAATTTCTGTAAAAAAGTCTGTTTGGCAGTAATCATTCTCCGCATCAAGGATATCCTTGATAATATTGGCTATATGATCACCATCTCTATAGCGACCAACCACATCATTGTAAATGTCATAACCTTGATCACTGTCAATGATTTTAACGCCATCAATAGCCATTCTCAACTCCTAATACTCAATCGACATCTTATTGCTAAATCTCAAAACTTATTTAATCTTATGCTTGTTCATTTTTTCTTGGAAAATATCTGTAAGAATTTGTCGCAATTCTTGAGCTTCTTTTTCAGGAAGTTGGCCTTCTTGTTCAGCTACAGCATACAACTCTGGATACTCGAGCGAGATTCTCTTAACAGTACGTGTAATGGCATGTTTTCTAACAAAAAATGGAATTCGTTTAATCATATCTTGAGGAATTAAAGCGATAATTTTATCGGCAGTTTCCTTATCGGTCAGCTTAGAGAAAGTTAGTCCCTTTTTAATCATTTCTTGTTCTTTTTCTGTAAAATCTTTAATATCCATTGTGTCTCCTTATGACTATTTTATTTACTACTATTATACTATTTTTTTAATTGGTCGAATGAAAAATCTCTATAAATCACTTCTTTGCCAAGAACGGAATCTGTTGTAACAGGTAGTTTTTGCAGCAAATCTTGGATATCAATATTAGTGGGAAGAGGATTAAATTCTCCCAGACTATTTTCTTGAAGATGTGCTGCAAAGATAAACTCCCCCTTTTCCCAATCCATAGCACAATCATTGATAACATCTACTGGCGACAGGTCCAGCAGTTCTTGCTCTTGCGCTATAAACGTTTCGTAGATCAACTCAAAAATAGCTTCCTTATCAATTTTTACAACTCTTAATGTATGTTCATCCATGCTTGCTGTCCTCTAATCATATCAATTTAGCTATCATTCGATTGGTAACTTCTTATCCCACTCTTTAGGCAAATCATCCTTTTAGAGTTGGACCCATTTATCATTGTCCATAATAAATGGTTTAGCTAGACCTTCACCTGTATAGTTTTCATATTTTGTATCTAGATATTTGTAACAATCTTCCTTGGTTGCAAATTTGATAGCTTGATAAGGCTCCTCAAAGGTTATCTTTTCGACAAAGAGATAACCGTCCTCGCTTGGCACAAGTATGCCGACATGACCGATAAAGAGGGATTGACCATCCAAGTCATCATGAACTACAACAGATAGCATTCTTGCATTTTCATTAAACTTGAATTGAGAAAAGAACTGTTCCATCTTTGCAGCATGTACCTTGACATCAGTTGTTGCTTCAGTTTTAACTCTTGAGAATAAAATATCAAAAGCATCCTTGTCTTCTGCACCAAAGACTTTTCCCTTATCAATAGCATCATTATCGACAAACAAGAGGGAATCATCTTTCTCTAACTTAGGAATTTCGATTGAATTTTTCAATAAACAATAACTGTTAATCCGACAGTTGGTACCTACAAAATCACCTTTTTTCGGTGTCCAAAGATTGCTAATCTTTTCTACGTCATACTCGGTTTTGGTGAATGTAGAAAAATCTCCAGTTAAGCCTACTGAACCAACAGTATTGTTATAATCATTGACAAGATTGAAAAATGCATCCACACTGTCTTTATCCAAATGCGCAGCCAAGGCTTTTCTGACTTCTTCTTCACTGGGCTTACTGTTCATATTGCTATAAGTAGCTTTCCAGGAAACCTGATTTGATTGTGATTGACTGACTGAGTTTTCCGTAGTAGCTTCGCTTTTCTTTTGTGCTTGACTACAAGCCACGAAGGTAAAAAGAAGTGTTGAGCAAAGACCAAGAGTTGCTAATTTTTTAAATTTCATAGGCTTTCCTTTGTTTAAAAAATTGTTGTTAAGTGTGAAAATCATTATTCTTTCGGCTGTGAATATACTTGAATATGCTGCCCTAGTACCTTAATTTCCACTGGTAGATTATCAGATTTATCTCCATCAACATCCGTTTCCAACTCAACATCTGAAGAGATTTTTATATGACGAGCTTTTATATAATCGATGTGATCATTTTCTACGACGTCCCCTTTTAATAAGTCAGGGATAACTGACAATTTAGTAAGAATTGATGCATCCTTAAGAATCAGAACGTTTGCATATCCGTCCTTATCTTCATCAAAAATCTTCTTATCAGCAAAATAATTGGTTAGGAGAACTAAAACGTGACTTGCTTCTCCAATATAGTTTCCATTTTCTGTTTCAACTTGAATGTTAAATGCTTGATCTGTCACGACAGACTTCATGGTATTAATCGCATAGGCTAGCATACCAAATTTTGTTTTATCCTCTATCCCAACGTTATGGATGGCTTCTGGTAGTGAACCAATACTAAAGATATAACCAAAATAATTTCCATTTGATTTTCCGATATCAATCTTATTCGTAGAATTAAAATCAAGCTCGTCAATGGCACCATCAATATCTTGATTGATTTCTAATAGTTTGGTGATAAGATTTCCAGTTCCTCCTGGGATAATCGCAAGTTTAGGAATGTAGTCTTTTTCCGCGATACCTGAGATTACTTCATTGACTGTTCCATCTCCACCGAATACGAGAACTGCCTCATAATGCTCCCTGGAAGCTTCTGTGGCGAAGTTGGTTGCGTCTTGCGCTTTTTGTGTAATTCTGGTATCGACTTGCTCGAAGTATTTTTTAGCCTTATTTTCTAACTTTTCCTTATAATCTAAAGCCTTTTCTCCACCAGAGGTTGGATTGATAATCAACATTATTTTTTGCATTCATTTTCTCCTCAATATCTATTTGCATCTTTAGGCTATCAATATATCTTTTTTTGATACACTTTATTATATAATGAAATTTCTAAAAATAAAATTTGAAAGTACTGAACTAAAATAGATACAATCCTGAACTGTCTAAGAATTTTTCTTTCAAAATTCGAAAAATAAATTTGTGGAAAAAATTTTATCAAGTTACAAACTGAAGAAATCATCTCATTCACTCTTTCTTCATATACGACAGTTTTTATTTTACTTTAAAACAAAACCTATGCTTCTATTATTTTTTTAGCCACAAATGTTGTAAAAAACTAATATCTTTATAGGGTTTTAAATCACATACTGCAAGTTCAATCTTTGTCATTTCTTCTAACCAGTTTTCTTTGCTCTTAAATTCATTTGGTTGTAGACTGTAAAATGTTCGAATCCCCAAATAGTTTTCTAATTTAAGACCAGACAAAGCTAATATTTCCTCAATTGTATAAGTAGAACCACTTGCAAAAGATAGGCTCTCAAAATTTTCACCATTGAGTAAGCTAAATGCTTGATTGATATCATTAGCAAAAACAACACTTTGTAGAACTTTTCCAACTTGATTATGCTTGATAATTGAAATCAAGCCATCATCTTTTAAAATTCTTTTGAACTCCAGAAGATAGTCTTTTCGGTCATTAGGATCTATATATTCTAAAACATTATGGCAAAGGACAAGATCAAAGGATTTATCCGTAAAACGAGCGAGTTGGTCAATACTTCCCCACAATTTTTCATAGGATGTGGAAGAGTTGGCATAGAGCATTTCCTCATTAGGTTCAACAGAAATAACTTGATTCTTGCAAGAAAGAAATTCACTGACCAAGCCAAATCCAGATCCAAAATCAAGAATTTTCTTACCTTCCAGATGAGCAAGTTGGGCAAAGGTTATTTCATATTGTATCTTTCCCCAAGGTTGTTTTAACATATTTCTATAATGTTCAAGATCAGATCTTTTGCTTGTCATGTGTTACCTCATTAAAACTGGTATTTTTCTTTACAATCATTTCTTTTAATAATTTACAGTAAACTGCCGAATTTTCAGTGATTTTGCAACAGTGATCATATCCTTGCCAAATGTGAAATGTGGCATGAGGATACTTTTTGGGGATAACTTTTTTAGCAGCTATCAAGTCGAATTCTTTTGAACCATAAAAGAAAACACAATTTTTTTGTTCCTCTGGCGTGAGGTTAGGCAAAGCCACAAATGCACAATCATGGGAAATATGTTTGATGCTTTCTTCACCCATAGCAATGAAAGAATCCACCATCATCTCTCCTTTTTCTCCATAAAGTGCAACCATCTTACGAACAGCAAGATCTCTATTTCTCAGAGCTTTTCTATGCTTTATTAATAATAAATACCTAGTAAAGACATCAAGCAAGGGCGCATTTGTCCATAAACTAACCCCTTCAAAAACAAGTTTCCCAAACCTGATATCCTTATAATTCAATAATTGCAGTAATACAACACCACCCAAGGATGCGCCAAAGGCTAAACGCAAGTCTTTTATATGGTGTTCCTTTAGATAGTCATAGATCATCTGACTTTCCTTAAGAGACGATTCGTAGAGGGCTAGAGCTGATTGCCCATGTGCAGACAAATCCGGAATGATATATCTAAACTCTTGCCCCATCTGGTCTGCAATGAGGGACTTCATCCCTTGAGCCGATGATAACATCGGGTGGATTAGCAATATCGTATCTTTCTGATTAGAATTAAGATCAAGAATGTTCATTTTCCAACACCAGATTTCTTTCCTTTTTAGCCCCTATCCTTAAAGAACTTATCCCATCCATTTATGATTTATTCAGATAAATGCGACAATTATAATACCTTCACTTGAACCCCTTGCTTGTCGAAGGTTTTTTTGACATGTTCAAAATTACTGCTTATGATAGTCGCTTGCTTCAGATTTGGAAACTGTCGCAGTTCTTTAAGACTAACTTCATTTAGATCGAAACCATCATCTTCACCGTCCCACTGAGGAATCAAATTCAGATAAATTTCATTTCCGCCATCCATGTAGATTTCTTGGACTTGTTCGGCATATTTCTTAGGTATAGGAAGATCTATCATATAATCAAGGGCTGGCTGAATAATCTCCATACTTTCTGTATCGATTTCCAGTTCACTAAATTCATCCGCAAAATCATAGATGTCAAAGTAGGGTTTCAGTACTCGTAAATCGTACATCAAAACTTGGATAATAGTTAGTTTAAAATTTATATTGTCAAAGTGTAGCAGTTCTTCGTCAGTTTCTTTTAACTTGTAGCTTTCCCGTTCATGTTTGACCTCTGGGAAGTAAGAAATTGATAGTGTGTCTGTGATGGTCTCTGCATATCCATGAAAATCACTTCCATAAGGAGTCCATAAAATCAAGTTAAAATCCCCTACTCTCTGTCTATCAGAAATAAAATAAGGGCTTTTTCCATTACAAGTTATCAGGGTCTTGCAAGGATTGAGAGGTAGTTCTCCCTCGTCCCACATGGGTTTGACCTTCTCTCCAAAATATAAATAAAGCGAAGTAATTAAATGCTCCTTATCAATATAGACGTCACAACTCTTTAAGTGTTGTTTAACTTCAAAGGAATGCACAAATACGAAACCAAGTTCATCATAAATATATTTGATAAACTGCCCTTCTTTTTTGAAAAATCGGTCAGGTTTTCCAAAAACAGTTTCAATATCCTTTAATGATAAAGGGAAATGCAAGCTTATTTCTAGAACATCGACAGAATTTCCGTGGAAATTCATAGAAAGGACCTTAGCTTTTTTCTTTCTAAAAAAATGAAACATTTAACTCCCCTTCTTAAGTTTCTTCAAGATACATTTTGACTGCTAGGTATTCCTGCTCTTTAGCATAGGCAAATACTTCTGAATTTCTAATGTAGTCAAAAATATTTTCCTCTAAATCTTCATCCCAGGTCGATTCACTAAAGATTTGATTGTCTTGACTTGCTTCATAGAAAATATCAAGGTGAACTTGATAAAACTCTTCATCTTCATCTTCATTTGGGGCTTGCCTTACTAATGATAGTTGAAACAAGGGCTTATCAGATATACTTGTAAATGTCCCTGTTTCAAACAAAATCATCTCATCATCAATAGGCTCACGACACAAGTCTTCAAATATTGCTACCATATCCTCCAAGGGCATCTTATCGGTGATTCTTTCTCTTAAAAATTCAAGTGATTGCTTCATGCTTCTCCTCTTTCTAATTGGAGCTTCGTTCTTAGAAAAATCCTTTTAAAAAATAGAATCCCTACACCCTTTATTATACTACATTAACAGAAAAAAGACTGAAGCAGATGGCATTCACGGATCTATACTATTGTAATCGGTCAATTTCCTAAAATGATTACCTAGTCCATTTTATTGTATACAGATGAGGTGTTATTTGAGCATGCCCTTTTATAACTCAATTAGTATTAAAAATAAGATAGAAACTTCAGGATGTCTACTGTCTTGTAGCATTTTTTTAACCTTGATAAGTTTAACAAATCGTATAAAATAGTTAAAAAGTCTTTAAAATTAAAAAAATGTATAATATCAAGACTTCAATGAACTGATACGATACATTTTATAATGAAAAGATTTACTTAATTTTATCTTCAATTTTGATTTTGCTCACTCGAATCCTTCTTCGATCTTTGAATATAGACTATCGATACCAACGAAAGTAAAATAACTCCAAGACCGATAATTAAAAAGGAAACTAAATGAACGCTTGGTAGAAAGGTCATTACACCTTTTGCAATCGGCATAAAGAGAATTGCTAGTGTAAAAATGGTACTCAATACCCTCCCCAGATAGTCTCCGTCAACCTTGGTTTGTACCTGAGTGAAAAAGTGAATATTAAAAATCGTCATAAAGAGTTCACAAACTAGGTTTCCTGAAAAAGTGAGAAAATTAGGTAGTGGCAATCCCATCATGAAAACTCCTACTCCTGTGAGGATCAATAAGAACAAAAGTGTATTCATAGTTGATTTAAATTTATTTGCAATCAATGCTCCGATGATTGAGCCAATCGCCCCCATGGTTAAGATAGTCGCATAGGCTCCTTCTACACCATAGAGTTTATTTGAAAAAGGGAGCAAAAACTCAAAAGCTGCAAAAAATAAATTCACACTGGAAGCCACTAACAAGAGAAAGAAAATTTCTTTTTGATGCCAGATATAGTGCAAGCCATCTTTGATATCCGCAAAAATATCTTTCCCTGTAAAACTCTTCTGCTCTTGAGTCTTTGGTTCTTCTTTGGGAAGTAAGGCGACTAGGGCAAAAGCGATGAAAAAGGTCAAAGCATCTAATAAGAGCGTCAGATGGAGACTAGCAAATTGTAAAACAAGGAAAGAAAGCACCGGAGAACTGACTCCTACAACCTGTAAAACTAACTCTAAGCGTGAATTGTAAGTCACTATCTCGTCTTTTTCTACGACTTCTGTGATAATAGCTTTATTGGCAGTTCGAGAAAATGCAAATGCAATGGCCTGGACAATATTAGCAAAGATCAAAGCTCCAATCATCCAGTTATCATTTCTGATAAAAGAAATGGCCAGACAGAAAATCCCACAAACCAAGTCTGTTGTCATTAAAATCTTGCGACGCGAAAAACGGTCTGAAATCACGCCTCCAAATGGATTAACTAGTATGGATGTAACGAGTTCAGAGATCTGATAAATCCCTAGAACGGTTTGCCCAATCGTTCCCATTGATGCCAACCAAACACTATTCCCATAATCATAGAGCATATTTCCTAGTTTGTTAATAGCTCCACGACTAATCAACTGTACTGCATATCGATTCATAAAAACTCCTCTCAAATTTTGAAACTATTGTATCAAAACTTGAAGGAGTTTCTCATTTTTCCCTTATTTGGGAAATTAATTTTTTACAAATTTATCGTAATGTTCCTGATAGTAAGCTACTTGCTCCGGAAGACCTAGAACATCAAAAATATGCATGGCTTCCTGCATTTGTTTACAACCTTCTTCTTTTTGCCCCTTCTGATAAAGAGCAAATCCCTTAAGAAAGTGGAAAACATTACGCTCATAGAGTTTGATGCTCTTACCTATGATCTTCTCTATATAAGCTTCAAAGTAGCTGGCATTTTCAAAAGCAAGATGTTCTAAACAATGCTGGTAACAGTTAAGAGCTAAAATCAAGACCAGTTTTCGATGGCGTCCAATTTCTTTGTAGAAATCCTCCCTCTCCATTACTTCTCTACCAAGTCGAGCAACATAGTCCACATCATAAAAGCTATAGAGATTGCCAAAGAGGATCAACTCATACATGGTCCATTCATCAGTTTGGAAAAGATAATCTGCCACCTTATCCAGATCGCCTTGCTTCATAGTGAAGCTAGTATCTCTTTGACAAATCAGACCTTGTAACAAAATCCAGTTCAGTTCAAAATAGAGGGGATTTGTTGAACTCTTAGCTTTTTCAAGTTGTTCTTCTTGAAGCTTTTGAAAACCTGCAATATCATTTGAGTAGTAAAGTGGAATAATCTGAGCCATCAAGCCGACATGTTCATGATGTTGAAAATTTCTAGTCTTATCCATAAAATTCTCAATCGTCACGTGAATATTATCTAATATTTCAAAGAAACGAGATGCAGCCAGATCCGATTCCCCCAATTCAAAGCGGGATAATTGGGAGGTCGAACAGGCCTCTCCTGCAGCTTCTTTTAGAGAGTAATTTTTACTGATTCGAAATTCACGAAAGACTTTTCCAAGATTTTCCATTATTTATTCCCTTTTAAAAAAATAAACACTTTTAATTAACGATAAGATATTTGCGACTTAGTTACTTCAATATTTCGATCAACGTATTTTATATATGGAGCAACAAAATCAATATCATCACATTTGGGACCAAGTTTAATTTTTGAATATTTTAATTCTTTATCAATATAAGTATATATCCCAGGAATCACACTATTAGAACTATCGCAAGTAATAATTAAATCTTCTTCCCCCTCATAAGATTTAATAATCCTAAATTCATTTTCATAACTATAATCAGCATCTTTAAATAAATAACGAATGTCATCAATTAAGTTCAACGCTGAAGAAAAGAGATTTTGTCCCTTGACATCTTTAGGATCTTTGATTTTGTTAAATACTGTTTTTATTTTTTCTATTTCACCGTTTAGTTCACCAATATTATAACAAACTTTATAAATTTCAATTCCATCATTTATTAAATTTTCAATATACTCTTTATGATACGTTAGACAGATCCCTCTTGCATCATCACCATATTGTTTCCACATTGGAAGACTATCATCTAACTTTTGACTATCACCAGTTTGCGTCATAGAAGCAAAGAAGAACGGCGATGTATCATAATCAGTTTCAGCTAATTTTTTTTCTCAAGCCCTATTAGGTCGAGAAACGTATACCCTTCATTTGGATCATTCATTTGTCTGGCATTACTAAGCCGTAATCTAGGATAATTATTTTTATCTTCAATTTTATAAAGCAAAAATTTTAATGTATTTAGAGAAGTATAGTGAATAAAACTATCATCGCCAGTAATCTGGGAGTATCTTAATGTACCTTTAATATTCTTAACACTAGTTAATATTATTTTTAAATCTTCATTTTTTATAGTTTCTAGTTCTGACTTTAATTGATCGAAATTAGCTCTTTCAACTAAGGTTGTTAAAATATCAATACCCTCTTGATATTGGACATAATCTGGATTATCTAAAAAATATTTGACCAGGTTATTTAATAATTCAAAATTATAATTACAACCTTCAACGATTTTAAAAACTAAACTTTTATTCTCATCAGAGATATCATGATCCTTTAATTTTGCCAATAAATATTCAAAAATAAGATTTCTATAACTCTCCGTTGATACACAATTACCAACATTCAATTCTGAATTGATTTCTTTGAGTAATCTATTAGAA
>NZ_WIJK01000023.1 GCF_009496285.1 Streptococcus mitis
TTACTCAAAGTTAAGTGACGATAGCCTAGGAGATACACCTGTACCCATGCCGAACACAGAAGTTAAGCCCTAGAACGCCGGAAGTAGTTGGGGGTTGCCCCCTGTGAGATAAGGAAGTCGCTTAGCTTTAATCCGCCATAGCTCAGTTGGTAGTAGCGCATGACTGTTAATCATGATGTCGTAGGTTCGAGTCCTACTGGCGGAGTATGTAGACGTTCCAAGGAACGTCTTTTTTTATTTATCTTTCAGAGGTCATTTTTGTCTTTTTTTTTGCCACTTTATTAATATTTAATATCTTTTATAAGTTTGTTAGATTTGAGTGTTTTATTTTAAGTCTTTTTAATAGGTCTTATAAGTAATTCTTTAATGGATTGTGTGGGGTTGTTTTTTAGTTCTTATGATTCTTTTTCAATTAAGTTAGCTCCCATATTTTCTACAATAATTTTTCCTATAGCTCTTTTTTATTTTGAAATGTATTATTATATATCTGTTCTGTCAATTTTCTTTAACTGTTATTAATTTTACTATTCACAATAAGACATGATAGAAGTATTCTCCCAACTTTTTTTATTTTTTTGTTATACTTATTTTATCAATAGAAATGGAGTCAAATAAAATGATTGAACAGATTTATGAACAATATCTTGATTTTTATGATGTTATTGAAAAGGAATATAGTTATTTAGTAGATAATGATTTAGAATGGGAAGTTTTTCATCTTCGATTTTTACTCTATTATTTAGTTCGCTATAAGCTTGATATTATGCATCCTTTATTTTCTTATCACTATAGAGCTTGCTACCGTTTGTACATTGAACAGTTATTGATTTCAAATGACTGGGTTGGGGGATAATTTATAATTTTCATATTTCCGAACGATTTTATAGTTTTTTCTTTTCATAATATAAATTTACAATATTTTTTCAATATGATTTTTTCAATTTTCTCTAAATTCCTAATGTTTCAGGTATTTGGTCTTGAAAAAATAGAGAATCTTTATTATAATAAATTGTAAGATATAATTGCAGGTGAGATTCCTGCCATGTATGTGAGAAAGGAAGAGCCTAAGGGCTCAGACAAGATTATGACTTCAGTTGTTGTTGTAGGTACCCAGTGGGGTGATGAAGGTAAAGGGAAGATTACAGACTTCCTTTCAGCTAATGCAGAAGTGATTGCACGTTACCAAGGTGGCGATAATGCTGGTCACACAATTGTGATTGATGGTAAGAAATTTAAGTTGCACTTGATTCCTTCTGGAATTTTCTTCCCTGAAAAAATTTCTGTCATTGGGAATGGGATGGTTGTAAATCCTAAGTCACTTGTGAAAGAGTTGAGCTATCTTCATGATGAAGGTGTTACAACAGATAATCTACGTATTTCTGATCGTGCGCATGTTATTTTGCCGTACCACATCGAGTTAGACCGTCTGCAAGAAGAAGCTAAGGGTGAAAATAAGATCGGTACTACTATCAAGGGTATCGGGCCAGCTTATATGGATAAGGCTGCTCGCGTTGGGATTCGTATTGCGGATCTTTTGGATAAGGAGATTTTCCGTGAACGTTTAGAACGCAATCTTGCTGAGAAGAATCGTTTGTTTGAAAAATTGTACGAAAGCAACCCTATTTCATTTGATGATATTTTTGAAGAATATTATGAGTATGGTCAACAAATCAAGCAATATGTAACAGATACTTCTGTTATCTTGAATGATGCACTTGATAATGGCAAACGTGTCCTTTTTGAAGGTGCACAAGGGGTCATGTTAGATATTGACCAAGGTACTTATCCATTTGTTACGTCCTCAAACCCTGTTGCGGGTGGTGTGACGATCGGTTCAGGTGTTGGTCCAAGCAAGATTGACAAGGTTGTAGGTGTATGTAAAGCTTATACAAGTCGTGTTGGTGATGGTCCATTCCCAACTGAATTGTTTGATGAAGTGGGAGAACGCATTCGTGAAGTAGGTCATGAGTATGGTACAACTACAGGTCGTCCACGTCGTGTGGGTTGGTTTGACTCAGTTGTGATGCGTCACAGTCGTCGTGTTTCTGGTATCACTAACCTTTCACTGAACTCTATCGATGTTTTGAGTGGTTTGGATACAGTTAAAATCTGTGTAGCCTATGATCTTGATGGCCAACGTATTGACTACTATCCAGCTAGTCTTGAGCAATTGAAACGTTGTAAACCTATTTATGAAGAATTGCCAGGTTGGTCAGAAGACATCACTGGAGTACGTACTTTGGAAGATCTTCCTGAAAATGCACGTAACTATGTTCGCCGTGTTAGCGAATTAGTGGGTGTTCGTATTTCTACTTTCTCAGTAGGGCCTGGTCGTGAACAAACCAATATTTTAGAAAGTGTTTGGTCATAAGAGATTTTTTAAGATTTGTTTAAGATAGTTCAGCTATACTATAGACAGTTACAAGAAGACCTCCTAACTTGTTGTAACAAATATCCTAAACTTTTCTTTTTCATAATAATCTCCCTATAAAGTCACCGCCTTCGGTGGCTTTTTTTGTATTGGGATTCATGATATAATAATAAAATCGATAAGCAGGAAAAGGGAAAATTGATGAATTATACAGTTGAAGAAAAAGAAGTCTTTATGAGGGAGGCTTTGAGAGAGGCTGAGATTGCCTTGGAACACGATGAAATTCCAATTGGTTGTGTGATTGTCAAGGACGGAGAAATCATTGGTAGGGGCCACAATGCACGTGAGGAGTTGCAACGTGCGGTCATGCATGCGGAAATTATGGCCATCGAGAATGCGAATCTGAGGGAAGAGAGCTGGCGTTTGTTGGACTGCACACTTTTTGTGACCATTGAGCCTTGTGTCATGTGCAGCGGGGCGATTGGGCTTGCTCGTATCCCTAAGGTAGTTTATGGGGCTAAAAATCAGAAATTTGGTGCAGCTGGAAGTCTGTATGATATCTTGACAGACGAGCGTCTTAATCATCGTGTGGATGTTGAGACGGGCATTTTAGAGAGTGACTGTGCTGGCATTATGCAGGAATTTTTTAGAAATCGACGGAAAAAATAATTTCTCTTTTAAAATCTTTGGGAATGTGGTATAATGACTAATGGAGCAACAGTTCTGCGTGAAGCGGGTCAGGGGAGGAATCCAGCAGCCCTAAGCGAAGTGAATTGTGTGCTCTTTTTTCGTGCTTTTTTCGAATAAATAAGATAAAATAGCCTAGAATATAAGATTTAAAAAGAGGGAAATATGAAAATTCGTGGTTTTGAATTAGTTTCTAGTTTTACAGATGAGAGTTTGCTACCCAAGCGTGAGACAGCACATGCAGCTGGTTACGACTTAAAGGTTGCGGTGCGCACAGTTATTGCTCCAGGAGAGATCGTCTTGGTTCCGACAGGGGTTAAGGCCTATATGCAGCCGACTGAAGTGCTTTATCTTTATGACCGTTCATCAAATCCTCGAAAAAAAGGTCTAGTCTTGATTAACTCTGTGGGTGTCATTGATGGAGATTATTATGGTAACCCAGGAAATGAAGGACATATCTTTGCACAGATGAAAAACATTACTGACCAAGAAGTGATTCTTGAAGTTGGGGAACGCGTGGTTCAGGCTGTCTTTGCTCCATTTTTGATTGCGGATGGCGATGCGGCAGATGGTGTTCGGACCGGTGGATTTGGATCAACTGGGCACTAAGATGAAGATTATCTTTGTACGTCACGGGGAGCCAGATTATAGTATGCTTGATAAACTTGAAAATCCGCAACTATATAGTGGTTTTGGTCGTGATTTAGCACCATTGACAGGAAAAGGTCGCAATCTGGCAAAAGAAGTTGCTAAAACTGCTTGTTTTGGAAAAGCAGAGATTATTATTTCATCGTCTGTGACGAGGGCTTTAGAAACAGCACATTATATAGCAGTTGAAACAGGATTGGACTTATTTGTGGAGCCGTTTTTTCATGAGTGGCGTCCGGACTTAGATGGCACTAACTCTGATTTAACTAGTGTATTGGTAGCTCATAAATATTATCTAAAACATCAAGGAGCTTTATCTGAAGATTCTCCTTATCGCTATGAAACTGATCTAGAGATGCGTCATCGTTTTTTAAGAGCTTTGGAAAAATATAAAAATTATAAAACTATTATCATTGTAACTCACGGAATGCTCATGCGCCAATTTGTACCAGACGAGAAGATTGATTTTTGCCAAGTGATTGAATGTGAGATAGAGATATAGAAAGAGGTTTATTATCGCAAAGAAAAAAGGCGATATTTGTGTTTCAAAATTGTGAATATAATTCCCCCAAGTATTTAGGGCGCTGTCCAAACTGTGGGTCTTGGTCTTCTTTTGTTGAGGAGGTTGAGGTTGCAGAGGTCAAGAATGCGTGTGTGTCCTTGACGGGGGAGAAAAGACAGAAAGAAGAAATTTGCGACCGGCTTGCTGCTTGTATCTTCTCGTATCTTTGAGAAGCGTCGGGCTTCTTGCTTTACTAATCTAGATTTAAAAGATTTTTTAGAGGAAAACGGTGCTAAAAGCATAGAGTTTATAGGGGTAGATGGCAATGGCTGTGTTAAGGATTCCGTTTTGGCAGCTACCAAGGAGAATTATCAGGTTTCTGAAGCAGTGGCAAGATTGCGGAATCAAGATTGGATAGTTTTATGGGGATCTTAATATGAAAATTATTTTTATCCGTCACGGGGAGCCAAATTACCGTGAGTTAGAGGAGCGTTCCTATACTGGATTCGGGATAGATTTGGCACCCTTATCTGAGAAAGGAAGACAACAAGCTCAGGAACTTTGCAAAAATCCTTTGTTTGGCTCAGCTGATATCCTGGTGTCTTCTGCAGTGACGCGAGCTTTAGAAACGGCTTTTTATGTATCCTGTGCTACTGGCCTTCCTTTGAGGGTAGAGCCATTATTGCATGAATGGCAGGTTTATGAAACAGGTATAGAGAACTTTGAAACAGCTAGATGTCTGTTTTTAGAAAACAAGGGGGAGTTGCTCCCAAATTCTCCTGTTCAATATGAGACAGCTGTAGAGATGAAGTCTCGTTTTCTAGAATGCATGGCTAAGTATCGGGAACATCAGGTAGTTGTAGCCCATCGCATGCTCATGCGTCAATTTGTACCGAATGAAACCATTGATTTTTGCCAAGTGATTGAGTGTGAGATAGAGATTTAGAAAGAGGTTTATCATCGCAAAGAAAAAAGCGACATTTATATGTCAAAATTGTGGATATAATTCCCCTAAATATCTAGGACGGTGTCCAAACTGTGGGTCTTGGTCTTCTTTTGTTGAGGAGGTTGAGGTTGCAGAAGTCAAGAATGCGCGTGTGTCCTTGACAGGTGAGAAAACCAAGCCCATGAAACTGGCTGAAGTAACTTCCATCAATGTCAATCGAACCAAGACTGAGATGGAGGAGTTTAACCGAGTTCTTGGTGGAGGTGTGGTACCAGGAAGTCTTGTCCTTATCGGTGGGGATCCTGGGATTGGAAAATCAACTCTGCTTTTACAAGTCTCAACCCAGCTGTCCCAAGTGGGAACAGTTCTCTATGTCAGTGGGGAGGAGTCTGCCCAGCAAATCAAGCTACGAGCAGAGCGCTTGGGTGATATTGATAGTGAGTTTTATCTCTATGCTGAGACCAATATGCAGAGTGTTCGCGCAGAGGTGGAGCGCATCCAGCCAGATTTCCTTATTATTGACTCCATTCAGACTATTATGTCTCCTGAGATTTCAGGTGTGCAAGGATCTGTGTCTCAAGTCCGTGAGGTGACTGCAGAACTCATGCAGTTGGCTAAGACTAATAACATTGCCATCTTTATTGTCGGGCATGTGACCAAGGAAGGAACCTTGGCTGGGCCTCGGATGTTGGAGCATATGGTGGATACGGTGCTTTACTTTGAAGGGGAACGCCACCATACCTTCCGTATCTTGAGGGCGGTCAAAAACCGTTTTGGTTCAACAAATGAAATTGGGATTTTTGAGATGCAGTCGGGTGGTCTGGTTGAGGTGCTCAATCCTAGTCAAGTTTTCCTAGAAGAACGTTTAGATGGAGCAACTGGTTCGTCCATCGTGGTGACTATGGAAGGAACCCGTCCTATTCTTGCGGAGGTTCAAGCCTTGGTAACACCGACTATGTTTGGTAATGCCAAGCGGACTACAACAGGCCTTGATTTCAATCGTGCAAGTTTGATTATGGCTGTTTTGGAGAAACGTGCAGGGCTTCTCTTGCAAAATCAGGATGCCTATCTCAAATCTGCTGGTGGTGTCAAATTGGATGAGCCTGCCATTGACCTGGCTGTTGCGGTTGCCATTGCTTCGAGTTACAAGGATAAACCAACCAACCCGCAGGAATGTTTTGTGGGAGAGTTGGGCTTAACTGGAGAAATTCGGCGCGTAAATCGTATCGAGCAACGTATCAACGAAGCTGCTAAACTTGGATTTACAAAAATCTATGTACCGAAAAATTCCTTGACTGGTATCAAGCCACCTAAGGAAATTCAGGTGATCGGAGTGACAACTATCGGAGAAGTCTTGAAAAAAGTCTTTTCCTAATAGTCTTACTCAGTTTTAGATTGCAAAACACTTTATAGCCGATATTTATTAAAAACAAGGAGGAATTTCTGATGAAATTTTCTATGGACAGTCATATGCAATTTCCTTTGGTAGAGTTGTCACTCAATCAAGGAGAAACCGTCTATATCCAGCGAGGTAGTATGGTCTACCACACGCCTAACGTAAGCCTCAATACCCAGCTCAATGCTAGCGGTTCTGGTTTGGGACGTTTTGTCAAAGCTGTGGGGCGTTCCATGGTTTCTGGCGAAAGTACCTTTATCACGCAAGCTGTTGCTGAGTCTGACAACGGCAACCTTGCTTTAGCACCAGATACTCCTGGTCAAGTGATTGCTCTCGAGCTAGGAGAAAAGCAATATCGATTGAATGATGGAGCCTTTCTAGCTCTTGATGGTACAGCTTTCTATACAATGGAGCGTCAGTCTATTGGGAAGGCTCTGTTCGGAGGGCAAGGCGGTCTCTTTGTGATGACAACCCAAGGTCAGGGAACGCTTTTGGCAAATGCATTTGGTTCGATTAAGAAAATTGAACTCCAAAACCAAGAAGTGACAATTGACAATGCCCATGTGGTGGCTTGGAGCCAGTCTTTGGACTATCATATCCACTTAGAAAATGGTTTCTGGCAATCTATTGGTACAGGTGAAGGAGTGGTGAATACCTTCCGAGGTACTGGTGAGGTTTATGTACAAAGTCTCAATCTTCAAAGCTTTGCAGGCTCTCTCAACAAGTATATCCAAAAAGAATCATAACAATAAAAACTAGGATAGGGACCCAAGCTAGATGCTAGAAGTTTCTGTTCTAGTTTTTTTATATGGAAGTTGAAAACTGACAAGACAAAGAAAAGATGGTAAGATAGAAGATAAATAATTTGGTTTTCAAATTATCTTAAAAGTAAGAAAGTGTGTTGTCATGTCGTATTTTGAACAGTTTATGCAAGCTAACCAGGCTTATGTTGCCCTGCATGGGCAGTTAAATCTGCCAATCAAGCCGAAAACAAGAGTAGCCATTGTGACTTGTATGGACTCACGTCTGCACGTTGCACAAGCTTTGGGGCTAGCACTTGGAGATGCTCACATTTTACGGAATGCGGGCGGTCGAGTGACAGACGATATGATTCGCTCACTCGTGATTTCCCAGCAACAAATGGGAACAAGAGAGATTGTGGTTCTTCATCATACAGACTGTGGTGCTCAAACATTTCAAAACGAAGAGTTTCAAGAACATTTAAAAACAGAATTAGGAGTTGATGTCTCGGGTCAAGATTTTCTCCCTTTTCAAGATGTTGAGGAGAGTGTTCGTGAGGATATGCAGTTACTTCGAGAGTCTCCACTGATTCCAGATGATGTCGTTATTTCAGGGGCTGTTTATGATGTGGATACAGGCAGTATGAGAGAGGTATACTAACTTTTCCTTTGTAAGTTTCATCTTCCCATGAGATAGAATGTCTAAGTTGTCACATTTCAGCTTGAATATAAGGAATATAAATGAGCACAAGGCAAGGGTATAAATGTCTACTCTTGTCTTATTTTTTATTGAAAAATCAAGAAAAAAGCGCTACAATGGTAGTTGGAAAAATGTTGTGAAAAAACACAAGCGATACATAAATACTGGAGGAAATCATGTCTTTTTCTGATTTAAAGCTGTTTGCCCTTTCTTCAAATAGAGAATTGGCAGAGCGTGTGGCGCAAGAGATTGGAATAGAGTTGGGAAAATCGACCGTACGTCAATTTTCAGATGGAGAAATTCAAGTTAATATCGAAGAATCAATCCGTGGAAAACACGTCTTTATCTTACAATCAACTAGCTCACCTGTAAATGACAATCTGCTAGAAATTTTGATTATGGTAGATGCTTTGAAACGTGCCAGTGCAGAATCTGTCAACGTTGTTATGCCTTACTATGGCTATGCACGTCAGGATAGAAAGGCGAGAGCGCGTGAGCCAATCACTTCAAAACTTGTAGCAAATATGCTTGAAGTAGCTGGAGTGGATCGTTTGTTGACGATTGACTTGCACGCTGCGCAGATTCAGGGATTCTTTGATATTCCTGTTGATCACTTGATGGGTGCTCCTTTGATTGCAGATTACTTTGAGCGTCGTGGCATGGTTGGTTCTGACTATGTGGTTGTCAGTCCAGACCATGGTGGGGTGACTCGTGCTCGTAAATTAGCAGAGTTTTTGAAAACTCCAATTGCTATTATTGACAAACGTCGTAGTGTAGATAAGATGAATACTAGTGAAGTGATGAACATCATCGGTAAGGTTGAAGGAAAAACTTGTATTTTGATCGATGACATGATTGACACAGCTGGTACAATCTGTCATGCTGCTGATGCTTTGGCTGAAGCAGGAGCAGTTGAGGTATATGCAAGCTGTACGCACCCAGTACTTTCAGGACCTGCTATGGATAATATCCAAAAATCAGCTATTAAAAAATTGGTTGTTTTGGATACCATCTACTTACCAGAAGAGCGTTTGATTGATAAGATTGAGCAAATCTCTATTGCTCACCTTCTTGCGGATGCTATCGTCCGTATCCACGAAAAACGTCCTCTATCTCCATTATTTAGTATTGAGAAAAAAATCTAACGAATTCGTTGGATCAGACAAAACTCCTAACAAAGTGATAGGCCTTGTTGGGAGTTTTTTGGTAGCAGAATTCTGCAAACCCTTTCAAAATGTGCTATACTGCTGAAAAAGGAGGATTTTTATGACTCAAGAATTTATCAATCCGAGTGATGGCGTGATCCGTCAGTATCTAGCAACTAGTAAAACTCTAGCAGTAGTAGGCTTGTCTGATCGTGAGGAAACAACGAGCAATCGAGTGACCAAGGAAATGCAGGCTCGTGGCTATAAAATCATACCAGTAAACCCTAAGGCTGCAGGTGGGGAAATCTTGGGAGAAAAGGCTTATGCCAGTCTAGCTGAGATTCCTTTCCCCGTAGATATCGTCAATGTCTATCGTCGTAGTGAGTTTCTACCTGATGTGGCGCGTGATTTTCTCAAGGCAGATGCTAAGATTTTCTGGGCGCAACTAGGACTTGAAAGTCTAGAAGCGGAAGAAATTTTGCGTGCTGGAGGTTGCGATGATATCGTGATGAACCGTTGTATTAAGAGAGAACATACACGCTTAATACTTGAACAATAAAAAGGTAGCTTGCGGGCTACCTTTTGTGTTATACTCAATGAAAATCAAAGAGCAAACTAGGAAACTAGCCGCAGGTTGCTCAAAGCACTGCTTTGAGGTTGTAGATAGAACTGACGAAGTCAGTAACACATATCTACGGCAAGGCGACGTTGACGTGGTTTGAATTTGATTTTCGAAGAGTATTAGAAAATACCGATGAGCGTTTGCATCCCGAGACTAGTCAGGATGATGGCAATCCAGCAGAGGGCACCAAGAAGAATGGATTTACCACTGGATTTGATCATGGCAATGAGATTGGTTTTGAGGCCGATAGCGCTCATGGCCATGATGATGAGGAATTTAGACAGTTGTTTGAGAGGGGTAAAGAAACTACTGCTGACACCGAAGGAAGTAAGGACGGTGGTTAGCAGGGAAGCTAGGATGAAGTAGAGAATGAAAATAGGGAAGATTTTTTTAAGTTTTACTCCGTGGTTGTTGCCTTGTTGACGGCTTTGCCAGTAGGAGAGGAAGAGAGTGATGGGAATGATAGCTAAGGTGCGTGTCAATTTGACAATGGTAGCAGACTCAAGAGTGTTTGTGTGGTAAAGACTATCCCAGGCGCTGGCAGTGGCTGTTACAGAGGAAGTATCATTGACCGCAGTACCTGAAAAGAGGGAGAAGCCCTCATTTGATAGGTGAAGCCAGGTTCCTAGGGTTGGGAAAATAAGCGCTGCTAAGACATTGAAGAAAAAGATAACAGAGATGGCTTGGGCGACTTCTTTTTCCTTGGCATGGATGACGGGAGCTGTCGCTGCAATGGCAGAACCTCCACAGATAGAGGAACCAACACCGATCAAGGTAGCTAGTTTTGTATCTAAATCAAAAAAGCGTTGGAAAAGATAAGCTACAATCAAGGCTATAGAAATGGTAGATAGAATGACAGGAAGGGAAGATTTTCCAACTGCGAAGACTTGCGAGATATTGAGCCCAAACCCAAGCAAGATAACAGCATACTGAAGCAATTTCTTGGAGCTGTAAGTCAAACCGGCATCCAGTTGTTTAAAGGAAGTGAGAAAGGGGTGGAGAATCATACCGATAAAGATGGCAAAAACAGGTGCCCCAATAACAGGCAAGAAGCTCCCTAAGGTCCAAGAGATGATGGAAATGATAAGACAGGCTAAAAGTCCGGCCCCATTTTTTGATAGAAATGACATAAAAACCTCCTAAAATAAGTACTTCTTATTATAGTCTTGTCCAGAAGAAAAGTAAATAGAAAGTAGGAATTAGGCTGTCATTAAATGGAATTTTGCGGTCAGAGAGCTTTTGTAGTATAATAGACATATATTCTTTAAGCAAGGAGGGTATCTATGGACTTAACCAAGCGCTTTAATAAACAATTAGATAAGATTCAAGTTTCCTTGATTCGTCAGTTTGACCAGGCTATTTCAGAGATTCCTGGGGTTCTACGTCTGACATTGGGAGAGCCTGACTTTACAACTCCAGACCATGTCAAGGAGGCAGCTAAGCGCGCCATTGACCAAAATCAATCCTACTATACAGGGATGAGTGGTTTGATGACCTTACGCCAGGCAGCTAGTGATTTTGTAAGAGAAAAATACCAGCTAGACTATAATCCTGAAAATGAAATCTTGGTCACAATTGGTGCGACAGAAGCCCTATCTGCTACTTTGACAGCTATTTTAGAAGAGGGTGACAAGGTTCTCTTGCCAGCTCCTGCCTATCCAGGTTATGAACCAATTGTTAATCTAGTTGGCGCAGAGATTGTCGAGATTGATACGATTGAGAACGGTTTTGTCTTGACTCCTGAAATGCTGGAGAAGGCAATTCTGGAGCAGGGTGACAAGCTCAAGGCTGTTATTCTTAACTATCCAGCTAATCCTACAGGAATTACTTATAGTCGCGAACAGTTGGAAGCCTTGGCAGACGTTTTACGTAAGTATGAGGTTTTCGTTGTCTGTGATGAGGTCTACTCAGAATTAACTTATACAGGGGAAAATCATGTCTCTTTGGGGACTATGCTGAGAGATCAGGCCATTATCATCAACGGTCTATCTAAATCACATGCCATGACAGGTTGGCGTTTAGGCTTTATCTTTGCCCCAGCAAACTTCACAGCCCAACTCATCAAGAGTCACCAGTATTTGGTAACTGCTGCAAATACTATGGCTCAACATGCTGCAGTAGAAGCCTTAACAGCTGGTAAAGATGATGCAGAACCTATGAAGAAAGAGTATATTCAACGTCGGGACTACATTATCGAGAAAATGACTAATCTTGGTTTTGAGATTATCAAACCTGACGGTGCCTTTTATATCTTTGCTAAGATTCCAGCAGGCTACAATCAAGATTCTTTTGCTTTTCTGAAGGATTTTGCTCACAAGAAGGCTGTTGCCTTTATCCCTGGTGCAGCTTTTGGTCAATATGGAGAAGGTTATGTGCGCCTGTCTTATGCAGCTAGCATGGAAATCATCAGAGAAGCTATGAAACGTCTTGAGGAGTACATGAAAGAAGCATGATTCAGTCTATTACGAGTCAGGGGTTGGTGCTCTACAATCGTAATTTTCGTGAGGATGATAAGCTAGTCAAGATTTTTACAGAGCAGGTCGGCAAGCGGATGTTTTTTGTCAAACATGCCGGTCAGTCCAAACTGGCTCCAGTTATTCAACCTTTGGTGCTGGCTCGTTTTCTTTTGCGAATCAATGATGATGGACTTAGTTATATTGAAGACTATCATGAGGTGATGACCTTTCCAAAAATCAATAGTGATCTCTTTGTCATGTCCTATGCGACCTATGTGGCAGCTTTGGCAGATGCTAGTTTGCAGGACAATCACCAAGATGCTCCCTTGTTTGCTTTTTTACAAAAGACTTTAGAGTTGATGGAAGAGGGTTTAGATTATCAGGTCTTGACCAATATTTTTGAAATTCAGATCTTAACCCGTTTTGGGATTAGTCTTAATTTTAATGAGTGTGTTTTTTGCCATCGGGTGGGTCAGGCCTTTGATTTTTCTTTCAAATATGGTGCTTGCTTATGTCCTGATCATTACCATGAGGACGAGAAACGTTGTCATCTGAATCCAAACATTCCCTATCTGCTCAATCAATTTCAAGCTATTAACTTTGAGACTTTAGAGACTATTTCGCTCAAGTCTGAAATCAAGCAAGAATTGCGTCAGTTCATGGATCAAATTTATGAAGAGTACGTCGGAATTCACCTAAAATCAAAGAAATTTATTGATTCCCTAGCTGATTGGGGACAATTACTAAAAGAGGAAGACAAATGAAAAAAATCGCAGTAGATGCAATGGGTGGCGATTACGCACCTCAAGCCATCGTTGAGGGTGTCAATCAAGCCCTTACTGACTTTTCAGATATTGAGATTCAACTTTACGGAGACGAAAGCAAAATCAAGCAATATCTAACAGCTACAGAACGCGTCAGCATTATCCATACAGATGAAAAAATAAATTCTGATGATGAGCCTACAAAAGCTATCCGCAAGAAGAAAAATGCCAGCATGGTATTGGCAGCTAAGGCTGTCAAAGATGGGGAGGCGGATGCCGTGCTCTCAGCTGGGAATACAGGTGCTTTGCTTGCGGCAGGATTTTTCATCGTGGGTCGTATCAAGAACATCGATCGACCTGGGCTCATGTCAACCTTACCAACAGTTGATGGGAAAGGTTTTGACATGCTAGACCTCGGTGCCAATGCAGAAAACACAGCCCATCACTTGCATCAATACGCCATCTTAGGTTCTTTCTATGCTAAAAATGTTCGTGGAATTGCAAAACCACGAGTTGGTTTGCTTAATAACGGGACAGAGAGTAGTAAGGGCGACCCGCTTCGCAAGGAAACTTATGACTTGCTAGCGGCTGATGAGAGTTTGAACTTTGTCGGTAATGTGGAAGCGCGTGATTTGATGGAGGGTGTTGCAGATGTTGTCGTGGCAGACGGTTTCACGGGAAACGCTGTGCTAAAATCCATCGAAGGAACAGCCATGGGAATCATGGGCTTGCTTAAAAATGCTATTACAGGTGGTGGATTTCGAGCAAAACTTGGTGCTCTCCTTCTCAAGGATAGTCTTAGAGGTTTGAAAAAGCAACTCAACTATTCAGATGTTGGGGGTGCGGTCTTGTTTGGTGTTAAGGCGCCGGTTGTTAAGACTCATGGCTCAAGTGATGCCAAAGCTGTGTATAGTACGATTCGTCAGATTCGTACCATGCTAGAAACAGACGTAGTTGCTCAAACTGCGCGTGAATTTTCAGGAGAATAATATATATGACAGATAAAGAAATTTTTGACCGTGTCGTGACCATTATCCAAGAACGTCAAGGGGAAGACTTTGTAGTCACAGAGGCCTTGAGCTTGAAGGATGATTTGGATGCTGATTCGGTAGATTTGATGGAATTCGTACTAACCATTGAGGATGAATTTGGAATCGAAATTAGTGATGAAGAAATCGATCACCTCCAAAGTGTGGCAGATGTGTTACAAGCCATTAAAGATAAAATCTAACATATAGCAACATGCAAGTCATGTTGTTTTTTTATTTCTTGAATAGATAAGAGAGAAGGCTGGGAAGGAGAGAAAAGAATGATTATTTTAGTTATTTATCCAACTTGGCTTTTAAAATGGTTTAAAGGTTAAAAATCGCAAACAAAAAAAATAAAAATGAAGGAGGAAACGAATGACAAACTTTGACAAAATGGAACAGAATTTTGTAGCTCTTACGTAAGAAGAGTTGATGGAAGTGGATGGGGGAGTTATCCTTCTAGTAATCGTTGGAATATCTGTTTGGAAAGTAGGTGCAGCGGTAGCAGGTGGAGCAACAGTTCTTTTTGCTGGTGGAACAGCATTAGGATATTATGCAAATCGACTATAATCTGGTTGTTGCTGGATTATTAAACGCTGGCGTAAAAATTTTTAATGTAGGTTACAAATTTGGTTCAGAAACAAAAATATAATTTTCATGCTATATTCCTTTTGAAATCATATTTTTAGCAGGTAGGACGTTTGTTCTACCTATTTTCTTTGTCCAAAAGGTACATTTGATGTGTCTATTTGTATCGTTTATAGTTTATTTGGAGTTTTACATGTATTTTTTGATAAAATGTGATAAAATAGGTGTAGAAATTAGGAAAGTTGAAGAAAAGAAATGAAGAAGATTTTAGGATATTTTTTAGTATTTGTTTTTCTATTTTTGATGAATATTTTCATTTTTAAGATACTAACAACTCTGGGATTTCAGCTGACAATGAGTGAAAAGAGTTATCTTGTACCACCTCTATTTTCGTTTATAGTCTTGTACATGATTGATAAAAGAATTAGGAAGAAAAAGAAATCTTTATAAATATATATTTTAGGTAGGACCTTTGTTCTACCTATTTTTATGTAGGAAAAAGTGCTGTTCAGGTGCAGTTATTGTTTTTTTAGAAATAATTCTCTTTTTGCTTCTTTGTTTGGATAAAATAATCTTACAAAGTTTTCTTTGGAGATTGTTAGGAAAAGGAGTAGGATATGAAATTTGGGAAACGTCATTATCGTCCGCAGGTGGATCAGATGGACTGCGGTGTAGCTTCATTGGCCATGGTCTTTGGTTATTATGGTAGTTATTATTCTCTGGCTCACTTGCGAGAGTTGGCCAAGACGACCATGGATGGGACTACGGCTTTAGGCTTAGTCAAGGTTGCTGAGGAGATTGGTTTTGAGACGCGAGCAATAAAGGCGGACATGACCTTGTTTGATTTGCCGGATGTAACTTTTCCTTTTGTGGCTCATGTGCTTAAGGAAGGGAAAATGCTCCATTATTATGTGGTGACTGGGCAGGACAAGAACAATATTCATATTGCTGATCCAGATCCTAGTGTTAAGCTGACCAAGATTTCTCGTGAACGCTTTGCCAGGGAGTGGACAGGAATCACTATTTTTATGTCACCATCTCCGACTTATAAGCCTCATAAGGAACAAAAAAATGGCCTTCTCTCCTTTATCCCTATATTAGTGAAACAGCGAGGTTTGATTGTTAATATCGTTTTGGCGACCCTTTTGGTGACCTTGATTAACATTGTGGGTTCTTATTACCTTCAGTCAATCATTGACACTTATGTACCAGATCAGATGCGTTCAACCTTGGGCATTATCTCAATAGGGCTAGTCATCGTTTATGTCCTTCAGCAAATCTTATCTTATGCCCAGGAGTATCTTTTACTTGTTTTGGGGCAACGCTTGTCCATTGATGTGATTTTGTCTTATATCAAGCACGTTTTTCACCTGCCTATGTCCTTTTTTGCGACACGTCGTACAGGGGAAATCGTGTCTCGTTTCACGGATGCAAATAGTATCATCGATGCGCTGGCTTCGACCATTCTGTCAATCTTTTTGGATGTATCTACTGTCTTGATTATTTCAGTAGTTCTATTTTCGCAGAATAGCAATCTTTTTTTCATGAGTTTACTAGCTCTTCCTATCTACACAGTGATTATTTTTACTTTTATGAAACCCTTTGAAAAGATGAATCGGGATACCATGGAAGCCAATGCGGTTCTGTCTTCTTCTATCATTGAGGACATCAATGGCATTGAGACCATTAAGTCCTTAACTAGTGAAAGCTCCCGTTATCAAAAGATTGACAAGGAATTTGTGGATTATCTGAAAAAATCTTTTACCTACAGTCGAGCAGAAAGTCAGCAAAAGGCTCTGAAAAAGCTTGCCCAGCTCTTGCTCAATGTTGGCATTCTCTGGATGGGGGCTCTCCTAGTCATGGATAATAAGATGAGTTTGGGTCAGTTGATCACCTATAATACCTTGCTTGTTTATTTTACAAATCCTTTGGAGAATATCATCAATCTGCAAACCAAACTTCAGACAGCGCAGGTTGCCAATAACCGTCTGAATGAGGTTTATCTGGTAGCTTCTGAGTTTGAGGAGAAGAAAACAGTTGAGGATTTGAGCTTTCTAGAAGGAGATATGGATTTCAAGCAGGTTCACTACAAATATGGCTATGGTCGAGATGTCTTATCGGATATCAATTTGACTATTCCGCAGGGTTCTAAGGTGGCTTTTGTGGGGATTTCGGGGTCAGGTAAGACGACCTTGGCCAAGATGATGGTTAATTTTTACGACCCAAGTCAGGGAGATATTAGTCTGGGTGGTGTCAATCTCAATCAGATTGATAAAAAAGCTCTGCGCCAGTATATCAACTACCTGCCTCAGCAACCCTATGTTTTCAATGGGACGATTTTGGAGAATCTTCTCCTTGGAGCTAAGGAGGGGACGACCCAGGAGGATATCTTGAGAGCAGTGGAGTTGGCTGAGATTCGGGAGGATATCGAGCGGATGCCACTGAATTACCAGACAGAATTGACTTCGGATGGAGCGGGCATTTCAGGTGGGCAACGTCAGAGAATTGCTTTGGCGCGTGCTCTCTTGACCGATGCGCCTGTCTTGATTTTGGATGAGGCGACCAGCAGTTTGGATATTTTGACCGAGAAGCGAATTGTCGATAATCTCATGGCTTTAGACAAGACCTTGATTTTCATCGCCCACCGCTTGACCATTGCTGAGCGGACAGAGAAGGTTGTCGTTTTGGATCAGGGCAAGATTGTCGAAGAAGGCACACATGCAGATTTGTTGGCTCAGGGTGGCTTTTACGCCCATCTAGTGAATAGTTAGAGAGGAAAAAAGATGCAATCAGAATTTTTAGAAAGTGCTGAGTTTTACAATCGTCGTTACCATAATTTTTCTAGTCGGGTGATTGTACCCATGTCTCTTCTACTTGTATTTTTGCTTGGCTTTGCAACTTTTGCAGAGAAGGAGATGAGTTTGTCTACTAGAGCTACTATCGAACCTAGTCGTATCCTTGCCAATATCCAGTCAACTAGCAACAATCGCATTATTGCCAATCATTTGGAAGAAAATAAGTTGGTCAAGAAGGGGGAACTTTTGGTTCAATACCAAGAGGGGGTAGAAGCGGTTCAGGCAGAAAATTATGCTAGTCAGTTGGAAATGCTCAAGGATCAGAAGGTTCAACTGGAATATTTAAAAGCAAGCCTTCAAGCAGGAAGTGATCAATTTCCTGAAGCAGATAAATTTGGCTATCAGCATAGTTTTTTAGATTATCTAAATCAAGCTGCTAGTCTGCGAAGTCAGGTTGAGCAACAAAATGCTAATATATCATCTCAAAATGCAGCAGCCAGTGGTAGTCAGGCAGAATTAGGCAATCTCATCGGAGAAACCCAGTCCAAAATTAAAGAATATCAGCAAGCCAAGTCCGCTATTCAGGGTGATGGACACTTAGAGAGTGATCATCCAGCTTATGCCATTTATCAGTCAACAAAAGAGCAGGGATCAGAAGCCAAACAGCAGGCCTTATCTCAGCTAGATGCTCAAATCACTCAGTTGGAGTCAACTCTTGCAGGTTATCGAGTACAGTATGCAGGTTCAGGAGCCCAACAAGCTTATACATCTGGATTGGGAAGTCAGTTGGAATCATTAAAATCTCAGCAACTAGCCAAGGTAGGCCAGGAATTAACGCTCTTGGATCAGAAAATTCTTGAAGCGGAGTCGGGTAAAAAGATTCAAGGGAATCTTTTAGACAAGGGGAAAATTACAGCAACAGAAGATGGTGTTCTACATTTGAATCCTGAGCATAGTCGATCTACCATCATTCCAGAAGGAACTATTCTCGCTCACCTTTTTCCGCAGTTGGCTAGAGAGAGGAAGGCAAAACTAACAGCTTATATCAGTTCTAAGGAAGTGGCTGGTCTCAAGCATGGAAATGAGATACGATTTACAACGGTAACGGATGCGAATAAGCAGCTAGTATTGACCTCCAAGATTACGAATATCGATACCAGTGCGACTCAGACAGAAAAGGGCAATTTCTTTAAATTAGAGGCAGAGACGGATTTGAATGCTGAACAAGCAGAAAAACTTCGTTATGGACTTGAAGGTCGTTTGACTATGATTACAGGTAGGAAGAGTTTTTTACGCTACTATCTTGATCGCTTTTTGAAACAAGAATAAGGTTCGCATTCTAACTCAAATCAATCTTAGAAAATCGCAAATGAAAATTCGTTTGCGATTTTTCTGTACTTTTTCAGATATGACATCAAATATAGTTCGTGAAATATTTGATATTTGGTAAAAACTGTGTTAGAATGATGTAAAGTAATACGAAAGGCGAACTTTAAAATGTCGAAACAATTGATCTATTCGGGAAAAGCTAAAGATATCTATACTACAGAAGACGAAAATGTGATTAAGTCGGT
The DNA here is from genome assembly GCF_009496285.1 of Streptococcus mitis. Lineage (GTDB taxonomy): Bacteria > Bacillota > Bacilli > Lactobacillales > Streptococcaceae > Streptococcus > Streptococcus mitis_BP. The sequence goes on from NZ_WIJK01000023.1 coordinate 18,963, forward strand.
CTATAAGGACCAGGCCACTATGCTGAATGGAGCTCGCAAGGAGACTATTAAAGGTAAAGGTGTGCTAAATAATCAGATTTCGTCTCTTATTTTTGAAAAATTGAATGCTGCGGGCGTAGCTACGCACTTTATCGAACGTATTTCTGACACAGAACAACTCAACAAGAAAGTGACCATCATTCCTTTGGAGGTTGTCCTTCGTAACGTGACTGCGGGTTCTTTCTCAAAACGTTTTGGTGTGGAAGAAGGTTTGAATCTGGAAACTCCAATCGTTGAATTTTACTACAAGAACGATGATTTGGATGATCCATTTATCAATGACGAACACGTTAAGTTTTTGAATATTGCTAACGATGAGCAAATTGCTTATATCAAGGAAGAAACGCGTCGTATCAATGAGCTTTTGAAAGCCTGGTTTGCTGAGATTGGCCTCAAGTTGATCGATTTTAAACTGGAATTTGGTTTTGATAAGGATGGCAAGATTATCTTGGCAGACGAATTTTCACCAGACAACTGTCGCCTTTGGGATGCGGAAGGGCACCACATGGACAAGGATGTTTTCCGTAGGGACTTGGGCAGTTTAACGGATGTTTACAAGGTCGTTTTAGAAAAATTGCAGGGCTTGAAGTAACTTGTTTGAAACGGAAAACCTTCGTCTTCGATAACCTATTTGAATAGAAATAAAGGAAATAAAATGGATAAACGTATTTTCGTTGAGAAAAAAGCTGATTTTCGTGTCAAATCTGACTCTTTAGTAAAAGAATTACAGCATAATCTTCAGTTGAAAACCTTGAAAGATCTTCGGATTGTGCAAGTTTACGATGTCTTTAATTTGGCAGAGGATTTGTTTGCGCGTGCGGAAAAACATATCTTCTCTGAGCAAGTGACCGATACTGTTTTGGATGAAGCTACGATCAAGGCAGATCTTGCTAACTATGCTTTCTTTGCGATCGAAAGCTTACCTGGTCAATTTGACCAACGTGCAGCATCATCTCAAGAAGCTTTGCTTTTGCTTGGTAGTTCAAGTGATGTAACGGTTAATACAGCACAATTGTACTTGGTCAATATGGATATTGATGAGAATGAATTGGAAGCTGTTAAAAACTATCTCTTGAACCCAGTGGACTCTCGTTTCAAAGATATCACTCTTGGCATTGCTAAACAGGATTTCTCTGAGTCCGACAAAACGATTCCAAACTTGGATTTCTTTGAAAGCTATACGGCAGAAGATTTTGCACAGTATAAGGCAGATCAAGGATTGGCCATGGAAGTGGATGACCTGCTCTTCATTCAAGATTACTTCAAGTCAATTGGACGTGTGCCAACGGAGACTGAGCTTAAGGTTTTGGATACTTATTGGTCTGACCACTGCCGTCACACAACTTTTGAGACGGAGTTGAAGAATATCGACTTCTCAGCTTCTAAATTCCAAAAACAATTGCAAGCGACTTATGACAAGTATATTGCCATGCGTGATGAGTTGGGACGTACCGAAAAGCCTCAAACCTTGATGGATATGGCGACTATTTTTGGTCGTTATGAGCGTGCCAATGGCCGCTTGGATGACATGGAAGTGTCTGATGAAATCAATGCCTGCTCTGTTGAAATTGAAGTGGATGTCAATGGTGTCAAAGAGCCATGGCTTCTCATGTTCAAGAACGAAACCCACAACCACCCAACGGAGATCGAACCATTTGGTGGGGCTGCTACTTGTATCGGTGGGGCCATTCGTGACCCATTGTCAGGTCGTTCATATGTTTACCAAGCCATGCGTATCTCGGGTGCTGGCGATATTACAGCTCCGATTTCAGAAACTCGCGCTGGGAAATTGCCACAACAAGTGATTTCTAAAACAGCGGCTCACGGTTATTCTTCATATGGTAACCAAATTGGTCTTGCAACAACTTATGTTCGTGAATACTTCCACCCAGGTTTTGTTGCTAAGCGTATGGAGCTAGGTGCTGTTGTCGGTGCGGCTCCTAAGGAAAATGTTGTCCGTGAAAAACCTGAAGCAGGTGATGTGATTATCTTGCTCGGTGGTAAGACTGGACGTGATGGTGTCGGTGGTGCGACAGGTTCTTCTAAAGTTCAAACGGTTGAATCTGTTGAAACAGCTGGTGCTGAGGTTCAAAAAGGGAATGCCATCGAAGAGCGTAAGATTCAACGTCTTTTCCGTAATGGGGAAGTAACACGTCTGATCAAGAAATCAAATGACTTTGGTGCTGGTGGTGTCTGTGTGGCTATCGGTGAATTGGCAGATGGTCTTGAAATTGATCTAGACAAAGTGCCATTGAAATATCAAGGCTTGAACGGTACAGAAATTGCCATTTCTGAATCTCAGGAACGTATGGCTGTAGTGGTTCGTCCAGATGATGTAGATGCCTTCATTGCAGCATGTAATAAAGAAAATATTGACGCGGTTGTCGTTGCGACAGTGACTGAAAAACCAAATCTTGTTATGCACTGGAATGGCGAAACCATCGTTGATTTGGAACGTCGTTTCCTCGATACAAACGGTGTACGTGTAGTTGTGGATGCTAAGGTAGTTGACAAGGATGTCAAGCTTTCAGAAGAACGTCAAACATCTGCCGAAACCCTTGAAGCAGATACGCTGGAAGTCTTGGCTGACCTCAACCATGCTAGTCAAAAAGGGTTACAAACCATCTTTGATAGCTCAGTTGGTCGTTCAACTGTTAATCACCCACTTGGTGGTCGTTACCAAATCACACCAACTGAAGCTTCCGTACAGAAATTGCCAGTTCAACATGGTGTGACAACAACTGCTTCTGTTATGGCGCAAGGGTTCAACCCTTATCTAGCAGAATGGTCTCCATATCATGGTGCTGCATATGCAGTCATCGAAGCAACAGCTCGTTTGGTTGCTGTTGGTGCAAACTGGTCTAAGGCTCGTTTCTCTTATCAAGAATACTTCGAACGTATGGATAAACAAGCAGAGCGTTTTGGTCAGCCAGTAGCAGCTCTCCTAGGCTCTATCGAAGCTCAGATTCAGCTTGGCTTGCCATCTATCGGTGGGAAGGACTCTATGTCTGGTACCTTTGAAGAATTGACAGTACCACCAACCTTGGTTGCTTTTGGGGTTACAACTGCAGATAGTAGTAAGGTCCTTTCTCCAGAATTTAAAGCTGCTGGTGAAAATATCTATTACATCCCAGGTCAAGCTTTGGCACAAGAAATTGACTTCGATCTGATCAAGTCTAACTTTGCTCAATTTGAAGCCATCCAAGCTGATCACAAAGTAACAGCAGCATCAGCTGTCAAATATGGTGGTGTCCTTGAAGCCCTTGCCCTTGCAACATTTGGTAACCATATTGGTGCCACTGTAACCCTTGAAAATCTTGAGACTGCCTTGACAGCTCAATTGGGTGGATTCGTCTTCACATCTCCGGAAGATATTGCAGGGATTGCCAAGATTGGACAAACAGCAGCTGACTTTACACTTGCTGTCAATGGTGTAACGCTTGATGGACACAAACTTGACAGTGCCTTCCAAGGTAAATTGGAAGAAGTTTACCCGACGGAATTTGCACAAGCAACTGAGTTGGAAGAAGTACCTGCTGTGGCATCAGATGCTGTTGTCAAAGCTAAAGAAACAGTTGAGACACCAGTGGTTTACATCCCAGTGTTTCCAGGTACCAACTCAGAATATGACTCCGCTAAAGCCTTTGAAAAAGAAGGGGCAAAAGTCAACTTGGTACCATTTGTAACACTTAACGAAGAGGCTATTGTCAAGTCTGTTGACACCATGGTTGACAATATCGAGAAAGCCAATATTCTCTTCTTTGCAGGTGGCTTCTCGGCAGCAGATGAACCAGATGGATCAGCTAAATTTATCGTTAATATCTTGCTTAACGAAAAAGTACGTGCAGCCATTGATAGCTTCATCGAAGGTGGTGGTTTGATTATCGGTATCTGTAACGGATTCCAAGCTCTTGTCAAATCAGGTCTTCTTCCATACGGTAACTTTGAAGATGCAGGCAGCACTAGTCCAACCCTCTTCTACAATGATGCCAACCAACACGTAGCTAAGATGGTTGAAACACGTATTGCTAACACGAACTCACCATGGCTTGCTGGAGTAGAAGTTGGTGACATTCATGCCATCCCAGTATCACACGGTGAAGGTAAATTTGTCGTGACAGCTGAAGAATTTGCAGAGCTTCGTGATAATGGTCAAATCTTTACCCAATATGTTGACTTCGAAGGTAAACCAAGCATGGATTCAAAATACAATCCTAACGGATCTGTCAATGCGATTGAAGGTATCACCAGTAAGAACGGTCAAATTATTGGGAAGATGGGGCACTCAGAACGTTTCGAAGACGGTCTCTTCCAAAATATTCCAGGAAATAAAGACCAATATCTCTTTGCATCAGCGGTTAAATACTTTACTGGAAAATAGGCTTTGCAGATTTTCTAATAGATAACCATCAGTAAATGTAAAATCAAGTAGATCTAACTTACGACAATTGCAAATGATTTATTGTTGCGAGTGAAACGAGCTTCTGCCGTATCATTCCGCTCTAGTATCGTTAAGGAATGATACACAAATAAAAATTAGGTATATAAAATGACATACGAAGTAAAATCTCTTAATGAGGAATGTGGTGTTTTTGGTATCTGGGGTCACCCAGACGCTGCCAAATTGACCTATTTTGGACTCCATAGCCTTCAGCACCGTGGTCAGGAGGGGGCAGGAATCCTCTCCAATGACCAAGGGAAATTGAAGCGTCATCGTGATATGGGGCTTTTATCAGAAGTCTTCAAAAATCCTGCGAATTTGGATAAATTGACAGGAACTGGAGCGATTGGGCACGTGCGTTATGCGACTGCGGGAGAAGCTTCTGTAGACAATATCCAACCTTTCCTTTTCCGCTTTCATGATATGCAGTTTGGTTTGGTTCATAATGGGAATCTGACCAATGCAGAATCGCTCAAGCAAGAATTGGAACAAAGAGGAGCGATTTTCAGCTCAACCTCTGACTCTGAAATCTTGGCTCACCTTATTCGCCGTAGCCACAATCCAAACCTGATGGGTAAAATCAAGGAAGCACTCAGTCTTGTTAAAGGTGGTTTTGCTTATCTCTTGATGTTTGAAGATAAGTTAATTGCCGCGCTTGACCCAAATGGCTTCCGTCCTCTGTCAATCGGGAAAATGGCTAATGGAGCAGTAGTGGTTTCATCTGAAACCTGTGCCTTTGAAGTAATCGGTGCTGAGTGGATTCGCGACGTGAAACCAGGCGAGATTGTTATTATTGATGATAATGGCATCCAGTATGACAGCTACACAAACGATACTCAGCTGGCAATCTGTTCGATGGAGTATATCTACTTTGCCCGTCCTGACTCCAACATCCACGGTGTCAATGTTCATACGGCTCGTAAGAGAATGGGAGCTCAATTAGCACGTGAGTTTAAGCACGAAGCTGATATTGTAGTTGGTGTGCCAAATTCCTCACTCAGTGCAGCTATGGGCTTTGCGGAAGAATCAGGTTTGCCAAATGAAATGGGTCTCATCAAAAACCAATATACGCAACGGACCTTCATCCAGCCGACCCAAGAATTGCGGGAACAAGGAGTGCGAATGAAACTCTCTGCCGTTTCTGGTGTTGTAAAAGGCAAACGCGTGGTCATGATTGATGACTCTATTGTGCGAGGAACAACATCTCGTCGTATTGTCCAACTTTTGAAAGAAGCAGGGGCATCAGAAGTGCACGTTGCCATTGGTAGTCCTGCTCTTGCCTATCCATGTTTCTACGGGATTGATATCCAGACACGTCAGGAGTTGATTGCGGCCAATCATACGGTCGAAGAGACTCGCCAAATCATTGGTGCGGATAGTCTGACTTATCTTTCTATTGATGGCTTGATTGATTCTATCGGCATCGAAACAGATGCGCCAAATGGCGGTCTCTGTGTCGCTTACTTTGACGGTGACTACCCAACGCCTCTCTACGACTATGAAGAAGACTATCGTAGAAGTTTGGAAGAGAAAACGAGTTTTTACAAATAAAATTTCCATTGAAGGAAAGGAAAAGGAATAGAAAAATGACAAATAAGAATGCTTATGCCCCACGTCTCACTACTGACTAAAGGCTAAAGCATTTGTCAGTAGACGCTTTGCCCTATGGGACCAAAGCTAGAGACCTGACTAGTATTTTTAGATAAAATGATAGTTTATCTAAAAATACGTCGCAATCTTCTCAAAAAATTAAAAGGAAAAATAAAATGACAAATAAGAATGCATATGCTCAATCGGGTGTGGATGTTGAAGCGGGTTATGAGGTTGTAGAACGGATCAAAAAACACGTGGCACGTACAGAGCGTGCGGGTGTCATGGGAGCTCTTGGCGGTTTCGGTGGTATGTTTGACCTTTCAAAAACAGGTGTCAAAGAGCCCGTTTTGATTTCAGGGACAGACGGTGTCGGAACTAAGCTCATGCTGGCTATCAAGTATGACAAGCACGATACTATTGGTCAAGACTGTGTGGCCATGTGTGTCAACGATATCATCGCTGCAGGTGCTGAACCCCTCTACTTCCTAGACTATATCGCAACTGGTAAGAATGAACCCGCTAAGCTAGAACAAGTGGTTGCTGGTGTGGCCGAAGGTTGTGTGCAAGCTGGTGCAGCCCTTATCGGTGGGGAAACTGCTGAAATGCCTGGTATGTACGGTGAGGACGACTATGACTTGGCTGGTTTTGCAGTCGGTGTTGCAGAAAAAACTCAAATCATTGACGGTTCAAAAGTAGCAGCAGGGGATGTCCTTCTTGGTCTCGCTTCAAGCGGTATCCACTCAAACGGTTACTCACTCGTCCGTCGTGTTTTTACTGATTATACAGGGGAAGAAGTTCTCCCAGAATTGGAAGGCAAAAAACTTAAAGACGTTCTTTTGGAACCAACTCGTATCTACGTCAAAGCAGCTTTGCCATTGATTAAAGAAGAATTGGTTAATGGTATTGCCCACATCACAGGTGGTGGTTTCATAGAAAATGTACCACGGATGTTTGCGGATGACTTGGCTGCTGAAATTGATGAAAGCAAGGTTCCAGTGCTTCCGATTTTCAAAGCCCTTGAAAAATACGGTCAGATCAAGCACGAAGAAATGTTTGAAATTTTCAACATGGGGATTGGTCTCATGTTTGCTGTCAAACCAGAACATGTGAAACGTGTCAAAGAACTTCTTGACGAACCTGTGTATGAAATCGGTCAGATTGTGAAGAAGACAGATGCAAGTGTGGTGATAAAATAATGGCTAAAAAAATTGCTGTTTTTGCCTCTGGTAACGGCTCAAACTTTCAGGTGATTGCGGAACAATTTCCAGTAGAATTCGTTTTTTCAGATCATCGTGATGCCTATGTACTTGAGCGTGCAGAAAAGCTTGGGATTTTAACCTATGCCTTCGAACTCAAGGAGTTTGAGAGCAAGGCAGACTACGAAGCAGCTATTGTCGAGCTTCTGGATGAGTATGAGATTGACCTAGTCTGTTTGGCTGGTTATATGAAAATCGTCGGTCCAACCTTGCTAGCAGCCTATGAAGGCCGTATCATCAATATCCACCCGGCTTACCTGCCAGAATTTCCAGGTGCCCATGGCATTGAGGATGCTTGGAATGCAGGTGTTGACCAGTCTGGCGTGACCATTCATTGGGTGGATTCGGGTGTGGACACCGGTAAGGTCATCAAACAAGTGCGCGTGCCAAGGCTGGCTGATGATACGATTGACAGTTTTGAAGCTCGCATTCATGAGGCGGAGTATAAGCTCTATCCAGAGGTGTTGGATAGTTTGGGAGTGGAGAGGAAGAAATGATTATGGACCAATACTATATGGAGTTAAAGAATAAGTTATCTAACAGACCAATCCTACTGGATAATACTAATGATTTTCTTTTTGTTTTAGTAAATACAGTGAAAGCTATGATAGAAAATACTGATAAAAGTCAGCTCTCAGAGTTAGAAAAAATTTTAGACGGTGTCACAAGTCAAGAATTAAAACTTGCCTATGATTTTTGTCAAGGGAAATTCGGTCAAGCAGGTTTTTCTTATCGTCGGCACCCGAATTATTTTTATTTGTCCAGTTTAATTGCGACTTTTCCAGAATTTGAGTTGTCTAAAGCAGACCGAGATTACCTCAAAGGAATCATAAATTTTGACAACTACCTTTTATATGAGTTAGATTAGTCTTTAATCACCTCAAAATCCTATTTATTCAAAAGGAGAAAAAATGACAAAATGGTTAGAAACACTTGCTTTGATCACCTTAGCAGTGATTTTACGCTTACTGGTTAATTTCTTATTCCCTGAGATTCCCTATTGGGGGAGATTTTTACTGACAATAATTTTGGGAGTCTTGGTAATCGTCTCCCTATACTTTATGAAAAGAAAATTACGTAGGTAGAAAGTTTGAACATGAAAGGAAGAAAAATGACTAAACGAGCACTTATTTCAGTCTCAGATAAAGCGGGTATTGTTGAATTTGCCCAAGAACTTAAAAAACTTGGTTGGGATATCATCTCAACAGGTGGTACCAAAGTTGCCCTTGATAATGCCGGTGTTGATACCATTGCCATTGACGATGTGACTGGTTTCCCAGAAATGATGGACGGTCGTGTCAAGACTCTCCATCCAAATATTCATGGCGGACTCTTAGCTCGTCGCGACCTGGATAGTCACTTAGAAGCAGCCAAGGATAACAAAATCGAATTGATTGACCTTGTGGTGGTCAACCTTTACCCATTCAAGGAAACCATCCTCAAACCAGACGTGACCTATGCGGACGCCGTTGAAAACATCGATATCGGTGGTCCATCTATGCTTCGTTCGGCAGCGAAGAACCACGCTAGCGTCACAGTTGTGGTAGACCCTGCTGACTATGCTGTTGTTCTTGACGAATTGGCAGCTAATGGCGAAACAAGCTACGAAACTCGCCAACGTTTGGCAGCCAAGGTTTTCCGTCACACAGCAGCTTATGATGCCTTGATTGCAGAGTATTTCACAGCTCAAGTGGGTGAAGAAAAACCTGAAAAACTCACTTTGACTTATGACCTCAAGCAACCAATGCGTTACGGTGAGAATCCTCAACAAGACGCAGACTTCTACCAAAAAGCCTTGCCAACGGATTACTCCATTGCATCAGCTAAACAGCTTAACGGTAAGGAATTATCCTTCAACAATATCCGTGATGCTGACGCTGCCATTCGTATTATTCGCGATTTCAAAGAACGTCCAACAGTTGTGGCTCTCAAACACATGAACCCATGTGGGATTGGTCAAGCTGATGACATCGAGACTGCTTGGGACTACGCTTATGAGTCTGACCCAGTTTCTATCTTTGGTGGAATTGTCGTTCTCAACCGTGAGGTGGATGCTGCGACTGCTGAGAAGATGCACGGCGTTTTCCTTGAGATCATCATCGCATCGAGCTATACGGATGAAGCGCTAGCTATTTTGACCAACAAAAAGAAAAACTTGCGTATCCTTGCCTTACCATTTGACGCTCAAGATGCGAGCGAAGTGGAAGCAGAGTACACAGGTGTTGTCGGTGGACTTCTCGTGCAAAACCAAGACGTTGTCAAAGAAAGTCCAGCTGACTGGCAAGTGGTAACCAAACGCCAGCCAACGGAGACAGAAGCGACAGCTCTTGAGTTTGCTTGGAAAGCCATCAAGTATGTCAAATCAAACGGTATCATCGTGACTAACGACCACATGACACTTGGTGTTGGTCCTGGTCAAACTAACCGTGTGGCTTCCGTTCGTATCGCCATTGACCAAGCTAAAGACCGTCTTGACGGCGCTGTCCTTGCTTCAGATGCCTTCTTCCCATTTGCGGATAACGTGGAAGAAATCGCCAAAGCAGGTATTAAGGCCATCATCCAACCGGGTGGATCAGTCCGCGACCAAGAGTCTATCGAAGCTGCTGATAAATACGGCTTGACCATGGTCTTTACAGGCGTGAGACATTTTAGACATTAAGAAAATAAAAGGGAAGAAAACAGTTTCTTTCCTTTTTTTGCTTTAAAAGCGAAACGAAACAAGATTAAAACGAACGTTTATGGTATAATATTAATAAATAATTCGCAAAAGAGGTTGAAAGATGAAGCTGTTAGTTGTCGGCTCGGGTGGTCGTGAACATGCCATTGCTAAGAAGTTGCTTGAGTCAAAAGACGTTGAAAAAGTCTTTGTAGCTCCTGGGAATGACGGGATGACTCTGGATGGTCTGGAATTGGTAAATATCTCTATTTCCGAACATTCCAAATTGATTGAGTTTGCAAAAGCCAACGATATTGCTTGGTCCTTCATTGGTCCAGATGACGCCCTTGCTGCTGGAATCGTGGATGATTTCAATGCAGCTGGTCTCAAAGCCTTTGGTCCGACCAAGGATGCGGCTGAGCTTGAGTGGTCTAAGGATTTTGCTAAGGAAGTCATGGTCAAATACGGTGTTCCGACAGCAGCCTATGGGACCTTCTCAGATTTCGAGGAAGCCAAGGCCTATATCGAAGAAAAAGGCGCTCCAATCGTAGTCAAGGCAGACGGTTTGGCCCTTGGGAAAGGTGTCGTCGTTGCGGAGTCAGTCGAGCAAGCAGTCGAAGCCGCTCACGAGATGCTTTTGGACAATAAATTCGGTGACTCAGGTGCGCGTGTGGTTATCGAGGAGTTTCTTGCAGGAGAGGAATTTTCACTTTTTGCCTTTGTCAATGGTGACAAGTTCTACATCATGCCAACAGCTCAGGACCACAAGCGTGCCTATGATGGCGACAAGGGGCCTAACACTGGTGGGATGGGTGCCTATGCGCCAGTTCCTCACTTGTCACAGAGAGTGGTTGACACAGCGGTTGACACCATTGTCAAGCCAGTCCTCGAAGGCATGATTAAAGAAGGTCGTCCTTATCTTGGTGTCCTTTATGCGGGTCTTATCTTGACAGCTGATGGACCCAAAGTCATCGAGTTCAACGCTCGTTTTGGAGATCCTGAAACGCAAATCATCTTGCCTCGTTTGACTTCTGATTTTGCGCAAAATATCACTGACATTTTGGATGGCCAAGAGCCAGCCATCACCTGGACAGACAAGGGTGTGACACTGGGTGTGGTTGTAGCATCGAACGGCTATCCGCTAGACTATGAAAAAGGTGTTGAATTGCCAGCAAAAACAGAAGGTGACATCATCACTTACTATGCAGGGGCTAAGTTTGCGGAAAATAGCAGAAGCAGAGCACTGCTCTCAAACGGTGGACGTGTCTATATGCTCGTAACCACAGCAGACACCGTAAAAGACGGCCAAAACATTATCTACAGCGAACTTAACAAACAAAACACAGAAGGCCTCTTTTACCGAACAGATATTGGAAGTAAGGCAATTCGATAAAGATATAAGAAAAAGCGACGCAGTCGCCAAACACGATAATGGTCAAGACCAGAACAGAATCTGTTCTGGTCTAGGGAAAATTTGAGACCTTAGGCTCAAATTTTAGGAATGAAACCGAAGGTTTGCTTCCGTCCCCACCACCTAAGACCATTATCAAAAAAGAAGAAAAAAGGAAAATTATGACTAAACCAATTATTTCCATCATCATGGGCTCAAAATCCGACTGGGGCACCATGCAAAAAACAGCAGAGGTCCTAGACCGCTTCGGTGTAGCCTACGAAAAGAAAGTTGTCTCTGCCCACCGCACACCTGACCTCATGTTCAAACATGCAGAGGAAGCACGGAGTCGCGGTATCAAGGTCATTATTGCAGGTGCGGGTGGCGCTGCTCACTTGCCAGGTATGGTAGCTGCCAAAACAACCCTTCCTGTTATTGGTGTACCAGTCAAATCACGTGCTCTTAGTGGCGTGGACTCTCTCTACTCTATCGTTCAGATGCCAGGTGGTGTGCCTGTTGCGACTATGGCTATCGGGGAAGCTGGAGCGACTAACGCTGCCCTCTTTGCCCTCCGTCTCCTCTCAGTAGAGGACCAGGCTATTGCGACAGCACTTGCTAATTTTGCTGAAGAACAAGGAAAAATCGCAGAGGAGTCTACAAATGAGCTCATCTAAAACAATCGGAATTATTGGGGGCGGTCAGCTTGGTCAGATGATAGCCATTTCTGCTATCTACATGGGTCACAAGGTTATCGCGCTGGATCCTGCAGTGGATTGTCCAGCCTCCCGTGTGGCAGAAATCATCGTAGCTCCTTATAATGATGTGGACGCCCTTCGTCAGTTGGCGGAGCGTTGCGATGTCCTCACCTATGAGTTTGAAAATGTTGATGCTGACGGTTTGGATGCTGTTATCAAAGAAGGTCAGCTTCCTCAAGGAACCGACCTACTACGTATTTCCCAAAATCGCATTTTTGAAAAGGACTTCCTTTCAAACAAGGCAAAAGTCACTGTGGCACCTTACAAGGTTGTGACTTCTAGCCAAGACTTAGCAGATATCGATTTATCGAAAAACTATGTCCTCAAGACTGCGACAGGTGGTTACGACGGTCATGGTCAAAAGGTTATTCGCTCAGAAGCAGACTTGGAAGAAGCCAATGCACTAGCCGATTCAGCAGACTGTGTTTTGGAAGAATTTGTCAACTTTGACCTTGAGATTTCTGTCATCGTGTCAGGAAATGGCAAGGATGTGACGGTTTTCCCAGTTCAGGAAAATATCCACCGCAACAACATCTTATCTAAGACCATTGTGCCAGCTCGCATTTCGGATAGTCTAGCAGCCAAAGCCAAAGTCATGGCAGTGCGAATCGCAGAACAACTGAACTTGTCTGGAACCCTTTGCGTGGAAATGTTTGCGACAGCTGATGATATTATTGTCAACGAAATTGCCCCCCGCCCACACAACTCTGGCCACTACTCGATCGAAGCTTGCGACTTCTCGCAGTTTGATACCCATATTCTAGGTGTTCTGGGAGCACCACTTCCAGCAATCGCCCTTCATGCTCCTGCTGTTATGCTCAATGTTCTCGGTCAGCATGTTGAGGCTGCTGAAAAATATATCGCAGAAAATCCAAGCGCCCACCTCCACATGTATGGTAAAATAGAAGCGAAACACAACCGCAAAATGGGACATGTGACTTTGTTTAGTGATGTGCCGGATGAGGTTGAAGAATTTGGGGAAGGGATTGAATTTTAGGGAAATATGAAAAAATATTTTAAAAACAACATAAAACAGCTGATATTTTTATTGTTACTAGTGATGGCCTCTGGTCCCTTTTTCTCAGTTGTTATTGGAACTTTTTCTAATTATTTGAAGTCCGGATTAGGTGATTGGTTGAGTTTTTATGGAAGTGTCGCTGGAATTGTAATCTCATTGATTGTTGTCCATCTACAATTATCACTCGAAGAGGAAAAGGAATTACGTAAGTATCGACCAGAGTTGATTTTAAGCAATGATTATCAGCTTATCAAGCCGAACTGTAGAGTATATTTTGATGATAAATATTGGTTTCATTTAAGAAAATCAGAAAATAACAAACAGTATGTAGCAGCTAATAGTTTTGAAGAATCTTATTCTAATAAGGATAAAAGAGATAAAATTTTATCTCTTGAAATTGTTAACAATCAACCTATATTTAATATTCGCATCTTATTTGGCGAAAGTTTGGACGGTGAGCTGATACCAAAGCTAAATGCGGAGCAAAGATTATATGTAATCTCGAAAGTACATCAAAAAGAGATACATCAACATTTCTTAGGTAACAAGCCTAATTTTAATCACGTCCCAGAGACGATTACTTTATTCTTTACGACGCTTTCTGGAGAAGTGTGTAAGTATATTTATAATGTTGATGGAAAAGGATATTGCAGTATTAATCGGAAGTATTTTGGGGTAGACTATCCTGAAGTTACTAAAAATATTCATATTTGTGACTATATTGTCAGTAAATAGAAAGTATTGAATAAATTTAGTTTTTATGGATTAACATATTTTTTATTTTCGCCGAAAGAGATAGGATTGCAGTAATTTATGATTTACCGCTGTATACAGATTTGAATATATTAGATCACTATCCATCTATATGGATTGGGAAAGAGGAATTTGAGTGAATGATAAAACTAAAAAAATAGAATCAGCCTTTCGAAGTCTTGGCTATGATGTAAAAAAAAGATTTAAAGAAGGCGGCGAAGGCATTATATATCAGGCGGAGAAAGAACAAAATCTTTATGCTATCAAAATTATTAAAGCTTTAAGAACGGATAGAGTTGAAAGATATAAACAGGAAATTGACAGTGTTCAAAAATTAAATCATCCTAATATTATAAAACCTCTTTATGGAGAATTATTGATTGATGGTGAAGAAGTTCAGTACAGTATTATGCCATTCTATGAAAATGATTTAAAAAAGATCATTCCCCAATTATTAGATTATGAGCAGATTTTTAACATTATTATTGAACTTGGAGAAGCTTTAAAGTATATTCATAGCAAAGGAATTATACACAGGGATTTAAAACCAGAAAACATACTGATTAATGATGGACATTTAATTTTAACAGATTTTGGTATTGCACATTTTAAGGACTCTAATCTAACTAAGAAAAGTGAGTTGCTAAATAACAGAGTATATTTGGCTCCTGAACAATATATTAAAGGTAATGCCCAAAATGTGACTCAAGCAGCGGACATTTATTCATTTGGATTAATTATTAATGAATGCTTTACTAAGAGAGTCGCTCACGGTGACAATCCTCGGTTAATAAGTGATGAGTATCCATTTTTATTTGAACTTGATAATATAGTCAAAAAGATGTTAAGGCAAGATGCTGACAAAAGAATAAGTATCAATTGTGTTTTAAGTTTATTGAAGGAAGCTAGAGAAACTCTGTCTAAAGAGTTAGATTATCTTAGTTGGGATTTAATGGACGGATCTCCAGAAGATTTATCTCCAGAAGAACTAGGAAGTATTTTAAGTCAAGCTAGCAAAGATGTTTATTTTGCGACTAAATTTAAGCTAGATGATATCGCTAAACAATATGAGTTGAATTACCATAAAAATATTGGATTTAGTGTTTCTCCCTATTTAAAAAATTTAGCTACTGGTTATAAAATTTTGGATGTTTGTCGAAAAAAATTTATTTATGAAACTGCATATCCAGATGGGCCAAGACTTTCATTTCTAAACGAAAGTGAGTATAAAGGTCTTCATGATAGATTAGAGGCAGTTCTCAATATATATATGATTTCAGGTAGGATTTATGGACAAATAAAAAAATATTTTTCAGCATGTCTAGATTATCATGCTGAAGAGATTCTAACACAAATTGAAGATGAAGAATGGATGTATGATAATCTGTTTTACCACATAGAAGATGCACCAATACTTTGGTTAAGGACGTTTTTATTAGAACTGGGTATTGAACAGAGTGAATTAGAAGATAATATCGTGATAAATTGGGATAGAGCGGTAGCTGGCAATGAGACAGAGTCATTTTTGTATATAGAAGATACTACATTCGATAAAAAACAATCTGAAAATATTAAATTGATTTGCCGAGAGCTTGTAAACAGGTGGGATGTATCATATGATTATCTTGATGATAAAACTATTAGATTTATATTTGCATATGAACATCAATTTGAAAATTTTAAAGACTTTGCATCGAATATAACAAAATCAAATCATAATCTGTGGTTAGATTTCAATGATGATATTATTCAAAAATCTAAAGTCATTGATGATGAAATTATTTTGGATTTAAGTATCTCTTGGGAGATTGATTCAATTTTAGCAAAGATACTTGGTCTTAGAAAATAAATTAAAATTTTCAGCAGTTGTTGAAACGCTCAAATAAACTAAAAATATAGAAAGGAACAAGGGCACCCATATTCATTAAAACTGAATACGGGCTACGGACTTTATCAATTATATGATACAACTCATCGTCAACGCATTCGTCGAAAAAGAGAAGACTGGAGCAGTCGTCGAAGTTTTATATGCTAGTAGCGATCATGAAAAAGTGAAAGCTAAGTATGAAGAGCTAGTTGCACAATATCCTGAAAACTATTTAGCCATCTATGATTTACCATTGGATACGGATTTGAATACACTGGATCATTATCCATCTGTGTGGATTGGGAAAGAAGAATTTGAGTAAAAATTATGGGATTATTTAATTTTGGAAAACCAAAAGATGAAATATTAGAAGCTAAGTTACAAAAACTTACCGATGATATTGAAATAAAAAAGGTAGATCTAGCCAAATTAGAGCAACAAATAAAAAAAGGGAAAGAAGTAATCTCGCTAGATACTGAACTTGCCCAGAAGAGAAATGAGTTAGCTCAATTAAATGAGGAAATTGCCGTGGCAAATGGCAGTCTAAATTTGCAGGAATTTGGTTTCTTTGAAAGACAATATAGCTTTTCTGATAGTACAAAGTATAAAGATAAATTAGATTCTTTAAGAATGCAACAAAAATCCATGGTTAAAAATGGAATTGCTGGAAGAATAATCACTCCTATGCTCTTAGATAATAGTAAAAGTAAAGGAAAGGCTATGCAGAATCAACTAATTAAAGCAGCTTTAAGAGGCTTTAATGGTGAGGCTGATGCTCTTTTAGTCAAGGTTTCAGTGGTAAATGTTGACAATAAAATTAAAGCTTTAAGAAAAGTGTTTGAACAGTTGAATAAAATGTATTCACGGAATTTAATTGAAATCACTTATACATATTTAGATTTAAAAATTGAAGAGCTACGTTTAGCAGCTGAGTACGAACTTCAGAAACAAGAAGAAAAAGAGTTGCTTCGTGAACAACGGGAAAAGGAACGAGAAGATAAAAAACTTCAAGCTGAGATTAAAGCGAAACGAAAACAATTGGAGAAGGATAGAGATCACTTTAAGAATATGGTTGCCAAGGTAACAGAGTTACTGAAAGAAGCAAAAAATGATGAAGTAGATGAACTCAGACGCCAATTAGCTGAATATCAAGATAAACTATCTGAATTAGATGAAATTGAAGAAGATATTGATTATAGAGAAGGCCATGCTACGGCTGGATATGTCTATGTAATATCTAACATAGGTTCTTTTGGTGAAGATGTATATAAAATTGGAGTAACTCGCCGTTTAGAGCCATTGGAACGAATTAGGGAATTGAGCAGTGCATCTGTACCATTCCAATTTGATGTCCATGCGTTGATATTTAGTGAGGAAGCATTTGCACTGGAAACAGAATTGCACAATCAACTTGCTAATTATAAAGTAAATAAGGTGAATGGTCGCAAAGAATATTTCAAGGTTCCTTTTGCAATTATTAAAGAAATTTTAGATACTCACAAAGAGTTAACAGTAGAAATGATAGAAAATGCAGAAGCATTTGAATATAGACAAACTAAAGCCATTGAAGAACAACAGTAGAAATGAAAATAAAGATTTCCTAATGTTATTCTGGCTAAGTGAACCATCAAAAGAAAGGAAAAGAAAACATGATTGGTAGATATAGTCGCCCTGAGATGGCGAACATTTGGAGTGAAGAAAATAAATACCGTGCTTGGCTTGAGGTGGAAATCCTCGCTGACGAGGCATGGGCTGAGTTGGGGGAAATCCCTAAGGAAGATGTGGCTTTGATTCGTGAAAAAGCGGACTTTGACATCGACCGTATTTTGGAGATTGAGCAAGAGACTCGCCACGATGTGGTGGCTTTCACACGTGCGGTTTCTGAAACGCTTGGCGAGGAGCGTAAGTGGGTCCACTATGGCTTGACTTCTACCGACGTGGTGGATACGGCCTACGGTTACCTTTACAAGCAAGCCAACGACATCATCCGTCGTGACCTCGAAAACTTCACCAACATCATCGCTGACAAGGCTAAGGAGCACAAGTTCACCATCATGATGGGTCGTACACACGGTGTGCACGCTGAGCCGACAACTTTTGGTCTGAAATTAGCGACTTGGTACAGTGAAATGAAGCGCAATATCGAGCGTTTCGAGCATGCGGCTGCTGGTGTGGAAGCTGGTAAGATTTCTGGTGCGGTTGGAAACTTTGCTAACATCCCACCATTTGTGGAGCAATACGTCTGCGACAAACTCGGTATCCGTGCTCAAGAAATCTCTACACAGGTGCTTCCTCGTGACCTTCACGCTGAGTACTTTGCAGTTCTTGCTAGCATCGCAACTTCCATCGAGCGTATGGCAACGGAAATCCGTGGTCTTCAAAAATCTGAGCAACGCGAAGTAGAAGAGTTCTTTGCTAAAGGGCAAAAAGGGTCTTCAGCAATGCCTCACAAACGTAACCCTATCGGTTCTGAAAATATGACAGGTCTTGCGCGTGTTATCCGTGGTCACATGATTACGGCCTATGAGAATGTTGCTCTCTGGCACGAACGTGATATCTCTCACTCATCAGCTGAGCGCATCATCACACCAGATACGACTATTCTGATCGACTACATGCTCAACCGTTTTGGAAATATCGTCAAGAACTTGACGGTCTTCCCAGAAAATATGGTCCGCAACATGAACTCTACATTTGGTTTGATATTCAGTCAACGTGCTATGCTTACCTTGATTGAAAAAGGTATGACGCGTGAACAAGCTTACGACCTTGTTCAACCGAAGACAGCCCAATCATGGGATAACCAAGTCGACTTCAAACCACTTCTTGAAGCCGATCCAGAGGTGACATCACGCCTCACCCAAGAGGAAATTGATGAGATCTTCAACCCTGTATACTACACCAAACGAGTAGATGATATCTTTGACCGCCTCGGACTCGGTGACTAATATGCTGTGATAGGTTCACAAGTAAAACAGTACTTATATTTAACACAAAAAAGCGAGACTTAAGTCCCGCTTCAGATTGAAGACAAAGTCCTTAGAACTCAAGTTTCTAAGGGATTTTCTTTGGCTCATTGTCAACTGTAGTGGGTTGAATAAAAACTAACATCTGGAGAGGACAATTGATGTCCTCTTCATTTTTA
>NZ_WIJK01000024.1 GCF_009496285.1 Streptococcus mitis
AAGATTCTGATAGAAACGGCTGAGATCGCGTAATTCTTGATAAAGCGCTTCTTGGACATAGCTTGGTTTACGATTGAGGATGAACTGAGAAGCAGCTAGTTTTTCAGCGTCAATCTTATCGGTTTTACGTACTCGTAAGCTATCTAGTTGTTTTTTGGATTCTAAGGGATTGAGCCGTGTATAAGCGTAACTATTATCCTCAAAGAAGGCCTGAAGACGACGAGAATAGACACCAGTCGCCTCGAAGACAATCTCTGGATCGTGAACAGTCTTCAAGTCCCCAAGTAGTCGATTAAATCCGATGGCATCATTGGGAATGGTATAGCCATGTACTTTTTCTCCATTGACCAAGATGGCCACTTCTGAACTTGCTTTACTCACGTCAATCCCAAAAACTACTCGCATGATATTACCTCTTTGTCTTGAATGATTCCTTGCTTTAGTGATGTCATTTTCAATACTCGACGTTTTTCGTCCCACATACTTTGATAACATTCTTCCTAAAACAGGTGTCTTGTCAGTTTTAGTTACGACGTCTAGCGCCAAAGGACTTATCGACTTAACAAGACACCACTACTTTAACATAACGAAAAAGTAGTGAGTACTTTCTCCCGTCGGAGATTTCCTCACTACTAATCTTAGTATGTTTTAGTTTTACCTTAATTCGTTTATTGTTGTAGTAATCAATGTAGTCCACAATAGCTTGTTCCAATTGATTAAGTGATTTAAACGTCTTCTCGTAACCATAAAACATTTCCGCTTTCAAAATGCCAAAGAAAGATTCCATCATGCCGTTGTCTGGGCTGTTGCCTTTACGTGACATAGATGGCTGAATTCCCTTACTCTCTAAAAACCTGTGATAAAAATCGTGTTGATATTGCCATCCTTGATCACTATGGAGAATAGTATTTGTGTAATGTTCCTCACTGAAGGCCTGGTTTAACATAGCTTTCACTTGTTCTAAGTTTGGTGAAGTTGAAAGATTATAGGCGATAATTTCGCTATTAAAGCCATCTAAAACTGGTGATAAGTAAAGCTTTTGAATACTTGCTGGAATGGCAAATTCTGTCACATCTGTGTAGCACTTTTCCATTGGTTTGGCTGCTTCAAATTGGCGTTGAATAAGGTTATCTGCTTTCTTGCCAACGTCTCCTTTATGAGAAGAATATTTCCGTTTATGACGAATTCGAGCACTTAAACCAAGGATTTTCATCAGACGTTGGACCTTCTTATGGTTTACTATATGACCACGATTCCTCAATTCAAGAGTTATTCGGCGATAGCCATAATTTCCTATGTGCTCAGTAAAAATAGCTTGAATTTCAGCTTTAAGATCTTTATCTTTGTCAAGCCCATCTAGTTCCTTCAACTGATAGTAGTAAGTTGAGCGAGGTAAACGAGCCACTTCAAGAAGTAAATCTAGTCGAAATCCTTCTGAAGCCATTTCTCTAATTGTCTCTGCCTTTCTCGCTGTATGGCTTCGTCCCTGTCTTCCGGCTCTTTTAACTTTTTTAAGTAATCCACCTCGGTACGTAAGAGTTCATTCTCCTCTTGGAGTCGCTCTAGTTCTGTCATTTCTTCCCAAGTTTTCTTACGTTTACGTCCCATTTTAGGTACTCTCCCTCTTGTTTTCTCAACAATAGTATACCCGTTTTTCTTGTATTGTGCTAGCCAATTAAGAAGTATCGTACGACTTGGGAGTCCGTATTCAAGTGAAACTCTATCTTTAGTTCAGCCTTCATGTAAGACTTTATTAATCATTTCTTGTTTTAAATCAGGAGAATAGTAACGATTTTTTCCTTTTTTGACGAACTCTATTCCGTAACGATCAATCAATTTAATCATGTACCTAATATTAGAATTGTTTATCCCAAATTTATTTGAAAGCTTCTCTAAGCTATAGCCTTGTTTTCTAAGTTCATAGATCTGAACTTTATCATCATAAGTTAATTTCATAATAAAAATACCCCAAAAGTTAGATTTTTTCTGTCTAACTTTTGGGGTTCAGTTCAATATGATGCGTTTTTTGATTTTAAAGACTTTTTGCCCAGACTCGTTGAATGTGCTCAATTTGTTCTGAGTTTAAGTGTTTAGGATAGAAGAGTTTTTCAGGAGCCTTGCTATAGAAGGTTCTGCTACATACTCTACAAGCCAGCTCATGACTGACTATTATTTCGGTTGTATAAGATAAAAATAGTTTTTACCTATGTTTAAAACTCAAAGCATTCTAATTTGGAGATTATATCAAATACATAAAGCAAAATGCAACTAGATTATTGAGGAAATGTAAAAGAATAGAATTCCAAAGATTGTCAGAAGTCTTATACCTTATACCAAATGCCAACCCCATACCTAAATAGGTGATAAAACTAGGAATCGTATAGGGGCCATGTAGATAAGCAAAGAGAACCGATGTGGCAACCAAGCCAATATATGTATTCTTAAATACTGTCCCTTGTAACAGTCCTCGCATAAAAATTTCTTCCGTTACTGGTGCTAAAATACAGAGATCTAGAAAGAGCACAGGCAATGAAAGTGATAAACTTTGAATTGATTGAGTAGTGTCTGATTGGGTAGGTCCTAAAAAATTGACCAACATATAAAATAAGAAAAGCAAGGCGTAGGAGAGAAGCCACTTCAACATATCTTTTAGGCTGATTTTTCGAATGTGAAACAGGTCATACTTTCTTCCTACATAAAAAAATATTGCAAGCTCAACAAATGTAAAAATGATTGAGAGGGCTAATGAATTTGTCCTCATGACTTTGTCAGCTATACTCAAATGTATTGGAATGAAAATCAAAATCAAGAAAAAGGTCATCCAACGCTTATACATGATCCACCTCACTAGTATTTAATTACATATATTATACTACTTTTTTGTGATAGGACAAGTCACAAGTGAGGTGATTGATGCAAACATCCAGAGGAAAATCTCTGGATGTTTTTACATATGTTTCAAACGCTCAATCCGTTCTGAGATTGGCGGATGAGTATAGAAGAGTTTTTGCAAGCCACCTCGTTTTTGAGGATCGTTGATGTAAAGTGCACTGCTAGCATCATCCACATGATGACTCATAGGCTGACTATGGTCCAGCTTACGAAGGGCATTGATCATACCTTGAGGATTACGAGTCAACTCTACACTGGAAGCATCTGCTAAAAATTCTCGCTGACGAGAGATGGCTAGTTGTACCAAGGTTGCTGCTAGGGGAGCCAAAATAATTGCTAGAAGAGAAACAACTAGCATAATAATTTCAAGTCCACCACTATCTCGGTCATCACTTCTACGACCACGGCCTGCACCACCCCACCACATCATACGACCTGCCATACTAGAAAGCATGGTGATAGCACTAGCAAGGGCAACCGCGATCGTAGAAATACGAATATCATAGTTACGAATGTGACTGACTTCATGACCAATAACCGCCTCTAACTCTTCACGATTCATAATTGCAAGGAGTCCTGACGTTGCTGCTACCGCTGCATTTTGGGGATTTGAACCCGTAGCAAAGGCATTTAAGCTGGCATCATCGATGATGAAGACACGTGGCATAGGGATTTGCGCCACCATAGCCATATCTTCCACGACATGATAGAGAGTTGGTGCTGTCTGCTCATTTACCTCACGCGCACCATTCATGGACATGACAATCTCTGTTGATTGAAAAATCATGGACAAGGCATAGATAAAGCCGATAATCAGAGCGATAACTAAGCCACCAAGACCAGACCGCATAAAGAGGTAACCAATTGCATAGCCAACAAGAGCTAAAAGTAGGAAAAATACCAGCAACAAAATCCAAGTTCTTCGCTTATTACTCGCGATTTGATCATACAACATCCTAGTCACCTAAACCACTAAAATCAACCTTTGGTACTGCCTTTTCTTCTTCAGGTGTTTGAAGGAAATCAGCCACTTTAAAACCAAAGAGTCCAGCAACTAGGTTGCTTGGGAATGTTTCTAATTTAACATTATAGTTGCTAACAACACTATTGTAGAGTTGGCGAGAGTAAGAGATTTTATTTTCAGTATTGGTCAACTCCTCTTGCAACTGTGCAAAGTTGCCACTCGCTTTTAGGTCTGGATAATTTTCTGCAACTGCAAAGATTCCTGAAACCTGACGTGTAAGAGCATCACTAGCCTTCATAGCTTCTGCTGGTGAAGTTGCTGCTGCTACTTGATTACGAAGTTCTGCAACTTTTTCAAGCGTTGAACCTTCATACTTTGCATATCCTTTCACGGTCTCAATCAAGTTTGGCAAGAGATCGTTACGACGTTTCAACTGAACATCAATCTGACTCCATGCCTCTTTAGTTTGCATGCGATTTTTAACCAATCCATTATAGGTAATAATCACAAAGATACCAATAAGAGCAAGAACTCCAAGAATAATCCAATTCATCTGATATCTCCTTTCTGTTTTTAGATTAGTACCAGTATATCAAATTTCTATCTTTTTGTGGTAAAATAAGATGACACTAAAGAAGGAAACTACTATGAAACCAGAAACTTTTTACACATTACTTGCTGAACAAAATATTATTCTTTCTGACCAGCAAAAAGTTCAATTTGAGCGTTATTTTGAACTTTTGGTCGAATGGAATGAAAAGATCAACCTGACTGCTATTACTGAAAAGGAAGAAGTCTATCTCAAACACTTCTATGATTCCATCGCTCCTATTTTACAGGGATTGATTGAAAACCAGCCTATTAAACTCTTAGACATTGGTGCTGGAGCAGGTTTTCCTAGCCTCCCTATGAAGATTCTCTATCCTCAGCTAGATGTAACCATTATTGATTCCCTCAATAAACGAATTAACTTTCTGAATCTATTAGCCCAAGAACTAGGGTTAGAAAATGTTCACTTCTATCACGGACGTGCCGAAGACTTCGCCCAAGGTAAGAACTTCCGTGCTCAGTTTGATATCGTTACAGCTCGTGCTGTTGCCCGTATGCAGGTCTTGTCCGAGTTGACTATTCCCTACTTAAAAGTCGGTGGAAAATTGCTAGCACTTAAGGCTAGCAATGCCCCAGAGGAATTAACTGAGGCTAAAAATGCCCTTAACCTTCTCTTTAGTAAGGTTGAAGATAATCTCAGTTACACACTCCCTAACGGAGACCCTCGCTACATTACTATTGTCGAGAAGAAAAAAGAAACTCCAAATAAATACCCAAGAAAGGCTGGCATGCCTAACAAACGTCCGCTTTAGAAAGATTAAAAATCTGCAAACTCACA
The DNA here is from genome assembly GCF_009496285.1 of Streptococcus mitis. Lineage (GTDB taxonomy): Bacteria > Bacillota > Bacilli > Lactobacillales > Streptococcaceae > Streptococcus > Streptococcus mitis_BP. The sequence goes on from NZ_WIJK01000024.1 coordinate 5,244, forward strand.
CCTCACTTTCTTATTTCTTAGCTCGGAAAAAAATGATTTACAAAATCATACCTCGCTTTCTTATTTCAAAGCTTGGGAAAAAATGATTTACAAAATCATGCCTCGCTCTCTCATTTCATGGCTCGGGAAAAAATGATTTACAAAATCATACCTCGCTTTCTCATTTCATGGCTCGGGAAAAAATGATTTACAAAATCAAACCTCGCTTTCTTATTTCAAGGCTCGGGAAAAAATGATTTACAAAATCAAACCTCGCTTTCTTATTTCAAGGCTCGGGAAAAAATGATTTACAAAATCATTTTTTTCTGCTATACTATCCTAAGCAAAGGTTTTTAATGTCATCCCGTGAGGTGACGAAGGCGCAGATCTATATAAAACTCTTTAAAACTTGATAAAGGAGTCTTGTTTTAGAGAGGTCTTACTCTGGGAGCCTATTGCTATAAAATAATGGGCTCTTTTTTGATGCCCAAAAGTGAGGTTAATATGAAACAGGAATCATCTGTTGATTTGTTACTTGACGTTGACCAACGTCCTTCGGCTGGAAAAGGAATCCTTCTCAGCTTCCAGCACGTGTTTGCCATGTTTGGTGCAACCATCTTGGTACCTTTGATCTTGGGAATGCCTGTATCGGTTGCCCTTTTTGCATCAGGTGTAGGAACACTCATTTACATGATCTGTACTGGCTTTAAAGTTCCAGTTTATCTGGGTTCTTCTTTTGCCTTTATCACAGCTATGTCACTTGCCATGAAAGAAATGGGTGGCGATGTATCTGCTGCTCAGACAGGGGTTATCCTGACTGGTTTTGTTTATGTCCTTGTTGCTGCAAGTGTTCGATTTGCAGGTACAAAATGGATCGACAAACTCTTACCTCCAATCATTATCGGACCTATGATTATCGTAATCGGTCTAGGTCTTGCAGGTTCAGCTGTAACAAATGCTGGTCTTGTTGCTGATGGCAACTGGAAAAATGCTCTTGTAGCTGTTGTCACCTTCCTCATTGCTGCCTTTATCAATACAAAAGGAAAAGGATTCCTACGAATCATCCCATTCCTTTTTGCCATTATCGGTGGTTACCTCTTTGCTCTAGCTCTCGGCTTAGTTGATTTCACTCCTGTTCTTGAAGCTAACTGGTTTGAAATCCCTGGTTTCTACCTACCATTCAATACGGGTGGTGCCTTCAAACAATACGACCTTTACTTCGGTCCTGAAACAATTGCCATCCTACCAATCGCAATCGTAACGATTTCTGAACATATCGGAGACCATACCGTTTTAGGTCAGATCTGTGGACGCCAATTCTTGAAAGAACCTGGTCTACACCGTACTCTTCTTGGTGATGGTATCGCAACATCTGTTTCTGCCTTCCTTGGTGGACCAGCAAATACAACCTACGGTGAAAATACAGGGGTTATCGGAATGACTCGTATCGCTTCTGTCTCAGTTATCCGTAACGCTGCCTTTATCGCAATTGCCCTTAGCTTCCTTGGTAAATTTACTGCATTGATTTCAACAATTCCAAACGCTGTACTCGGTGGTATGTCTATCCTTCTATACGGGGTTATCGCAAGTAACGGTTTGAAAGTCTTGATCAAAGAACGTGTTGACTTTAGCCAAATGCGCAACCTTATCATCGCAAGTGCCATGTTGGTGCTTGGACTTGGTGGTGCTATCCTTAAACTTGGACCAGTTACCCTTTCAGGTACTGCCCTATCAGCTATGACAGGTATCATCCTAAACTTGATCTTGCCATACGAAAACAAAGACTAATCCATATAGAATCAACAAGAGGTCGGGACCAAAAATTCCGACCTCTATTTTTATTCACAAGAAGATTTTGATACAGTGACTCATTGGACTGTTGTCAAAAAGTTTGATTTCTTAATTTCCCCAAGTAATCAAGAGATACAAGAGACTAGAGCCAAACATATCAGCAAGAGCATGCATGAGAAAGAATGGAAGTAAATTCTTGACTACATACTTGTACAAGAAATAATAAAAGAGACCGTAAACAAGCCCAATCACCAAGGCCCAAAGCAATCCTTGATAGGTATGGAAAGAAATCCGTATAATTACCGAGTAGACTAGAGCTAACCACTTGTGCTTTTCTTTTACTGAAGACAGTAAGCCTAGGAAGAAAAATTCTTCATAAAAACCATTTAGAAGAGCATAACCAATGGCCATTGGTGTTAAAGCCATGAATTTTCGAATGATTTCCATGGGGTCTATAAAAGGGATCAACTGAGGATTAAAATAATTATACTCACCACTAAGGGTTGTAATGATATCACCAAAGATACCAACTACAGCAAAGATAAGGGGAACCCAAATTAAAACAGACCAGCTCCAACGTATAGGAAGCTGTTTAAAATCATAATTTCGAATCACAAGATAAAGGAAGGTAATCCCTAACATCATCAATTGAAAATTGAAATTACTAGAATAAGCTGCTCCATCACTTGCTACATTTGTCGTAGTTCCTGCCACGCTAGTAAGAGTTGAGGGCAATAAACTTTCCATAAATTGCTGGGTAGAACGAATGATAAACTCTCCAAACATTAAAACAGTGATGATGAGGATATCGAACCATTTTAAGTATCTTAAAGGTTTTGATGGATGAATACTTTGTAGCAAATTCATATTTCCTCCTTTCTCTTTAAATGTAGGGATTGATTATAAACATTCATTCTTAAAGTTATATGAACCAACTTGCTGGAAAATTAAAAAACAGCCTTATCAAAGACTGGTTTAATCCATTAAACGGAATGATGTTTCTTTTCAAGCATTAAATCCTTCAATGAAATGATAGTCACAGCTAGTAAAATCATTGCCATACCAAGAAAATCTACAAGATAAAAGATATCCCCCATAATCATGAAGGCAAAAAATACTGCCGAGATAGGCTCAATCGAAGCCAAAAGGCTCGACTTGACTGGTCCTATCATACTAGCTCCCTTGAGGAAGGCTGTATAGGCAAAGACCGTTCCAATCAGAATGATGCCGGCAAAAGCTAGAATGGTATCAAAAGATAAGGGAATGCTAGCCCCGATAAGCCCTGTAAAAGGCACTGCTAGTATACCAGAGATGATCATTCCAACACCAATAACCAAAATGCTCCCCCATTTTTGAATCAATTTTATGGGTAAAATGATATAAAGAGCATAGGTTAGGGCCGAGAACAAACCCCAAAATAGACCAGCTGGAGTCATCGAGAGTTGATCCAATTGCCCATGTGTTGCAATAAGAAAGGTCCCACCTATAGCTAAAAACATAGAGATGATTTCTGAAAGCGTCGGAGCCACCTTATCCTTGATACAAGTGTAAGCAAGGATTCCAACTGGACAGACATACTGAAGTACTGTCGCTGTCCCAGCATTTGTCTCCTGAATAGCTGATAGATAAGCTAATTGATTTAGAAAAAGACCAAATAAAGAAAATAGCAAGAGAGAAAACAGGCTTGATTTATCCTTCAGAAAAGCCATAAATTTATCCCTTGATTTAGTATAGGCCAGAAGAACCAAGAGTAATCCAGCGATTATCAAACGGATATTGGTCAGAACGAGAGCTGAAATCCCGTGAACCATCAAGTACTGACCACTGGTTCCCGATAAGCCCCAGGCAATACCTGCAATGACTGTATAAAGAGTTCCTTTTAAAGCTTTTGACATACTTCCTCCCTAGTCTGCCTCTCGAATCAAGTCCATAACCTGATTACGGTCCAATATCCACTGGGCACGCTCATCTTTTTCATAGGTTCTGTTAGATAAAAAGATTACCGCCTCTTGTTTCTTACGATTCCACATGATAAAGGTCCCAGTATAGCCTGTATGGTCCAGCCAATCACCTTCAAGATTCCAGGCCAATGAGCGTTCTTTATCACTCAGATCCGAAAAATTCTGACTTAAGTCTGCAGCAAAATCATCCTGCAAATAATGCTCCAGAAAAATCTTTAAATCCTTGACAGTTGAAAATAAACCTGCACTACCTGCGTGTTTCCCAAGCAAACGAGCCTTGGGATCATGGACCACTCCTGCTTTCTGTCCACGGACCGTTGGAACAGCACGGCTAACTGGACCAAACTGAGTTTCCTTCATTCCCCAAGGATCCAAAACTTGCTCTTGTAAAATCTGATCCAAGTCCTTTTCAAAATAGTTTTCCAAGAGAAAACCTAGCAAGAGAAAGTGCACATCCGAATAAAGAAAGGCTCTCTTCTCTCGTCTATTAAGATGAAACATGGCGTTCCTCAACTGGTCTGCTGAGAGCTGATCCCTATTGGGGATATAGGGGTCCAATTCTGTCGCATGCGTTAGGAGTTGACGAACAGTGATGTCTGGATAATCTACTTCTGGAAGATAGTCTCTTATGGAGTTATCAAGCTCAATCTTACCTTCTTTCCACAAGAAGGTTAAGACCGTTCCTACTCCAACAACCTTGCTGACACTTGCCAAATCATAGACCAAGCCCTCACGCGTCTGCTCACCAATTTCTGGATTTGCTTCTCCTAGATACCAGTCAGACCAAACGCCATCCTGATAATATGCAAAAGAGGCACCAGGATAAATCCCCGCCTCAATTTGTTGCTTTATTTTTTGAATGATTTTTTGTTTCATACTGCTTCAAACCACAATTCAATATTGTTGGTATCCTTAGTGAGGAAAAACTTCTCTGATTTTGGAATAAAGTAACCGGCTTCTTCAAATCTCTGACGCAATACAGGCAAATCTAAATTCTCTACTTGAAATTTTAACATGGACAAGTCCCAAGTTATATTATTTTCAACCAATAAATCGCTCCCTTGAGCTTGATTAAAAGCTAGTCGGTTTTCGACTTCTTCTTTTTCAAGCAGGCTTGATGTCTCATCTGGCAAGTTAATTTCCACCGAGATTTCAAAGGCTGTCAAATATCTCAGTTTCTCATCTATTGAAAAAGTGACTTCTTCCTCAACTTTTTTCAAATCTTTGATATTATCTTCAGCATGAATAAGAATACAATCCCCTTCTGGAGAAAGAAGCTCAAAAGCATATCCCTTAGCTCCCTTATAGAGTTGAGGGATTTCTTCCATTCTAGCTAGTAAGGCTTCAATCTCAGATGGCTTCTCTACCTTTACAAGTAATCTAGCTAATTTTTTAATCCCTTCAACCTTACGGCTCCTCATACTTGGTGACTCTTCTAAAACTAACTTTTCAATGCCTGACTGGTCTCCTAGTGATAAGAAGGCTGACTCTTCAAGCAAAGGTTTCATCCCCAAAGTCTCAATATAAAATGATTCATTTAGATTTCTATTATTTACCTTTAGCGTCGGGATCATACGCTTTATTTGATTTACAATCATAAATTCCTCCAACACTTTTTATTTTAAAGGATTTTATCTTTTTTTACAAGTTATTCAATAAAAAACTTTAACTATATTAACTCCTTAAATAAATCAACCCCTTCTGCTAATAGAAGGGGGACTGGTTTGTTTTTACTAAAATACCTTATTTAGTCTTTCCAAGCTAATTCTGCTTGGAGACCATAATGGTCGCTCACCTGTGGGCTGTTTTTACCATCAAAGACCACGTGAAGGTTTTCTACCTGCATATCCTTTGTCGTAAAGATATAATCGATTCGAAGAGGTTCGCTGTTTCCCTTCCAACCATCAATTTCAGGTGGAACGGTGTAGCTACCACTTCTTTCTTTTGCAGCTTCAAATGCATCTTGTAAGTTTAGTGGACTAGCTAAAATAGCTTGGTAGCCCTCTTGACCTGCAGGATTATTAAAATCACCTGCTAGCAAGAGTGGCTTATTCAATTCTTTCAGAACTGCTTCAAAGCGCGCCCATTCCTCTTGAAAGCCTTTATCCCACCAAGAGAGATGGACACTGGCAACTGCAAGTTCTTTACCTTCAACTACTGTCTCTGCTAGAGCAACACGACGAGTGTGGTAATCTGTCGGATCATCGACATCTGAAACCAAAATTTCACGAGCTTCAATTGGTGTTTTAGATAGGATTGCCACACCCTCATGATAGCGATCATAACCGATATGGTTGTAGGCCCAAGTCCAATAATAGTTTTGACCTTGCTCAGCCAACTTCTCTACCAAAAGTCGCACATAGTGGTCTTGATGAATCGGCTCAGCCGATGGTAATGGCTGATAAAGTGCACCAGCTTCTACTTGCGCTGAGGTGATTTCCTGGTTGATTTCCTGAAAACAAATCAAATCATAACTGTTTTTAAGTATATCTTGAAGTAAAAGTTGGAACTTTTGTTCAGGATCTTTTTCCATCCAACTATGGGTATTGAGTGTTAAAAACTTCATGCTTTTCTCCTATAAACAAGAGGTTGGAAACAGCTTCCAACCTCCTAAATATTACAATTCTACTTTTGCAACTGCTGTTTTAGCAGCAAGAGAACCTGTTTGTTCTAATTTAACTGATTTGATCGCATCACCATTTGTGAAGACAACTACTGTTGAAGTTTCACGTCCTGCTGCACGGATAGCATCCAAGTCAGCTGTGACAAGAAGATCACCTGCCGCAACTTTTTGTCCTTCAGCAACATGAACTGTAAATGGTTTTCCTTCAAGACTTACTGTGTCCAAACCAATGTGAACAAGTACTTCAAGGCCTGCTTCAGTCACAAGACCAAGAGCGTGTTTAGTTGGGAAGATACTTGATACAGTACCTGATACTGGAGATACAATGTTTCCGTTTGCTGGTTCCACCGCAAATCCATCACCCATCATTTTTTGAGCAAATACTGGGTCTTTTACTTGTTCCAAGGCAACCACTTGACCGTCAGCAACTGAATAAACTTCTTCAGTTACACCTTTATATACAACAGCATTTTTAGAAGATGATGCTATTTGACTTGGAAGAGTTTCAGGAATCACTTCACCTGAGTCAAGAAGGTCTTGGATATCTGATTTCAAAACGTCAGCTTTAGGTCCGTAGATAGCTTGGACACCTTGTCCTTTCATGACAAGTCCCATAGCTCCTTCAGCTTTCCATTGTTCCTCTGTTCCAACTTTTCCAGCGTCTTTTACAGTAACACGAAGGCGAGTCATACATGCGTCCACATCAACGATGTTAGCACGTCCACCAAGAAGGTTAATGATGTTAACAGCTTGAGAAGCTTCTGCAACTTTTGACTCACCAGAAGCAGCAGATTCTGATGAACCTTCAGCAGTTTCGTAGTTTCCGTTACGTCCTGGAGTAGCATAGTTGAATTTTTGAATCATGAAGTTGGCGATGAAGTACATGATAACTGCAAATAGCGCTGTTACCCAGATAAAGTTAATAATATCCATACCAAGACCCGCATTGATCGCCATTGGTGTACGAGTCAAGAATTCGATAGAACCGAATGAGTGCATACGCAGGTTAACCACGTCAGCCATAGCAAAGGCAGCACCTTGAACTACTGAATAAACAAGATACATAGGTGTTGCAACAAACATGAACATATATTCAATTGGCTCAGTAACACCAGTCAAGAAAGTTGCAAGAGCTGTCGCAATCATCATTCCTTTGTATTGGTGTTTCTTGTCTGCTTCAACATTACGGTAAATAGCAACAGCCACACCCATCAAAATACCGAATGAACCAATCATTTGTCCAACTTTGAAACGAGCTGGATGTACTGTATCTAACAAGTGTTGGTATTGACTAGCATCAGTACCTTTAAGGTTTACAAGGTCTGTTACCCATGCAAGCCAAAGTGGGTCTTGACCAAATACTTGAGTACCTTTAGCTGCACCAGTTAAAATGTCATAAGTACCACCAAGAGCTGTGTAGTTCATTGGGATAGTCAACATGTGGTGAAGACCAAATGGCAAGAGCAAGCGTTCCAAAGTACCATACAAGAATGGTGCAAGGATTGGAGCAGTTTCTTGTGAGTTGGCAATCCAGATACCGAAGTTGTTGATACCTGTCTGAATCAGTGGCCAGAAAGCTGAAAGAAGAATTGCAGCGATTGCTGAGCGAAGAATAACTACAAATGGTACAAAACGTTTCCCGTTAAAGAATGAAAGGGCATCAGGAAGTTTACGGAAGTTGTAGTATTTGTTAAAAGCAGTCGCTCCAACAAAACCTGAGATAATCCCTACAAATACCCCCATGTTAAGAGCTGGTGCCTCAAGTACGCTAATGAAGTAATCAGAAACCTTGATAGATCCACCAAAGATTGTTGAAACCATAGCGTTAGGATCCTTCAACATATCCCCTGATACACCGAAGATTGTACCAGTGATACGGTTAATAAGGATAAATGCAAGACCTGCCGCAAAAGCACCACCAGCACGTTCCTTAGCCCAGCTTCCTCCAATAGCAAGGGCAAACAAAATATGAAGGTTACCGATAACTCCCCAACCAATTTGCTCTAGTACGCCACCAGTAATAACTAGGGGAGCAAGGTTAGGGTCAATCATTGCAAGTGACTTACCGATTGAAATCATCAATCCAGCCGCCGGCATAACAGCGATAACCACCATTAGAGCCTTACCGAATTTCTGCCAAAATTCGAAAGACAAGACATTTTTGAATGTATCTTTCATCATTCAAATCTCCTTTATATTTATTCGGCAAACGTTTTACGAAAACGTTTGCGCATGTTTATGTTTTAATTTTACCACTTTTTATTTTTTTGTAAAGGCTTTTATAAAAAAATTTTGACTTTTTCTTTCGTTTCACTTTCTAGGCACGCTCTCTCTTACTGACCTTTTTTGAGTTTGCGGGTCTTTTCTGATATAATATTAGCTATGAAATCCTATAATACCTTGAATGATTATTATCGAAATTTATTCGGAGAAAAAACTTTCAAAGTTCCTATCGATGCTGGCTTTGATTGCCCCAATCGCGATGGAACTGTAGCACATGGGGGCTGTACTTTTTGTACGGTTTCTGGTTCTGGAGATGCAATCGTTGCTCCTGATGCTCCTATTCGCGAGCAATTCTATAAAGAAATTGACTTTATGCATCGTAAGTGGCCTGAAGTTAAAAAATATTTGGTTTACTTCCAAAATTTTACCAATACACATGAAAAGCTGGAAGTGATTCGCGAACGCTATGAACAAGCTATCAATGAACCTGGGGTTGTCGGCATCAATATCGGAACTCGACCAGATTGCCTTCCTGATGAGACAATTAAATACTTGGCAGAATTATCAGAGCGAATGCATGTTACCGTAGAGTTAGGCTTACAAACTACTTATGAAGAAACTTCAGAATTGATTAACCGCGCCCACTCCTATGAACTCTACGTGGAGACAGTCAAACGACTTCGAAAGTATCCGAAGATTGAGATTGTTGCCCATTTGATCAATGGTTTGCCCGGAGAAACTCATGACATGATGGTGGAAAATGTTCGGCGTTGTGTAAGGGACAATGATATCCAAGGAATTAAACTTCACCTACTTCATCTCATGACCAATACTCGGATGCAAAGGGATTATCATGAAGGTCGTTTACAGCTCATGAGTCAGCATGAATATGTCAAGGTCATCTGTGACCAACTAGAAATTATTCCCAAACATATCGTTATCCATCGGATAACTGGAGATGCACCTAGAGATATGTTGATCGGTCCTATGTGGAGTCTCAATAAATGGGAAGTTCTAAATAGCATTGAGGCTGAAATGAGACGACGCGGTAGCGTCCAAGGATGCAAGGCTGTAAAACAGGAGTTTATGAATGAAAAGACCACTTGAAATGGCGCATGATTTTCTTGCCCAAGTCATCACCCAAGAAGATATTGTCGTTGATGCGACCATGGGAAATGGCCATGATACCCTTTTTCTAGCTAAGTTAGCTAAACAAGTCTATGCTTTCGATATACAGGAACAAGCTCTAGAAAAGACTAGCCAACGTCTCCAAGAAGCTGGTTTGACCAATGCAGAATTAATCCTACAAGGTCATGAAACCGTGGATCAGTTTGTAACTGAGGTGAAAGCAGCCATCTTTAATCTTGGTTATCTTCCTTCAGCTGATAAAAGCATTATCACCCAACCTCAAACAACTATTAAAGCACTGGATAAACTTTGCCAAATGCTAGTTAAAGGTGGACGAATAGCCATCATGATTTATTACGGGCATGAAGGCGGAGATATTGAACGGGATGCAGTCATGGATTTTGTCAGTCACTTACCACAACAAGAATATACTGCTACGATCTATCGCACTCTCAACCAGATCAACAATCCACCGTTTTTAGTCATGATTGAAAAATTAGAAAGGTATCGACATGGATAAACAATACCTACGAGATAAAATAGAAGCTCTTCGCCACAACTTTGTAGAATCAACCCAACATGAACGGGCAGTTGGTATGTTAGATGAAGCTCATATGAGCAAGAAGATGCTGAAAATCAAGAAGAAAATGATAACACTTGAAATGGAGCGTTGTCAGAAGAAAATCGAGCACAAGGACTGCTCGAAGATTGATCAAAAAATCCAAGAACAAAAGGAACTTTTTGAAGCTTGTCGAAAACAAAAATAAGGAGGTAGAAGATGGATTTACTTTTTTATCTCTTGATATTTTTACTTGTTCTCATTGTTTCTAGTACGACCAATAAACTTCTTCCCTTTTTACCCATGCCCCTGATTCAGATTCTTCTGGGAATCGGACTTGGTCTTTGCTTACCCAACAACCAATATCACTTAGATACTGAGTTGTTTCTAGCTTTAGTCATTGGTCCACTACTCTTTCGTGAAGCTCAAGAAGCAGATGTAACCTCTATCCTAAAGCACTGGAGAATCGTTCTCTATCTGATTTTCCCCGTCATCTTTATATCTACTCTAAGTATGGGAGGACTTGCCCATGTCCTTTGGGCGAGCTTACCATTAGCTGCCTGCCTAGCCGTAGGGGCTGCACTTGGTCCTACTGACCTGGTTGCCTTTGCTTCCCTTTCTGAACGGTTTACATTTCCAAAACGAATTTCAAATATCTTAAAAGGGGAAGGCTTGTTAAATGACGCTTCTGGGCTAATTGCTTTTCGTGTAGCTCTCATCGCATGGACAACAGGGACTTTCTCACTTACCCAAGCTGGTACTTCATTAGCAATTTCCATCATTGGAGGTTTTGCAGTTGGCCTTATAACAGCCTTCATTAATCGCTCCCTTCACTCCTTCCTCCTCAGCGTACGAGCTACTGATATCGCCAGTGAACTCTTGCTGGATCTCAGTTTACCACTTTTAACATTCTTCATAGCTGAAGAGATTCATGTTTCTGGAATTATTGCGGTCGTTGTCGCTGGTATTTTAAAAGCTAGTCGTTTCAAGAAAATAAATCTGCTTGAAGCCCAAGTTGATACTGTTACAGAGACTGTATGGCACACTGTTACCTTTATGCTTAATGGTTCTGTCTTTGTTATTTTGGGAATGGAACTGGAGATGATTGCGGAGCCAATTCTTAAGAGTGCTTTTTATAACAATGTGCTCCTTCTCATCACTATCTTCCTCTTAACCTTCCTACTCTTTGCCATCCGCTTTCTCATGATTTACGGCTTTTACGCGTTTCGAATAAAGAAACTTCAAAAAAGTCTCCACAAGTATGTCAAAGATATGCTTCTCTTGACATTTTCTGGAGTTAAAGGAACGGTTTCTATTGCTACCATCCTCTTGATACCATCTAACTTAGAGCAGGAATATCCGCTCCTTCTCTTCCTCGTAGCTGGTGTAACCCTGGTCAGTTTCCTTACTGGATTATTGGTCTTGCCACACCTTTCTGAAGAGCAAGAACCATCTAAGGATCATCTCATGCACATCGCTATCCTAAACGATGTTGCCATGGAGTTAGAGAAAGATTTGGAACATACTAAAAACAAGGTTCCCCTCTATGCTGCTATCGATAATTATCACGGACGGATTGAAAATCTCATCCTCAGCCAAGAAAACAAAGAAATCCAAGAAGACTGGGAAGCTCTTAAACTCTTGATTCTCAGTATCGAGAACGATGGTTTGGAACAGGCCTATGAAGAAGGCAAAATCGGTGAAAGAGGTTATCGTGTTTATCAACGGTACTTGAAAAGCATGGAGAACAATATTAAGCGAAACTTTGCTTCTCGCCTAACCTACTACTTCCTAGTTTCTATCCGGATTGTGCGTTTTCTCCTTCATGAATTGCTCACATTTGGAAAAACCTTCCGTTCTTGGAGAGACAAGGGAAATCAAAGACTACTAGCCATCGATTATGATCAGATTGCAGAGCTCTACCTAGCCAACACTGAAATCATCATCGAAAGTTTGGAAAACCTGAAAGGGATTTATAAGAGTTCCTTGATTAGCTTTATGCAGGAATCACGTCTCCGTGAAACCAGTCATATTACCAGTGGTGCCTTTGTGGAACGGGTTATCAATCGTATCAAACCCAATAACATTGATGAAATGTTGAGAGGCTACTATCTAGAACGTAAGTCTATCTTTGAATACGAAAAACAAAAACTCATCTCAGCCCAGTATGCCAAAAAATTACGACAAAATGTAAACAACCTAGAAACCTATTCTCTAAAAGAAGCAGCCAACACACTACCTTATGATATGATGGAATTAGTTCGCAGAAATTAAGATTTAGGTTATTATTGTGGAGGATTATGCAATGAAAAAGTTGTGGAAACAACTAACCAATAGGCCTTTATTGAAAGCTTTTTTGCACTACTATCGTGTTTCAGATATTGAATTAACTAGTGTAGCCGTGGCCTATTATTGGTTGATTTCAATCTTCCCCTTACTTATGATAGCTGTCAATATCTTGCCTTATTTTCAAATTCCAATCTCTGATTTCTTGATCACACTAAAGGAATTTTTACCAGATACGATCTATGATGTAGTAGCAAAGATTGCTCGAGAAGTACTGACTCAACCATCTGCTGGTCTCTTGAGCTTTGCAGTTATCTCATCCCTTTGGACCTTCTCAAAATCCATGAATTTCCTCCAAAAATCTTTTAATAAAGCTTATGGAATTGCTAAAAACAGAGGGCTTATTTCCCATCAACTGATGAGTCTCCTGGTTAGTTTGGGATTACAGATTCTCTTTGCACTTGCTCTATTCCTAAGTATGTTTGGTCATATGTTATTGGATCTGTTAAAAAACTACTGGAAATCCGAAAGTTCTCTATTTGCATATTTACAAGATTTTACAGGACCGCTGATTTATGCCTTTCTGTTTGCGATCTTGATCATGCTCTATTATTTCCTTCCGAATGTAAAAGTCGGTCGTATTCGTTACGTACTTCCTGGAAGTCTGTTCGTACTTCTTACTCTCATATCTCTATTAACGATCTTTTCAGCTTACTTCAACAATTATGTTAACTATCTAGTCGACGTTCGATTTTTCAGTTCCATCATCGTTGTTGTCATGATGTTCTGGTTCATTATCATTGCCAAGATATTGATTATCGGTGCAGTAATCAATGCCAGTGTTCAAAGCCTAAAAGACTCGGACTTTAAAGCAAATCAATAATTTTTTATCGATTAATACTCAATGAAAATCAAAGAGCAAACTAGGAAGCGAGCCGCAGGTTGCTCAAAACACCGTTTTGAGGTTGTGGATAGAACTGACGAAGTCAGCTCAAAATACTATTTTGAGGTTGCAGATGGAAGCTGACGTGGTTTGAAGAGATTTTCGAAGAGTATAAACAAATCAATCCCCCAGCTATTTGATACTGGGGGATTTTTGAATTAGTTACTTTATTGTCCACTAGTGAGGGCTTGCAATTCTGTTTTTAGATACTGAGCCAAATGTTGGTGAGCAAAAATATTGGCATTTTTTTCTGCGGTAGGATTGTAGTTGGTGTTGGTATTTACATCATAGACATAAATATCTCCACTCTCTGATTGAACCCATTCAATCGCCGCAACTTCAATCTGAGCATTTTTCAAGAAATTCTCATAAGCTTCTCTTCGGCCATCTGGTAGAGGTTCTGTAATCTGGAATTTCTCAGATGTTTCCAGTTGCTCTGGTCTCTTACCGATTTGGCAACCATCTGCTGGGCACAGTTGGAAACCATCTGAAGAATCGATTGAAACAGTATAAAGGAACTTCTGGTTGATAAACTCTGAACGACGGATACGTCCATCACTTGGCTTGATGTAGGCTTGTAACAAGGTAATACCGTCCACTGAAGGTTCAAAGAGGGGACTATTGACATAGGCTTCAAGTTCTTCTTCATTTTGAAAGAGTTGAACCCCCAATCCTTTACCTGCTCGATTATGTTTGGTAATCAAAGGATAGATGTTCAATTTTCTTGCTGCTTCAATAATGTTCTCTTGCCCTAAAACCGCAACTGTTGCAGGAGTCTCGATACCAGATTCGTTTAACTTCAAATATTGTTTGACTTTACTGATTTCTAGGTTGATAGCACCGGTACCATTCACAACTTTGCGTCCGTGTGTTTCTAACCAAGTAATCACTTGCTCTGTAAATTCTGGCGCATAACGATGTCCTCTTGTGTGAGAAGAGGCAGACATACGATTGTAAAAGATACCTTGCGGCGGTGGGCTTTGCAAATCTAAAACCCCACTAGACAAATCCCACAGTTCATAAGGGACTTCTAGTTCTTCCAACCATTTGACCAAATGCTGGGTCCATTCAAGATTCTCATGGATTACATAAACTTTTGCTTCACTCATTTTTCATATCTCCTTAAGAAAAGCTGACTGATAATTGGCTTTCCTTTTCTTCTTTTAAAATATATCCTTCTGTTTTTTCGATAACGCTAACTGTTAAGATTTGACCCAAAACATTGATCATGGTACGGCCGGCATTGACAAAAAAATCAACTGCAAAAATCAAGGCCACTCCTTCAACTGGCAAGCCCAATTAAGGTGCTGCAGCTAGTAGAACTACGATAGCTCCTGATGGCACAGTTGCTGCAGTTTTTCCAATCAAAGTCAACAATAAAACAGTAAACAAGAGACTTGATAAAGAAAATTGAATACCATAGGCGTGGGCGATAAAGATTGTCGCTACTGAGAAATAAACTGCTGCTCCCTCTAAGTTAAAAGTATATCCTAAAGGAACAACTAAATCAATTGTATACTCGTCATGCCACTGTTTTTTTCAAATCTTTAAGTAGTGATGGCAAGACAACACTAGAACTACCCGTAACAAAGGCCAGTGTCAAGAGACTCCAATTTTCACGAAAGGCTGACAAATACGGAACTTTAAAGAAGACTACAATCAAAGGGAAAATAAGGAGAACCAAAACAGCATAAGCCAAATAAGTTCCAATGACAAACTGACCAAGTCCAATCAATTTATCAAGGCCAGTAGTGGCAACATCTTTGGCGATAAATCCAAAAATCCCAATCGGTGATAGTTTAACAATCACTGCAACAATCTTATAGATGGCTTCAATCCAGATTTGGAAACCTTGGATAATTTTCTGAGATTTCTCTGATTTAAAATTCCCGATTCCGTAACCAAGAAAGATGGCAAAAACGATAATTGGCAAGAGGGCACCTTCTGAAAGCGACTTAACGATATTTGATGGAATGAAACCAAGCAAAAATTCGCTGAATTTTACATTGTTGGCAATCCCATCAAGATTTCCACCAGTTTGACCAATATTCACTCCTTGACCAAATCCTAAATAGTAACTAGCAAATACAAACAATAGGGTAATAGCAGTTGTTACTGCGAAAAAGTAAACCAAGCTCTTGGTCAATATTTTTCCAAAAGATTTTTTCCCGATAACACCGGCTACTGCAACAACGATGGTTGGGAAGATTAGCGGAATGATAACCATATTGATCAATTTAATAAAGGCTTGTCCTAAAAATTGATAAAAGCCTGCAAATTGTGGCCAGATGACTGCAGCAATCACCCCCAAGACCAAAGCCACCAATAATTGAATTCCTAGTGAGAGTTTTGACCATAAAGTAACTAATTTCATAAGAAACTCCTTTGTTTTATTTGCTACTCATTCTACTACTATTCTTCACTTCTGACTAATATATATTTTCTATGTTGAACATAAAAAAGATTTATATTGAGAGTTCAAACTATCATCGTACCGAACACATGATTCATTCTGTTCAAGCAGGAATTATAAAATCTGTTTCTTACCAATGATTTTTTGCTAAAACAGTGATAAATCAAGGAATTTACTTTTCTATTCTCAAAATTTTATGATACAATAATGGTATGATTTTAATGAAACTTGCTTCCATCTTGCTTTTGGTACTAACCTTAGCTCTGGCGATTATTTTAAGCAGACTCTTTAAGTTAAAGAAAAGGGGCATCAATGCTGCTGATTTAGCTTTTCCTTTTCTAATTTTTGAATATTATTTGATTACGGCTAAGATGTTTACACACAATCAACTTCCAGTATTGGGAACGGCCTTATCAATACTAGCAATTGTGTTGGTCTTTTTCTTCTTAAACAAAAGACGTAGTTTTTATTATCCAAAATTTATTAAATTCTTTTGGCGAGCTGGATTTTTACTAACACTGCTCATCTATATCATCATGATTGTTCAAATTTTCGTGATGAAATAGTCAACTATTACAATATAGCCCACCAGCACCTCGATTTTGGCCACTAAATGTTCCATCTGAGGCACTTTTCTGATAAAATTATAAAAAAGTTAAAATAGGAGATAAATCAAGTGAAAAAAACGCTCTTGGCAAGTGCCATTACGCTTTCAGTATTTGGTCTAACAAGCAACCTTAGCTATGCTGAGGAAAACCAAGCACAGTCTACCCCAGTAGAAACAACACACAGTGAAACCTCTACTGACAAAGTGGAGAAAAACAGTCTCCCAGCCAAGGAAACTGAACCTTCAACTGAGGCAAATGCCAATCAAACAACAAATCCAGCTAAGAAAGAAGAAGACAAGGCTCCTGAAGTCCAAAAAGATGGTTGGGTATTCGAGGAAAATATCTGGCGCTTCTATGAAAATAATGCCCCTGTTCTAAACTGGAAAAAAATCCACGGGAAATGGTACTACTTCAACAAAGATGGAATCATGTTGAACGATACTATTTTTGATGGATATATCCTGACTAGTAGCGGGGCTATGGTCGATTCTGGTTGGAGTAAACTCCAAGATAAATGGTATTACGCTAACGCTTATGGAAAAATTTCTCAACAGAAATGGGAAAAGATTGGTGGTGTCTGGTACTATTTTGACCAAGACGGTATCATGCTCAGCAACACAATTTTTGACGGCTATCTGATAACGAATAGTGGAGCCATGGCTGAGAATGCTTGGGTAAAACAAGATGGACAATGGTACTATGCACTTGCTTCTGGTAAAGTCATCAAAAACAAGTGGGAAAAAATTGGTGGTTCTTGGTACTACTTTGACAAAGATGGTATCATGCTAAGTAAGACAATTTTTAACGGATACCTTCTCTCCAATAGTGGAGCTATGGCTGAAAGGTCCTGGGTTTATTTAGAAGGAAAATGGTACTTTGCCCAAACATCTGGTCGTCCAACTCAAGAAAAATGGGAAAAAGTCGGTAGCTCGTGGTACTATTTTAACAAAGAAGGTATTATGGCCAATAACCAATGGATTGGTAGCTACTATCTAAAAGCTAGCGGAGCTATGGCCGAAAAAGAATGGATTTTCGATAAAAACTATAATAGCTGGTTCTACTTAAAATCTGGTGGTGCATATGCAGCGCGTGAATGGATTGGCTCTTACTACCTCAAGTCAGGTGGTTACATGGCAAAAAGTGAATGGATATTTGATAACTACTATAATGCTTGGTATTACCTGAAAGAAAATGGCGTCTACGTTACTGGAACTCAGAAAATAAACGGTCAAACTCATTTATTCCAGAGTAACGGAAAATGGATTGCTGAAATTCCAGAAAGTCGTGGATTTGAAAAAGGGAAATACACAAAAACTGTTTTCTTAGATCCAGGTCACGGTGGAAAAGACCCTGGTGCTGTTTATTATAACACTCAGGAAAAAGACCTAACCATGCAAATTTATCAAAAACTACGTAAGGAACTCCAGGGTCTTGGTTATACCGTTCTTTCTTCGAGAGATAGTGATGTCTATGTCGACTTTGTCACTGAACGTTCAAAAATGGTTAACAAAACGGACTCAGACATATTCATCAGTATTCACTTCAATGCAAGCGGAAATCCTGCTTCAGGGAGATCTGGTATTCAAACTTACTCTTACGAAGAAGACAGTGGCTATCGTGCTAAGATCAACCCATACTGGCATAACCACCCTGACCGTATCAGTGAAAGCAATCGCCTGGCTGCCGATATCCACTCTTCACTACTAGCTGAAACTGGTGCTAAGGATGCAGGACTCCTACAAAGTAGTTTTGCTGTCCTTCGAGAAACTGATAAACCAGCTGTTCTATTGGAATTGGGCTATATTGATAATTTCAATGAGAATCAACAAGTCCGCAGTGATGCCTACCAAAACAGATTGGTTGCAGGTATTGTCAAAGGGATTCAAAAATATTACGCAGGTC
Organism: Streptococcus mitis; assembly: GCF_009496285.1. GTDB lineage: Bacteria > Bacillota > Bacilli > Lactobacillales > Streptococcaceae > Streptococcus > Streptococcus mitis_BP. The sequence goes on from NZ_WIJK01000024.1 coordinate 23,660, forward strand.
AATAAAGAAAAAGTCTCGAGAAACCTCGAGATTTTTTGTATTATTCTTCTAATTTGTTGGCTTCAGGAAAGAGAAAACCAATCCCCACACAAGCCAAGACTCCAGCGCCGATAACTATACCACTTGAAAGTGGCACGATATAGTCTTGTTCTTGTTTCAATTGGCTATAATATTTTTGCCCCCTTTTGCTTACTACTAAAGTTTGATATACTCCCCTTATAGTGGACAGTGAAAAAACAAAATTTCACTAGAAACTACAGGGGGAGTTTTCGTATGGCAAAAAGAGGTCCGAAATCAGTGGAGGAGAAGTTAGAAGTTGTTCATCTTTACCTTGAACAAGGGAAGTCAATATCTATTTTGACCAAAGCATTTGGAGTAAATGGTGACACAATCAGAAATTGGATTCGTAAGTATCAAACAGAGGGTGTAGAAGGGCTCAAGGAGCGTCATAGCTGGAAGAAATATAGTTCAGAGTTAAAAGAAAAGACTGTAACAGATTATCTTGCAGGTAGAGGTAGTTTATCTAGGATCAAATTTTCATTATTTTTGCTTTATCCCTTAAAGGTTACGATGGTTGCGCCAGATCCACCTGCATTTTGTGGTGCGTAGCCAAAGCTCTTGACTTGTTTGTTTCTTTGCAAGTATTTGGTTACTCCTTCACGGATGACTCCTGTACCGATACCGTGGATGATGTCGACTTGGGCCATATTGTTGAGCAGGGCTTGATCGATAAAGGCATCCAAGGCTTCCATAGCTTCCTCGTAGCGTTTGCCGCGAAGGTCTAGTCGAGCCTGTGGGCCTTTGCCTGCTGCACGTTTGACGACGTTGACTTGTTTCTTCTTGACTGGCGCTTCTTGCTGAGCCTGAACCAAGTCAAACTCTTTTTCCTCAAGCGTCATCTTAATCAAGCCAACTTGAGCCTCCCAACGACCATCCTTGAGTTGATTGGTCAAGGTACCACGTTGACCATAGCTTAAAACGATAATATCATCTCCAACTTTTGGAGCTCGTTTTTTCTTGGCCTTCTGAAGAACCTTGTTTTTAGAAAGGTCTACTTTTTCAGGGGCTAATTTTTTGAGCTTAGCTTTGGCTTCGATAATCTCGTGCGGTTTCAGTTGAGATTTACTGTGAAGATTTTTTAAAATATCGTCACTTTCAGCCAGAGCCAAGTCAACAATCTCAGCAGCTTGTTCACGCGCCTTATTGAGTTCTGTTTCCTTCTCACGATTGAGCTCGTTGTAGAGTTTTTTAAGGGCACGGTTCATCTTGAGGTTTTCTTGCTCGACTTGGCGAATATTCTCAAGACGTTTACGACTTTCAAGTGTTTGTTCTTCCAATTGCTCAATGATGCGATTGACATCATTGTCTTGGTTAATCTGCTTGCTGGCATCGCCTACAATGACATCTGACAATCCTAGACGTTTAGCAATCTCAAAAGCATTACTTCGACCAGGTACACCCTGCATAAAGCGATAAGTTGGACGCAGGCTAGCTGTATCAAACTCCATGCTAGCATTCTGAACATAAGCCGTTTCAATTCCATAAGCTTTTAGTTCAGGATAATGAGTGGTTGCCATGGTCTTAACCTGACGCAAGCGCAAGTCTTCTAGGATTGACATGGCAAGGGCTGCACCTTCTTGAGGATCTGTACCTGCTCCAAGCTCATCAAGTAGCAAGAACGAGTTTTGATTGACCTTACCAAGAATATCAACGATATTGGTCATATGACTAGAGAAGGTTGAGAGACTTTGCTCAATGGACTGCTCGTCTCCGATATCTGCGAAAATCTCCTCGAAAATCCCTACACGACTACCCTTATCAGCTAAAATTGGTAGACCAGACTGGGCCATCAACTGGGTCAAACCTAAGGTCTTGAGCATAATGGTCTTACCACCCGTATTGGGACCAGTAATAACAATAGCTGTCAAATCTTTCCCAAAGTGCACATCATTTGCGACTGCATTTTTTACAAGAGGATGACGAACGTGCAGCAGTTGAATCTCCTGTCCCTCAGACACTTGAGGTACTACTGCCTCCGTCTCTTGAATAAAGCGAACCTTAGCACGAATCAGGTCCAAATGTCCAATAATCCATGCATCATTGGCGATTTCAGCTGCATGAGGTCTTACTCTTTCAGAGAGTTCTTGGAGGATACGCAGCATCTCATAACGTTCGTCTGCACGAAGACTTGCGATTTCTTCACTTAGCTTGACCACTTCACGTGGTTCGATATAAACAGTGTTCCCGCTGGCAGAGATATCATGAACCACACCAGCAATCTTGTTACGATAGGTGTTTTTAACTGGAAGAACTTGGCGATCATTTCTACTTGCGACAATCCCTTCTGTCAGCATCTGAGCTTTTTGTTTGAGAAGGTCTTGCAGGACATCACGGACTTGACTTTCACTATCATGGATTTTTCGACGGATTCGTGCCAAATCTTCACTAGCAAAGTTCTCAATAAATCCAGCTTCGTTGATGGCTTGTAGATTTCCCTGTAAATGTGGAAAATCATGAAGTTTCTCAAACCAGTTAGCTAGGTGTTCTAAACGTACATTTTCAAGATTGTCATAAAAATTCTGCAATTCACGACTGGCAAAGATGACACGCTTGAGAAGGAGAAATTCCTCGATGTTGAGGTCAGCACCCATCTCCAAACGTTTGCTAGTTGCAGCAATATCTTTTGTTGCAGAAATGCTGAAATGAGGATGCTCGACAAAGAGTTCTTGCATTTCCTTCATCTCTGCAAAAGCTTGCTTAATCTTGTCTCCTTTATCAGTCGGAGCAAGTTCTTTCAACTGTTCTAGTCCTTGCTCAGTCAAAAGATGGGGCTCAAATAAAGCCTTGACCTTATTAAATTCTAATGTTTCTAGTATTTTTTTATTCATTTTCTTTTCCTTCGTAATGAGCGAACGAATTTTTCAAATTCTCACTCTTTTCAAAAAGGCTCCTAAACTATTGATACTCAATGAAAATCAGAGAGCAAACTAGGAAGCTAGCCATAGGTTGCTCAAAGCACTGCTTTGAGGTTGTAGATAAGACTGACGAAGTCAGTCACATATATAATCCAAGGCGAAGCTGACGTGGTTTGAAGAGATTTCCGAAGAGTATGAAATTGTAAACAAAAGGCTAGGAATAGTTCCCGCCCTTTTTATCCGATTAGTTTGGTTACCCAGAGTTGTTTAATCAAGTCAGTAGTTACTGGAATACTCTGAATCATATGTTTGGCTACTAGACTATTTTCAAGTGAATTTTGAACGATTGCTAGGGGCACAGTCGCAAGGATGGTCAGCATCATCTGAAGGACAAATATGGTCACTCCAACTGATAAGACTCCTGCACCGATGCGAAAATATTTGCCACCTAACTTTTTGGTTGGTACTAGGTTAAAAAAGAGTCCAATCAAACGACCGATGCAGTAAAATACGGCAAAGGCTAAGAGATAGCCAATACCTGCGTAAAAGACCTTGTCCAATTGGAAGAGCTGGTCAGATGGGAAGAAAAAGGTACCCTGCCCTTCCTGAGGATTGGCATAAGGAATCAACAAATGAAATGTTTCTCCCAATGACTGATAAAAATTCCCCGCAAAATAAGCTGAGACGATTGTAGCTAGGAGATAATAGACTTGTAGGACCAAGCCTCTGCGATAGCCGATATAAAAACTCCAAGCCAGAACCAATAAAAGAAAGATGGAAATCATAGTGAGTCCTCAATCTTGCTCTGTTCTTGTTTTGCTGCAACAACCTGATGACGGAGAGCTTCTAATTCTTGCTCCTTATCATCAAATTCAATCTCACGACTGAGTTGAGTTGACAAGCTATTGACTGCTAATAAAATAGCGATTGTCTCATCATCCGCTCCAGGCATTTGCTCTTTAATTGCTTCATATTTTTCAGTTGCAACCTTGGCAATTTCCTCCATAAAGAGGTTGTCATGCTCAGTTGTTAGGGTCAATGTTTTTTTTCCGAATATAAACTTATATCGATTTAAATTTGCCATAAAAATTCACCTCACGATATTATACCAAATTTCACTAAGTTTGTCAGTTTTTACCAATTCTGCGGCTTTTATGGTACAATAAGAACTATGGCAAGTATTACATTAACTCCAAGCGAAAAGGAAATCCAAGCCTTTGTTCAGAAATATGAACAAGCACTGACTCCTAGTAAAAATCCTTATATTCGCTACTTTTTCAAGCTTCCACAGGCAAGTGTTTCCATCTATACATCTGGAAAAGTGCTCTTGCAAGGAGAAGCTGCTGAACGTTACGCCAGCTTTTTTGGTTATCAGGTCAGCCCAGTAGCTAGTGGGCAAAATTTCCCTTTGCTTGGAACAGATGAGGTGGGAAATGGTTCCTACTTCGGTGGTCTAGCTGTAGTAGCATCCTTTGTAACGCCTGACCAGCATGACTTCCTACGAAAACTGGGTGTTGGGGACTCTAAGACTCTGACAGACCAAAAGATTCGTCAGCTTGCCCCTCTCCTTAAAGAGAGAATCCAGCACCAAGCTCTACTGCTTTCTCCAAGTAAGTATAACGAAGTCATTGGTGAGCGCTACAACGCCGTTTCTGTTAAGGTAGCCTTACACAATCAAGCAATTTTTCTCCTTCTCCAAAAGGGAGTCCAGCCAGAAAAGATTGTTATCGATGCCTTCACTAGTGCTCAGAACTATGAAAAGTACTTAAAAAATGAAGCCAATCATTTTTCTAATCCAGTCAGTCTAGAGGAAAAAGCCGAAGGTAAGTACTTGGCTGTCGCAGTAAGCTCTATCATTGCGCGTGATCTCTTTCTAGAGAATCTCGAAAATCTGGGGAGAGAACTTGGCTATCAACTTCCAAGCGGAGCTGGAACAGCTTCTGATAAGGTAGCTAGCCAAATCCTTCGTGCTTATGGTAGGCAGGGACTCAACTTCTGCGCCAAACTACACTTTAAAAATACTGAAAAAGCAAAAAAACTGCTAGAAAGGTAAATTATGAAATATTTTAAATCGTTTTTAAAAGAGTGGAGTTTTATCCTCATTATCACTCTTATCGCCCTTAGTCGTCTCTTTCTCTGGAGGAATGTCAGTGTAGAAGGACATTCAATGGATCCTACCTTAGCAGATGGAGAAGTCCTCTTTGTGGTTAAACATCTCCCAATCAATCGTTTTGATATCGTGGTTGCCCATGAAGACGACGGGAACAAGGACATCGTTAAGCGAGTCATCGGTATGCCAGGAGATACCATTCGTTACGAGAGCGACAAGCTCTATATCAATGGTCAAGAAACTGATGAGCCTTATCTAGCAGAATACCTTAAGCGTTTCAAGGAAGATAAGCTCCAAAGCACCTATACTGGAACTGGTTGGGATGGAAAAAAGGGCGAATACTTTAGAACCATTGCCCAAAAGGCTCAGGCCTTTACCCTAGATGTTAATTACAACACTAGCTTCACCTTCACTGTTCCAGAAGGAGAATACCTCCTACTGGGTGATGACCGTCTGGTATCTAGCGACAGTCGACATGTTGGTACCTTTAAGGCAAAAGATATCACTGGTGAAGCCAAATTCCGCTTCTGGCCACTCAAGCGTATCGGAACATTTTAAAAACTAGGAAGAGGCCGAGAATTTTCCATCTCAGCCTCTTCTCATTCTATTTTGACTAAATCTGGGATAAATTTTCTCAGACACTATTGTAAGGAATTTTATGGAAGTTTATTTTTCAGGCACCATTGAACGCATTATTTTTGAAAATGTCAGCAATTTTTTCCGCATTTTGCTCCTAGATATTGATGATACCAATGCTGAAGACTTTGATGATTATGAAATCATTGTCACAGGTACCATGGCTGATATCATTGAAGGAGAGGAATACACTTTTTGGGGGCAAATTGTCCAACACTCCAAGTATGGGGAACAGCTACAAATGACTCGCTATGAGAGAGCCAAGCCGACTAGTAAGGGCTTGGTCAAGTATTTCTCCAGTAGCCATTTTAAGGGAATTGGACTCAAAACAGCTCAGAAAATTGTGGATATTTACGGAGATAACACTATTGACAAAATCTTAGAAAATCCAGACAAACTCCAGTCTATCTCTGGACTCTCTGCTAAAAATCGTGAAGCCTTCGTCTCAACCCTTCGTCTTAATTACGGAACAGAGATGGTCTTAGCCAAGCTAGCCAACTACGGCATTCCTAATAAACTGGCCTTTCAGATTCAAGACTTTTACAAGGAAGAAACTCTAGAGATTGTCGAGAATTATCCCTATCAACTGGTTGAGGATATCAAGGGCTTGGGATTTACCATTGCTGACCAACTGGCCCAAGAATTGGGAATTGAGAGTCAAGCTCCCGAACGCTTCCGTGCTGGTCTTGTCCATAGTCTCTTTCAAGGTTGCATGGAAACGGGAGATACCTATATGGAAGCTAGAGACTTGTTGGAGCAAACCCTCAACCTTCTAGAATCCTCCCGTCCAGTCGAACTAGATCCGAGTCAAATTGCCCAAGAACTTGCTTATCTGATTGAAGAAGATAAAGTCCAGCAGATTGATACCAAAATTTTTGATAATAGCCTCTTTTTTGCAGAAGAAGGGATTCGCAGCCAACTCATCAGAATCCTCGAAAAAGGACAGAGTAAAAAACAGGATCTAGAGACTATTCAAGACCATATCACAACTGTTGAGGAAGAACTGGGAATTGAGTATGATAGTATTCAAAAACAGGCCATCTGCGATGCTATCCAAAACAAGGTCTTTATCCTTACAGGTGGGCCTGGTACAGGTAAGACCACTGTTATCAACGGCATTATCGCTGTCTATGCTCTCTTAGAAGGACTAGACCTCAAGAGAAAGAGCAATTTGCCCATTCTCCTAGCCGCTCCCACTGGTCGCGCAGCCCGTCGCATGAATGAGCTAACAGGTCTACCTAGTGCTACCATTCACCGCCATTTGGGTATGACTGGAGATGACGACACCAGCCATCTGGAAGATTATCTGGATGCTGACTTTATCATTGTAGATGAGTTTTCTATGGTAGATACTTGGCTAGCCAACCAGCTCTTTTCCAACATCTCCTCTAACAGTAAAATCCTTATCGTTGGTGATAGCGACCAGCTGCCATCGGTTAGTCCTGGTCAAGTCTTGGCTGACTTGCTCCAGATTTCAAGTATTCCTCAAACACGTTTGGAACGAATCTACCGTCAGAGCGAAGAATCAACCATCGTCACGCTTGCCAGTCAGATTCGTCAGGGAATATTGCCTGCAGACTTCACCCAGAAAAAAGCAGATCGCTCCTACTTTGAAATCGCTAGTAACCATATCCCTGCTAGCATTGAAAAAATCCTAGGTGCTGCTATCAGAAGTGGCATCCCTGCTCGTGATATTCAGGTTCTTGCCCCTATGTACCGTGGAACTGCTGGTATTGATGCCATCAACCAGCTCATGCAAGACCTCCTTAATCCTCCACAAAAAGACCAGCTTAGCTTTGAAGCTCCTCAGTACCACTATCGAACAGGAGATAAGGTCATTCACCTAGTCAACGATGCAGAGGTCAATGTCTTTAACGGAGACTTAGGCTATATCACAGACTTGATTCCAGGAAAATACACCGAATCCAAGCAAGATGAAATTGTCATCGACTTTGATGGGAACGAGGTTTCCTATCCTCGAAATGAATGGTACAAGATTCGCTTAGCCTATGCCATGAGTATCCATAAGTCTCAGGGTAGCGAGTTTCCTGTTGTGATTCTTCCGATTACTAGTGCTAGCAAACGCATGCTGGAGCGCAATCTCATCTACACTGCTATCACTCGGGCCAAAAGTAAACTGATTTTACTAGGCGAAATACAGGCCTTTGACTATGCAACCAAGCACATCGGGACAGCACGCAAGACCTATCTAATTGAACGTTTCGCTGACCTAATGGAGAATGCAGAGGAAACAAACCAACTTGCAACCGATACTGCCATCTCAACATACACTGAACAATCCTATATTCTAACCGAAGAAAACTGGACTAGTATCCCAGCTATGATTGGGATTAGCCAAGAAGACCTACAAGAATTTTTCGGAAAATAAAGTATAAGAAAACCCACCGAATCCGGTGGGCTTTTATCTTTTCAGATTATTTTACTGTTGCAGTGCTTGTGATCAATTCAACAGCTTTTTTGATTGTGATATCGTGTTTCAACATATCAGCTGAAAGCAAGTTTTGTACTTGAGCAACTTCCATGTTGTAATCTGCAGCCAATTGCTCGATTTCTTTTTGGATTTCTTCGTCAGTAGCGTCAAATCCTTCAGCTTTCGCAACTGCTTCGATAACAAGGTTAGTCTTCGTACGTGACTCAGCTTCTGCTTCGTATTGTTTGTGAAGGTCTTCTTGAGTAGTTCCAGTGATTTGGAAGTACATGTCAGGGTTAATACCTTGACGTTGCAAGTTTCCAAGGAATTCATTTACTGAACGGTGAACTTCTTCGTGGATCATTTCTTCTGGAAGTTCTACGATTTCAGCATTTTCAACTGCTTTATCGATTGCTGCACCTTCAACTGCATCCTTGTATGCTTCTTCTTTAGCAGCAGCCAATTCGTTGCGGTATTTTTCTTTCAATTCAGCAAGTGTTTCAACTTCTTCGTCGATATCTTTTGCAAGTTCATCGTCAAGAGCTGGAACTTCTTTAGCTTTTACTTCGTGGATAGTTGTCACGAATTTAGCTTCTTTACCAGCAAGGTCTTCTGCTTGGTAGTCTTCTGGGAATGTTACGATAACATCAACAGTTTCACCAGCTGAGTGTCCAACCAATTGGTCTTCGAAACCAGGGATGAATTGACCTGAACCAAGTCCAAGTGAGAAGTTTTCACCTTTTCCACCGTCAAATTCAACACCGTCAATAGAACCAACAAAGTCGATAACAACAGTGTCGCCGTTTTCAGCAGCAGCTTCTTTGATCACCAATTCAGCCAAGTTGTTGCGTTCACGTTCGATACGTTCTTCAACATCAGCATCAGTTACTTCTTTTTCTACATCAACTGATACTTCAAGGTTTTTGTAGTCACCCAATTTAACTTCAGGTTTTGTAACAACTTCAGCAGTGATAACCCAATCTTGACCTTTTTCCATTGAAGTTACGTCAATTTTTGGTTGTGCAACGACTTCAAGACCAGCTTCTTTTACAGCTGCTTCATAAGCGTTTGGCAAAAGAGCGTTCATAACGTCTTGGTAAAGTGACTCTTCACCAAATTTTTTGTCGAAGATAGGACGTGGAAGATGACCTTTACGGAAACCAGGAACGTTAAGAGATTTCTTTACTGAGTTAAATACACGATCCAATTCTGGTTTGATTTGGTCTTGAGAGATAGTGAAAGTCAAGACACCACGGTTTGTTTCTTTGTTTTCAAATGATACAGACATTCTGTCATTTCTCCTTAAAATTTTTTTAAATACAGTCTATTATAACATTTTCCATTGATAAAAGCTAGACTAATGCAGATAAATCTGGCTAAAACACATTTTGGGTAATTTGGCTAATTTCTCTAGAAGTTAGTTTGCAAATTTAGACATAAAAATTTAAGTTTGATTCATTTTGAGTATTACACCTACTATATATAGTAGATTGAAATAAGGTATGAACAAAGAGATTAGGAAAGTCAAAGTAATTTCTAGAAATGTTTTAGAATCTGTATCGTACTATTCTAGGTTCAATCCATTATATAAAAAGAAGACAAACATTCTTAAAATGTTTGCCCTCTTAATGCTATAGACTCTATCATCTAGTCCAAAGTAATTTCAATAAGATTAAATATTTATTCTAATCTTCTTTTTTCTTTTGGGCTAAACCTAATAGCGTTGTTGCCATTCCAATGATTCCAAGTCCAGTCATAACCGTATTTGAATCTGTACCAGTATTTGGCAATTCGCGAACTACTTTTTCAGGATTCAAAGGTTTTGGTTCTGGATTTGGAGTGCCAGGTGTCTCTGGTCTTGGCTCTGGAGTTGGGACATTAGGAGTTTTTGGTACGATTGGAACGTAGATGATTGGGGTGTCTTCACCTGGATTTGTTGGAAGATTTGGAAGTTCCTTACCTGGTTCTACTGGTTGACCTGGTTTGCTTGGATCTTTTGGATCTGGCAAGTATGGTTTGTAGCCTGGTACGTCTGGAACGACTGGTTTACCTGGTTTACCTGGATCTGTTGGATCATTTGGATATTTCACATCTGGTGTTGATGGGAATTTCGGATCATCAGATTTCGGAACCAAACTGCCAAGCGGTTTGTAAGTAACTGTATCTGTTGCTTCAGGATTTTCTGGAGTAACTGTCTTACCACCAGCCTCTGTCTTATCAGCGTAGTAACCTGGAATTACTGGAACTGATACCTTACCGTAAGTATGGCTCTTCTCATTCCATGTTGTAGTTCCAGAAGCTTTGTTTTCTTTACCAGTAAACGTAAAGTCATCTTGGACATTGTCTGCTGGAGTCTTATCGCCTGCTCCTTCAAACTTAACTGTTTGTTTAGTTGGTTTAGTCACATCATTTACGATTGGAACGTAGATGATTGGGGTGTCGTCACCTGGGTTTGTTGGAAGGTTTGGTAGCTCCTTACCTGGTTCTACTGGTTGACCTGGTTTGCTTGGATCTTTTGGATCTGGCAAGTATGGTTTGTAGCCTGGTACGTCTGGAACAACTGGTTTACCTGGTTTACCTGGATCTGTTGGATCATTTGGATACTTCACTTTTGGTGTTGATGGGAAGTTTGGATCGTTTGGTTTCTCTGGTTTTGGAACCAATTTTCCAAGCGGTTTGTAGGTTACTGTATCTGTTGCTTCAGGATTTTCTGGAGTTACTGTCTTACCACCAGCTTCTGTCTTATCAGCGTAGTAACCTGGAATTACTGGAACAGATACCTTACCATAAGTATGGCTCTTCTCAGTCCATGTTGTAGTTCCAGAAGCTTTGTTTTCTTTACCAGTGAATGTGAAGTCGTCTTGGACGTTGTCGGCTGGAGTCTTATCGCCTGCTCCTTCAAACTTAACTGTTTGTTTAGTTGGTTTCTTCACATCATTTACGATTGATACGTAGATGATTGGTGTGTCTTCACCTGGGTTTGTTGGAAGGTTTGGAAGCTCCTTACCTGGTTCTACTGGTTGACCTGGTTTGCTTGGATCTTTTGGATCTGGCAAGTATGGTCTGTAGCCTGGTACATCTGGAACCACTGGCTTACCTGGTTTACCTGGATTGTTTGGATCATTTGGATACTTCACTTTTGGTATTGATGGGAAGTTTGGATCGTCTGGTGTTCCTGGTTTTGGAACCAAGTTTCCAAGTGGTTTGTAGGTTACTGTATCTGTTGCTTCAGGATTTTCTGGAGTAACTGTCTTACCACCAGCTTCTGTCTTATCAGCGTAGTAACCTGGAATTACTGGTACAGATACCTTAC
>NZ_WIJK01000025.1 GCF_009496285.1 Streptococcus mitis
CATTTTTCATATGGTCTTCCTTCATCCGCATAAAAGTGGCATCTGGATCTGTTTTGGAAAAGCTGTTACGCCCTTCAAAAGTTTCTTGATAGTTCTCATATTTTTCAGCACGTATTGAAAAATCCTCTTTGACTTTACGCAAGACTTTCTTGAGTTTACGACTCTGAGTTTTACGTTCATCCTTCCCTTAACGGGTGTCTCCTCAATATCTTGGCTCAGTTTTTCCAATTCTTCTTCAAGGACTTGAGCAAATTCAATCAACTGCTCTGAGGAGATAGGCTCTTCTTCATCCAGCTTAATAGCCTGATGGATAAGGAGAGTGATTTCTTCTTGAAAATAGATCTGTATCTGTTCTTGAAGTTTAGCGGAGAATCTCTCTGTCGCTTTCTTCCACACGAAACTATACTTGTTGGCATTGGCTTCAATCTTAGTTCCGTCAATAAACAAGCAATCTAAAGTCACTAACTCTTCCATTTTTAAACGAAGATTGAGGTCGATGAAAAGATCACGAATGAGTTCTCCCATCCCTTCAGCGACACGAAAACGATTGATGGTGCGATAGCTGACAACCAACTGTCCTGTTAGGTACTGCATAGCCAGATTTTAAATCATCATTTTTTCAATTTTTCGACCAGAGAACATCCCTTGTGAATAGGCAAATAGAAGAGTAGATACAAGCATTTTTGGGTGATAAGACGGGCGACCAAAGGCATGATAGAAGGCGTGGAAGTGACTGTCCTCCAAGGTATTCACCACTTTTTCAATAGTAAAGACGAGAAGGTCTTGTGGCAAGAAAGAACTGATTTCTAGTGATAAAGTTGTTTGATTTGTGTTATAGTGAATATGCATGGGATAGCCTTTCTAAATGGTTTATTAAGCAATTCTATTTTACCAAGACTATCGCAACCATGCAAAAAGCAACGGCAAAAACCGTTGCTTTTTTGATAGAATCGAGACACTATTGTCCCAGACTCTTTTTTTTGTTTGTAAATTCTCACCGAGATTACATGATACCGAAGAAACGAGCTGCGATACCAACTACAAAGAGGGCAAGAATGATTGTGATTGGAGATACTTTTTTCTTAAGCAACCACATGCAAAGGAAAGTAAGGAGAAGTCCCATCAATCCTGGGATCAATGAGTTCAACTGTCCTTGAAGGGTTTGTGGTTGAACGCTATCCAAGCTCAATCCGCTAAGTGCTTGGCCGAGGATTCCCTTCAATTCTCCACCTGTAACAGGACCTTCTGGGAAGACGATGTAGGCACCTTCTGACAATTGTTTACCTGGAAGGTTGATAGTGAAGTTGATTGATACCCAACGTTGTACAAGAACGGCAAGGATGAACATACCAAGGATAGAAGCTCCTTTAGTGATGTCTTTCAAGATACCACCTGACATATCTTTAGTGATTTCAGATCCAGCCTTGTAACCAAACTCTTGTGTATACCATAGGAAAGACATACGGATTGCATTCCATCCAAAGAAGAAGAGAAGTGGTCCAACGATATTACCAGTTGCAGCAAGTGATGCACCAAGGGCACCAAGGATCGGACGTACTGTAAACCAGAAGACTGGGTCACCGATACCAGCAAGAGGTCCCATCATACCGATCTTAACACCTTGGATAGCAGCGTCATCGATTTCAGTACCGTTTGCGCGTTCTTCTTCAAGTGCAAGAGTAACCCCCATGATTGGAGCAGCTACGTATGGGTGAGTGTTGAAGAATTCAAGGTGGCGCTCAAGAGCAGCTGCTTGGTCTTCTTTTTTAGTGTAAAGTTTCTTGATAGCTGGGATCAAAGAGTAAGCCCAACCCAAGTTTTGCATACGTTCGTAGTTCCAAGAACCTTGAAGGAATTGTGAACGCCACCAAACTTTTTGGCGATCTGATTTTGATAATTGAATTTTTTCAGCCATGATTGTTCCCCTTTCTAGTAGTCTTCTAGGATATCACCGATTGGATCGTTAGAAGTTGCAGCTCCTCCGCCACCGTTTCCACCTTGTTTAGAAAGGTTGAGGTAGATGAAGGCAAGGGCAACACCGATGACACCAAGGGCAATCAAAGTCAATTGAGAGATTGCTGCAAGAGCAAAACCGATAGCGAAGAATGGCCATACTTCACGAGTAGCCATCATGTTGATAACCAAAGCGTAACCAACGGCAACGACCATAGCACCACCGACAGCCATACCACCTTTAAGCCATTCTGGCATAAGTTCCAATACGCCTTGAACGGCTTCAGTTGGCATTGCAAGCAAGAGTGCAGCTGGGATAGCAATACGTAGACCTTGAAGAGCAAGGGCAAAGTAGTGAGCGCGTTCAACAGCTGTAATGTTTCCTTCTTTAGCAGCAGCGTCAGCAGTGTGAACCAAACCAACTGAGATTGTACGAACGATCATAGTCAAGAAAAGTCCAGCTACGGCAAGAGGGATTGCAGTTGCAGTTGCGACTGCGATACCTTCAGTAGTAAAGTTACCACCTTTGATCATGATAATTGCAGCAGCAACAGAAGCAAGAGCAGCGTCAGGAGCTACGGCAGCTCCGATGTTAGCCCAACCAAGGGCGATCATTTGAAGTGATCCACCAAGCATAACCCCAGCTTCGAGGTTACCAGTTACAAGACCGATAAGGGTACATGCTACGATTGGTTGATGGAATTGGAATTGGTCGAGGATACCTTCAAGACCTGCGAAGAAGGCAACAACTACAACCAAGATAGCAGAAATGAATGAAATATCTGACATGGTTTTATTCCTTTTCTATTTAATGTTAATTATTGAACGTTAGCTTTGCTAATCAAGTCAAACAAATCTTTTTTAGTGTCGTTTGGTACTTTACGTACATCAAATTCAACACCGAGGTCACGCATTTTTTCAAATGTAGCAACGTCGTCTTTGTCCATTGACAATACGTTGTTGACCATTGTTTTACCAGTTGAGTGAGCCATTGATCCAACGTTAAGAGTTTTGATTGGCACACCACCTTCGATAGCACGAAGGGCATCTTGTGGTGTTTCAAACAAGATAAGGGCATGTGTTTCACCAAAGCGAGGATCTTTAGCAACCTCAATCAATTTTTTGATTGGAACAACGTTAGCCTTAACTCCGTTAGGAGCCGCTTGTTTGATCAATTCTTTACGAAGGTCGTCATTTGCTACGTTATCTGAAGCAACGATGATACGGTCTGCTTTTGAATCTGGAGTCCAAGCAGTTGCGACTTGTCCATGAAGAAGACGTGTGTCAAGACGAGCAAGATTGATTTTCAATTTACCGTCTCCGATAACAGTTCCTTCTGGAATAGCAGCTTGGGCAACTGGAGTAGCTGCAGCAGTTGCAACTTCCTCAGCTGGATTTAGCTCTTCTGGAAGAGCCTTGATGCCATCTTTGGCCTCTTTAATGATGTTCGCAGCGACTTTATCCACTCCAGCATTAGCATCCATGAGGCGCTCTGTATATGCTTGGATTAACATCGGTAAGTTAAGTCCTGTGATGATGGCAAATTTACGCTCAGGGTTTTCTCCCATTACGCGGCTAGCTTGGTTAAATGGAGAACCACTCCAAAGGTCAGCCAGGACTAGAACCTCATCTTCTGCGTCAAATGCAGCCACAGCATTGTTGAACTTGGCGTATAAATCATCTGGACCTTCGTTTGGCATAAAGGTTACAACTTGAACCTTTTCTTGTTCACCAAAGATCATAGATCCTGACTGATGAATACCCGCGGCAAATTCACCGTGGCTCGCAATAATGATTCCGATACTCATTATTGTCATTCCTCCTTATAAAATGTTTGACTTGTAGTTTAAGAAAACTTTAAGACTCCTTAAGTATAAATCGATTTCAGAAAAAAAGCAACTAATTATAATAAAGAGTGAAAAAAATCTCAAAGCTTTATCTTTACAGATATTGATATATAAACTTTTTGTAAAATCGTCTATAAAATGGTAAAAAAATTTAATATAAAAAATGGGTGGGCAGAGGTCGATGAATTAACTCACGACTTTCTAGTCCGGGTCCCTGATGTTTCAACAATCCGCTGTTTGCTTGTAGAATTTGTCTAGAAAAATGACGTTTTCTTCACTAGTGCTCTTGGGCGTCTAAAAAATGCCCCAAGTCCAATTAGTTGTCGTATCAAAATTTTATTGCTAAAAAAACGAGGTGGGATTTTCTGTCCTACCTCGTTTTGGCATTTATTATTTATCTTAATGAGTAAAGTCTAGAACCATACGACCTTGGATGGTACCGGCAGCCATTTCATCAAAGACAGCAATGGCATCTTCGACAGGGCGTTTTTGAACGATTGGTACAACCAGACCTTCAGCACCAAATTGGAAGGCTTCTTCCAAATCTTTACGTGTTCCAACGAGAGAACCGATGACTTGGATACCGTCAAGAACTGTTTTGACGATGCTTAGATCCATCATTTCAGATGGGAGACCGACAGCTACTACACGACCACCTGCACGAACAGAGTCAACTGCTTGGTTAAAGGCAACTTTTGATACAGCTGTTACGACAGCTGAGTGAGCACCACCGTTTGTCTTTTCTTTGATAAGGCCTGGGACATCTTCGACTTCAAGACCGTTAATCACGATATCTGCACCAACTTCTTTAGCTAGGGCAAGTTTATCATTGTTAATGTCAACTGCGATAACGTGAGCGTTAAACACTTTTTTAGCGTATTGAACAGCCAAGTTACCAAGGCCTCCAGCACCATAGAGGACAACCCATTGACCTGGCTCAACTTTTGCTTCTTTGATAGCCTTGTAGGTAGTAACACCGGCACAAGTGATAGAAGAAGCTTGGGCTGGATCGAGCCCTTCTGGAACCTTAACAGCATAATCTGCAGTTACGATACATTGTTCTGCCATACCACCATCTACTGAGTAGCCAGCATTTTTTACGGAACGGCAAAGAGTTTCGCGTCCAGTTGTACAGTATTCACACATACCGCAGCCTTCAAAAAACCAAGCTACGCTGACACGGTCGCCAACTTTGAGGCTTTTAACATCAGGAGCAACTTCTTTGACGATACCGATCCCTTCGTGACCGAGAACGCGTCCTGGAACTTTTCCAAAGTCACCATGGGCAACGTGGAGGTCTGTGTGGCAAACACCACAGTACTCAACTTCAACAAGTGCTTCCCCAGTTTCGAGCGGACGAAGCACTTTTTCTTCAATAGCAACACCAGTGCTTTCTGGATTTACAACAACAGCTTTCATAGCTATCCTCCTTGATTAGTCGTTGAGGTGCAGAGGAAAAGGGGCTTGGCTTGAAAAGCTTTCAAGTGAAGTCGAATTTGAACTGCCCTCTTTTTTGTCTATATGTGAATTGTATCACGATATTTACTATAGTACAATGGTTTTGAGGTAAAAAACCATGTAATCGCTTAACCAGTTGATAAGACTGTGAAAATTGAACAAATAAGATTGATGCATTGGCGAGTAAATACCTATAAACGCTAGAAAAGTTGACTTTATATCGCCTCTTGAAGGTTTTCAGCAATTTTTCTGAGTTCTTTCTCGAGGGGATTTTGGTATAATATAGAAAGCAATTGATCTTTCTAGTAAGAGAATTTAGAGTGAGAGGTATCTATGTCCCCTTCGATTCAGTTATTGAAGAACCGTTATTTAAAAAATATCAAAGAAAATCCAGAGCTCTATATCGGTGTTGAGTTGGAGTTTCCGATCGTTCATACGAAAGGCCAACCTACAGATATTGAAGTCAGCAAGGAATTGATGCGTTTTTTAGTTGACGCTCTCAGTCTAGAAGTTGAAAAGGAAGACCAGGATGGCAATCCAATTCAACTTGTAGAACCAAAGAGTCAGGATCGGATTCTGTTTGAGGTTTCCTACACGACCTTGGAGTTTGCCTTTGGCAGAGCCCAGAAAATCCAAGAGGTCGAAGGACGATTTCAAGCTTATATGAAGGTGATTCAGGAAAAACTAGGCGAAAAGGATCATGCTATCCAGGGTTGGGGGATTCACCCAAACTGGAATCAAAATGACAATCGACCTGTGGCTTATCCTCGCTACCAGATGTTAATGGACTATCTGAAGATGGGCAACAATCAGGAGTCCGTTTCTTTGCATGATTTTCCAGACTATGGTGCATTTATCTGTGGGAGTCAAGTTCAGTTAGATGTCTCAAAGTCAAACTATTTACGAGTTATCAATGCTTTTAATCAAGTAGAAGCAGCTAAAGCCTATCTGTTTGCAAATTCTGAGTTTTCGGGAGCAGAATGGGATACTCAGATTTCACGAGATATCTTTTGGGAAGACTCCATGCATGGGATTTATCCAGAGAACGTTGGCGTTAATGCAAAACTCTTTAAAGATGAGGATGATTTCTTTGATTATCTAGACCGCTCTGCGATTTTTACAGCAGAACGAGATGGGGAAACCTACTATTTTTCTCCGATTCGGGCTAGAGATTACCTAGCTGCTGATGAAATTCTTGCCTATACTCTAAATGGAAAAGAAACTCTTCTGGTTCCTCAAGAGAAGGATTTTCAAACGCACCGTAGTTACCAATATCAAGACCTAACAACTCGAGGGACGGTTGAATTCCGTAGTGTTTGTACGCAACCCCTAGACCGAACCTTTGCTTCGGCAGCCTTTCATCTAGGTTTGTTGGTAAATCTAGACAAGCTTGAAACATACCTAGAAACAGCACCTTTCTTTGAGAGATTTGGTCGTGACTACAAATCTTTGAGACGTCAGTTTTCTAAGAAACAGCTTTCAGATGAGGAGACAGCTGGAATTGTTCAATTCTCAAAAGATTTGCTAGCTATAGCAGAGCAAGGACTTGAGATGAGAGGGCAGAGTGAAATGAGCTATTTAGAGCCTCTGAAAGAAAAAATGACTCTATAATTTTCTTATAAAGGAAGAATTTTCTGAAAAATCATGTTATAATGGATGAGACTATAGATAAAGGATAGAGATTTATGACATTAGTTTATCAATCAACGCGTGATGCGAAAAATACCGTAACAGCCAGCCAAGCGATTTTGCAAGGTTTGGCAACAGATGGAGGTTTGTTTACTCCGGTTAGTTATCCAAAGGTAGATTTGGATTTTGACACATTAAAAGATGCTTCTTACCAAGAAGTGGCTAAGCTGGTCTTGTCAGCTTTCTTGGATGACTTTACAGCAGAGGAGTTGGACTACTGTATCACCAATGCCTATGATAGCAAGTTTGATACGCTAGCCATTGCTCCTCTTGTCAAACTTGATGGCCAATACAACTTGGAACTTTTCCACGGTTCAACCATTGCCTTCAAAGACATGGCCTTGTCTATCTTGCCATACTTTATGACAACAGCTGCCAAGAAACATGGCTTGGAAAACAAGATTGTTATCTTGACTGCAACTTCTGGAGACACTGGAAAAGCTGCCATGGCAGGATTTGCGGATGTTCCTGGAACTGAAATTATCGTCTTTTATCCAAAAGATGGTGTCAGCAAGGTACAAGAGTTGCAAATGACCACTCAAACTGGGGAAAATACTCATGTTATCGCTATTGATGGAAACTTTGACGATGCTCAAACCAACGTTAAGCACATGTTCAATGATGTGGCCCTTCGTGAAAAATTGGCTGCTAACAAGCTCCAGTTCTCATCTGCTAACTCTATGAATATCGGTCGTTTGGTACCACAGATTGTCTATTATGTGTATGCCTACGCTCAGCTTGTTAAAACTGGTGAGATTAAGGCTGGTGACAAGGTTAACTTCACCGTACCGACAGGGAACTTTGGGAATATCTTGGCTGCCTTTTACGCTAAGCAAATCGGCCTACCAGTTGGCAAATTGATCTGTGCTTCAAATGACAACAATGTTTTGACAGACTTCTTTAAAACTCGTGTTTATGACAAGAAGCGTGAGTTTAAGGTAACCACTAGCCCATCTATGGATATCTTGGTCTCTTCAAACTTGGAGCGCTTGATTTTCCACCTTTTGGGTAATGATGCGGTTAAGACAGCTGAACTCATGAATGCTTTGAATAACCAAGGTCAATATGAGTTGACTGATTTTGATGCAGAGATTTTGGACCTCTTTGCAGCTGAGTATGCGACGGAAGCAGAAACAGCAGCAGAAATCAAGTGTGTTTATCAAACAGATGCCTACATTGAGGATCCACATACAGCAGTTGCTTCAGCCGTATATAAAAAATACCAAGCGGCGACAGGCGATGTGACTAAGACCGTGATTGCATCAACAGCTAGTCCATACAAGTTCCCAGTGGTTGCGGTGGAAGCTGTAACTGGACAATCAGGTCTTAGCGACTTTGAAGCCTTGGCTCAATTACATGAAATCTCAGGAGTAGCAGTGCCACCAGCAGTGGATGGCCTTGAAACAGCTCCAGTTCGTCACAAGACAACTGTTGCAGCAGCAGAGATGCAGACTGCAGTAGAATCTTATCTAGGACTTTAAAAGAGAGGAAGTAAACTCGGTTGGGAAACTAACTGAGTTTCTTTTCATCAGGAGGAAGGATTGTTTAAGAAATATAAAGATATTCTCAACATAGCCCTGCCAGCCATGGGTGAAAATTTCTTGCAGATGCTCATGGGGATGGTAGATAGCTATCTGGTGGCACATCTGGGCTTAATCGCCATTTCGGGTGTGTCTGTAGCGGGCAATATTATCACCATTTACCAAGCGATTTTTATTGCTTTGGGAGCGGCTATTTCCAGTGTCATTTCCAAAAGTTTGGGACAGAAAGATCAATCTAGACTAGCCTATCATGTGACAGAAGCACTTAAGATTACCCTACTACTGAGTTTAGTTTTAGGGGGCTTGTCCATCTTTGCAGGACGAGAGATGATTGGCCTTTTAGGAACAGAAGCGTCTGTAGCTGAGAGTGGTGGACTATACCTAGCTTTGGTCGGTGGGACAATCGTTCTCCTGGGCTTGATGACTAGTCTAGGAGCCTTGATTCGCGCCACCCATAATCCGCGCCTTCCACTTTATGTTAGTTTTTTATCCAATGCTTTAAATATTGTTTTTTCAAGTCTAGCTATTTTTGTACTTGATATGGGGATAGCTGGTGTTGCTTGGGGGACCATTCTATCTCGTTTGATCGGGGTTGTGATTTTGTGGTCACAATTAAAACTTCCATATACGAGACCAAATTTTGGACTAGACAAAGACTTGCTGACCTTGGCTTTACCTGCAGCGGGAGAACGTCTCATGATGCGAGCTGGAGATGTGGTCATTATTGCCTTGGTTGTTTCTTTCGGAACTGAGGCAGTCGCAGGAAATGCAATCGGTGAAGTCTTGACTCAGTTTAACTATATGCCAGCCTTTGGTGTCGCTACAGCAACAGTCATGCAGGTGGCTCGAGCAGTTGGAGAAGATGATTGGGAAAGGGTAGACAACTTAAGTAAGCAAACTTTTTGGCTTTCCCTCTTTCTTATGTTGCCCTTAACACTCAGTATCTATGCTCTCGGAACGCCCCTAAGTCACCTCTACACTAGTGATTCTGTGGCTATTGAAGCAAGTGTTCTAGTGACTCTTTTCTCTCTACTAGGGACTCCTATGACGACGGGAACAGTCATTTATACAGCTGTCTGGCAGGGTTTGGGAAATGCACGCCTCCCCTTTTATGCGACAAGTATCGGAATGTGGTGTATCCGTATCGGAACAGGGTATCTGATGGGAATTGTTCTTGGTTGGGGCTTGCCTGGCATTTGGGCAGGAACGCTTTTGGATAATGGTTTTCGCTGGTTCTTCCTACACTATCGTTATAAGCAATATATCTCTTTGAAAGGATGACATATGAAAAAAAATGGATTTATCTGGGATTTAGATGGGACCTTGTTGGATTCTTATGAGGCTATTTTAGCAGGAATCGAAGAGACTTTTGCCCAGTTTGACATTCCTTATGATAAGGCTGAGGTTCGTGCCTTTATTCTACAAACTTCCGTTCAAGATCTGTTGGAAAAGGTGGGAGAAGAAAGAGGCTTGGATGCAGATATGCTCAATCAGGTTCGTGCTCAGAGTTTGGCTGAGAATAATGCTCAAGTGGTTCTGATGCCAGGGGCGCGTGAAATCTTAGCTTGGGCAGATCAGCAAGGGATTGAGCAGTTTGTTTATACCCATAAAGGGGACAATGCTTTTACAATTTTGGAGAATTTGGGTTTGGCCCACTATTTCATAGAAATTTTAACTAATCAAAGTGGCTTTGCTCGGAAGCCTAGTCCAGAAGCTGCGATTTATCTTTTAGATAAGTATGGATTAAATCCTCAGCAGACTTATTATATCGGCGATCGGACTTTGGATATAGAATTTGCCCAAAATAGTGGGATTCAGAGTATTAATTTTCTTACCTCTCCTGCAACTTGTAATCAACAGATAGAGCATTTAGAGGATATTAGCTCACTTTCCTTCTAGAATTTTCTTCAAGAAGAATGTGTCAGCCTGATGACAAGAAACTAACAAACTATTTCAGGTAATGTGATTTGTTACAAGGAATGTACAGTTCTGTTAAATAGCCCCAAAAGGGCTTTTTTTCTATTTTCTTTGTGTTATGATAGACAGGTACTACATTTGAAAAGGAGTTTGATAGTATGAAGAAAAGAATTATTTTAGCATCAACAGTAGCCTTGTCCTTTGCCCCTGTATTGGCAACTCAAGCAGAAGAACTAGTATGGACAGCACGTAGTGTTGAGCAAATTCAAAACGATGTTACTAAGAATGAGAATAAAACAAGCTATACGATTCAGTATGGTGATACCTTAAGTACCATTGCTGAAGCTTTGGGAGTGGATGTGACCGTTCTTGCTAACTTGAACAAGATCAGCAATATTGATCTGATTTTCCCTGAGACAGTCCTTACAACAACTGTTAATGATGAGGAAGAAGTGACAGAAGTTGAAATTCAAACCCCTGATACAGTTCAAGGTGGCGAAGGAACAACTGCTACAGCAGATTTGACAACCAACCAAGTCACTATAGATGACCAAACTGTACAGGTTGAAGATTTAACTCAACCAGTTGAAGAAACAGAGGCTCAAGTTGAGGCAGTAGCACCACAAGCGACTGAAGAAGCAGTAGCAAAAACTACAACAGAAGCATCAGCACCAGTAGCAGAACCTGTTACAGAAACTATGGCAGAAGTTTTAGCACCAGTAGAAGAAGCAGTAGCAGAAACACCTGTAGTGGAAGAAACTACTACAACAGAAGCCCCTGTTACAGAAACTGTAGCAGAGACTCAATCAACACCATCAACTTACCAAGCTGAAGCAAGCCAAGGTTCATCAGCGACTTATGCAGCCCCAGCAGCTCCTGACTATGCAGGACTTGCTGCAGCAAAATCAGAGAATGCAGGACTTCAACCACAAACAGCTGCTTTTAAAGAAGAGATTGCCAACTTGTTCGGCATTACATCCTTTAGTGGTTACCGTCCAGGAGATAGCGGAGACCACGGAAAAGGCCTTGCCATTGACTTTATGGTTCCAGTAAGCTCAGCTCTTGGAGACCAAATTGCAGATTATGCGATCCAGAACATGGCGACCCGTGGAATTAACTATATCATTTGGAAACAACGTTTCTATGCACCATACGATAGCAAATATGGACCAGCCTACACTTGGAATCCAATGCCAGACCGTGGTAGTATCACAGAAAACCACTATGACCACGTTCACGTATCGATGAACTAAGAATAATAAGAGGTTGGGAACTTGAGTTTCCGCTTCTTTTTTTATTTTCAAACTCTTAGATAGCGTAAATAAACTCCAGGCATAAAATAGAAAAACATAGCCTTGAGGGATTGTGACTAGGAGACTAATTTAACGGAGTAAGCAAAAGACTTGCAAAGTCAATTTATTTGTATTACACTTGATAAGTCAATAATTGATAAATCAAATGTTTGTAAAAGGAGAAAATACTAAAAATGCATGAATTACTGTACCAGCTCCATTTAACAGATCAGACCATCACTCAACTTTTTGAGAAACAATTGGGAATTAGTTTGACCCGCTATCAAATCCTGCAATTTTTACTGCAACAGTCACCCTGTAACCAGATTGCCGTTCAGGAGAAGTTGCAGATTGACCAGGCAGCCTTGACCCGTCATTTTAAGATACTGGAGTCAGAGGGCTATGTCAGTCGCAATCGGAATCCAATCAATCAGCGAGAAGTCTTAGTTGAATTAACCCAAGAAGCCAAGAATCAACTCTTGGTCAATCCGCCTAAACATCACTTGCGAGTGAAGGAGCAGATGGAGAACATCTTATCCTCTACTGAGCAGCAAGACCTGACAGCTTTGTTGACAAAACTAGTATCAGGATTAGAAAAAATAGAATTTTAAGGAGAAAACGATGTCAATCATTACTACTATTTTAGCAACTATTGTTGCCCTCGAACATTTTTATATCTTTTATTTGGAGAGTATGGTAACCCAATCAGACGCAACTAGCCGAGTCTTTAATATGGAAATGGAAGAGTTGACTCGACCATCTGTAACCTCACTTTTCAAAAACCAAGGAATTTATAATGCCTTGATTGGGGTATTTCTTATTTACGGAATTTATTTCTCACATAGCTTAGAAATCGTAACAATCTTTGTTTTATTTGTCATAGGAGCAGCGACTTATGGTGCCTTAACAGCAGATAAAAAAATCATTCTCAAGCAAGGTGGACCAGCAATCCTAGCACTCTTGAGTATCCTTTTCTTGAAATAAAAAGAGGAGGTGGAAAAAATATTGGATTTAAGAATCCATTATTATAAATCCTTATGCTTGATAAATTAAATAAAAAAAGCGGACAAGATAGAATTCTGAGTATCAGAAACAAGTATGGTTCGCTTTTTTATTTACGATTAGACTTTTATACGAATTTTTGTTTTTAAGTTGGTTCACTTCAGTGTGGTTAAGGAAGTGCTGTTTGTAAATTTTTTAAAACTAATGGAAATGCGTGGTCATGTTATTCAAGACTACTTCTTTACTATTAAAGTTTATTTGGATAATACTTGACAAAAGTGAATGTTCATACTATAATCTTTTTTAAACAAGCATTGAACAAAAAGAGGTTATCAATATGATTTCAGAAAAACAATTTAAACTACTGTCTTTTTTGCAAGAGCATCCACAAGAGGAGTTTACACAAAGACAGTTAGCGGAACAGTTGGAAGTTTCTTTAGGAACAATTAATTCCCTGCTTAAAGAAATGAAAGAAGCTAATTGGATTGATCAAGAAGGTCACCTATCTGAGTTAGGAAAAGAAGCTTTAGAGCCTTATCGAGTACAAAATGCAGTGATTATGGCTGCAGGAATGAGTAGTCGATTTGCACCATTGTCTTACGAAGTACCAAAAGGATTGTTAAAAGTCAAAGGGGAACGCCTGATTGAAAGGGAAATTGAACAACTACAGGAAGCAGGTATAGAAGATATTACGGTTATTGTAGGTTATTTACAAGAAAAAATGTTTTACCTTGCTGAAAAATATGGTGTAAAAATCGTTGTCAATAATGATTACTATAAATACAATAACTGTTCTTCATTAATGTTGGTTAGAGATCAACTATCAAATACTTATATTTGTTCATCGGACAATTATTTTGCCGAAAATCCATTTGAGAAGTATATTTATAGGGGCTACTATTCAACAATATTTGTGGAAGGCGAGACAGACGAATATTGTGCTACCGAAGACTCCAACAACATGATTGTTGACATACAGATTGGTGGTAAAGACACTTGGGCTATGGTGGGACATGTGTATTTTGACCGTGCCTTTAGTGAAAAATTCGTAAAAATTTTAGAAACTGAGTTTAAACACGAGCCCTATAAAGAACAGCTCTGGGAAGATTACTATACCCGTAATGTTCATGAATTGCATCTAGAAGCTCGTCATTATTCAGCGGATATTGTTAAAGAATTTGATTCCTTAGATGAGTTGCGTCAATTTGATGACCGCTACTTGATGAATTCTAATTCTGAGATTATTGATAACATCTGCAAGACCTTGAATTGTGATGCTTCGGATATTGTTCATATTAAACCACTCAAAGATGGTTTGACCAATACATCCTTTAGCTTTGATTGTCTTGATAAAAAATATGTTTATCGTCATCCTGGAAGAGGAACTGAAAAATATATCAACAGATCAAGTGAAGCGGCTTCTATGGAAATTGCAGCAAAACTGCAAATAGACAGAACATTTGTTGCAATGGATAAAAACGAAGGGTGGAAGATTTCAGAATTTATCCCTAACGCTAGACCGCTTGATTATGATAATTGGGATCATGTAGAAAAAGCTATGGGGCTCTTGAGAAAACTACATCAGTCTGGAGAGAAGACAACTCATAATTTTGATTTATTTGTAGGAATTGATGATTTTAGAGAAAAATTGAAGGCTAGCAATCGTTTTGAGTTTGATGGACTTGATGAACTCGATAAAAACATTTCAACTATTAGAGAATTTTTAAAACAGGATGACACTGAGAGAGTTTTATGTCATGGAGATTCCTATAGTCCTAATTTTCTCCTAAACGAACAAGAGGAGATGAGTCTGATTGATTGGGAGTATTCTGGTATGGGGGACCCTGCAGGGGATTTAGGTACCTTCATTGGTTGTTCGAATTATACTGTTGAACAAGCTGAGAAAGTACTTGAGATTTACTTGCAAGAAGTTCCAGATACAAAAACGAGACGTCATTATTTAGCCTATGTGGCAGTGACATCTTATTATTGGTTCTTGTGGGCCTTATTCCAAGAGAGTGTTGGAAAACCTGTGGGAGAATTTCTTTATACTTGGTATCGATTTACCAGACAATACGGACAACTTTCATTAGAGTTATATCTAGGAGAAAAATAAGATGAAATCTGTATCTGAAATTGAACAATTGGTAGCAGATGAAACGAAACGAAGACTGGAAGAAATGGAATCTCCAGACTATGATTTTGCGCAACCATTCTTAAAAAAAGATTTTGCTTTGATTGGTGTTATCATTGGAATTAATCTAATCTTGATTATCTTGGCTATGACAGGAGGAATTAAATAATGTCGAAAACAACCGACTTTATTCAACAAGAAACCATAACTGGGATTGTTCCAATGACTAGTAAGGATCGGCAATATTCCTTCTGGGATCTATTCTTATCAACAAGTGGTTTTGCGATTGCAACTTGGTGTTACACACAAGGAGCGTATGTTGCTCAATATTTGACCTTCAGCCAGATGTTAATCAATATTTTTAGCTTTAATATTATTTGGGTCTTTATCGAGTGTCTTCCCACCTTGTTTGCAGTGAGATACGGAATTGATTTATGGATTTGGCTTCGAGCGGTTTTAGGGAAGCGCGGAGTGGCATTTTTGTCAACAACTATCAGTTTAGCAAATTTTGGTTGGTATGCAGTTACTGCAAATCTTTTTGCCAGTTCTATGATTCATCTAGCTAATAATTTTGGCCTTGGACTGGAGAAGGGGATTTGGGCACCAATTCTTGGGACACTTTGTGTCTTATTAGGGACCTTAATTGCCCTTGGTGGACCAGAGGTTATAAAAGGTATTAATCGGTTTATGGTAATTGCTTTGCTAGTTGTTGGATTGATTATCGTTGGAATTTGTTTTGTAGCAGTTCCGATTACTGACATTATGAACGTTCAACCAGCGGTACAAGGAGATTTGAGCCCGCTAGAGCGATTTATGATTTCAGGAGAGGGGAATGTAGCGACTGCCTTTTCTTGGTCGACGCAAGCATTAATTTTACCACGTTTAGCAAAATCAGAACGTAGTGGGTATTGGGCTACTTCTTTATCTTATGGCGTGGTAGCACCATTCTTTGCTGCGACGGGTGGTGTTATGGCTCTAGCTATGTTTGTAAGAACAGGGGTTTACGAGAGTGATCCAACTGCGATGCTTTCAACCTTGAGTACTCCTACCTTTGCTCTTTTGAGTTTATTATTAGTAGCTTTTGCAAATATTGGAACTCAAGGGACAGGATCCTATGTGAACTGTATGATTGTTAAAAGCGGTATGCCTAAGGTGAGTTATAAACTAATGGTTTGGATTGCCATGATTTATGTGAGTGCGTTAACAATTTGGGGTGGCGTAGAAGAATATTTTGGTTCTTTTATCTCGCTTGCAGCTTATATTCAAGGACCTATTATTGGAATGATTGTTGTTGATTATTTCTTGATAAGAAAACGGAAATTAGATTTACGATCAGCTTATTTCTTAGATGGACATCAGGCTTATGAGTTTACTAAGGGATTTAATTTAGTTGGTTTGTCTTGTGTATTCGTATCTCTGTTAGTTGCGGTACTCTTTGTTTACAATCCCCTAACTAAACAAATTCAAAGTTCGATCTTCTTAATCACAACAGGTAGTGGCTTTACGGCGATTTTTGGTGGCTTCCTATATTGGTTGGCAAGCCTAACTCCATTAAAACACTATATGATTAAAGACAGAGATCAAGTAACCATTTAAATAAAAACAAACCAGCACTCTCCATAGAAGGTGCTGGTTGTAATCATTCACATTAAACTTTTCTCCGCTTGATTTCGAGTAATCTTTGATAAAAGAAGAATTGACTACTATAGATATAAGGGAAAGTAGGGATGCTCGCAATTCCGAAGCTGATCCAGATAAGGAGATACCAAGGAAGTAGCTGTAAATCAAGCACGAAGCGTTGGAACTTATAGCCTTTCATAAGGAAGCGGCTGGTTTTGAGTACGCGACTTGGCTTGGCAATTCCAATTGCAAGGGTATCACATAGGAGCAGCTCTACTTGGGAATAAGCGTAGTATTGCGGCAGATAGGCAATGGTTCCCAAAATCATCAGAAAGACGCTACCAAAGAAGTAGAGTGCAAAAGTGAGCAGAAAATGTTCGATATCTGAATTGGTGACGTCTACGGCTGGAAATTCGGGATGAAGTTCTACAAATTTACGGGCCATGGCACTGCTATAGAAGAGCAAGTAGACACCAAAAAGATTAGGGATGCTCCACAAAAAGAGATAGAAACGCTTGAGCAAGAGAGTCAAAAAGGTCTGGGTGAAGAAGCGATTGTCAAGTAAGGACAGACTATCTTTAAAGGAAAGCTCTATCTCGGAAATTCTGTAAAGATTAATGGTTGTAAAAAGAGCACCAGCTAGGATAATAGAACTTGTAAATCCGACTGCTAGAGGAAAGAGTGAAGACTGGATCAAGCTCATCAAAAAAGTAAAGAAGGATTGCTCAAGAATCCCCTCATCAAGTAGGGATAATGGACTTATAAAGCTGGATAGAATCAGGAAAATGCTTGGTAATAAAAAGACAAGCAATAGACGTGGATGTTCAGCTTGAAACTGTTTAGCTTGTTGACGAACTTCTTTTAAATCAATTTTTGGGTATTTCATTCTTTCATTATACCATAGTTCGTGACAGTTCCTGTTTTTTTTGATAGAATCATACAGTATGCCCTTGGGCACAAAGTAAGAACTGGGACTGTCTTTCCCAGCTTCGGAGGTAAAAAATGTCAGATTCACCAATCAAATATCGTTTGATTAAAAAAGAAAAACACACGGGAGCTCGTCTGGGTGAGATTATCACGCCACACGGAACCTTCCCAACTCCTATGTTTATGCCAGTTGGGACTCAAGCAACGGTCAAAACACAATCGCCAGAAGAATTGAAAGAGATTGGGTCAGGGATTATCCTCTCTAATACCTATCACTTGTGGCTTCGTCCTGGAGATGAGTTGATTGCTCGAGCAGGTGGGCTTCATAAGTTCATGAACTGGGACCAACCTATCTTGACGGATAGTGGCGGTTTCCAAGTATACTCTCTAGCTGATAGCCGTAACATTACAGAGGAAGGGGTAACCTTCAAAAACCACCTCAATGGTTCCAAGATGTTCCTATCACCTGAAAAAGCCATCTCTATCCAAAACAATCTAGGCTCAGATATCATGATGTCCTTTGACGAATGTCCTCAATTTTATCAGCCTTATGATTATGTGAAGAAGTCAATCGAACGTACAAGCCGTTGGGCTGAGCGTGGATTAAAAGCTCATCGTCGTCCACATGACCAAGGATTATTTGGGATTGTGCAAGGCGCAGGATTTGAAGATCTTCGTCGTCAATCAGCTCGCGACCTTGTTAGCATGGACTTCCCTGGATACTCTATCGGAGGGTTGGCAGTAGGTGAAACTCATGAAGAGATGAATGCAGTTTTGGATTTCACCACTCAACTTCTTCCTGAAAACAAACCTCGCTACTTGATGGGAGTGGGAGCGCCAGATAGCTTGATTGATGGGGTTATTCGTGGGGTCGATATGTTTGACTGTGTCTTGCCGACTCGTATCGCTCGTAACGGAACTTGTATGACTAGCCAAGGACGTTTGGTTGTCAAGAATGCCCAGTTTGCGGAGGACTTTACCCCACTTGATCCTGAGTGCGATTGCTACACATGTAAGAACTACACCCGTGCCTACCTTCGTCACTTGCTCAAGGCCGATGAGACCTTTGGTATTCGTTTGACAAGTTACCATAACCTTTACTTCTTGCTCAACCTTATGAAGCAGGTTCGTCAGGCTATTATGGATGATAATCTCTTGGAATTCCGTGAGCATTTTGTTGAAAAATATGGCTACAATAAATCAGGTCGTAATTTCTAAGATTAGTAGACCAAAGCTAAAATCCTAAGTTTTCTCTTAGGATTTTTCTTCTTTTTTTGATAAAATAAAGGTAGTATGGAATGAACATTAGATGGTTTTTTTTACTACTCTAATGAACGGAGAATAAACTCGTATGCGTATAAAATGGTTTTCCTTGATTAGGATTACAGGCTTACTCTTGGTACTCTTGTACCATTTTTTTCAGACGATTTTTCCAGGAGGTTTCTTCGGGGTTGACGTCTTCTTCACCTTTTCAGGTTTTCTAATTACGTCACTCCTGTTAGAAGAATTTGGACAAAAAGGGAAAATCGATATCTTGGGATTTTTCAGGAGACGTTTCTATCGTATTTTCCCTCCAGTCGTCTTGATGATCCTGGTCGTTATGCCCTTTACTTTCTTGGTTCGCCAAGATTATATAGCCGGGATTGGTAGTCAGATAGCTGGTGTTCTTGGTTTTATGACTAACTTCTATGAAATGTTAACAGGGGGAAGTTATGAATCTCAGTTCATTCCTCATTTGTTTGTTCATAATTGGAGCTTGGCGGTTGAGGTTCATTACTATATCTTGTGGGGCTTGGCGATTTGGTTCTTGTCCAAGCGGGTAAAATCATCTGGACAATTAAGAGGGCTAGTCTTTCTTCTATCATCAGCTGTCTTTATCATCGGTTTTCTTTCAATGTTTATCGGTAGCTTTATCGTTTCTTCCTACTCGACGCTCTACTTTTCTAGCTTTACTCACGTCTATCCTTTCTTTCTAGGCAGTATTTTGGCATCTTTGGTAGGTGTTCGTCAAACGACTACTCTTGTTAAGCGTTTAAATAATACCTGGGATTTGAAAAAGACCTTGCTAGTATTCGGGGCAGGTCTCGGAGTTTTGCTCTTATTGACCTTCTTCGTGAAATTCAATTATCTCTTTGCCTACTTGCTTGGCTTCTTGTTGGCAAGTTTAGCTGCACTTGCTATGATTCTTGCTACTCGAGTCTTGCATGAGAAAACACCAAATATTGAGGAGCCAAGGGTGATTAGCTTCCTAGCTGATACCAGTTACGCAGTATATCTCTTCCACTGGCCGTTTTATATTATTTTCTCCCAATTAATGGGAAATATACTAGCAGTGATTCTCACCACTATCTTTTCTTATCTCTTTGCAAGCCTTTCCTTCTATGTGATTGAACCTTTCATTGCAGGGAAGAACAGTAGCTTATTGCAAAAGGTAAAAGAAATTCCGCATATTCAACCAATCTTTGCGGGTAGCGTCGGATTTCTTGGCTTGCTGACACTGATTGTGATGCTTATTGCCCCCCAAGTAGGCGCTTTTGAAACGGATTTGATGGTAAATGGCCTCAATCAAGCCCAAACCAATATTACCCGTACGAAAACCATGGCGGATCAAGCAGAAGCAAGTCGCTACAATATTGCCGAAGGTGTATCCATCATTGGAGATTCTGTAACCTTGCGTGCAACACCTGGACTTAAAGAGGTTCTACCAGACGCTCAGACAGATGGTCAAGTAAGTAGAAATACCAAGCAAGCCAATGCTATTATGCTCAATCACAGTCAGAATAAAGTCCTCCCTAAAATAGTCGTTATTGCTACTGGAGTGAATAACCCTGAGGATTATAAGGCTGATATCGATTCTTTGATAACGAATCTACCCAAGGGACATCAACTTGTACTTATGACACCTTATGAGGGTGATACAACTCAAGCAACTCAGCCTTATGTAGAACAGTATGCTAGCTATGTGCGTGAAGTGGCTCAAAAGTATCCTTACATTGAGGTTGCAGACTGGAATCAAGTATCTAAAGATCATCCAGACATCTGGAAAGGAACGGATCAGGTTCACTTTGGAAGTGATAATGCCAAACTAGAAGAGGGAGCTAAGCTCTACGCAGAAACGATAGCATCAGCTATCAAGGCCTTGGCAGATAAACCTGTGAAGTCAAAATAATATTTAAAAAGTAGAGATGACCGTTCTCTACTTTTTGTTTTTAGAAAGTATTTCTTAGAAGCTCAATCATTCTCTAAGTTTATCTCTCTAACCTATGCCAATATCCTCTTGCTCTAGGTTGTTAGCTCTCTGGGCAGTTTGGACCAACTATGGCAATCTATATGCTTTCGTTTTTATGGCGAATCCAGTCTTGATTGGGAAAAACTTGCCAAATTGTCAGAATTATGAGAAAATAGGTGCAGTTTACAAATGGAGGGAATGCAATGAGAGAAGATATCAAAATCAATGATCGTGCTTTAGCATTAGGGGATCAAATCATTGACAAGCTAGAAAAAGTTTACGATACAGATGTGGAACTAGATGTCTATAATCTTGGCTTGATTTACGAGATTCATTTGGACGAGGCTGGTCTTTGTACAATTGTCATGACCTTCACCGATACTGCCTGTGACTGTGCAGAAAGTTTACCCATCGAAATCGTGGCAGGCTTGAAACAGATTGAAGGGATTGAAGATGTCAGGGTTGAAGTTACCTGGTCGCCTGCTTGGAAGATTACGCGAATCAGTCGCTATGGTCGCATAGCGCTTGGTCTACCACCACGCTAAAATATAAGAGCTCTCTGCTAATAAACAGAGAGCTGTTTTGTTATCAGATTCCTCTAACTGCGAAATAGTGTCCACTTGGATTTGCAAAGTTAAAGTTAGGGAAAGGTTGAGTACTGATCGGACTGGTGGTATCAGTTACTGCAGCTATGCGCTCGTGAAGACTGCAAAGGTCCGCTGATTCAAAGAGTAGGCTAGGTTTCATATCAACTACCTCTGGCGATACCTGACGAATAAAGTCTTTGGCGTAGACAGTAAAAGTCAGTGTACTGTCCGTGTGAGGTTTCATTTCAAAAGTTTCAAACCCCATAATTTCTGATTGATTAAAAACTTCAAAACCGATAGCAGACCAAAAGTCTCTCTCAGCTGCTATATCATCTACGTAGAGCATAATTCCTGTATTTTTTGAAAACATTGTCTCTCCTTCATAATCATAGTTAGAGCAATTATCTTATCACATTTCACGAGATAAGACAAAGGATTAGAAAAAGCAGTCATTTAGCGACTGCTTATTTTCTAGTTATTTTTTACCAGATTGTTCCATATTCCAGAAATCTGTCACGGCACCACGTGATGCAGAAGATACGGTATGGGCATACTTACCAAGGACACCACGGCTATAGAGTGGTGGCAAGGTTGTTTCTGCCTTGCGTTTTTCAAGTTCTTCTTCGGATACGGCCATGGAAATTTCTTTTGTATCTTGGTCGACAGTGACGATATCGCCTGTACGGAGATAGGCAATTGGTCCACCATCCTGAGCTTCAGGAGCGATATGTCCAACAACCAATCCATAAGTACCACCAGAGAAACGGCCATCTGTCAAGAGGGCAACTTTGTCTCCTTGGCCTTTACCAACGATCATTGATGAAAGTGATAGCATCTCAGGCATACCAGGACCACCCTTAGGTCCAACGAAACGCACGACGACAACGTCGCCATCAACGATTTCATCTGACAAGACAGCTTGGATAGCATCTTCTTCAGAATCAAAGACCTTAGCTGGTCCAACGTGACGACGCACTTTAACACCTGATACCTTGGCAACTGCTCCATCAGGTGCAAGGTTCCCGTTCAAGATAATCAATGGTCCATCTGCACGTTTTGGATTTTCCAATGGCATGATGACTTTTTGACCTGGTGTGAGGTCTGCAAAGTCAGCTAAGTTTTCAGCGACAGTCTTACCAGTACATGTGATACGGTCTCCGTGAAGGAATCCATTTGCCAACAAGTACTTCATAACCGCAGGCACACCACCAACTTCGTAAAGGTCTTGGAAGACATACTGACCAGATGGTTTCAAGTCGGCCAAGTGAGGCACACGTTCTTGGATTGTATTGAAGTCCTCAAGTGACAAGTCAACATTAGCCGCGTGGGCAATGGCAAGCAAGTGAAGAGTAGCATTTGTAGAACCACCGAGAGCCATAGTTACAGTGATAGCATCTTCAAAGGCTTCACGAGTCAAGATATCTGATGGTTTGAGACCAAGTTCCAACATCTTAACAACAGCACGTCCTGCTGCTTCGATGTCTTCTTTCTTATCAGCAGATTCTGCTGGGTGAGAAGAAGAACCTGGCAAGCTCATCCCCAAAACTTCGATAGCAGTCGCCATAGTATTGGCAGTATACATACCACCACAACCACCAGGGCCAGGGCAGGCATTACATTCCAGACGTTTCACGTCCTCCGCTGTCATATCGCCGTGATTCCACTTACCGATTCCTTCAAATACAGAAACCAAGTCGATGTCTTTGCCATCCATTTTTCCAGGGGCGATAGTACCACCGTAAGCGAAAATAGCTGGGATATCCATATTGGCAATAGCAATCATGGAACCAGGCATGTTCTTGTCACAACCCCCGATAGCTACAAATGCATCGACGTTATGACCGCCCATAGCAGCTTCGATAGAGTCCGCGATGATATCACGTGACGTTAGAGAGAAGCGCATACCCGGCGTTCCCATGGCAATACCATCGGCTACCGTAATGGTTCCAAACTGCACAGGCCAAGCACCAGCAGATTTGACACCTTCTTTTGCAAGCTTACCGAAGTCATGCAAGTGAATATTACATGGTGTATTTTCTGCCCAAGTCGAAATGACTCCCACAATTGGTGTTTCAAAGTCCTTATCTGTCATACCAGTCGCACGAAGCATGGCACGGTTTGGTGATTTAACCATGCTGTCATAAATGCTACTGCGGTGACGTTTATCTAATTCTGTCATTTGTTCCCTCCCGATTCAGTTTGTATCATTATAGCACATTTTAAAAGCAATGAACAGAAGAAAATTCTTGAATTTTCAGAAAATTCTATACAGAAATATTTTCTTTAAAAATTTTGCATTTATTTCTTGACTTTATAAGTTAAAGTGATATCATTTAGATATCAAAAAAATAGGAGGTCATTCTGATGACTGAAAAACTAATCAATTCAAAACCAAATGGTGTAGTAGCATTGATTCTCATTGAGTTGGCACTCGTACTTGGTGTTTTTATATTTGTAATGGGTGCTAGTTCGGAAAATATTTTTGGAATTATTATCGGACTTTTATTAAGCTTAATTGCAGGTCTAGCTCATGCTGGTTTAAAAGTTGTGAAACCTCAAGAAGCACTGGTTTTGACCCTCTTTGGTAACTATACTGGGACCATCAAAGAACCTGGTTTTTACTTTGTCAATCCCTTCA
Organism: Streptococcus mitis; assembly: GCF_009496285.1. GTDB lineage: Bacteria > Bacillota > Bacilli > Lactobacillales > Streptococcaceae > Streptococcus > Streptococcus mitis_BP. Next base: position 23,835 of record NZ_WIJK01000025.1, read on the forward strand.
GTATAGCGGTCAATCCTGCAATCCACACTCGACTCGGACAAAGTGGTGATGTTAGCACAAAATCTCCTTTTTCAGGGATGAAATCATCAAATGGTAATGACGTAAATCTTGAAATTGGCAAGAAACAGATTTCCCTCAAAGTTATGACTTTGAGCAATTCTCGTCAAAAGATTAACGATTGCTTAGGGAACCCTGTAGAAATCGGCATCGCCGTTACTTGGCGTGTAGTCGATACGGCAAAAGCAGTCTTCAACGTTGATAACTACAAAGAATATCTGTCATTGCAGTGTGATAGCGCCCTTCGTAATATTGTCCGCATCTATCCTTACGATGTGTCTCCTAATGTAGATACTACAGGTGATGGGCAAGCAGATGAAGGCAGCCTCCGTGGCTCTAGCGAGATTGTTGCGAAACGCATTCGTGAGGAGATTCAAAGTCGTATAGAGGACGCTGGTTTGGAAATCCTTGAAGCACGTATTACTTACCTAGCTTACGCTCCAGAAATTGCAGCTGTTATGCTTCAACGCCAACAAGCATCAGCTATTATCGATGCACGCAAGATGATTGTTGATGGCGCTGTAGGAATGGTTGAAATGGCACTAGAACGTCTCAATGAAGGAGAATTAGTAGAACTTGACGAAGAACGAAAAGCTGCTATGGTTTCAAATCTCCTAGTCGTTCTCTGTGGCAATCATGATGCACAACCAATTGTCAATACAGGAAGCCTTTATTAAAAATGGCAGAAGCTAAAAAAAAGCAAATTCCCCTTCGACTCTCGAATAAGCTATACGCTGCACTCGCATCATGGGCAGAAGATGACTTTCGATCAGTCAACGGGCAAATTGAATATCTTCTTACAGAATGTGTCAAGCAACGGAAGAAAGACGGGAAATACGTCTCAGAAACCATTGATGAACCCTTCGAAATTGATATTTAATCTATTTTCCTATCCAGAATAGTGGATAGGAAAATTTTTTTATCTTTTTTTGTCAAGTAACTTTACTTTACAAAAAAGTTTTGATATACTATTAAAGTTGATGAAAATCAAACCTAACTGAATTTATATCTTAAAAGGAGAAATCAAAATGGCAGTACCTGCACGTCGCACTTCAAAAGCGAAGAAAAACAAACGTCGTACACACTACAAAGTGACAGCTCCATCTGTAAACTTTGACGAAACTACTGGAGATTACTCACGTTCTCACCGCGTATCACTTAAAGGATACTACAAAGGACGTAAGATCGCTAAAGCTGCATCAGCTGAATAATAGAAGGGAGATACCATGCGCGTAAATATTACACTTGAACACAAAGAATCTGGTGAACGCTTGTACCTTACTTCTAAAAACAAACGTAACACTCCAGACCGTCTTCAATTGAAGAAATACTCACCAAAACTTCGCAAACACGTTGTGTTTACAGAAGTTAAATAGTGGGTCATTACGTTTCAGCAGAAACGAAAAAGCCTTGATTTAACGCGATTCTTGAAATTTTAAATTTCAATGTATTGCAATAAAAATCAACCGAATGACTACATTTTTGACTACATTTTTTGTGAAATAAATTAGATGTTCGGATATATAGAAAACGCTCTAGTCATATTGTCTAGAGCGTTTTTGTGTTGTTTAAGAAAATTAGATGTTGGTTTTAGATAACTACACATTTCAGATTTTTTAAAGCAAGATTTAATTGTTGATAAGTAGAAAGGATTATTATGTTTACAAAAAATAAATTTCAATACTGTATTTACGATCATGAGAGACTAGAACTTCATGAGCTACAAAAGGAATATCAAAAGGATAAAGCTGGGACAAAACTTAAGTATGAAAACCAATTATTTTGTCCTGGATGTTACAAAGTGGATTTAGTGATAAACGAGAAAAAAGGGAAAATCTATTTGTCGAGCCATCCTAAATTACCTCATGGTGACGGATGCGAATATGCTTTGGAATCAGCTTCGAAAATGGAACTGAAAGAATACTATGAAAAAATTGATGCAGACTTAGCTGTGCAACTCTTAAATCGTATTCTGGAAGAGAAGGCCACTAGAGTAATCCAACCAGTTAACGCCAACTCTCCGCAAGATAAGAACGAAATTTTTGATGTAAAATTTGTTTTAGAGAATAAGGTAGGCGTCAGAAAATATTTACCTCGCAGATCCCTTCTCCTAAATGAATTAGAAGTATCTGACCATCTGACTATGTACTATGGAGAGTGTAAGGTATTTTTAGGAAAGACTGATAAAAAGTACTACCTACGAATGTTTCGAAACAATGATCATGCAAAGTACATCTGCAATTTAGTCATTCCTGAAAGAGTGTATAGATATTTGGAAGATGAATTAAGATTTATCCCACAATCAGAAGATTTAAGTTTTAAACATTCAAGAGCCAATGCAGTTCCTGTAAAGTTAGCCTTTGTCTCTACCATGAAGAAAAAACAAGAATATTATAATGGATACTTGAATTTTTCAAAATTACTTAAGGTGAAGCGTATTTAAATTATTTGTCGTATTAATATTTAGAGTTTATGAGATCCCAAAATTCTATGTTACTTTCCAGTTTTTTGCTTTTTTAAAAAATATCCGTTACAATGTAAATATAATCCGATAAGAAAGAGAGAAAAAACATGGTATATGTTCACAGATTTTTAGGACAATGGCTTGATAAAAACATGACAACTGATAAAGCTGATACTTTGCGAAAGGGGTTGGCTTTAGGAAGTGGAATTGACGAGTATCTAAAACAGATAGAAGTCCGAAGAAGATTTACGTTGGCAGTTGAACAAGAGAAGTATTTCTACACGGTTCCTAAAGAGGTATCTATCGGAGATACCAGAGCAGATAGATATTATCGTCTGGAAATGAAAGACTACGAAAGTGTAGCATCTAATACCGTCTTTTACGGGAACGGAACATCTATTTTAGTCAAAGCCTTGTTTGAGGGTAAAGGAGAGATAGTGCGTATCTATGAATACGAAACACTCGATCTACTTATAGAGGATTTAAGAGAAGAAGTAGCTATCACATTTAGTTGCGTCTATAAACCGTGCTACGTTCTTGCGAGTGACTTTGAAGAGTTCAAACCTAAACTTGAACTAGGGAAACTCTATTGTCACTATGTTCAAGCACCTAACTATCGTAAACTAATTGCTGAAGTAGAAATTTAAAGAGAATAACGTGAGAAAAGATTTATGTCAAAAGATAAACCTAAGGAAGAACTGAGTAAAGAATTAAAAGAACCATTAGAAATATGTTTTAAAACTATAGTAGGAAAAAATAGCTTAAATGAATTGTATTTTGATGATGGCGAACAATTTTTAAATAAATTTAGTCTCTGGCATCAAGCAAAAGGACAGGAGTTAATTAATACATTTGTAAATAAAGTCAAAAAATCTAATACTACTGCTGATTTTTCTTGGTTGGATATTTTAAATGAAGATATGAAGTGGAATCAATTTATAAGAAAAAATCCTAAGTGGAAACTCGTAGATAAAACCAAGTATTTAAATATGCGTTATCAAATTCCTACTCATTTTCATGGAGATATTGATAATGCTATAATTTTTCACTGTCTGGAAAATCCTAGAGGTTATTTAGGTGATTATAAAGATAGTGATATTGATAAAGGCTTTGGCAATACAAATCTAAGGGAATATTATAAAAAAAGTAAAATACTCCTCGAAAACAAGTATAAAAATGAAGATAAATCTAACTTAACTGGATATATTAAAAATACCATAAGAGAAAAAAGCCCTACACATCATATAAATCTTGCATCAGTTATCCAGGAAAGATATCAATTAAATGATATAGAGAATGTCAGTTCCATTATTCATAGTAAGAAGAGCAGCTTAATGAGTGAAATGGAGCAGCTTTATAGTGCTGGATCAGTTTTTAAAGATCAAAGTGGAAAAAGAAAAAAAACATTATTGAAAGATTATTATTATTTTAAAGAATATTACTCTCAATTGATTCAAACAGATACAAAATTAGATTTTGAAAAATTACAGAATAAAGAGACTGATGTAAAAATTATCGCTAGCAAACTATGTAATTTAGAAATTTATCCTTTCGCATGTGCACAACCAGCTTTAGGTAAAAATGGTATCGGCAAAAATATTATGGAAAATTCGGAGTTATCTCGTTTAAGTGCATATATTGTATTAAGAAGAATCTACAAATATTTAAATAGTGAATATGAGAAAGAAAAACCTATTTTTGTTTTTCGCAAATATGATAGAGCTTGGAACAGACTATTTAAACAAATTTTTTTGGAAGTTAAAGAAAAAAATACAACATTTAAAGTTGATGAGGTGATGGAAAAGCTAGAGGAGAATTTCTTTTATTGTCAGCTAGCAAATACAGGTGGAGGAATAACAGATGGAAATGTGATTTCAGTTCCAAATTATAAGTTGTTTTTAAATATGAAAAAAGAAGCTTTTACAGAAATATCTAAATTATTACCGCGTATTGATATTAAAAATGTTAGTTCACAGAAAGCAGGCGATTGATGATTAAAATTGGATATTAGAATGAAAGTAAAATTTTTAATTCATAATAGACTCGTAAATGATATAATTTATGATTTATTAAGTTATATAAAGGAGTACAACCATAAAACCCAACCAAATTTATTTTGGCTGGGTTTATTTGATATTCTTTACAATCTCATTAAATGAAGATATAATTTTTCCTTGCTTATCTTTGGGTAATTTTGTTAAGTTTTCAAAAAGTACTTCTGAAGAATCTTCTCGATCTGATTCAAATGATTGTAGGTTGAAGAACTCCTCGACCGTTAGATTTAGGGCTTTGATTACGGATTCAAGAGTTTTTATCTTAAAATCATACTTCATGTTCTCTATATTTTGAATCGCTTTAACACCCAGGCCAGCGATTTCAGATAATTTTTCTTGACTTAATCCCTGTGCTTTTCTACACTCACGTATGCGAAATGCGATATGCTTTTGTAATTTATTATATTCCATGTTATCTACCATTTTACTATCTGTTTTCTCTAAAAATAAGTATAATAAACTATCCAAAAACGATAAAAGTATGGTAAAATAGTACTATAGTTTAATAAAATGCATAGGGCATTGTACAAAAGGAGTTTATAAATGTCAAAAGCTACGGAAAATAGTCATAGTACTGCTAAAAAATTGTATACGGGTACGGTTATTTCTGCCATCGCAGCAACTGCAAGTCTTGTCGGCACAATCGGAACTGCTCACGCAGATACAGTAGAGATTCCATTGCCTACAACTGCTCAAACCGAACCAGCCTTGGTAGAGAAAGAAGCGCCTAAGAAAACTGAAGTGAAAGTTCCTACTAAGGAAGTCACTAAAGGACAAGTTGACGAGGCTAAGGATAAACTTGACAAATCTACACAAGCAGTAGAAGATGCACAAGCTAAGAAAAGCCAAGCGCAGACTGAAAAAGACCAAGCGCAGACTGAAGTAGATAATGCTCAATCTGAAGTAGGTAATGCTCAACAGGCCCAGGATAAAGCGACTCCAGAAAACATTGAAAAGCAAAAGCAAGAAGTTGCTAATGCTGAAACTGGTAAGGCTGACGCTGAAAAGAAAGAAGAAAGTGCTAAGAACGACCTTGACAATGCTAATCAAGTGGTTAAAAACCAAGAAAAAGTGGTTAAGAAGTCTGAGGACAAGGTAGCAAGTGCTGAAACTGATGTCAAAGACGCTCAGACTAACGTAGATAACGCACAAGCTATCCTTGACGGTACAGGTCAAGCGAAAGTTGTCGAAGAAAAGGAAAACGCTGAGGCTTTCCAAAAACAAGCACAGGAACAGTTGACGAATGCAGAGGGGGTCTTGGAACAAGCTAAGTCAGACGACAAGAATCTTGAAGATGCAATTTCAAGCGTCCAAAACGAGTTAACAGAAGCTAGTAAGGTAGTAGCAAGCACAGAGTCTACACTGACTGATGCTACTAATAAAGCTGACCAGACACAAACTGCTCTTGAAAAAGCACAGGATACCTTTACTGTGGCTGAAGCTAGCTATAAGTCTATTAACACTTTCCAAGTCACTGATGAATATGTTAACGCCTTGAAATCCTATGTAAATAATCCTTATGACATTTTGGATGAACGTGATAAGTGGAAAGAACATAGAGAGAAAGTAGAGTCTATCTTAAAATCGGTCAACCAAGAAAATTTGAATTTGAATAAATTCAAAGGAAATGACAATGATAAAGCTATCAGTGTTGATGCTAATAACTTGACAACCGAACAAATGACAGAGCTTTCTCTATTTGCGAGTGATCTACTTAACCAAATCCGTGAGCGCTTTGGAACACCTAAGACTGTTGTAACTAAAGGCATGGTTCAAGTTGCTGACGAAGTGACTGACGGTTACGTAGCTGATAATTGGGAGTTCGGAAAAGGTCACGATAGCAAAGCAATCAATAACGTTGCTCGTAAGTATGGATTACCTACTTATGAGGATGATACTCAACAATACCTTGAAAACTTAAACAGTGTTAATAGTGGTGATGAAATTCATACCATGTATGATGCTAAAAAATGGGTTTATCAAAGTATTTCTGAATTGCTATTTAATGGTTGGGAGTGGATGCACGCTCAAAACCTAACAGGTGTATCTTCTGTTCGAGGTGCTACTAAAGAATATTTTGCTTTAGATATTTCTAAGCGTCTAGGACGTACAAGCGCCCACTTCATATCAGTTTTTGATAATCAAGTTACTGGAAACATGTTGGATAAGACTGAAGTACCTAACAATAATACATCAGAAAGTATTGTAAAAGCCTATAATGCTGCAAATTCTGCTTTATTAAATGCTCAGACTGCAAACTCTCAGGCACAACGTGAAAAAACAAATGCTTCACTTGCGAATATCAAGGCTAAAGGGGAGCAGGAAGCAATTCAAAAACGATTGGATGCTCTTAAAGCTACACCTTTGAAAACGCCGTCTGCTCAAAGCAAACTTGAACAAGCGCAAGATATCCTTGCTAATGCTAATACGCGCCTAAAAAATGCTAATAAGGCATTAGAGGCTCTAACTGCTGATGTGAAGCTGAAACAAGAGAACCTTGATAAAGCTAAAGAAGTCCTTGCTCAAAAAGAACGTAACCTTACTAATGCTAAGAACAACCTAGCAACTGAACAAGATAAATTGGTTAAACTCAAAGCACTAGTACAGATTGCTGAAAATAATCTTGACCTTGCTAAAGAAAAAGTAGCACAAGCTAATAAGACGCTTGAACAAGCCAAGGCTGATCTTGAAAACTTGCTCAATGCAGAGCCTAATTTAGTTAAAGCTAAGGAAGTCCTTGCTCAAAAAGAAACTACTCTTAAAGGGAAAGTGACTGCCTTGAAAGAGGCACAAGCGTACCTTGACCAATTATTGAAAGAACAGAAAATCGACCAAGAGGCATATGACAAACTCTTCGCCTTGTATAGCGCACAAGTAGAAGCTAAACGTTTAGCTGACCTTGAAGCACAAAAACAAGCCATCGTCCGTTCTGGTGAAACACCTGTCGAAGTCTATGACGAAACTGGTAAACTTGTATCTTATCAAGTTAAACCTAAGACTATTTCTCAATCACCTGCATCCTATAATGGTGCATTGAATAAGCAACAGGAAAAATCATTGCCAAATACAGGTGAAAACTCAAGTGTTCTTGGATTGATTGGAGTTTCAATTATTAGTGCACTAGGTTTATCAGTAAATAAGCGGAAAAATAAATAAAAATAGTAAAGTAGTTCTAATCGTAAAATCGGTAAAACTCAGATATGTCATTTTAGCATTTCGTAAAAAAAGTGGACGCCTGTCCACTTTTTTTGTGAAACAAAATCAATCACAAAAGTTGATTTTGTTTTACAAAAAGAGTCTGGGACAAAAGTCTAACCTTAAATATAAAAAGCGAATAAAACGAGTTATCTGACACTCAGAATTCTGTCTTGTTCGCTTTGTTGTCTAGTCTATCGATTTTAAAAATTCATAAGAAAGAATTCCTAAAATCAAAATCTTTTTGTCTCAGCCTATTTAATAATTTACTAAAGGAAAATATTATCAATTAATGATATAATGATAGCATGAATTGAAAGGAAAATTAGAATGGATATTATTAACACAATTATTACTTCGGTTATCACATCAGGTATCATTGGTGTCTTTATATCAGAGTATTACCAAAGAAAAACTTTGGTCAAGAAAATGAAGAGGGATTTCGTTATTGAACTCTTTGGCAACAGGTTCATGTTAAAAGAAAATTACTATGGTGAAGCAACTGAATTGAATAGAACGTTGGGAAAAATTCCAATCATATTTTCGGATAATAATCAAGTTATTGAGAATTACGACTGCTTCCTTTCTGTTACAAATGATCAGAATTTTTTAAGACTAATTAAGGCTATGTGTAAAGATAAAAATGTTCAGATTGATATTTCAAATTGGGATGATACAATGATTACGAGAACACTTTCGGTAGAAAGATAGCAATAAGATTTTGAAAAAAGTATTTTATTAAATAAAGAATAGGAAAATATCAAATGAGCATGAACTCTGTGAAACTTTCTCCAACTAAACAGTTATTAATCATCGGAAATGGATTTGACAAACATTTAGGATTGAAATCCTTGTATATCGAATATTACTTTTCTTTAACAGAGAATGAACAGAAGAACAATATTTTTACATATTTAGCTTCAAATAAAAATTATAATTGGGCAGATGTAGAATCGTTATTACTGAAATGTCTAAT
>NZ_WIJK01000026.1 GCF_009496285.1 Streptococcus mitis
CATATGAATCTTTCTAATGAGTTGTTTTGTCGCTTTTCATTATAGGTCATATGGGACTTTTTTTCTACAACAAAATAGGCTCCATAATATCTATAGGGGATTTAACCACTACAAATATTATAGAGCCGGATTTTGTTGATTAGTAATACTCTTCAAAAATCTCTTCAAACCACGTCAGCTTCGTCTTGCCGTACTCAAGTACAGCCTGCGACTCGCTTCCTAGTTTGCTCTTTGATTTTCATTGAGTATAATATAGTAGATTGAAATAAGATATGAATAAATTGCTTAGAAAATTCAAATTGATTTCTAGAGATGATGTAGAATTCATGACGTACCGTTTTAACTTCAATCCATTATACTCATCGAAAATCTCTTCAAACCACGTCAGCTTCCATCCACAACCTCAAAACGGTGTTTTGAACAAGCTGCGGCTAGCTTCCTAGTTTGCTCTTTGCTAACCCTTGTTTTGTAGTAGAACGAAATAAAATCTAAACAATTCGACTAGAAAAGTCAAATCAATTGCTAGCAATGTTTTAGAAGCTTGAGTGTACTGTTCTATATTCGATCTACTATAAATAAAAATAGCAGAAATTTCCACCTCAAAACACATATATCATAGTTTTGTTAGGAACTCTTTCCTTGTTTTCCTAGAATAGAGTAAAATTCATTGATTGGTTGGTTAATCTCCAGCCTTTAAGTAATCTGTTGACAAAAAGTGCACTATGATTTTAATTAAGTATAAAACAATTGAAATTCCATAGTTATCGTTTAGAGCTAGAAAAAAATAAGGTTGTGAGGGTTATCTCACTTTATGAAAGTACACAAAAATGGTATACTCTATAGTAGAGTTTTTCATTTTAAAATGATTGTATTGTTTAGAATATTTATTGATTTTTATGATATAAGAAAAATCTCAAGAGAATTAGGTTATTAAATGTTAGTTGAAATAAAGCAATAGCAATAATGTTTATGGTTAAAAAGTGATATAAAGTGATAATCGAGATATAAAGGATTTATGATAGAAATCTGTTTCAATTACTTAGAGATTATCGTCATAAGGAAGTTCTATAACTACTTCTTTAAGTTGATATGTGTTGTTTCCACGATATGAAAAACGATGGCAGTTAGTTTCAGTTTATATTGCGGTTGAAAATTAAATGTATGTAATAACTATCTATGTATAAAGTAACTTCTATAATATCCAATATAAATTGGGTGGCAGAAGTTGTCTTTTTCATTGTCTTTATCATAAAAAAAGTATGAGAGATATGAAAAAAAAATTAGGAGTGGGATTGTATGGGAAAGGAATTAATTAGTGTCATTGTTCCAGTTTATAATGCTGAAAAATACTTACAGAAATGTTTAGATAGTATTTTGGAACAAACATATCAAAATTTGGAAATTATCATTATAAATGATGGTTCTACAGATAACTCGGGACAAATCTGTCAGGAATATGAAAAACAGGATGATCGTATCATCTATATAGAAAAAGAAAACAGTGGTGTATCTGATACGCGAAATGCTGGTCTGGATCGAATGACAGGAACGTATGTTACCTTTGTTGATTCCGATGATTGGGTAGAACCAAACTATATTAAGTTTTTATATGAGAAAGTGATAGAATATCAAGCAGATATTGTAGTTGGAAATTATACTAGTTTTAATGAGTCTAATTCAGTTTTTTATTTCCACATCTCTACTGACTATTATGAAAAAGTATATGATAATAAGTCTATAATACCTTGTTTATACGACTCTAAAGAATTGTTAAAGTCTGCTTTGATTGTACCCTGGGGGAAAATTTATAAAAAAGAAATAATAGCGAATTTGCGTTTTCCAATTAATAGAATTGGAGAAGATGCATTATTTAATTTGAAGGCCTTATTAGATTCTGAAAAAGTTGTTTATGTTAATAAATCAGCCTATATATAGAGAGTGCGTGAGGGAAGTTTGTCCAATACTTGGACAGATGAATGGATTAGAGATGCCATTTATATAATTGAAGAGAGATTATCTTTATTGGCAACGTTAGGATATCCACTTTCGGAGCATAGGCGAGCATACAAAATGAGTTTGGATTATATCAGTTCTGAAGCTTACAATAGAGGTTTAGCTAATTCTCACGAATTAAACTACATAAAAGAGAAAAAGATGTTATTGGATAGACTTCTTCCTCAGAGTAAAGAAGACAAAAAAGCCGTCGTACTGGCAGCTGATTTTTCGAATCTCGATCAGGTTGTGACAACCATAAAATCTATTTGCTACCATAATCGTTCAGTTCGTTTTTATATTATCAATAGGGATTTTCCAAAAGAGTGGTTCATACAATTGAATGGTCGATTAAGGGACTTTGATTCGGAAATTATCAATTGTCGAGTAACATCTGATCAAATATCACGTTTTAAAACAGATATTAGTTATGTAGCCTCTCTGTGTTATTTTATACCTGATTTTGTAAAAGAAGATAAGGCACTTTATTTGGACTGTGACTTGGTTGTTACGAAAAATCTAGATGATTTATTTGCGACTGACTTACAAGGTTATCCATTAGCTGCGGTGCGTGATTATGGCAGAAAAGTGTACTATGATCAAGAAATATTTAATGTAGGTGTATTACTAATCAACAATCTTGTTTGGAAACAAGAAAGTATGACTCAACGATTAATTAATTTAACTGATGAACAGCATGACAAGGCGGATCAGGTGGATCAACTTGTTTTGAATAAACTTTTTGAAAATAAGTGGCTAGAGTTGGATTTTGATAATCATTATATTGTGAGTCATAAGCAATTTACAGATTATAAACTACCAAAATCTCAAGACTATCCAGGTATTATTCATTATCTTTCGCATAGAAAACCGTGGAATGATATAGGGATTCAAGCTTATCGCAATGTTTGGTGGTATTATCATAATCTTGAATAGACAGAATTAGGCCAAAACTATCATTTACTTACGCTTAAAAAGGCTCATATCTATCCTCAAAAACTACCTGTTACTTGTTTAATTTATACTTTTTCGGATCGTATTGAGCAATTAGAGTCTCTAGTTCAAGCTTTACCGGAAATTCAATTTATAATTGTAGCTAGCGTCAAAGTTAGTGATCAATTGACAAAAAGGATTGTCAATCCCAATGTGACTATTTTGTCTGAATTTAATGATTTATCAGAGCTTGAGCAAGAATTGATTGAGATAAGTCAAGTTCTTTTAGATATTAATCACGGCGAAAAAAATGAAGAAATAATGGAGCAGTTTGCAAAATTAGGGAAGCCTATTCTTGCCTTTGAAAATACAAAATATTCTGAAGTTGGACAGATAATCTATAAAGTAGAACAAGTTCAAGAAATGATTAATAAAATAAGAGAAGTGGAAGATAAACATGGATTTTAAAAATTCTGTAAAGTTGTTAGGAGATTTTCATCATATAGAGATTTCTCCTACTAGTAGCATTGAACTAGGAACAGATGTTACATTTCGCTCATTTGTAAGTCTAGAAGTGTCTAATAATGCTAAGCTGACACTAGGAAATAGAGTTTTCTTTAACGATCATTGTACGATTCGTTGTGGCAAAGAGATTGAAATTGGTAAGGATACTATGTTTGGTGATGGTGTGAGAATTTTTGATCACAACCATAAATACTCTAATTACCATATTGAAAAAATTCAGTTTAAAGCTGATAAGATAACTATAGGGAAAAATTGTTGGATTGGAACTAACGTTGTTATTTTAAAAGGTGTTACCATTGGAGATAATGTTATCATTGGGGCAAATGCTTTAATTTATAAAGATATCCCAGCTAATTCTGTTGTCACTGCACAAGAGGATTTAAAAATCACTCCTAGACAACAGCATCAGTTTCACGCCTTTACTTTAACAGCATCAGATACTTTAGAACATTTAGACTATCTTGTACAAGAACTTCCTGAAGTTGCATTTCATATAGCTGCTAAAACAAATGTCTCAGACTATCTAGACAGCTTTAATCATTACGAGAACGTGAATATTTATACTAATGTGCATCATGATGATATTCTCGAAGATTTATTAAATAGAGCAGATATTTACTTAGATATCAATCATTGGGGAGAGGTTGATAATATTGTAGGTCGTGCTTTAGAGATAGGAAAACCGGTATTTTCTTTTGAAACAGTTGTCCATAGAAGAGATGAAAACGTTCGAGTTTTTAGTTTAGAGGATAAAGAGAGTATGATTAATAGCATTCGTCATCAACTAGCGAATGATGAAAATGGAGATTAGATAATGGGGTTTGATATTTTGGAAGAAAGAAGGGCAGTTGTTCTTGCGGGAGATAAGAATTACCTTATCCCGATACTTACAACAATAAAATCTATTCTATATTACAATCAAAATGTTAAAATTTATATTCTCCATCAAAATATTCCTAGTGACTGGTTCAATGATCTCAAGGTACAAGTGGAGAAATTGGGAAGTGTTGTAGAAGACATTCGTATAGATGAAGAGATTGATTCTAGGTGGAAAAACCAGGAACATATTTCAGCGATTGCGTATGCTCGCTATTTCATTCCTCATTATATTGAAGAGGAGAGAGTACTCTATCTGGATAGTGATTTGATTATTAATGGTAGTCTTGATTTACTCTTTAATATTGATTTGGGTGATAAGTATCTTGCTGCTGTTCGAGATGTAGATGGTGTTGGTTTCAACTCAGGAATGTTATTAATTGATAATTCTAAGTGGAAACAATATGATATCACTACTAAATTAATAAATAAGACAATTGATTACGTATCTTCACCTGATTTTGCAATCAGTGATAGATTTAATGGTGTTCAGACTATATTAAATTTGATGTTTGAAAATCATTGGCTAGAGTTGGATAAGCATTTTAACCTTCAAGTTGGTCATGATGTCATTGCTTTTTATAGCCATTGGGATTCACACTTTGAGTTGGATAAAGAACCTTTGATCATCCATTATACGACCTATCGAAAACCATGGTCCACTTTGATGGGCTATCGTTATCGAGACTTATGGTGGGCATTTAGGGATGTTAGTTATGAACAGATTGCTGACCACTATGCAGGACGTTTTACCATCAAGAGAGTTTATGACCTTCATAATGTCAATCTATTTACATTCACAGATTCGCAGGATTTTCTGTATATTGAAGAACTAGCTCAAGCTCTTCCTGATGTTGGATTCCATATTGGAGCTTATACAGATATGGGTTCAATTTTAATGGCTTTGGACAAATATCCTAATGTTTACTTATATCCTAGCATGGTTGGGGCAGTGATTGATGAAATGATTGAGAAGACAGACGCCTATCTGGATATCCATAAAGGGAGTCCGATGGACTTTATCGTCAGTCGCTATACCAGTGCAGGTAGGCCAGTACTGACCTTTGATACGACCAACAAAAATCAATTGGAACAAATAGTCGTTTCCTCTCAATCTCCACAGTCAATGATAGAAGCAATTAAAGAGTTAAAGAAAGATAAAATGAACATGAAGGCAATTGTACTCGGAGCCAACTACCAATATGCAGATAAGGTATTAACGACAATCAAATCAATCTGCTGTCATAATCGAGGACTTCGTTTTTATCTGATTAACAGCGATTTTCCGACAGAGTGGTTCTATAATCTCAATCGTAAATTAAAGAAGCTAGACTGTGAAATCGTCAATGCCCGTGTCAATAGTTCTCATATCAGCCAATATAAGACCAATATTCACTATGCAACATTTTTACGTTACTTTATTTCGGATTTTGTTGAGGAAGATAAGGTCTTATATCTGGACTGTGATTTGGTTGTCACAAGAGACTTAAGTCCTCTATTTGATGTCGAATTAGGAGACTATCCTTTGGCAGCAGTCAAGGATCTGGGGGCTCAAGTATATTTTAATGAGCATGGATTCAACGCAGGTGTCTTGCTCATCAATAATCGCCTTTGGAAACAAGAAGAAGTTCGCAAGCAGTTGATTGAAATGACTAATGAGTTGCATGATAAGGTTGCTCAAGATGATCAAAGTATCTTGAATCTCTTATTTAAAGATCGTTGGTTAGCTTTAGACTTTAAATATAACTGCATTACCTTGCATACACATTTCTCAGATTATCGACCAGAACCTGGGACTTATCCACCGATTATTCATTATTTGACAGAGAGAAAACCATGGGGATTGTATGAACGCTCCATCTATCGAGATGTTTGGTGGTATTATAATGCCCAAGATTGGTCTGATATGAGTCAGGTAACACCTTGTCTGACAAAAGATCAGGTGAGTCAATACACAGGGGTTCAACATTCAGCTCTAGTCTATACCTTCTCAAGCGACTTGAGAAATATGGGCTACTTGATTGAACATCTACCGGATGTCAAATTTTATGTGGCAGCTCCCGTTATGGTGGCTGATAGTATCACAGCTCTACTAGCCTACCCAAATGTCTCTGTCTTGTCAGATATTGCTGGGCAACCAGCTTTGATTGATAGCTTGGTTGAAGGCTGTGACTTCTTACTGGATATCAATGCTGAATCCGAAGTTGATGGGATCATTGGGCGTTTCCGACAAGCTGGAAAACCAGTATTTGCTTTTGAAAGTGTAGCCCATGGTGAACAAGGTCAGTTTCTTTATGACCAAGCACATCCTGAGGAGATGGTTCTAGCTATTGAAAACTATTGCCAAAATGGAGAGCTACCTGTAAAAAAGCTGCAATCCTACCCAAAGGTACTGGATATCCAGCAGAGTCTTGATTATATACTGGAGCACCATTCTTCTGTCATTCGTTATGGAGATGGGGAAATGGATATTATGATGGGGCATGGGATTCCTTATCAAGACTACGATGAGACATTGGCAGAACAGCTTAGAAGTATGATCCAACTAGAAAGCTCTCCAGAATTGCTGGTTTGTCTTTCTGATGTTTTTGAAGGTTTGGAACGCTACAATCCTGAAGCAGTCGATTTTTGGCAAAAACATTTAGAGCATTATAAAGAAGCTTATCATAGATTTTGTACAGCAAGTTTCTATGGTTCGACTTTTATATCTCGTCCTTATATGGACCTCAAAGACAAGTCAGCTTCAGTAGCTCACTTTGAAAAATTAAAGAAACTTTGGGATAAACGAAACATCTTGATCGTCGAAGGTGAAAACTCACGTTCAGGAGTTGGTAATGACCTTTTTGACAATGCTCAGTCTGTTGAGCGTATCATCTGCCCTTCTAGAAATGCCTACAGTAAGGTTAAGGATATTCAAGAAACGATTGAAAATCACGCAGATGGGAAACTAGTATTCTTGATGCTTGGTCCTACAGCCAAGGTTTTGGCTTACCATTTAAGCAAAAAAGGCATACAAGCGATTGATTTAGGCCATATAGACTCTGAATATGAGTGGTTTAAGATGGGAGCAACTTCAAAAGTGAAATTCTCACATAAGCATACCGCAGAGCATAATTTTGATCAAGAAATTCAGCTAGTTGCCGATGCGGCTTATGATGCATCTATCATCGTGAAGCTATAGTCAAGGAGTAGTGAATGAATAAAAAAGTATTTGTGTTAGCAGGAGATTACGGTTATATTCGTCAAATCGAAACTACCTTAAAATCTATTTGCTATCACAATAGTGATGTCAAGGTTTATATTTTTAATCAGGATATTCCCCAAGAGTGGTTTGTCTCCGTCAGGGAAAAAATGGCATACCGAAATAGTGAGATAGTTGATATCAAGCTGTTTGGAGGTAATATGCGAAATTGGAGTCTACCACCTGTTGGACAGCACATAAACTTTATGACCTTTGCTCGTTATTTTATACCGAGTTTTGTGTCAGAAGATATTGTTTTATATTTAGATTGTGACTTAGTAGTTACACGTGATTTAACAGATCTATTTTCTACTGATTTAACCAATAAACCTCTAGCTGCTGCAAAAATCATATATGGTTTAGAAGACAGATTTAATGCAGGAGTGTTACTGATCAATAATGCGTATTGGAAGGATAAGGGAATCCAGCAGGAACTCATTAACATTACTGAAAGAGAACATGAACACTTACTTGAAGCTGATCAAACAGTTCTCAATCTAGTGATGGGAGAAAATTATGTATTATTAGATGATACCTATAATTTTCAGATTGGATATGATCAGTTGGCTGATAGTCGGGGGCAATATTTTATTTTTGAATTGCCTTTGACTCCATTACCAGCGATTGTTCATTATTTGTCTGCCGATAAACCTTGGAATACTTATTCGGTAGGTCGCCTACGTGAAGTTTGGTGGAAATATAATCAACTAGAGTGGTCTCAAATAAATAGTCAAGAAGAACTTGTCGTGAAAAAAGCTAAATATCAAGCATTGATCATTACAGGCAGTCAGCAATTAGAACAAATTGATTATCTGATTAAACATTTACCTGAGTATGATATTCATATTTTAACTTTTACGGATATGGGAGAAATTCTCAGAAGTCTAGCCAGTTATGAGAACATTAAGTTGCATCCAACTGTTATGAGGTGGATGTGCAGGAAAATGATTGAAGAATGTGATGTTTATCTGGATATCAATCATGAGTTTAAATTTCCTGATGTTTTAGAATGGGTGCAAGAAGCTAAGAAAACAATTTTAGCGTTTGATAATGTGGCCAATCCTTATCATGTAGATCAAGTATTTCCTTATGATAATCCTCAGGCTATGGTCGATTTTTTGAAGGAACTTTAAGTCTGTGAGTGGTTTGTTTTAAAAAATACTAAATTAGAGATTCAAAATGAAAATTAATATTACAAATATTTACGGTATGTCTGGTCAAAGTACAGCCTTGATCGCCCAGAATGAGACCGTTAAAATTGCAAAAAAGTTAGACTTTCACGAGCTTAGCTTTTACTTTTACAATATCTATAGTGATAGCCAAGGCGAGTTGAATAGCCGTTTAGATGGTGTTTTAGCTAAGCTGGGTTATGGGGATATCGTTGTTTATCAATCTCCTACATGGAATGGTAGGGAGTATGACCAGGCCTTTATCAGGAAATGTAAGATTTTAAACACGAAAATCATTACCTTTATCCATGACGTGCCACCCCTTATGTTTCCATCCAATTATTACTTAATGCCTGAGTACATTGAGATGTACAACCAATCAGATCTAGTAGTTGTTCCTTCGGAAAACATGAAAGAACGGCTGATTCAGGAAGGATTGACAGTTCAAAAGATTATTATCCAAGGCATGTGGGATCATGTTCATGACTATCCTTTGAGACAGCCTACTTTTCAGAAAAAACTATCTTTTGCGGGTAGTGTAGAACGTTTTGAACACTTATCCAACTGGGCTTACTCAACCCCACTCGATATTTTTTCCGAGTCTAATCAGGAGAATCATAATCCAAGTGTTTCCTTTAAAGGGTGGAAAACAGATCCAGAGTTGCTTTTTGCTTTGTCAGAGGGGGGCTTTGGCTTAGTGTGGGGAACAAGTGAAAATCCAGCTGAAGAGGCAGATTACTATCGCTTGAATATCTCTCATAAAGTTAGCACTTATCTTGCAGCAGGAATTCCAGTAGTAGTACCATCCTATCTCTCAAATGCCAGTTTCATAAAGGAAAAAGGCTTAGGTTATGTAGTAGATAGTTTGGAAGAAGCCAGTCGCCTTGTAGAGGGAACGACAGTAGAAGCTTATCAACAAATGGTTGAAAATGTATATAAAGTGAGTTATGCCTTGAAACAAGGTTACTTTACAAAAAAACTATTGATTGATGCAGTGATGCAGGTTTTGGATGTTTAGAATAGAATAGTTATGGATTGCCCTCATCTATTAGGATGAGGGAATGCCATTATTGGCAAAAGATTAATTTATAGATTCAGCTATGTTTATCAAAATATCCCATCAATCGAATAAGTAGGAGAAAAAATTGAAGATAAAATTGACATCAGTCGTTGTGAAACGGGTCCTGTGGACAATTTCTTTCTTATTCATTTACGTTTTAGGAAGCAGAATGACCCTTCCCTTTGTAAACGTTAATGACACGAGTTTTTTGGGTGGAACTGCTGCTTTCTTAGCCTTTTCTACTGCTATGACAGGTGGCAACCTTCGGAGCCTTTCCTTATTTTCAGTTGGACTATCTCCATGGATGTCGGCGATGATTTTATGGCAGATGTTTAGTATGTCTAAGAAACTAGGTTTTCAAAATTTACCAATTGAAATTCAAGATCGTGGGAAAATGATTCTAACGTTTGTTATTGCTTTAATCCAAGCATTAGCCATTACTCTAAATCTCCCCATTCAGTCTGGGGTGAATTATGGGCTAGTCTTGACTATGAATGTTCTACTCTTGATTGCGGGCACCTTTTTCTTAGTCTGGTTATCGGATTTGAATTCTTTGTTTGGTGTCGGAGGGTCTCTAGTTATCTTGATGTCAAGTATGGTGTCAAGTATGCCACAAAACATCTTAAAAAGCATCAAGGAGTTACAAGTTGGCCCCTTATTGATTGTGGCTCTTTTGCTGCTCTCAATGGTATTTTTAGCGATTGCAGTTAGAGTTCAGAGAGCTCGTTATCGAATTCTGGTAAATAAGATTATGATCCACAATCGCTTTAAACGTTATTCTTATTTGGATATTTTGCTGAATCCAGCTGGAGGAATGCCCTTTATGTATGCCATGTCCTTGGTATCCATCCCACAATATAGCTTGTTGCTTCTTCAAATGGTTTTGCCGAAAGAATCGTGGATTGGAGAGTGGATTAGCCGCTTTGCAATTGGTCAGCCAATTTGGGTCTTCACTTATATTGTTGTTTTATTTATATTAGGAATTGCGTTTGCATTTGTAAATATGAATAGTGAAGAAATTGCTGAGAGAATGAAAAAATCTGGAGAATATATTTATAATATCTATCCTGGAGAAGATACTAGTCGTTATCTCGGAAAATTGATATTTCGTTTTGCAATCATTGGGTCTATCTATATCGTATTTATGGCAGGATTTCCAATGTTGATTGTCTTATATGATCCGCGCTATATGCAACTGAGTATGCTTTCAGGTTTATTTTTGATTTTTAATGGAATGGTGTTTAATATCAAGGAAGAAATCGATGCCTTGACATTAAACGAGAATTATCGACCACTCTTAGAAATCGATTCATAATTGTGAGGAGAAGCTATGTATTATTTCATTCCTTTTTTGGAGCGCAACAATCCATCATGGCAAGCAAATATTGTGCCTTGGTATAGGACTCCTTATCGCTTAGAATTTGATGATATCTTACACCAAATTCGGATTTTTAAACGCCAAGAATTAGAATCTAAGATGCTATGGTTGACTTATCATCCTCATCTACGTTATTTGTTACACAGACAAGATTTGTTGGAGTCGGATGTTTTCTCCGTTTTTGATGCTATTCAAAACATTGAAAATGAGGAGATGCATCCTTTACAATTAAAGGATTTAGCATGGGATGAAGATTGTGATTTTATCTATACTCCTTTTGTAGTTGTAGTTAAGCAACAAGGAGAACTCTATGCTGAAATTGAATATGGTTCAGAAGGCTTTATCAGCTACATCACGTATTTTAAGGATAACCAAGTTGATTTTATTTGTTATTTTGATGATCGTGGCTTTTTATCTAGTCTTGTAGAGTTTAAGGATCAGAAGCCAGCTACTCGCTATTATTATAATGCAAAAGGCCAGTGGCAACTTAGGGAAAACTTGCAGGGGGAAGAGTCAATTGTAAAGGTAAACCCAGCGCTAAGCTATCGTTTTGAAAAATTAGCTTATGAGAGTATAGATGAAGTTATTTGGGAATTCTTAACAAAATTTTTAAATCAAGACTATCAAGTTGGAGATTCATTTGTTTTGGCAGCTAATACCAAGTTTCAAGATCAATTGTTAGAAAAATTACCAAAAGAAGCTCCTAAAATTATAAGTTTCTTTATTGAAAGAAATCAAGCAGATGATTTACAAACTCATTGCCAGGTAGTAGAACAGTCTAGAATGTTGATTAGTGATCGGAAAGATTTTCTTGAGCGATTACAAGAGACCTATCCCCAATTTGCTTCTAAAATGCATCATTTACCGTCATTTGATACGCGCTTAAAATTAGGGATTAGCCAACGATTAAAAGAATCAAAAATTTATGTCCAATTAGATATACAGATGCAACAAGATCCAGAAGTCCTGTATGAAATCATGCATTTTGTTTCGAAAAATCCCTTGACAGAGGTTGTTTTTTCAGTATTCAATGCAGAAGGTTATCAAATTGAAGCTTTGCAGGAGCAACTCGATTCGCTCATTCTTGAACGTCTTAACCTAAGAGATCTGTTAAAGGATTCTGTGGTATCTGATGCAGAAAATACATTAGAAGAAAATACCAGAGATGATTATCGCTTTAAGATTATCAATCTAAATGATGAGATGGGCTTAATTCGTGAGTTAGAGTATACTCGTTTAATTGTTGATTTGAATCCAGTCGCTAATATTTACACACAGATTGCAGGGATTAGCGCAGGAATCCCTCAAATCAACCGACACGAGTCAGAATATGTTACCCATTTACAAAATGGGTATATCCTATCGGATTTATCGGAGTTTAGTAAAGCTGGGCACTATTTCTTAGATACCCTGAAACATTGGAATCAAGCCTTAATTTATTCAATTGATAAGATTCGACAAAATACAGGTGATCAATTTGTAGATAAGTGGGAAAAATGGTTAGAGGAGGCAAAGGGTGAGCAATAAATTACAGATTTTGCAGATAGGTAGCAGAAACTGGAGCCATATCTATGAGCTTCCTGAAAATATGGACTGGCATTTCTTTTGGCCGAGATCAACGACTGCCATAAAGAAGGTCATGAAAATGGAAGGCTTAAGAACTTTTTCAGCTATTTTGGTTGAAAATCCTGAACATTTATCGGATTTGATTCCTTTGATCAGAAAGCTGACTCCTTATACGATTTTCTACCCTGATACAGATAAGCCTCAATCAAAAGATGTTCAAGATTTTTTGAAAAAAACCTGTGCTCAAGCAACAGATTTTTCAAACCCATCAGAACTTTTGCGACTCTTATCTAAGGCCCTGTTTAGAGGGCAGTATGGAGATAAGTTAGTTCCAATTGATATGATTGTCAATCCTGCTTTTACGGGAAAGGTTCGATATAACGGTTATGAAAATCTAGAACTCCTAGGAAAGTATGGTCAAGACTTTCGCCCCTTAATTAGTTGGAAGTATAATATTCGAGCTAGCGAATTTAACCCAGTCGAACTTTGGCTCGAATATGAGAAAGATTGGACTTGTGATATTCGTCTGATTGTTCGAAATATCCAAGATGGCTCCACTGCTAACTTTGTTAAAGAACGAGTTTTCACAGTTGAAGATATGAAGTCTGCCCTTGTACTGGATGATGACTTTTCTTCATTTATCAGTATCTCTTTAGAAGCTAGAGGAGCAGGATGTCTGAAAATAGGAGCTCTTCACCAGCGTTTGACGCGCTACCAATTTGGTAAATATGTTCTTGGTGGGGGAATCATTCATAATGAAAAGCGTGAGGAAATCAATTACTTTTTCTATCCAGGAGACTTTAAGCCACCGTTGAATATCTACTTTTCTGGTTATCGTCGAGCGGAAGGATTTGAGGGATTTGGAATGATGAGATCCTTTGGGACACCTTTCCTTCTTTTTCAAGATCCTCGGATAGATGGAGGAGCTTTTTACTTGGGTGATCAGAGTATCGAAAATGGTGTTCGAAATGTCATTCAAGAACATTTAGATTTGTTAGGATTCTCAAATAAGGAACTCATCCTTTCGGGCATGTCCATGGGAACTTATGGAGCTATGTATTACAGTTCTTTCTTTGAACCTAAAGCTGTTATCGTTTCAAAACCCTTGACCAATCTTGGCTTGATAGCAGAGAGAGGCAGACTTGAGGCACCTGGGCTTTTCCCAACCGCCTTTGATATCTTACGTCATCATTCTAAAGGGGATGCTAGTATAGATGCTATGAGATCCTTGGATGATCGTTTTTGGACCCCTTTTAAACAGGCAGATTTTAGTCAAACAATCTTTGGTCTCTCTTATATGAAAGAGGAAGACTATGATCCACGTGCCTATGATGACTTAGTAGAGGCCCTTTATCATACGGGTGCTCGTATCATGGTCAAGGGCACCTCAGGTCGCCACAATGACGATAGTAGTACCAGTACTGCGTGGTTCAAGAATTTTTATAAGATGATTTTAGAGCAGGATTTTGGGAGAAAGTTTTAATGATGTTCAAACGGCATAAAGAAATATACTGGGGAGAGTTTAAAGGAGGAAGTTCAGGGGATAGTAGGCAAAATACATTTTTGTTTGGTTCTATTGTCCTCTATCATTCAAGAGACCATGTTTATCTGGAAAATGATATGGTGAATTCTGGTACTATGATTCATGAGTGGACCTCAAGTTTTAACTTTCAAGGAAATCGCTTAACCCCAACCTTACCTCTTTTAAAAAGGGGATATCGTTACCGTTTGTCTAGTCGTATGACTGTGCAACCTCAAAATGGTTTATACTTTAGGCTCATCTTTATGGATCGTTATGATAAGCAGGTTGGTCAAGTGATTGAAAAAGACTTGGATTTCACCTTTACCTATCCAGAAGAAGCCTATCATTACAGAGTACAGCTGTTGAGTGCAGGATTTCAAGCAGTTGACTTTCATTCATTTTCAATAGAAGAGGACGATTCTGAGCAAGATGTGGAACAAGAATAGACAATTGAGCAAGGTGAAAAAAATCTTGCATCAAATCAATCTAAAAAAAGAAGAGATGGCCTCGCTAACAGATGATGAATTAGCAGGTAAAACTCAAGAATTTAAAGATAGAATTGCTGCTGGAGAAAGCTTAGACGATCTTTTAGTGGAAGCTTTTGCAGTTGTACGTGAAGCCGATAAGCGGATCCTAGGAATGTTTCCCTATGATGTACAGGTCATGGGTGGGATTGTCATCCACCAAGGGAATGTTGCGGAGATGAATACAGGTGAAGGTAAAACCTTGACCGCTACGATGCCAGTCTATCTCAATGCCTTATCGGGAAAAGGTGTTATGCTGGTGACGACTAACGACTATCTTGCCAAGCGTGATGCAGAGGAGATGGGACAAGTCTATGAGTTCTTAGGTTTGACCATTCGCATTCCCTTTTCTGAAGACGAGGATGAAGAGTTAACGCCTGAAGATAAGCGGGAAATTTATAGTGCGGATATTGTTTATACGACAAACAGTGGTCTTGGTTTTGACTACTTGATTGATAATCTAGCCTCTAGTGAAGATAAAAAGTACATGCCAGAATTTAACTTTGTTATCGTAGATGAGGTAGATTCAGTCTTGCTGGATAGTGCTCAAACTCCCTTGGTCATTTCAGGTTCTCCTAGGGTTCAATCCAATTTTTATGGAATTATTGACACCTTGATGACAACTCTAGTTGAGGGTCAAGACTATATCTTTAAAGAAGAGAAAAAAGAAGTCTGGCTCACTACTAAGGGCGCTCAAACTGCGGAGAGCTTTTTAGGTATTGATAACCTCTATTCTGAAGAACATGGCGTACTAGCAAGACACCTGACCTTTGCTTTACGAGCTCATACCTTATTTAAAAGGGATAAAGACTATATCATCCGTAAGGGTGAGAAAGAGGAAGAACTCGTATTGGTAGATCAAAGTACAGGTCGTTTATTAGAAATGACCAAATTACAGGGTGGTTTACACCAAGCCATTGAGGCAAAAGAGCATGTTCCCTTGTCTGAAGAAACACGGGCGATGGCTTCCATTACCTACCAAAGCTTATTTAAGAAGTTTAAAAAAATCTCTGGGATGACTGGGACAGGAAAGGTTGCAGAGAAAGAGTTTTTAGAAACTTATGGCATGTCAGTCATTCGAATCCCTACAAATCGTCCGAATCAGCGAATTGATTATCCAGACAATCTCTATGTTACCCTACCTGAGAAAGTGTATGCATCGCTTGCTGAGATTAAATATTATCATGAAAAGGGTAATCCTTTATTGATTTTTGTTGGATCGGTAGAAATGTCGGAACTCTACTCCTCTCTATTATTACGTGAAGGAATTGCTCATAACGTTTTAAATGCCCATAATGCAGCGCGTGAAGCTCAGATGATTGCAGAGTCAGGTCGTATGGGAGCCGTGACAGTTGCGACTTCTATGGCTGGCCGTGGGACTGATATTAAGCTTGGTCCAGGAGTTGCTGAACTGGGTGGTCTAGTTGTCATTGGTACAGAACGGATGGATAGTAAACGTATTGACTTACAGATTAGAGGACGTTCTGGTCGACAGGGAGATCCTGGCTTGTCGAAATTTTTTGTCTCACTGGAAGATGATGTGATCAAGAAGTATGGACCTTCTTGGGTCCATAAGATGTATAAGGACTATACAGTAAATAAACAGATAAGCCCAGAACTTTTAGAAGGAAGACGCTATCGGAAATTAGTAGAAAAAGCGCAGAAGGCAAGCGATAGCGCTGCTAGATCATCAAGAAGGCAAACCTTAGAGTATGCTGAGAGTATGAATATTCAAAGAGAGATGGTCTATAGTCAAAGAAATCGCTTGATTGATGGAACCGAGGATCTTGATGGTTTTGTTGTAGATGTTCTGGATGAGTTCGTAAGAAAAAGCTTGGCAGAAGAACCCTTTGAAAGTAGAGAAGAACTGTATCATTTTATCGTTAAAAATATTAGTTTTCTTTACCATGCAGTTCCGCAAGAGTTAGATCTGACGGATAAGGATGCAATCAAGCTAGTTCTGGAGACAACCGTTCAAAAGAGTCTACAAGAGAAACGAACGATTCTGGAAACTCATGACTTCTTTTCAGATTTTCAGCGTTTAGCATTGCTAAAAGCAATAGATGATAACTGGGTAGAGCAGGTAGACTACCTGCAACAATTGAGTCTAGCAATCGGTGGGCAATCAGCTGCTCAAAAGAATCCTATTGTCGAGTATTATCAAGAAGCCTATCATGGATTTGAAGAGATGAAAAGGCAGGTCAAGAAGGATATGGTTCGAAATCTTCTATTGAGTCGAGTAGACATTTCACCTGATGGGGAAATTATGGCTTATTTTCCATAAAAAGGGGACAATATGACAATTTACAATATAAATTTAGGAATCGGCTGGGCCAGCAGTGGTGTTGAATATGCCCAAGCTTACCGTGCAGGTATTTTTCGCAGCCTAAATCTGCCGTCAAAGTTTATCTTTACAGACATGATTTTGGGTGATAATATCCAGCACTTAACCGCAAATATCGGTTTTGATGATGATCAGGTCATCTGGCTTTACACTCACTTCACAGACATCAAGATTGCACCGACCAGTGTGACGGTAGATGATGTTTTGGCTTACTTTGAAGGTGTAGAAAGCCGTCGTGAAAGAAATGGGAAAATTGAACGAATCTTCTTCTCAGATGAGGACAAGTTTATCACTTGTTATTTAGTAGATGAGGAAAAAGATTTTGTCCAACATGTGGAGTATGTGTATGCTGGTAAGTTAATCCGCAAGGATTACTTCTCTTACACACGCTACTGCACAGAGTATTTTGCTCCTAAAGATAATGTAGCGACACTCTACCAAAGAACCTTCTACAATGAAGATGGGACTCCAGCTTATGAGATGTTCATGAATCAAGGGACCGAGGAAGTCTACCGTTTCAAGGATCGAATCTTATACGGGAAACCCGCCTTGCTCCGTTATTTCATGCAGACTCTTGAGTTAAATAAATCAGATCTAGTGATTTTGGATCGTGAGACAGGGATTGGTCAGGTGGTCTTTGAAGAAGCGCAGGCGGCGCATCTAGCTGTTGTCGTTCACGCTGAGCACTATAGTGAAAATGCGACCAATGATGATTATATCCTTTGGAACAACTATTATGACTACCAGTTTACCAATGCAGATAAGGTCGATCTCTTTATTGTTTCAACGGATCGTCAAAAGGAAGTTCTAGAGCAACAGTTTGCTCACTATACCTCGCATGCTCCTAAGATTGTGACCATTCCAGTTGGAAGTGTTGACCAATTAACAAAACCACTAGAGAGTCGTAAGCCATTTTCTCTCATTACAGCTTCGCGTCTAGCTAAGGAAAAGCATATTGATTGGCTTGTCAAGGCTGTGATTGAGGCTCATAAGGAGTTGCCAGAATTAACCTTTGATATCTACGGTAGTGGTGGTGAGGAAGGACGTCTACATGAGATTATCGCTGCAGGTCAGGCAGAAGAGTATATTAAACTCAAGGGTCATGCCGAACTTTCCCAAATCTATTCACAGTATGAAGTTTATCTAACTGCTTCTACCAGTGAAGGCTTTGGGTTGACACTCATGGAAGCAATTGGTTCGGGCTTGCCATTGATTGGTTTTGATGTTCCTTATGGAAATCAAACCTTCATCGAAGATGGTGAAAATGGTTACTTGATTCCAAGCTCATCTGACCATGTCGAAGATGAAATCAAGAAAGCTTATGCAGAAAAAATCTGCCAACTGTATTTGGAGAATCATTTGGAAGGCATGAGAGAAAAATCTTACCAGATTGCTGAGAAATTCTTGACTCAAGAGATTTTGAACAAATGGGAAAATACAATCAAGGAGGTAGTGGATGATTCAGTTATTTGATGTATACAGTCAAGAAAGTCAAGATTTGCACTATAGTCTGACTGAAGCTGGACTGTCTGATTTGGCTGTGGTTATTGAACCCGATGGATTTTTACCAGATGGAGTTGTCTCACCCTTCACCTATTATTTGGGTTATGACAGCGGTAAACCCTTGTACTTTAACCAAGTTCCTGTACCAGACTTTTGGGAGATTGCTGGGAATAATCAATTTGGAACCATCAATGACCTTAATCAAGAACGAGCAGTGATTCATTTTGCAGATGGCTTACAGGCTCGTTTGGTGAAAAAAGTCGAATGGAAAACACCAGCAGGTCGCATCTTCCAAGTGGATCACTATAATCGTTTTGGAGCTTGCTTTGCTAAGACTACCTTTGATGCTTCTGGCCAAGCTATCATGACTTCTTATCGGAATGTAGATCAAAAAGAAGTTATTTTGGAAAACCATGTCACAGGTGATATTCTGCTGACCTTGGAAGGTCAAGGATTGCGCCATTTTTCTGGTCGAGTGGCCTTTATTATAGACTTCTTACAAGGTTTGAAAGTGAATCTTAACCACCTTCTCTTTAATACCCTATCTACCTCGTTTTTGACTTCCTTCCATTTCCCAGACAAATCAGGTCAGGATATTCTAGTTTGGCAAGAACCACTACATGATGGTATACCAGGAAATATGCAACTGATTTTGGAGAATGATCAGCTTCGAGCTAAGACCATTATCATTCCAGATTATGCGACTTATGAACGCGCTCTGCAATTGACGGATGAAAAATTCCATCATAAGTTTAGTCACCTAGGCTATCATTATCACTTTAAGCGTGATAATTTTGTTCGTCCTGATGCCTTGATTGTGACCAATTCGGACCAACTAGAGCAAGTCGAAAAACTGGTGGAAAGTTTACCAAGGGTTACTTTCCGAATAGCAGCAGTGACAGAGATGTCATCCAAGTTGCTGGATATGCTCCGCTATCCCAATGTCGTACTCTATCAAAATGCCAGTCCCCAAAAGATTCAGGAGCTTTATCAGTTATCAGATATCTATTTGGATATCAACTATGGGAATGAACTTCTCCAGGCTGTTCGTCAGGCTTTTGAACACAACCAACTGGTCCTAGCTTTTGAGGAAACAGCCCATAATCGTCGCTATATTGCTCCAAATCATATTTTCGCTAAGGAAGCAGTTGACGACATGATTCACACCATTGAGTTAGCTCTTTCTCATGTCAAAGAAATGGGACGAGCTCTGGGAGACCAAGGTTACCATGCCAATTATGTGGATCCAATCATGTATCAGGAGCGGATGGAAACCATTTTAGGAGAAAGCCATGACTAAAAAAGATCTATTTTATCAGGATGTTGAAGGTCGTATGGAAGAGATGAAACAAGAACCCATCAAAAAAGAAAAATCTACACGTGGTGAAAAAATCAGTAAAACATTCTCTTTCTTGTTGGGATTGATTATTTTGATAGGTTTGCTGTTTACTTTAATAGGGCTTTTGAGGTAGTTAAATGACTGAATTATTGATAATTTTAACCATTATTTTAGCTATTTCCTTAATCCTCCTTGTGACTATTCAACCAAGGCAAACTCAAATCTTTTCTACTGATGCAACCAGCAATATCGGAAAGCCAAGTTATTGGCAAAGTAATACGCTTGTTAAAGTCTTAACCTTGCTTGTTAGCTTAGCCTTGTTTGTGATGCTTATCCTCTTTATGGCCTTAACTTTTGCGTAAGCTTTGATTTCTGGCGAGAATGATTGACTTTAAAAGTGATTATTTAAAGAAATTTAACTTTTAGGAGAATATTTTAAGAAAACTTTTAGGAATCTAGCTTATACTATAAGCATAAGTTAAGAAGACCTTAACTTTAACTCCTAAAAATTTTTCATAATAATCTCCCTATAAAATAAAGTCGCCCAATCAGGCGGCTTATTTTTGTACTAATACTCAATGAAAATCAAAGAGCAAACTAGGAAGCTAGCCGCAGGCTGTACTTGAGTACGGCAAGGGGACGATGACGTGGTTTGAATTTGATTTTCGAAGAGTATAAGATTAATATTTTTCATGGTATAATATCTTTATGAGATTAGATAAATTTTTAGTTGCCTGCGCTGTCGGGAGTCGGACTGAGGTTAAAAACTTTCTAAAGGCAGGGCGCGTGACGGTCAATGGTAAAAAGGAAAAATCTGCCAAGCTACAAATCAATGAAGAGACAGACGAGATTTGTTTTGACGGGCAAAAGCTAGAGTACGAGGAGTTTGTTTACTATATGATGAACAAGCCCCAGGGGGTTATCTCAGCGACTGAAGATCCTAAACATAAGACTGTGTTGGATTTGTTAGATGATTTAGCTCGATCAAAGGAAGTTTTCCCAGTGGGACGTTTGGATATCGACACGCATGGACTCCTACTCTTGACCAATGATGGCCAACTGGCTCATGCTCTTCTTTCTCCTAAACGTCATGTGGATAAGACTTATCTGGCACAGGTCAAGGGAATCATGACGGATGAAGACATTGAGACATTTGCACAAGGGATTCCGCTAAAAGACTTTACCTGTAAGCCTGCCAAACTGGAGCTTGTGGCTCTTGATAGAGAAAAAAACCAAAGTCTAGTTCGTGTGACTATTGCCGAGGGGAAATTCCATCAGGTTAAACGCATGGTAGCCTACTGTGGCAAGGAAGTGATGGACTTGCAACGTCTGACCATGGGAACTTTGACCTTGGATGAGGATTTGAAACGTGGAGAATGGCGTCGCTTGGCCAAAGAGGAATTAGAAGGCTTGCTCGAAAGTGTTAGGTAAACTGTGGAATCTTTGAAAAAGGTGAGGAAAATATCCTTGCCTTTTTCAGTTTTTGGTTGCTTCCTTTGTGAAAAGAGTTATAATAGACTGTAGAATAAAAGGAGGATTTTATGAACGCGATTCAAGAATCATTTACAGATAAATTATTTGCCAACTATGAAGCAAATGTCAAATACCAAGCTATCGAAAATGCTGCCAGCCACAATGGAATTTTTGCAGCCCTTGAGCGTCGTCAAAGCCATGTAGATAACACACCTGTTTTCTCACTTGATTTGACTAAGGACAAGGTTACTAACCAGAAGGCTTCTGGTCGTTGCTGGATGTTTGCAGCCCTCAATACCTTCCGTCACAAACTCATCTCTCAATACAAACTTGAAAACTTTGAATTGTCACAAGCCCACACATTTTTCTGGGACAAGTATGAAAAATCAAACTGGTTCTTGGAGCAAGTCATTGCGACTGCAGACCAAGAATTGACAAGCCGTAAGGTTAGCTTCCTACTCCAAACTCCACAACAAGATGGTGGTCAATGGGATATGGTTGTAGCTCTCTTTGAAAAATATGGTGTTGTTCCTAAGTCTGTTTATCCAGAGTCTGTTTCATCTAGCAGCAGCCGTGAGCTCAATGCAATCCTTAACAAATTGCTTCGTCAAGATGCTCAAATCTTGCGTGACCTCTTGGCTTCAGGTGCTGACCAAGCGACTGTTCAAGCTAAGAAAGAAGACCTCTTGCAAGAAATCTTTAACTTCCTTGCCATGTCACTAGGACTTCCACCACGTCAATTTGACTTTGCTTATCGTGATAAGGACAACAACTACCAAAGCGAAAAAGGCATCACTCCACAAGAGTTTTACAAGAAATATGTCGACCTTCCATTAGAAGACTACGTTTCTGTGATCAATGCTCCAACTGCTGATAAACCTTACGGTAAATCTTACACAGTTGAGATGTTGGGAAATGTGGTTGGTAGCCGTGCAGTTCGTTACATTAACGTACCGATGGAACGCTTGAAAGAATTGGCCATTGCCCAAATGCAAACAGGAGAAACTGTCTGGTTTGGTTCTGATGTCGGCCAGCTCAGCAACCGTAAAGCAGGAATCCTTGCGACAGATGTTTATGACTTTGAATCAAGCATGGATATTCAACTCACTCAAGACAAGGCTGGACGTTTGGACTACAGCGAAAGCTTGATGACCCACGCTATGGTCTTGACAGGTGTTGATTTGGATGAAAATAGTAAATCAACTAAGTGGAAAGTTGAAAACTCATGGGGAGATAAAGTAGGTACAGATGGTTACTTTGTTGCCTCAGACGCTTGGATGGACGAATACACTTACCAAATCGTTGTTCGTAAAGAATTACTAACAGCAGAAGAACGAGCTGCTTATGAAGCAGAACCAATCGTACTTGCACCATGGGATCCAATGGGTGCCTTGGCAGAATAAATGAGATATAAAAAGAATGTTTCTATAATTTTTAGGGTTGGTGGAAATTTTCCACCAACCCTATTTTAGTGTATACAAAAAGGCCAACATCCATTATATTAAAAGCGCTTAAACCTAAAACAAAAGGGTGATGACCATATGAACAATATACTAGAAGCTACGCTACAAATCAAAGATAAAAACATTATTTGGGATAATAAAGTTCAAGAGAAGATATTTAAAAAGAGAAAATCTTTTGACTTACTTGCCATATATTCAAAATACTTGTGAGTATCCAACTAGAACAAATGGCCCTATTGAAGGAATAAATAATAAAATAAAAGTGCTTAAAAGAAATGCCTACGGCTTTAGAAACTATTACCATTTTAGAAATAGGATTATTTTAATAACAAAAATGTTTGGCCCAAAACAAAAAGGAATTAAGCAACAATTAGTTGCTTAATCCCTTCCTAAATTTCTTCATCAACACTATTTACCAAAGAGCCCTTTTTTAGTGCTCAAAATAGCACTCAATTTTAAATGGATTTGGTGTTCAAAAAATATAATCAAATGCAACAAACTAATTTCATTTTTAATAGGCACAATTAATTTTAGAAGATAGTACGAAAAAATATTGACTATTTTCTTTAGAATGTGTAAAATTTAGATAGATTATTTAAAGTGAGGTTTTTTTATCTTGTCTATATTAAAGAAGAAAGTTAATATGTTTAGTGTACTATTGAATGTGGTATTAATAGCTATTATAGCTATTGGAGTGCTATTTTTCTTACCTAAGGAACATAAATCAGAAGTCAAATCGTCAATTAATATCGAAAGTATTGAAAAAGTGAATGAAGTTGTATTTTTGAATGCGGGAATTAATGAAATTATTTCTGAAACAAAAACAACTCAAGTTTTTGGGTTTGATGTGCCGTTCTCTAAAAAAGCAGCATTAGTAATTTTAAATTATAAAGCTAAATTTGGAATTAAAAGTAGTGTAAAGGTTGAACAAATAAGCGAAAAAGAATATAAGGTTATTGTTCCAAAATTGGAAGTAATTGGTGTTGAACTTTCAAAAGATAATCCTTATGATTTATATGATAGTCATGGAGAGTTATTAAGTGGAACTACAGAAGATATTGATACTGGGAAATTGGTCGCTAACCAACTTTCTAGTGATAAACAAGCAGAGTATTTAGATAAATTTAAGAGTGAAATTAAAGAATCTGCAATCAATTATTATAAAACAATATTTTCTTCAATGGATTCTGAAGTAAAAGTAACTATAGAATTTACAGAATAATTTTTGAAATACAAAACCCTGGCCATCTCTGGTCAGGGTTTTGTGTGGTTCTATAATTTTTAGGGTTGATGGAAATTTTCCACCAACCCTATTTTAGTGTATACAAAAAGGCCAACATCCATTATATTAAAAGCGCTGAAACCTAAAACAAAAGAATGATGACCATATGAACAATATACTAGAAGCTACACTACAAATCAAAGATGCACACAATGAAGGTGTTACATTCCATTTCTTAGAGAATATTAAAGAAGTATTGCGTGATGAGAGTGGGAAAGTAACTGGTGTAAAGGTTATTACAATGGAACTTGGTGAATCAGATGAAAGTGGAAGAAGATCAACGCATGAAGTGGCAGGTAGTGAACATATTATTCCATGTGACCTTGTCGTTGCAGCAATTGAACAAAAGTAGACTTTAGTGTTCTAGATGAAAGGTAAAAATTTGACTTTCGGTCAACATCAGAATACAATAGAAATGAACTAATAACAGGGGATGCATATTTAGGTCCTCAATCTATCGCAACCGCAATTAAAGGCGGGTGAGAAGTTGCGACAGAAGTACATGAATCGTTTAAAGAAAACACATAAATAACTTGTGGTGCCTTTCGTTTTTTTACTGGGAAAATTAAGGAACTATAGTTATAAATCCTTAAAGATATTAATATATTAACATGCGTATATTTGTAGGAAGAAGGTTATGTCATCTATAGTTGTACTTCTGACGATAAGGTTGTTCGTGTACCAAAGGAAATTAAAGGTAAACCTGTTATCGCAATTGGAGAACGTGGTCTTGCGAACTTGAAACATTGTGAGGCAATCGTTTTACCAGATACAGTACGATATATTGGAAAAGGTGCGTTTACGATTGACAATAAGTTAAAGTATGTCCACTTTGGTAAGTCAATAGAAACAGTAGAAGATGATGTTTTCAACTCTGACAGTTCATTAGAATCAGTTGTATTCCCAGAAGGAACAAAGAGTATTGGAACATTAGTATTCTGGGGGACATCATCAATTAAATCTATTACAATTCCAGCAAGTGTAACAGAAATTACAGAATACTTCTATTTTGTGGATAACTGTAACCCAGATGTAGAAATCCATACACCTAAGGGATCAAAGGCAGAAGAAGTAGCTAAAGCAATGCAACTTAAAGTAGTAAATGACTAAAGGGGAATAGTATGAACAAAAAATTACTATCAGGCTTAGGGACTGACCCCAAAAAGTGAGAATTTAATAAAAACACCCTAGGGCTACCGTCTTCGGTATCCAACCGGAGACAGGTAGTCCAATTTTTGTTGGATTCTTTTTTCATTAGGTTCTTCATCAACACTATTTGACAAAGAGCCAAAAGTGTCTGGGACAAAATAGTTCTCAGCCACAAAAAAGCTAGAGGTTCCCAATTGTGGAATTCTAGCTTTTTAATTTTGAGTCATTCTCTTATTGTATTTTAGGAGGTTATTGGCCATGAGCACC
>NZ_WIJK01000027.1 GCF_009496285.1 Streptococcus mitis
TTCTCTTTAAGTGCATTCATAACATAGCTTCAGCTAGCCACACCAATCCTTGTCATATCGCAGACTTCTATGAGAAACGGAAAAGACAATCGCAAGTGACTTCAACCAAACCACACACGATTGCCTCCATACATCGTCTCATTAGAACAATGTATTACCTTATAACGCATAACAAACTTTACGATTATACTTCTACCCAAAATCGGTAAAATTGTTTATGCCATATTATTGTAACGCCTTATCAAAAAAATCACCAGATAAGGTGTTGTTTTAGTGTACACTTTTTACACTAAAATTTAGTTCAAAAAAAGACAATTTCCTTAGTTTGACTATGGAATTCAAACTACTTTTCATCAAATACCTTGATATACTTGACAAATGGTAGAAAAGGACTTAGTCTTCTAGCATACTGGACTAAATCCTTGGTCTAAATCATTTGTCTCTTGTTGCAGTCTGAAGAACAGCGCTAGGCTCATTTGACAGACATCCTTCTCGAGATGATACTCTCTTAACAAGTTCTACTAGCTACCGCCTATTATGGCTTTTTCTGGTCAGACATGAGTTTTTAGGACTGCTTGAGATACTTGCTTGCTTCTTTGATACTAAGTTCAGCCATTCTTTCCTTGTTTTTTTCGATGAAACTTGCTACCCATTCTGGATTGGTCTTAGAGTAGTCTCTTAGAGCCCAGCCGATGGCTTTATTGATAAAAAATTCTGTCTGGTCCAGATTGTTTAGTAGGATTTTTTCCATCAGTCGGACATTCGTTTTTTCTTTTCTTAACAACTGGTGGTCAATAGCGACTCGTCTCAGCCAGATATTGTCTGATAGGCTCCATTGGAGGATTATTTTCTCCAGTTCTGGCTTGTCATACACCAAACTTCCTACTACTCGATCTAGAATATCTACCGTGTCCCACCAAGACTTGGTCACGACCAGACGCTCAAGCTTAGGCAAATCGCTCTCTGTTAGGTAAGATTGCATAGCTTTCAAATAGTTGGCGCCCACATACTGGTATTCTCTTGGCTCCTTTTTCCAGCAAGTGTCCACAAAATCCCAATCGATGATCTTTGTTTTTTTCTCGCTTGGAAAGTATTTTCTATAGAGCGCATTTCTTTCAAGTGCCGCAATACCTAGAAAGGAAAATTGCTGGCGCATATAGGCTTCCATAGGCCCTGCCTTTTTCGGATCTTTTGCCGCTTCTAGCTCCACAAGTAAATCTGCTAAACTCATCTAAAAATCCTCATGGCCAACCAAGTGATGCTGAAAGGCATAGACTGCTGCCTGGGTGCGGTCGCTAACCTGAAGCTTAGCAAGGATGTTTGAAACATGAGTTTTTACCGTCTTGAGTGAGATAAACAATTCATCGGCGATACGCTGATTTTCATAACCCTTAGCAATTAGTTGAAGGACATCCCGTTCACGCGCAGTTAAGTCCTCATGAAGTTCAATATGATTGCGATTGTATTCTACCTTTTTACTCACCTCTTGTTCAATAGCCAACTCTCCAGCCGCCACCTTACGAACAGCGTGCAGCAATTCGTCCGCGCTAGAAGTTTTGAGCATATATCCCCTAGCCCCAGCATTTAAGACTGGCATGATTTTTTCATTGTCTAAGTAAGAGGTCACAATCAAGATTTTAGCCTCTGGCCATTCTTTGAGAATAGCTAGAGTTGCGTCAATTCCGTTGACTTCAGGCATAACAATATCCATGACAATCACATCTGGCCGAAGCTCCAAGGCCATAGAAATTCCCTCCGCGCCATTGGTTGCTTCTCCTACAACCTCTACATCATCTTGTAGTTCAAAATAACTTTTTAAACCCAGACGCACCATTTGGTGGTCATCTACCAATAATAGTTTCATCTTACTTCCTCTTATCTATCCAAATCAAGCAAGGGAATGCGAATATCCACTGCCAAACCTTGCTTGGGAGCTGTTAATAATTGTATAGTCCCAGCCATATCTTCCACTCGTTCTTTGATATTTCGCAAACCATAACTCAGTTCATCAACATCATCCAGCTGAAAACCACGACCATTGTCTGCAACCTTCAACTGTAATTCCGTTTCCGTTTGATAAAGGTAAACATCTAGACATGAAGCTTGTGCATGACGAAGTGTATTACTAATCAATTCTTGGACAATCCGGAAAATATGTTCTTCAATCTTTTTAGGTAATGCAGTTACCTGACATTTAAAGCTTACCTTCAGCTCACTTTTTTCTTCCAATTCTTTGAGAAGCAACTGAATGCCCTCCACCAAGCTCTTTTGTTCTAATTCTATCGGTCGTAAATGCAAAAGCAGAATTCGCAAATCTCTTTGGGCTGTTTCTAGAATAGCAGTCACACTATGAAGCTGAGTTTGCATCTTCTCTCTGTCTAATTTAGAAGCTTGTTGGCTGAGCCCAGATAAAATCATATGGGCAGCAAAAATTTCTTGGCTGACCGTATCATGTAAATCACGCGCGATTCGCTTGCGCTCCTTTTCAATAATTTCTTCTTCTTTGACCAAGGCCTGATTGTCTGCTTTTTGAATAGCTTCTGTCAACAAACCAAGCTTTCCTGACAAGTTTCTAAAACTTGCGTCTAAATCAGCATCTCCCAGACTTTCAATATCTTTACCAGCTAGCAGACGTTTGAGATTTGCTTGGATTCTTCTTTTTGAAATTTCATCAACAATTGTCCAGAATAGGACTAATAAAAAGGCCAAGGCAGCACTAAACATTAAAGCCAGAAATAGGACTTTTTCTGTCTTTTCTAAATCTTGGAAGAGAGAAGTCCACTCTAAATCCAGAACCTTAAAAATGCTTCGAAAGAGAAAGACAACAAAGAGAAATGAGGTGAGACCAATTAAAATATAGGGCTGTTTTTTCATCCGCGCACCACCTCAACATCTCCAACCATAGTTGTCAAAAGAATCTTGACACTCTTGGGACTCTTGAGATAATCCCTGGTTTCTTGATGGAATTGTTCATTCCGCAAAGCTCGCTTAGGCTGGTCAAAGAAGGTTAAATCTCCGTACAGAGAATTAACACTAAGACTGACTTCTACATCCACTGGTACAATAATTCTAGTAGTGCCGACTAGCTTTCTCAAGATGATGACATTATCATGATTGCTCAAAATCACGTGCTCTAGATGAATGGTATCCTTCCCCATGAGACGAAAAAGGTTGATATCATCAAAGCGGCAAGTCTGGTAGCTTGAAAAGTGGTGGAGATTCCCAAACCAGCGATTTTTCTCCCTCTTCACCGTCACAACTTCTTCAAAAATCAGATTGGTATCTTCTCTTTCCTGGTTCATCATAGGATAAAGCAAGAACAGGCTGTATATCAAGGCCACAAAGATAGCCATAATGACAAAGGGATTGAGCATGATGATAAAGAAAAATAGGATGCTCACTGCCACTAATATGAGGTTATTCCCCTGTCTTCCGGTATAGTATCGAATCAGCAGTAAAAACAAGAGCAAGATCAGCAGAAAACGGGGAAAATGCTCTGATACCATCATAATCAGAGCTCCTGTTAATAAACAAGCTTCAATAAATAGAAAAATTTGAAATTTTCGCATGTAACCGTCCTCTCTATTTTATTGTATCACAAAACCAAAAAGTCACATCAGTCTGAGGAATGATAAAAAGACCGGGACCAAAATCCCGACCTCCTTATAGTTGATCTTTTGCTTCTTTTAATTTTCCATACAGGAGATAGTCGACCTGCTGCAAATCCTTAATCCTTGCACAATTAAGGGCACACATAATCAGACGTAGTTCTTCCTTCCAGCCTTCAACAATAGAAATAACGACATCCACTGGGTAGTTTTCAACTAACTCTAACATGGTGCGTGAGAGTCCAACCGCCTTGGCTCCAAAGACCAAGCATTTGATGATGTCTAGTGGATTGCGAACACCTCCGCTTACCAGAAGCTCCATCTTATCTTTCCAGTCTTGGGCATTTAGAAGGGTTTGCATGGTCGATTGCCCCCAATCATTGAGGTAGTCCCGTTGACCACTGCGACGGTTTTCGATATAGGCAAAGCTAGTTCCGCCACGGCCAGACAAATCAACCGTACGTATCCCCATCTCGTACGCCTTAGCAATGGTCTTCACATCCATGCCAAAGCCGACTTCTTTTAAAACAAGAGGAACTGAGATTTGATTAGCATAATCTTTCAGATTGCTTTGCCATAATCTAAATTGACGTTCACCTTCTGGCATGAGTAATTCCTGCATAACATTAACATGGACTTGCAATAGAAGGGGATTCATCTCTTTGACCGTTTGTAGCCCCAGTTCAACAGACTTATCCAAGCCAATATTGGTTCCAAGTAGAAGGTTAGGGTGACTAGTTTTGACGGAGAAAGAGTCATCTGATGGATCCTTTAGGGCAGCGCTGTAGGAACCTGTCACAAATAAAATCCCACAAGCATCTGCCACCTGAGCCAATTTTTGATTAATTTCTCTGCCCTTATCACTACCGCCTGTCATGGCATTTATATAAAAAGGAAAGTCCCATTTACGCCCTGCAAATTCTGTCGAAAGATCGATCTCATCTATGTCGTATAAGGGTAGTGAGGAGTGGATTAACTCCACCTCATCAAAACTATTATAAGAACTTTTTTGTTCAAGGGCATAGCGGATGTGCTCATCCTTCCGATTCGTCGTCATGTCCTATCCTTTCTTGATACAAGAGCTCAATCCCTAGATTAGCCCAGCGTTTTTTCAGTAATGTGGTCGAATCTTGGTCAAAACTGAGGGCTATTCCACAGTCTCCACCACCAGCACCACTACTTTTAGCGACGGCTTTTAAGTCTCTGCTTGCATCTTTTAATTGTCTGAGCGAAGGTGTGTAAATATCTGAACTCAAGCCTTCTAAGAGTTGGCTAGCTTGTTCTAGCAAGTCAATAACGGTTTCTTCTTGACCTACCTCCAAATCCTTCATCAAGTTAGCTACAATTTCTTTCGAAGCCTGCAAGAAGCTAGCGTTCATATTATCCTTAATTTGCTTGACCATGTGACTAGAGACAGCTACTTCTTTGGTCCAACCAACCAGAAAGTCAAATGTCAAGGTCGGTTTAATACTAGAAATAGAAAATCCCCAATCACGTGCTAATACAGTTGGCAAGTCTTCTTTTTCTAGCCATTGTGCCACTTTCTCACGGTCAAACGACTGATAGAGGACTAGGTCTTCTGAAACGATACAGGCAATATCCCCCATGGAACCATTGTCTCCACGTTTGAGAAGGACTGCACTCGCCAGTTTAAACAAGAGGTCTCTTTCAGCTGGTCTTTCATAGAAAGCAAGCATAGCCTTGATAACCAATACAACGACGCTACCACTAGAACCCAGACCAAACTTCTTGCCCTCACGTTCCATTTTCCCGCGAATATCTAAGGAAAATGGCTGCAAGTCAACCCCTTGATCAGTCAGATACTCCTCCACCAAGGCAACTGTTTCTTGAATAAAAGCATAAGAAGAATCCGGTCGCATATCTACACTATATGTAAACATATCTGAGTAGAGTCGATAAGCATCAGATGTTTTAATCTCAGCCGTCATATAGATGGGGATGGCTTTTATTAGCGCCAACTGTCCTGGTTCTAAAATGGCATACTCCCCAGCCCAATAGAGCTTCCCACAAGTTTTAACAATCGTCATCTTGGCTCAAATCCTTTGTTTTTGAAACGATTAAGCGATAGCGTTGACCTAAAAGTTTTGATAGATGTTCCAAGTCTTTTTCTAAACAAAGAACCTTTACATTAGGCCCCGCATCCATGGTGAAGTAACAAGATTCTCCTTGTTCCCTAAGCTGACGAACAAAATCCATAGCCTCATAACTCGCATCTGTCAGATATGAGAACGGCGGATTTGCAGTTTTTGTCGTAGCATGCATTGCGAGAGCGTTCTTTTCTGTTAATACTCCAACTTTCTCAAAGTCATTTTCCTTGAGATAGACCAGCATATCCTTGTAGTCTTTCTCAGACTGACGAATCCACTCATCAAATGTTGTCGAAGTTTCCACACAGAGTTTCATACCATCCCGACTAGAGATTGGTTTTTTCTGGTCTTCTAAAACCAACATAATCATAGCCAGTTTCAGGTCAGTCTCGACTGGATAAATCTCTCCACTATCCTTGTCCCAAGCTGCCAAAGGTCCATAAAAACTACGAGATGAAGAACCCGATGCAAATTTAGCTTCTAAGGCCAACTCTTTACGATCTAATCCTAATTGGAAATAGGCATTACAAGCTTTGACCAGGGCAGATAAACCACTGGAACTTGAAGAAAGGCCTGCTGCTGTTGGCATATTGTTCTTGGTATCGATACGAACAAAACCTGCTCCTTCAGGACGGTAGCGGTCAATGATTTTACCCATCTTGACATGCTCAGCTTCGTTTTGCAACTGACCATTGATGTAGAAAGCATCCGAGCTTGCATCTGCTGGTAAAGGTGAAAGTGTCGTCTCCGTATACATATTTTCTAAGGTTAGAGAGATACTGCTAGTCGCAGGAACCATCTCTTTTTCTGCTTTCTTACCCCAATATTTGATAATAGCAATATTGGCATAGGAACGTACTGTTACAGGCTTTCGATCCATGTCTGAACAGCTCCTTTCTCTTCTAATCTTTCTGCTAGTTCTTGCGCTTGGCTCTCATTAGCAACCAAGGCGATGATACAGCCTCCTAGACCACCACCACTCATCTTGGCACCTAGAGCACCATGATCGAGAGCAGTTTCAACCAAGGCATCTGCCTCAGGGCTACTAACTCCAATTTCCTTTAGATTTCCATGAGCTTTGGTAAGAATCTCTCCCAGCTTCACGGCATCTTTTGTTTTTATCGCTTCTTCTGCTTCTTGGGTCAACTCTCCTAGCGCATGCAAGAAAGGCAGAGCTTCCTTGCCCTTGCTCTCTACAACTTGGATGGCTTCACGAGTGTGCCCATAGACTCCTGTATCTGCAATGACCAGAAAAGCTGATAAATCCATGGTTAATTCTTCAAAACCAACATTCTTGATAAAACGGATAGGTTGGTCACTAAGACAGGTCTTGGCATCCAAACCACTAGGATTCATATGGGCAATCATCTCCGCCCGATTGACCAAAATTTCTAACACGTCATGTGGAAGTTCTGCTTGGTAATAATCAAATACTGCACGAATGGCCGCAATACTAATGGCTGCTGAAGAACCCATTCCACGTTTTTCAGGAATAGCCGAGTCAATTTGACAACGGATGCAAGCATCCTGGATATTTAAATACTCGAGAGAAGCATACACAGCCATAGACAAGGTGTCCTCTTCAAAAAGACGCCATGGTGTCGCTGCTGGAACCACCCTACAAGTCACTTCAACCTCTAAAAGAGGTAAAGAAATGGCTGGGTAGCCATAAACCACCGCATGCTCTCCGATTAAAATAATTTTACTATGTGCCTGACCGACACTAACTTCTTTTGTCATTTAATCCTACTATCAGATGAAAATCATCTGTTTCTAGATAAAATTTTAGAACTTTATTCCTTTCTATTTTATTATATTTTCACAAAAAAAGCGATTGTTTCCTTTCACAATCGCTTGTTTTCATTATTGTACCCACTCACCATTATAGTTGACGTAGTAGCCACCTACTGTGGTATTTACAGCTAAGGCACCAGAACTATAGGCATAGTACCATTTACCATTAACTTGGAACCAGCCTGTCACCATAGCTCCTGACGAACGAAGATAATACCAAGTATTATCGACATAAATCCAGCCAGTTTTCATATCACCATTTTCAGCATCTAGATAATACCAAGTTGAACCTTCTTGATACCAGCCTGTTGCCATGGCTCCTGATGAACGGAGATAGTACCAATAGCCATTGATAGACACCCAACCTGTTTTCATATCACCGTTTTGAGCATCTAGGTAATACCAAGTCGAACCATCTTGATACCAACCTGTCGCCATAGCACCTGATGAACGAAGGTAGTACCATTTGTTACCAAGATATTGCCAACCTGTTTGCATTGCAGCAGTTGTTGGATCGAGATAGTACCAAGTTGAATTGTCTTTAATCCAACCAGAACGTTTCTCACCACCAAGGTAGTCTTTCCCTGAAGAACCTGTTTTTGCTAGGTAATACCAGTTAGACTGATCATAAAGCCAACCTGTTTTTAAAGAATGGTCTTGATCAAAGTAATAGTATGCTAATTTAAGAACTTCTGGGCCTTCAAAGCCTTCACCATGTTTTTTGCCAACATTTAACGAATCCTTAGCCTCTAATTGTTGCCAACCAACAAATTCTTGTAGTACGCCATCTTGATTAAAGTAATACCATTTTGACATTGGCATATATTCTAATCTGATACCATTGGGGTAAGGACCAATGGTACTACCTTCATCTGGCATAGGAATATACTGCCAACCTACTACCATTTCTCCCATATAGTCAAAAAAGTAGGTTTTCCCATCGATCACTCGCCAGGCCGTTTCTTTGATGTCACCCTTCTTGTAGTAGGTTCTACCATTTTCTTGAACAAATTTCCAGCCTTCAGAATTCAAATCATCCGCAAATACTGTACTTGTTGCTAACAGACCAAAGAAGAAGACTGCTAGAGCAACTTGCATCATTTTTTTCAAAAATTTCATTCTTGTTTCCTCCAAAATGATTCTAGCAAAGTTCAAATCATATGTCAACATTTCAATGACTCAAAAAAAGCAGTTACAAAACTGCAACTGCTTTTCTATTCTTGCATGGTATAACCAACACCACGCACGGTTTTAATGTAGCTCTTTTGACCTTTCACGTCAAGTTTGCTACGTAGATAACGGATATAAACATCCACAATATTGGTTTCGGTCGCACTTTCATACTTCCAAACACTTTCCAGCAATTGCTCTCGAGTTAAAACCTTCTTACTTCCCATAAGGGTAGCCAAA
This sequence comes from Streptococcus mitis, assembly GCF_009496285.1. GTDB lineage: Bacteria > Bacillota > Bacilli > Lactobacillales > Streptococcaceae > Streptococcus > Streptococcus mitis_BP. The sequence goes on from NZ_WIJK01000027.1 coordinate 8,921, forward strand.
AGATCATATTCACGCCGAGTCAGGGCAATCATTTCCTCGCCACGATAGACGGTATGATGTTCTACGTCCATACGCAGATTGCGATAGGCTGTCGGAACTTTCATCTGACTACAGTGTTGGTCGATGAAATCTCGACCTCGGAAGATAGCTGAAATACGACTGACCAAATCATCGATAATGATTGGTTTATAGATGTATGAAACAGCGAAACGCTGGATTGTTTCAAGTTGGTCTTGCAATTCTTCTCGATGGTCCACGACCATGATTACCGAAGCTGGCTTGGTCCGACTCAAGTTATCCGCAAAATCCTGGGCTGTCATATCCCCTAGGTAAGCATTCAGTAAAATCAAGTCATAGTCAGTCTGAAGAGCCATGGAGAGGGCTTTTTGTCCCTCTTCTACCTGATCAACTCGGTATTGCTCTTTTTGGAGTTCCAGACTTAAAAAATGAGCTAGATTTCTTTCTTTCTCAAGTAATAAAATCCGTTTCCCCATGGCTGACCTACTTATTTTTCGTCATACCAAGAGTAGTGGAATGTTCCTTCTTTGTCTTTACGTTGGTAAGTGTGGGCACCAAAGTAGTCACGTTGCGCTTGGATCAAATTAGCTGGAAGGTCAGCTGAACGGTAGCTATCATAGTAAGTAATAGCTGCTGAGAAGGTTGGCACTGGTACACCAGCTTGAACAGCAAGAGCTACGATATCACGAACTGATTGTTGGTACTTAGCTGTTACATCCAAGAAGTACTCATCCAAAAGAAGGTTAGCAAGATCTGCATCACGGTTGTAAGCATCAGTAATCTTTTGCAAGAAACGAGAACGGATGATACATCCATCGCGCCAGATAGATGCGATATCTGCAAATGGCAAGTTCCAGTTATTTTCTTTAGAAGCTACACGCAATTGCGCAAAACCTTGTGCGTATGAGATGATTTTTGAGAAGTAAAGGGCTTGACGGATTTTTTCAATCAATTCAGCCTTATCGCCTTCAAATTTGAAAGCGGCTGGTTTTGGAAGCACCTTGCTTGCATGAACACGTTCTTCTTTGTAAGTTGAGATGTAACGGGCAAATACTGACTCAGTAATGAGTGACAATGGCACACCAAGGTCAAGAGCTGATTGGCTAGTCCATTTACCTGTTCCCTTGTTTCCTGCAGCATCCAGGATGTAGTCTACGATTGGTCCATCTTGACCTTCATCATCTTTACGTCCAAGGATATCAGCAGTGATTTCGATCAAGTAGCTGTCCAATTCACCCTTGTTCCACTCAGTAAAGATTTCAGCCATGTCTTGAGCTGAAAGGCCAAGTAAGTGTTGCATAAGATCGTAGCTTTCTGCGATCAATTGCATATCACCGTACTCGATACCATTGTGGACCATTTTTACATAGTGACCAGCTCCATCAGGACCGATGTAAGTTACACATGGTTTACCATCTTCTGGAGCTTTAGCAGAGATTTCTTCAAGAACATCTGCTACCAAGTCATAAGCTTCTTTTTGTCCGCCAGGCATGATAGATGGTCCTTCAAGGGCACCTTTTTCACCACCAGAAACTCCAGTACCGATAAAATTGATACCTGAGTTAGCCAACTCTTCATTACGACGGATGGTATCTTTATAGAAAGTATTCCCTCCGTCGATCAAGATATCACCTTTATCCAAGTGTGGAAGAAGGGCTTGGATGGTCGCATCTGTACCAGGTCCTGCTTGAACCATAAGCATGATACGACGTGGTTTTTCAATTGAGTTTACGAAGCTTTCGATATCATAGCTTGGCACGAAGTTTTTATCAGGGTGACAAGCAATCACATCTTCAGTTTTTTCTTTACTACGGTTATAAATAGCAACTGTATAACCACGAGATTCAATATTAAGGGCAAGGTTACGACCCATTACGGCCATACCAACAACACCAAAGTTAGCTTTTGTCATGTGACACTCCTCTTGTTTAATATGTTTTATTTTATCATGTTTATCTGTGAAAAGAAAGAATTTTGTAACAATTTGACTAGTAGTCTAAATCATCCGCATGTCCAGAACCATTACCTACAAAGTAACCTGTCTTACAATTAAGGGTAAAGAGATAGGTACCGTCTGGTTTATAAAGATTATAGTAGCCATTACCATTAACAATATTCACAGGTTCCAAAATGTATTGGTTGCCTGTAATGTAGCCACGCGCACGCGAAGTCTCAAGAATGCGTTCAAGGACACCATCTGCAAAAGTCCAAGCAGGATCACTACTATCACTTACAGCTGCTTGATTGTACGGTACTCGACTGACACTTCTTTGTAGGTTCACACCATTGCTTGCTAGTCCACTATTTAGGATATTACTTGCTGAGGCTGTTTCACCCGCTGAAGTTGATGCATTAGCAGAGCTGCTAGCATTGCTTTCAGTTGCAGAACTTGACTCTGCTTGGCTTGATGAACTTGACTGACTACTGCTTGAGCTTGTAGAACTTGAAATTTGGCTCTTACCGAGACTAATAGCCTTAGCTAGCAGTTTATCAATTTCAGTATTCCCTGTCTTAACTTCGGTAAATTTAGCATCTGCCTTTACTTTAGCATTGGTATTTAGAACACCATCTGTAATAGCTGGTGTTTCAAATTGAGCATTAACATCTTGTACCGCTTTGATTTGTGTTTCAAGACTATCGTATTTTGATTTGGCAAGAGTATGCTCACTAGCTCCCTCAAGTTTATCTAAAAGCTCTTTGAGCTGACTCAGCTGACTAAACTGACTATTTTTTAGGGCAGTTTTATTCTCATCAGTATAAAAAGTATCATAGAGACTGTTAAATTGATTGAGAATTGCTTGATTACTTACCAAACCTGCATCAGATGACTGAGACTGAATTTCTTGGGAAGAACGCGTAATTTGACGATAAACGTAGTAGCTACCCCCAATAATCAAGACAATAATCGCTAAAAGAGCTGACAAGATGACCCACAGTTTTTTGTTTTGTGGCTCATCTTCTGCTTGAGCAGAGCGAGATAAGGATTGATGTTCCTCTTGCAAAGCTTCATCATCCTCTGCAACAAGGGGCTCAATTTCAGATTCCACTAGGTTTTTATCCATAACCAAGGTTTCTTCAAGGGGTGGAAGGAGAAATTCTTCCATTGCTACTCCCTCTTCTTCAGCAGCAATCTCTAAGTCAGGGACTTCTTCTACTGGTTCAACCTCTTCATCAATTGTTTCTTTGGCGTCTTGAAGCAAATCATCTAGACTTCGAAGTTCCTCTTTCTTCGCCTGAATGTTAGTAAATTTATCAGCTTCGATTTCTTCACGGTGTTGTTTAATGTATTTGTCCAAAATCGTATCATCAGGAGTTACTCCTGCTTCGATTTCTTCATTTTTTCGAATAACTTGTCCAACCGTTAGATCCTTAGCTTCCTCAAAATCAAACTGAGGTTCCTGAGATATTTTCTCAGGTTCTAACAACTCTTCTTTTTTATCCTTTGGATCCATGGCAACTCCTTTCTAATCTGTCAAATTTCTTTTGACACGTTGACCAAAATATTGATATAAATCAACTTTCAAAGTACCATTGTAGAGTTTTCGTTTTTTGTCCGCCTGACTACCATATTTGCTTTCAAAGGCTTCATCACTAGTCAGGATAAACTTACTCCAAGTCTTGAGTGGTTCAAAAACCTCACCCATTTCAGCATAAAGTTTAGTTACTCCTGCATCATCTGACAGACGTTCACCATAAGGCGGGTTAGAGATAATAACTCCATTAATCTTATCCGTACGCAAATCCTGTACACGCATCTGCTTAAAGAGAATATCTCCAGATACTCCTGCAGCCTGGGCATTGGCCTTAGCAATTTCCACCATGCGTCCATCGATATCACATCCCATAATATCCAGTTCCAACTCACGATCCACTTTCTTAGCTGCCTCTGTGCGAACTTCTTGAATCAAACGATCGCTAATCCAGTTCCATTCCTCAAATGCAAAGGAACGGCGCAGACCAGGCGCCATCTTTCTAGCAATCATAACTGCCTCGATACAGAAAGTTCCTGAACCACAGGTTGGATCAATCAAAGGCTTATCAGGGTACCAGTTAGAAAGTTGCAAAATCGCAGCTGCCATATTTTCTTTGATCGGAGCTCCACCTTTTTCAGTACGATAACCACGTTTAAAGAGACTTGAACCAGTTGTATCAATCATAACAGTCGCTATATCTTTCAAAATGGAAACTTCAATCTTGAACTCTGGACCATTCTCCATCAGGGGAACACCTTCTGGTCGGGCATAGTGTCTTTGTAGTTTCTTAACAACTGCCTTCTTAGAAATCGCCTGCACACTTGGCTCATTGTGTAATTTTGACTTAACACACTTAGCCTTGGCAATTGGGAAACGGGCTCCAAGTGGGAGATAGTTCTCCCAATCTAGAGCAAAAACACCTTGGAAGAGTTCTTCAAATGTTTTTGCAGGAAAAGTTCCCACAACGATTTTGATTCTATCCGCAGCTCTTAGCCACAGGTTAGTTTGGATAATCGCTTTAACATCACCTTGAAAACGAACACGCCCATTTTCAACTTGACAATCATAACCCAAATCTCTTACTTCACGTCCAACTACAGCTTCCAAACCCGCCGCAGCAGTCGCAATTAAATTAAATGTTGTTTTCATTTCAGTCTTTTATAGACCTTTCTTTATTCACTTTAAAAAATGAGGTTGAGAATATATCTCAGCCCCAACCTATATGCAATTTTCTATAAGCCATGTTTTGTTCCAGAAGTGACTAGGACCACTTCCTTCGATAATCATCTGTCTACCACTAGCAGCTCTAGCTGATAGCAGTCAGAGTACTACGTTCGTTTCCGCGCACTCCATGCCCCGACCAAAATTTGGGTTGCTAGCTTGAGGGGTTTACCGCGTTCCACTCTCTCCGTTTCCAGAAAGACTTCGTCACTGTGGCACTTTCAAGCCTACTCTGACCTATCCAAAGACTTAGCCATTTCAACTGCCGTAACGATTTCTCGTCCCTAGGCTTATGGTTTCGCCTAGCACAAACACTACAGGCATCACAGCCTGTGCTAGCATGGACTTTCCTCATGAAAAGAAATTCTCTTCACGCGATTATCCAAAAATTGCACAACAAAATCATTCTTAGAAATCAGAATTATCCAAGATTTGTTTGCCAAATACTTCTTTTTCAAGACGATTCAAACGTTTCAAAATATCAAAGTTTGTCATAGAAGTCGTACTTCCATGATCTGCTGATTCAGAAGTTGGTGGTGTCACTTGAGGTTTTTTCGCCAATTCTTCTTTGAGCTCCGCGATTTCTGAACGGAGTGACTTCACTAATGCTGCATAAGTTTCATAATCCTTGATGACGTCATCCAAGAATTCATCAACCTCTGCTTTACTATATCCACGTACTTCTCTTCCAAAATCCTGCTCAAAAATATCTTTTGCTGTAAAAATAATACTTGCCATGTCTCTCTCCATTCTCAGTTGCTAGTATTATTATATAAAAAAAGGCAAACAAAAAGCAAGGTCAAAGGCTCAATTTTCGGAAAAATTTTCAGCTACTTCGTTTAATTCCTCAAATGTTAATCTTTTTGTAACATAGTTGTCTTTCTTTTTCATCAGTTCGTAAAAATACTTCAGTTTTGTTTCATTTTCTTCATCATAAAAAAGATAGGCTCCATCTGTATTTTCAAGTAAGAAAAGTTGATAATCTCGTAATTGACCCTTGTGCTCGTAGTTTGGATAGGCGTACTTAACAAAATCAACTTGTTTAAATTCACTCAGTTTGACCTGATTCCCCTCATTCCAGTTTTCCCCATGAGTCTCAAAATCAAAGATAGTGGCAAGTTGGAAACCAAAGTCATCTTTCATATCTCTAGCCACCTCTAAAACCCAGTGTTCAAATCCCAGAGTTCCCGTAAATACCAACCATTTCAACCCTTCGTCTGCCATTTTTTCCAAATCTCTACGAATGGCTTTTTTAATAATTTTTAAACGAATATCTTTGTCATTAAACAATCCTAAATCAAAGCTAGAATAGCCTAAAACCAAGGCTGTATGCATTTTTTCATCCTTTCTGTGCACTTTTATGGTATAATAGAGTGATGTTATTGTACCAATAAGGAGAATTATGGTCAACTATCCTCATAAACTTTCATCGAAAAAAAAACAAGAAGTCACCTCACAAACTAAAAATTTCGCAAATCGTGGGATGACCTTTGAGAAGATGATCAATGCTACAAACGATTATTATCTGACACACGGTTTGGCTGTTATCCATAAGAAACCTACTCCTGTTCAGATTGTCCGCGTCGACTATCCGCAGCGTAGTCGGGCTAAGATTGTTGAAGCTTATTTTAGACAGGCATCGACTACCGATTATTCTGGAGTTTATGAAGGATTTTACATCGATTTCGAAGCTAAGGAAACTAAGCAAAAACATGCCATTCCGATGAAGAACTTCCATCCTCATCAGATTCGGCATATGGAACAAGTCCTTGAACAAAAAGGAATTTGCTTTGTCCTTCTTCATTTTTCTTCTTATCAAGAAACGTATTTATTGCCGGCACTTGACCTCATCCGTTTTTATCATCAGGATATGGGGAAAAAGTCAATGCCGCTTGACTATATCAAAGAATTCGGTTATGTGATTGAGCAGTCTGCTTTTCCACAAATTCCTTACCTTGATACAGTCAAACAACATTTACTAGGTGGTAAAACAATATGAACAAACAAACTATCTTGCGCATCGCTAAATACCTCGGCATTGGTGTGATTAGCTTATTTATCGTAGCTTTCCTACTTGGCGGTGGTGTATTTCTTTACTATGCAAACAAGGCTCCTGAACTCTCTGAAAGCAAACTTGTTGCAACCACATCAAGTAAAATTTATGATAGCAAAAATGAACTCATCGCAGATTTAGGTGCTGAACGTCGTGTCAATGCTCAAAGTAGTGACATCCCTACTGATCTTGTCAATGCGATTGTCTCTATCGAGGATCATCGCTTCTTTAACCACAGAGGAATTGATAGCATTCGAATAGCAGGAGCTTTCCTACGTAACCTTAGTAGTAATGGTGGTCTTCAAGGGGGATCAACCTTGACCCAGCAGTTGATTAAGCTGACTTATTTCTCAACATCAACAGCTGATCAAACCCTATCCCGTAAAGTTCAAGAGGCTTGGTTGGCTATCCAGCTAGAGCGAACTGCAACTAAGCAAGAAATCTTGACCTATTACGTCAATAAGGTCTACATGTCAAATGGTAACTATGGTATGCAGACAGCTGCGGAAAACTATTATGGTAAGGACCTCAAAGACTTGTCCATCCCACAACTTGCACTCTTAGCAGGTATGCCACAGGCTCCAAACCAATACGATCCCTATTCTCATCCCGAAGCAGCCCTTGAAAGACGAAACCTCGTTTTGTCAGAAATGCAAAAGCAGGGCTACCTTACCGCCGAGCAATATGAAACAGCAATCAATACCCCAATCACAGATGGACTTCAAAGTCTAAAATCTGTTAATAACTATCCACAGTACATGGATAACTATCTTAAAGAAGTTATTGACCAAGTAGAGCAAGAGACAGGTTATAATCTATTAACAACAGGTATGGAAGTCTATACAAACGTCGACCAAGAGGTACAAAAACGCCTTTGGGATGTTTACAATACAGACGAATATGTTGACTATCCAGATGATGACCTTCAAGCTGCTTCTACTATCGTTGATGTTACAAATGGTAAAGTCATCGCTCAACTTGGTTCTAGACACCAATCAAGTAATGTTTCATTCGGTATCAACCAAGCCGTCGAAACAAACCGTGACTGGGGTTCTACTATGAAACCTATCACAGACTACGCTCCTGCACTTGAGTACGGAATCTTCGACTCTACTGCAGCAACGATTAATGATGCCCCTTATAACTATCCTGGAACAGACATTCCTGTCTATAACTGGGATAAGACCTACTTTGGAAATATCACTCTCCAGTACGCAATTCAACAATCTCGTAACGTACCAGCCGTTAAAACACTTGAAAAAGTTGGATTAGACCATGCTAAGACCTTCTTAAATGGTTTAGGAATTGATTACCCATCAATGGTATACGCAAATGCTATCTCAAGTAATACAGTTGAATCTCATAAACAGTACGGAGCAAGTAGTGAAAAAATGGCTGCTGCCTATGCTGCCTTTGCTAACGGCGGTATCTATCACAAACCAATGTATATCAATAAAGTTGTCTTTAGTGATGGCAGTTCAAAAGAGTTTTCAGACCAAGGTACTCGCGCCATGAAGGAAACAACCGCCTACATGATGACAGAAATGATGAAAACCGTATTAACTTACGGAACTGGTCGTGGAGCCTACATGTCATGGCTTCCACAAGCTGGTAAAACTGGTACTTCAAACTATACAGACGATGAAATTGAGAACTACATTAAGAACACTGGGTATGTTGCTCCAGATGAAATGTTCGTAGGATATACCCGTAAGTATTCAATGGCCGTTTGGACTGGTTACTCAAACCGTCTTACTCCAATCGTAGGAGATGGATTTAGAGTCGCTGCAAATATCTACCGCTCAATGATGGGATATCTGTCAGAGGATGATCATCCTGGTGATTGGACAATGCCTGAAGGTTTGTATCGTAACGGAGAATACGTCTTTAAGAACGGTGCTCGTAACAACTGGATTCCACAGTCAACTCAAGCAAGTTCGACAACAGAGAGCTCAAGTTCAAGTACAACTTCAACAACTGAAAGTCCAATCTCTTCGAATGATAATACGAATGGCACTACCAATCCAAATGCCTCAGTACCAAACACAACTACAAATAGTCAACAACAAAATCCAGCCCCACAAAATACACAAGGGCAGCAATAAAATATAAAAAACTGAGGATTTATTCTCAGTTTTTTGTATGCAGTTTTTTATGGTGGAATCTTAATTTCTACCAGGTCAAACTTTTTAAAAATATGTAGAGAAACAACTGAACAGGTTAATATCTCAATCGCAACCTTATCCCAAACACAAGTTAAATAGTCGGGAAAACTGTTTAAAATTATAGATAAAAGATATCTTACTTTTATGTAATACTGGAGCGTGACTTAGAATGTCTGTTCTACTACTTCAATGCAGTGCTTGAACTAATAACCAAAATATCAAACTGATGTCTCAGCAATGATATCAAAAGACCAGACTTTTTGTCCGGCCTCTTTTTTCTTATTTGACATGATTTGCAAGATCTTCTTGCGCTTTTTTATTAGATTCTTCTTTTTCTTTCTTCCATTTATCTTGAGCTTTTTGATATTCATCAGCAGTTACTGGTTTATCTTGAAGTTCAAGGTGCTTGTACAAGAGGGCTTCACTCATACCCTTGTTACCTGAGTATGCAAATGGAAGGGTGAATGGTACCATCTTAGACAACATTGGACGTCCAGTTTTAGAAGTTGTTGGAATAATCAATGCACTATCTGTCAACCAAGCTTGGGCTGCAGCATATTTATCATAACGTTTTGAAACGTCAGTGTCTTCATTTCCAGCTTCAACAACCATCTTTTCGTAATCTTCCAAACCAACTTGTTTGGCGGCAGCGTTATTTGTACCTGAATCAAATCCTAGGTAAGTCTTAGTATTTTCACCTACTGATGGTTTGATGATATCAAGGTATGTAGATGGGTCGATGTAGTCCGGAGACCAACCAACGTTATCTGAAAGGTCCCAATCTTCCCCAGCAGCTGATTCTGCAAAGTAAGTGACATTGAGAACTTCATCTTTTTGAAGTTGTTGGATATCAATAACGACATTGTCAGTTCCTAATGTTGCTTCAAGCGATTGTTTCAATGATTGAACACGTTGAACTTTTGTAGTATTGGTTTGGTCAACTGGCATATCCAAGTGGATTGGGAATTGAACACCCTCCGCTTGGAGAGCTGTCTTAGCCTTAGCAAACTCTGCTTTTGCTTTTTCAGGATTGTAAAGACCGTCTTGAGCGTCTTCTAGATTAACATCTTTCCACTCATCACCATAGGTCACTAATTTTTCCTTAACTAAGTCACCAAAGTTTTTACCATCTGCTTGAACAAATGTTGGTGGTACGAACAAGTTACGAAGGAGTTTGCTTGCTCCACTTGCTCCATTAACTTGAGAAGCATAAGCTGTTCTATCAAAACCAAAGGCGATGGCTTGACGGAAGTCTTTGTTAAGAAGAGCTTTCTTAGTTGAAGTCTTTTGCTCGTCTGTAGTCTTAGAAGTATATTTGTAAGACTGACGGTCAATATTCGTACCGACTAAGAAAGTTGTAGAATCTTGTGTTGTATAAACGATGTTATCCTTAAACTCTTTTTCAAGTTCAGAGTAGCTTCCACTTGTTGGGAAGAGAAGGGCCATTGAGAAACCACCATCTTTAAAGGTTTCTGCAAGTTTGTTATTGTCTTGACCATCCCAGAATGAAAGTTTTACTTTATCAATATGAACATTGTCCTTATCCCAGTAGTTTGGATTCTTTTCAAATTCTACTGAAGATTTTGCTACCAATGATTTCAACAAGAAAGGACCGTTGTAAAGAATACTGCTTGGATCTGTTGCTTTAGCAAAGTCACTTCCTTTAGAAGTAAGGAATTCTTCATTGACTGGTGCAAGAATTCCCATGGTTGTCTTAGAGTTCCAGAAGCTTTCTGGTTTGTTCAAAGTGTATTGAACTGTTTGATCATCTACAGCCTTGATTCCAACTTCTGAGAAGTCTTTAACTTCACCTTTTACATAAGCATCCAAACCTTTAATAGATTCTTGAACAAGATAAAGGGCTTCTGACTTATTGTCAGCAGCATACTTAAGACCTGTTACAAAGTCTTGCGCTTTAACTGGTGCATACTCTTCGCCTTCAGAAGTGTACCACTTAGCATCTTTACGGATTGTGTAAGTGTAAGTCAACCCGTCTTTAGACACTGACCAATCTTCTGCCAAAGATGGCACGAAGTTACCGTAGCGGTCATTCTCCATCAAACCGTCAACGACATTACTTGTGATATTAGCAACCGCAGCCTTACCAGTTGTCAGATAGTTGAGACTATCTGGATCTGTTTCATAAACATAAGAAAAAGTTTTCTCACCCTTTGCACTAGAGCCTGAACCTGAACAAGCTGCCAAAACACCAGACGCTAACAGAGTCACCCCTGCTAGGGCCATTACTTTTGAAAATTTCATAATAAACTCCTTTTTGACTTTTTATACATTATAATCCCTTTTCAGCCAAGTGTCAATACAATTTTCAGAATTTTTCAAATTGATTTAAAAACATTTTTATGAGAAACTTTTCTAAAAACCAACTGAGAAAAAGTTCTTTTATTGACAGTTCTCAAACAAATCTTTATGATATAATGAAAAGAGAAAATTGAAAGGAAATACCATGTCAAAAGAAGTTATTGTTGAAAGTTTTGAACTCGATCACACCATTGTTAAAGCACCGTATGTCCGTTTAATCGGAGAAGAAACAGGTCCTAAGGGAGATATCATTTCTAACTTTGATATTCGCTTGGTTCAACCAAATGAGGACTCTATCCCTACTGCTGGACTTCATACTATTGAGCACCTCTTGGCTAAGCTAATCCGTACTCGCATCGACGGTATGATCGATTGTTCACCATTTGGTTGTCGTACAGGGTTCCATATGATTATGTGGGGACGTCATACTAGCGCAGAAATCGCTGCTGTCATCAAGGATTCACTCAAAGAAATCGCTGAGACTACAACTTGGGAAGATGTCCCAGGAACTACCATTGAGTCTTGTGGTAACTACAAGGATCATAGCCTATTTTCAGCTAAGGAATGGGCAAAATTGATTCTTGAACAAGGAATCTCAGATGATGCCTTTGAACGTCATGTCATTTAACATAAAAGAACCAGTTTTTTCAACTGGTCAGAACGAAGACAAACGTCATTTTTGGTGTTTGTCTTTTTCTGTTTTCAAAAATATTTTGTCTCATCATCTGATATTCCATTCAAAAATCGAATTTAGAACAAAATAAAAAGGGATATTCTCTAT
>NZ_WIJK01000028.1 GCF_009496285.1 Streptococcus mitis
AAAACAGGTGTCTTGTCAGTTTTAGTTACGACGTCTAGCGCCAAAGGACTTATCGACTTAACAAGACACCACTACTTTAACATAACGAAAAAGTAGTGAGTACTTTCTCCCGTCGGAGATTTCCTCATTACTAATCTTAGTATGTTTTAGTTTGATTTTATACTCTTCGAAAATCTCTTCAAACCACGTCAGCGTCGCCTTACCGTATATGTAGGATACTGACTACGTCAGTTCCATCTACAACCTCAAAACAGTGTTTTGAGCTAACTTCGTCAGTTCTATCCACAACCTCAAAACGGTGTTTTGAGCAACCTGCGGCTAGCTTCCTAGTTTGCTCTTTGATTTTCATTGAGTATTTAAGTATAGTGGATTGAACCTAGAATAGTAGGCTACGGATTCTAAAACATTTATAGAAATTTATTTGACTTTCCTAATTTCTTTGTTCATATCTTATTTTAATCCACTATAATAATCAATATTGTTTACAATTTCATGTCACATTCGGTTCAGAGGATTAAACATTTTCTCATAACCTTAGAACGAGATCCTATTTCCAAATACTAAAGAAGGGCATCATCGTGTCCTTTTCATTTATGGCAATCCTTGTTATTAAAAAATTGATGATAAAAATCATGGTGCTATTACCGTCCTTGGTAGCTATGAGAGATAGTATACTCGGATTGTTCAATTTTAAAAGCCTTTGCTAACATGCCGTTCACTTGTTTTTGATTTGCTGAAGTAGAAAGGGGATAAGTGCTCGTTCATTATTAAAGCCATATAATGCTGACCAGTAGCCAAGAAAAATCTAACATTTAGGGTGTAGGTCATTCCTGTTTTTTTACCAGCAAACTCTCCTCCATTATCTGTGAGATTCATTTTGAAAATTAGTAAAAAAATGGTATAATGAATGGAAAAGATTCGGCTGAAAGTGAATTGGACTTTCAGAAAAAGAGAGCTTTTAAAGCTCTACAAACAGTTGAAGTGACTATTCGGAGGAAAAATGAATACTATTAAATTAACAACACTTGGGGGTGTACGTGAAAACGGTAAAAACATGTACATCGCAGAAATTAACGACTCGATTTTTGTATTAGATGCAGGTTTGAAATATCCTGAAAATGAACAGTTGGGTGTCGATGTCGTTATTCCAAATATGGACTATTTGTTTGAAAATAGCGCCCGTATTGCTGGGGTTTTCTTAACACACGGGCATGCGGATGCGATTGGCGCCCTTCCTTATCTCTTGGCAGAAGCTAAGGTTCCTGTATTTGGCTCAGAGTTGACCATTGAATTGGCTAAACTTTTTGTTAAGGGAAATGACAGCGTCAAGAAATTTGATGATTTCCATGTGATTGATGAAAATACAGAGATTGATTTTGGTGGAACGATAGTGTCCTTTTTCCGTACAACCCACTCTATTCCAGAAAGTTTGGGTGTGGTTTTGAAAACATCTGAAGGCAACATCGTCTATACAGGGGATTTCAAGTTTGACCAAACAGCTAGTGAATCTTATGCCACTGACTTTGGACGTTTAGCCGAAATTGGTCGTGAAGGAGTCCTGGCTCTTCTAAGTGATTCTGCCAATGCAGATAGCAATATCCAAGTAGCTAGTGAAAATGAAGTTGGTGTAGAAATCACGCAAACCATCTCTGACTGGGATGGACGCATCATCGTTGCTGCAGTTGCAAGTAACCTTTCTCGTATCCAGCAGGTTTTTGACGCAGCTGCGGAGACAGGACGTCGTGTTGTCTTGACAGGATTTGACATTGAAAATATCGTCCGCACAGCCATTCGCCTTAAAAAACTATCTCTGGCAAATGAGAGACTTTTGATTAAGCCCAAAGAGATGTCCCAATTTGAAGATCATGAGTTGATTATCCTTGAGACAGGTCGAATGGGGGAACCGATTAATGGACTTCGTAAGATGTCTATCGGCCGTCACCGTTATGTTGAAATCAGGGAAGGAGACTTGGTCTATATCGTTACAACACCATCGATTGCCAAAGAGGCTATGATGGCGCGTGTGGAAAATATGATCTACCAAGCTGGAGGTGTGGTTAAAACCATTACCCAAAGTTTGCGAGTGTCTGGACATGGGAATGCGCGTGATTTGCAATTGATGATCAATCTCTTGCAACCTCAGTATCTCTTCCCGATCCAAGGAGAATACCGTGAGTTGGATGCCCATGCTAAGGCTGCTATGGCAGTTGGTATGCTACCAGAACGTATTTTTATCCCTAAAAAAGGGACTACTATGTCTTACGAGCATGGGGACTTTGTTCCATCTGGTGCAGTTACAGCAGGCGATGTTTTGATTGACGGGAATGCTATTGGAGATGTTGGGAATGTCGTTCTTCGTGACCGTAAGGTCTTGTCAGAAGATGGGATTTTCATCGTGGCTATTACTGTTAACCGTCGTGAGAAGAAAATCATTGCTAAAGCTCGAGTGCACACGCGTGGATTTGTCTATCTCAAGAAGAGCCGTGATATCTTGCGCGAAAGTACAGAGTTAGTCAATCAAACAGTAGAAGACTATCTACAAGGTGAAGAGTTTGATTGGGCAGAACTCAAAGGTAAGGTACGTGATCATTTGGCTAAGTTCCTCTTTGACCAAACCAAGCGTCGCCCAGCTATCTTACCTGTAGTCATGGAAGCAAAATAGGATCAAATAGCAAGAGAAAGTCGAGTTTCGGCTTTTTCTTATCTTAAATGAATAAGGAGCAAGTTATGGCAGTAATGAAGATTGAGTATTACTCAGAAGTTTTAGATATGGAGTGGGGAGTGAATGTTCTCTACCCGGATGCGTCTCGGGTTAAGGAGCCAGATTCTACGGATATTCCTGTTCTTTATCTCCTTCATGGGATGTCAGGGAATCACAACAGTTGGCTCAAACGGACCAATGTAGAGCGCTTGGTGCGAGGGACCGATCTGATTGTTGTCATGCCTAATACAAGTAACGGTTGGTATACAGATACTCAGTATGGCTATAACTACTATACAGCTCTAGCAGAAGAACTGCCTAAAGTGCTCAAACGTTTCTTCCCTAATATGTCTAGCAAGCGTGAAAAAACTTTCATCGCTGGCCTTTCAATGGGAGGCTACGGTTCCTTCAAGTTGGCTTTGTCAACCAATCGTTTCTCACACGCAGCTAGTTTTTCTGGTGCTCTTAGTTTCGAAGAGTTTTCTCCAGAAAGTCAAAATCTTGGAACGCTTGCTTACTGGCGAGGAGTTTTTGGAAAGCTTGATAACTGGGAAACTAGTCCTTATTCACTTGAAACCCTTGCTAAAAAGTCAGACAAGAAGACCAAGCTTTGGGTTTGGTGTGGCGAGCAAGATTTCTTGTATGCTGCCAATAACCTCGCGGTGAAGAACCTCAAAAAATTTGGTTTTGATGTGACTTATAGCCATAGTGCAGGAACTCATGAATGGTATTATTGGGAAAAACAATTGGAACGGTTTTTGGCTACACTGCCGATTGATTTTGTTTTGGAAGAACGCTTGTCTTAGTTTTAGTTTTCTTTCAGCTTACTCGAGTAAAATAAGGAATCTATCTTTAGAATGGGAATCCATGGCTTAAAGATGGATTCTTATTTTTTTTAGAAAGGCGGGAAATCATGTTCTGGATTATTCGTGTTCTATGTCGATTGTTACTAGGGATTTGGCGCATGTTCTGGCGCCTTGTGTGGACTCTTGTAGTCTTAATTCTCATTGCTTTAGGGATTCTCTGGTATGTGACGGGAGATTTATCTGGTGTCTTCAATCAAGCGGGGCAACTAGTTCAAGTTGGTCAAGCAGGTTGGTATCAATGGCAAGAAACTGGTAAGTTGCAAGGCTTGTCTCAGACTGATCATCATCAAGATTCAGGAGTAAAATGGCCCCAAGCACAGGCGACTATTTATATTGATCCTCAAATGGATGCAACCTTTCAAAAGGCTTATGCCGAAGCTATTGCCAACTGGAATCAGACTGGCGCTTTTAATTTTGTACTTGTGACAGAAACTGACCAAGCAACTATTTTTGCGACTGAAATGAATGATGGTTCCACATCTGTTGCCGGTGAGGCAGAGAGTCAGACAAATCTCCTTACCAAACAATTTACTTCAGTAACAGTTCGTTTGAATCATTATTATTTATCTAATCCAAACTATGGCTATACCTATGATCGTATCTTGCATACGGCAGAGCATGAGTTAGGACATGCCATTGGCTTGGAACATACTAATGAAGTGTCAGTCATGCAGCCAGCAGGTTCTTATTATGGTATTCAGGCTCAAGATGTTCAAGCAGTTCAAGAACTATATGAGTCTGGAGAATAGGTGATTTTCAACGAAAAATAGAGCTCCTCGATGTAAGCAATGCAGGGGGCTTTTTGCTATAATGGAACTATGAATAACTTGATTAAATCAAAACTGGAGCTCTTGCCGACCAGCCCTGGTTGTTACATTCACAAAGATAAAAACGGTACGATTATCTATGTAGGAAAGGCCAAAAATCTACGCAATCGTGTACGGTCCTACTTCCGTGGGAGCCATGATACCAAGACAGAAGCCCTGGTGTCTGAGATTGTAGATTTTGAGTTTATTGTCACGGAGTCCAATATTGAGGCACTTCTTTTAGAGATTAATCTCATTAAGGAAAACAAGCCTAAGTACAATATTATGCTCAAGGACGATAAGTCCTATCCTTTCATCAAAATTACCAATGAGCGCTATCCTCGCTTGATTATCACTCGTCAGGTCAAGAAAGACGGAGGTCTCTATTTTGGCCCCTATCCTGATGTCGGTGCAGCTAATGAAATCAAGAGACTTCTGGATCGGATTTTCCCATTTCGCAAGTGTACCAATCCACCATCAAAGGTTTGTTTTTATTACCATATAGGGCAGTGCGTGGCTCACACCATCTGTAAGAAAGACGAGGCTTATTTCAAAGCCATGGCTCAAGAAGTCTCTGATTTTCTAAAGGGTCAGGATGATAAAATCATCGATGACCTCAAGGAAAAGATGAATGTGGCAGCTCAGAGTATGGAATTTGAACGTGCGGCTGAGTACCGAGATTTGATTCAAGCTATTGGCACTTTGCGAACTAAGCAACGAGTGATGGCTAAGGATCTCCAAAACCGAGATGTCTTTGGCTACTATGTAGACAAGGGATGGATGTGTGTTCAGGTTTTCTTTGTCCGTCAGGGCAAGTTGATTGAACGCGATGTCAATCTCTTTCCTTACTACAATGATCCAGATGAGGATTTTCTGACCTATGTGGGGCAATTTTATCAGGAAAAATCTCACCTAGTTCCCAATGAAATTTTGATTCCTCAGGATATTGATGAAGAAGCCGTTAAGGCCTTGGTGGATACCAAAATTCTCAAACCCCAACGTGGGGAGAAAAAGCAACTGGTCAATCTGGCTATCAAAAATGCGCGTGTTAGTCTAGAGCAGAAGTTTAATCTGTTAGAGAAATCAGTTGAAAAGACTCAAGGGGCTATTGAAAATCTGGGACGACTCTTACAAATTCCAACCCCAGTCCGTATCGAGTCCTTTGATAACTCCAATATCATGGGGACTAGTCCAGTTTCTGCCATGGTTGTTTTTGTCAATGGAAAACCGAGCAAGAAGGATTACCGCAAGTACAAGATAAAAACAGTTGTAGGGTCAGATGACTATGCAAGTATGCGAGAGGTTATCCGCAGACGCTATGGTCGAGTTCAACGTGAGGCTTTAACTCCGCCAGATTTGATTGTGATTGATGGTGGTCAAGGTCAGGTTAATATCGCTAAGCAGGTTATTCAAGAAGAGTTGGGGTTAGATATTCCCATTGCAGGTTTGCAAAAGAATGATAAGCACCAGACCCATGAATTGCTCTTTGGAGATCCGCTTGAGGTGGTGGAGTTATCTCGTAATTCTCAGGAATTTTTCCTCCTGCAACGCATACAGGATGAGGTCCATCGCTTTGCCATCACCTTCCACCGTCAACTGCGCTCTAAAAATTCCTTCTCCTCTCAATTGGATGGAATTGAGGGCTTGGGTCCAAAACGCAAGCAGAATTTGATGAAATATTTCAAATCTCTGACAAAAATCAAGGAAGCCAGCGTGGATGAGATTGTCGCAGTTGGTATACCAAGGGCAGTAGCAGAGGCTGTTCACCAACACTTGAATCCCCAAGAACGCGTAGAACTAGCTCAGGTAGCAGAGTCGCCTGCTGAATACAAGTGATAAAGTAACAAGGAAAGGTTTTTGCTTTAGCGAGTGCAAGCTAGTCAGAATTGTGGTAAAATAGATAAGATATGACTAAAGAATTTCATCATGTAACGGTCATGCTCCATGAAACCATTGATATGCTTGATGTAAAACCTGACGGTATTTACGTTGATGCGACCTTGGGTGGAGCAGGCCATAGCGAGTATTTATTAAGTAAATTAAGTGTAAAGGGGCATCTCTATGCCTTTGATCAGGACCAGAATGCCATTGACAATGCGCAAAAACGTCTGGCGCCTTATATAGAAAAAGGAATGGTTACCTTCATCAAGGACAACTTCCGTCATTTGCAAGCACGTTTGCAGGAAGCGGGTGTAGAAGAAATTGATGGCATTTGTTATGACTTAGGTGTTTCGAGCCCGCAGTTAGACCAGCGTGAACGTGGTTTTTCTTATAAAAAAGATGCCCCGCTGGATATGCGGATGAATCAGGAAGCTAGTCTGACAGCTTATGAGGTTGTCAATCACTATGATTATCATGACCTGGTACGAATCTTTTTCAAATATGGAGAAGACAAGTTTTCCAAACAGATCGCTCGGAAGATTGAACAGGCGCGTGAGTTGAAGCCGATTGAGACAACAACAGAATTGGCCGAGATTATCAAGTCTGCTAAGCCTGCCAAGGAACTCAAGAAAAAAGGTCATCCGGCCAAGCAAATTTTCCAAGCCATCCGTATTGAGGTCAATGATGAATTAGGAGCTGCAGATGAGTCCATCCAACAAGCTATGGAATTACTAGCAGTGGACGGAAGAATCTCAGTCATTACCTTTCATTCGCTGGAAGATCGCTTGACCAAGCAATTGTTCAAGGAAGCTTCAACAGTAGAAGTGCCAAAAGGCTTGCCTTTCATCCCATATGATCTTAAGCCCAAGATGGAATTAGTCTCTCGCAAACCGATTCTACCAAGCAAGGAGGAGTTGGAGGCCAATAATCGTTCCCACTCAGCCAAGTTACGAGTAGCTCGAAAAATTCATAAGTAAGGGGATAAAATGGTAGAAAAAAGAGAAACAACGAGCCAATTACTGCAAGCTCGTATCAAGAGATTTTCACGTGTTGAGAAGGCCTTTTACCTTTCGATTGCCATTACAGCCCTTGTCTTAGCCATCAGTGTGGTCTATATGCAAACCAAGCTCCTGCAAGTTCAAAGTGATTTGACAACTGTCAACAGACAGATTGAGGAGAAAAAGACGGAGCTAGACGATGCCAAGCAAGAGGTCAATGAATTGATTCGCTCAGAACGTCTGGCGGGTGTCGCGGATTCGCAAGACTTGCAATTAAACAATGGAAATATCCGATCGGCGGAGTAATATATGAAAACATGGAAAGAAAAAATAGTACACTTTGCCATTAAGAATCGCAGAACTCCTCTAGAAAACCGCAGACGAGTTGGAAAAAGCCTTAGTCTCTTGGCTGTCATTCTCTTTGCTGTTTTTTTGGTTAACTTTGCGGTGATTATTGGTACGGGAAAGAAGTTTGGTGTTGACCTGGTCAAAGAAGCATATAAGGTTCATCAAACAACTCGAACAGTCCCTGCTAAGAGGGGAACCATTTATGATCGTAATGGAACTCCGATTGCAGAAGATGCAACCTCCTATAATGTTTATGCGGTCATTGATAAGGATTATAAGTCTGCGAATGGAGATATTCTATATGTTGAGGAATCTCAGTACAATAAGGTAGCCGAAATTTTTCATAAGTACTTGGATATGGAGGAGACCTACGTCAAAGATCAACTCTCTCAACCCAATCTCAAACAGGTTTCCTTTGGTACTAAAGGAAATGGGATTACCTACGCAAATATGATGTCCATAAAAAAGGATCTAGAAGCTGCCAAGATTGAGGGAGTGGATTTTACCACAAGCCCCAATCGAAGTTATCCAAATGGGAAATTTGCTTCATCCTTCATTGGTCTAGCCCAGCTCCATGAAAATGAAGATGGTTCGAAGAGCCTTATTGGAACATCTGGTATTGAAAGCTCCTTGAATAGCTTGTTAGCAGGGACAGATGGTATTATTACCTATGAAAAAGACCGTCTAGGTAATATCGTTCCTGGTACGGAACAAGTCACTCAACAAACCGTAGATGGAAAAGATGTCTACACGACCATATCTAGTCCTTTGCAATCCTTTATGGAAAGCCAAATGGATGCCTTCCAGGAAAAAGTGAAAGGCAAGTACATGACTGCGACCTTGGTTAGCGCCAAGACAGGAGAAATTCTGGCCACGACTCAAAGGCCGACCTTTGATGCTGATACCAAAGAAGGGATTACAGAGGACTTTGTCTGGCGTGATATCCTTTACCAAAGTAACTATGAACCAGGTTCAACCATGAAGGTCATGACCTTAGCAGCAGCTATAGATAACAATACCTTCCCTGGAGGAGAATATTTCAACAGTAGTGAACTGAAGGTGGCGGATGCTACCATCAAAGACTGGGATGTCAATGAAGGTCTGACTAGTGGTGGAATGATGACCTTCTCGCAAGGTTTTGCTCACTCTAGTAACATCGGTATGACTCTCCTTGAGCAGAAAATGGGTGATGCTACTTGGTTAGACTATCTCAATCGTTTCAAATTTGGAGTTCCGACTCGGTTTGGGATGAGTGAAGAGTATGCTGGTCAACTCCCTGAAGATAATATCGTTAATATTGCCATGAGTTCCTTTGGTCAAGGGATTTCTGTTACGCAAACCCAGATGCTTCGTGCCTTTACGGCTATTGCCAACGACGGGGTTATGCTAGAGCCTAAATTTATCAGTGCTCTTTATGATCCAAATGATCAAACAGTACGTAAGTCACAAAAGGAAGTTGTGGGAAATCCTGTGTCCAAGGAAGCAGCTAGCCTGACTCGAGACCACATGGTGATGGTTGGTACAGATCCTGCCTATGGTACAATGTACAATCATAGTACAGGGAAAGGGACAATCAACGTTCCTGGCTATAATGTGGCATTGAAATCAGGGACTGCCCAGATTGCGGATGAACAAAATGGAGGATATCTAAAAGGTTCAACCAACTATATTTTCTCAGTTGTCTCTATGCACCCAGCTGAAAATCCAGATTTCATCCTCTATGTGACCGTTCAACAGCCAGAACATTACTCAGGAATACAGTTAGGAGAATTTGCCAACCCTATTCTGGAAAGAGCTTCAGCAATGAAAGATACACTCAATCTTCAATCAACAGCCAAAAACTTGGATCAGGTAACATCTACAACTAGTTATGCCATGCCAGAAATGAAGGATTATAGCCCTGGAGATCTAGCTGAAGAACTCCGTCGTAACCTTGTACAACCAATTGTTATCGGTTCAGGAACAAAAATCAAAGAAAGCTCTGTAGCAGAAGGAACCAATCTAGACGCCAATCAGCAAATCTTACTCCTTTCAGATAAGGTAGAAGAGATGCCTGACTTATATGGATGGTCTAAGAAAAATGTTGAAACCTTTGCCAAATGGCTGAATATCCAAGTTGAGTTTGAAGGCACAGGAGAAACTGTTAAAAAGCAAAGTGTTCGTGCCAATACAGCTTTAAAAGATTTACAGAAAATAAAAATAACATTAGGAGATTAGAATGCTTATTTCTATCTTTGCTGGAGTGATTGCCTTTATTCTAACAGTCATAGGAATTCCAGCCTTTATCCGTTTTTACCATAAAGCACAGATTACCGGTCAACAGATGCATGAAGATGTCAAACAACACCAAGCAAAAGCCGGGACACCAACAATGGGGGGACTTGTCTTTCTCCTAGCAGGAGTTTTAGTTAGTCTGGTTCTTGCTCTCGTGACTAATCAATTAACCAATAATGTTGGAATGATCCTCTTCATCCTGGTCTTATATGGTTTGGTTGGTTTCTTGGATGATTTCCTCAAGGTTTTCCGCAAAATCAATGAAGGACTTAATCCTAAACAGAAGCTCTTGCTTCAGTTGGTCGGAGGAGTTATCTTCTATTTCTTCTATGAAAGAGGTGGAGATATCTTAAATGTATTTGGTTATCCCTTGCATTTAGGTGTTCTGTATATTCTCTTTGCCCTCTTCTGGTTAGTTGGTTTTTCAAACGCAGTTAACCTGACTGACGGAATCGATGGCTTGGCAAGTATTTCTGTGGTGATTAGCCTATCTGCCTATGGAGTGATTGCCTATGTGCAAAATCAGCTCGATATCTTACTAGTGATTGTAGCAATGATTGGTGGTCTTCTTGGCTTCTTTGTCTTTAACCACAAGCCTGCTAAAGTTTTCATGGGAGATGTAGGTAGCCTAGCCCTTGGAGGTATGTTGGCTGCTATTTCCATGGCACTGCACCAAGAATGGACCTTGCTCTTGATTGGGATTGTATATGTTTTTGAAACAACATCTGTTATGATGCAAGTCACCTACTTTAAGTTGACTGGAGGAAAACGTATCTTCCGTATGACACCAGTTCACCATCATTTTGAGTTGGGGGGCTTTTCTGGAAAAGGCCAATCTTGGAGTGAGTGGAAGGTCGACTTCTTCTTCTGGGGAGTGGGCTTATTCGCTAGTCTCTTGACTTTGGCTTTCATATATTTGTTCTAAAAAGAGAATGTGGAATCATCAGATAGAGAAGGATTAAGTTCCTTCTCTTTTCTATTTCCATCAGTTTATTGCATCCCCTTCTCAAAAATAGGTAAATTTATGGTAAAATGGAAATAGAAAGTTGAAATGATGAGTTATTTTAAAAAGTATAGATTTGACAAATCCAAGTTTAAGTTAGGGATGCGAACTTTCAAGACAGGAATCGCTGTTTTTTTGGTCCTCATGATTTTTGGTTTTTTTGGTTGGAAAGGACTGCAGATTGGGGCCTTGACTGCAGTTTTTAGTTTAAGAGAAGATTTTGATAAGAGTGTCCATTTTGGTACTTCTCGTATTCTCGGAAATAGTATCGGTGGTTTTTATGCCCTGATTTTCTTTCTCTTAAATAATCTTTTTCACGGCGCCTTCTGGGCAACCCTCCTTGTTGTTCCAATTTGCACCATGTTAACCATTATGACAAATGTTGCTATGAACAATAAAGCAGGTGTTATCGGTGGAGTTGCGGCTATGTTGATTATTACCTTATCAATTCCAAGCGGGGAGACAGTTTTGTACGTGTTTGCCCGAGTTTTTGAAACATTTATGGGTGTTTTTGTGGCAATTCTTGTAAATTACGATATTGATCGTTTACGAAGTATTTTAGAGAAAAAAGAAAAATAATGTTACAAGATATAACATTATTGATTGACGATTGAATTTTTTTAGACTATAATAGACAGAAAGAAGGAAGTGTACATGAAGGAAAAAGAATTTCGTCGCAATATGGCAGTTTTCCCTATTGGTAGTGTTATGAAGTTGACCGATCTTTCGGCGCGCCAGATTCGTTACTATGAAGACCAGGAGTTGATTAAGCCTGATCGTAACGAGGGCAATCGTCGTATGTATTCTTTGAATGACATGGATCGATTGCTTGAGATTAAAGATTATATCTCTGAAGGTCTGAACATTGCTGCCATCAAGAAAAAATATGCTGAACGTGAGGCGAAGTCTAAAAAACCAGTGAGTCAAACTGAAGTACGAAGAGCCCTTCGGAATGAAGTTCTCCAACAAAGTCGCTTTGCTTCTCAACAATCACCTTTTGGTCGCGGTTAGGCAACCGCAAGTCGTCATATATAAGGAGAAAAACCATGCCAATCACAGCTGCAGATATTCGTCGTGAAGTTAAGGAAAAAAATGTAACCTTTATCCGTCTCATGTTTTCAGATATTTTGGGAACTATGAAAAACGTCGAAATTCCTGCTACAGATGAACAACTAGACAAGGTCTTGTCAAACAAGGCTATGTTTGATGGATCTTCTATTGAAGGGTTTGTTCGTATCAACGAATCAGATATGTACCTATACCCTGACCTGGACACTTGGACAGTCTTTCCTTGGGGAGATGAGAAC
This sequence comes from Streptococcus mitis, assembly GCF_009496285.1. Taxonomy (GTDB): domain Bacteria; phylum Bacillota; class Bacilli; order Lactobacillales; family Streptococcaceae; genus Streptococcus; species Streptococcus mitis_BP. Next base: position 12,185 of record NZ_WIJK01000028.1, read on the forward strand.
GGTAGTGTCGCAGGATTGATCTGTGATGTCTATACAACAGAAGGGGAACCATTTGCAGGAGATCCTCGTGGAAACCTCAAACGTGCTCTTCGTCACATGGAAGAAGTTGGATTCAAATCTTTCAACCTTGGACCAGAGCCAGAATTCTTCCTATTTAAGCTTGATGAAAATGGAGATCCAACTCTTGAGGTAAATGACAAGGGTGGTTACTTTGATTTGGCGCCTACAGACCTTGCTGACAACACTCGTCGTGAGATTGTTAACGTCTTGACCAAAATGGGATTTGAAGTTGAAGCAAGTCACCACGAAGTTGCTGTAGGCCAACATGAGATTGACTTTAAGTACGATGAAGTTCTTCGCGCTTGTGATAAGATTCAAATCTTTAAACTAGTTGTAAAAACAATTGCCCGTAAACATGGTCTCTATGCAACCTTTATGGCTAAACCAAAATTTGGTATCGCTGGTTCAGGTATGCACTGTAATATGTCCTTGTTTGATGCTGAAGGAAACAATGCCTTCTTTGATCCAAATGATCCAAAAGGAATGCAATTGTCAGAAACTGCTTACTACTTCCTTGGTGGTTTGATCAAACATGCCTACAACTATACAGCTATCATGAACCCAACCGTTAACTCATACAAACGTTTGGTTCCAGGCTACGAAGCCCCTGTTTACATCGCTTGGGCTGGCCGTAACCGTTCACCACTTGTCCGCGTACCAGCATCACGCGGAATGGGAACACGTTTGGAGTTGCGTTCAGTGGACCCAATGGCGAACCCATATATTGCTATGGCTGTTCTTTTAGAAGTTGGTTTGAACGGTATCGAAAACAAAATTGAAGCACCAGCACCAATCGAGGAAAACATCTACATCATGACTGCAGAAGAGCGTAAAGAGGCTGGCATTACTGACCTTCCATCAACTCTTCACAACGCTTTGAAGGCTTTGACAGAAGACGAAGTGGTTAAAGCAGCTCTAGGTGAACACATCTACACTAGCTTCCTTGAAGCTAAACGCATCGAGTGGGCGAGCTATGCAACCTTTGTCTCACAATGGGAAATTGATAACTACCTAGATCTATACTAATAATAAATCAGAAAGATTGTCCGTGAGGACGATCTTTTTTTCTTGTATTTTATATCGAGGTGTGATATATTTTATATAACGAAGTGCGATATATCGAACTAAATAGGAGGTCTGATTAAATGGAATTAACAGATAAGATTAGGCGGGTTTACCTTCCCATGACTGAAACGGGATTTTATATTCTGTTTTGTCTGCAAAAGGAGAACCATGGCTATGGTATTACGCAAAAGGTCAAAGAAATGACAGATTCACAGGTTTCGATTAGTCCTGGGACTATGTATGGAACCCTATCGAAGATGGAAAAGGATGGTTTGATTTCCTTTGTCCGAGAAGAGGAAAAACGTAAAATCTATCAGATAACAGACTTAGGAAGAAAAGTTTTAGAGATTGAGTTGAAACGTATTGAACGGCTCTATAGAAACAGTCGGGAGGAGCTTTGATGGAAAAGAAAGTTGTTTATAGGATTTGTACCATTGCGGATTATGATAGAGAGGCACTCTATCTCAGAGAAATGCATGCTCAGGGCTGGAAACTTAAGGAAGTAAGTTATTCTAACTTAGTAGTTGCGGTTAAGTATACATTTGAAAAGTGCCAACCGGAGCAGGTGGTTTATCAGTTGGACTTTTATCCTATGAAAAAATCAGAGAGAGCTTCCTATTTACAACTATTTAAAGATTGTGGGTGGGAGCATATTACAGACTTTAATGGTTTTTCCTATTTTAGAAAACCTTATTATCGAATTGAATCAGATGCCGAGTTTGAAATTTATAATGATGCGGCCGGGAAGTTAGCTATGGTCAAGCGCATTTTAATAATGCGGATGCTTCCTGTCTTGCTTCTCTTTTCAGCGCTACTACCGGTTTTCTCAAAGTTACTCAGTGGAAGAGGTTCTTTCAGTTGGGGAATGTTTTTGATTGTTAGCGTAGACTGTACTTTATTGATAGTTTTTTCGATTCAGATTTCTTATATTTGTTGGAGATTGTTTCAAAAATGGAAAGAATTATCCGATAAATAAAATCAAGCATGTTTTCTAATTTGGAGGTCAGACAATGAATAGCAAAGTACAATTTCGAATGTTTACCATTTTTGATTTGGATAAGGTAGAAGATTATTTGCATGAGATGCATTTGAAAGGTTGGAAATTTAAATCGAATCGTTTTGGCTTTTTCTATTTTGAACAATGCCGACCAGATGATGTAGTTTACCGTGTGTGGAATACTAGCTACCTTAGAAAAAATGAGGTGGATTTACAAAGTATTAAGGATAGAGGATGGGAATTTGTGGAAAATTGTTCTTATTCTGTTTTTCGAAAAGCAACTTGTGATGTAGATTCAAATGATCAATCTTTCATGGACAATCGTCTTCGATGGGCTGATGTGAAATCTAGACTTCGTACATCTACAGTTTCTATCTCTGGTGGTCTTGTTGTTTGTATGAGTCTGTTTCGCGAAAGTCTCTCTCAGTCTTTCTTCCTTATTTTTGCCCTTTATGCCCTCGTGATTTCTTACCTAATCTATAGTTTTTATAGACTTAAAAAGAAATATCTTGAGAATGTAAGATAATTTTCTAGGTCCTCAGACTGATTTTTAGCACTCTTGGTAAAAGAGTGCTAATTTTTTGAGTTTTTGTCTTGACATTCTTTTCTAAGGGTGTATAATAGAATCATAAGTTAGCACTTGGAGGTTACGAGTGCTAAAAAGATCTATCAGAGAGGAGTGACGAGATGGTTACGGAACGTCAGCAGAGTATTTTAAATCTGATTATTGACATCTTTACCAAAACGCACGAACCTGTTGGATCTAAGGCCTTGCAAGAGTCTATCAACTCTAGTAGTGCTACCATTCGAAATGACATGGCAGCTCTAGAAAAGCAAGGTTTGCTTGAAAAGGCACATACTTCCAGTGGTCGGATGCCGAGTGTGGCTGGATTTCAATACTATGTCAAACACTCCTTATCCTTCGACCGTTTAGCTGAAAATCAAGTTTATGAGATTGTAAAAGCATTTGATCAAGAATTCTTCAAGCTTGAGGATATTCTTCAAGAGGCAACGAGAATCTTGACAGACTTGAGTGGTTGTACGGTTGTAGCACTGGATGTAGAACCAAGTAGGCAGAAGCTAACAGCTTTTGACATCGTTGTTCTCGGACAACACACAGCTCTTGCTGTTTTTACGCTTGATGAGTCTAGAACAGTTACCAGTCAGTTTTTGATTCCGAGAAATTTCTTGCAGGAGGATTTGAACCGCCTCAAGACCATGATTCAAGAACGTTTCCTGGATCAGACTGTTTTGGATATTCACTACAAGATTCGGACAGAGATTCCGCAGATTATCCAACGTTACTTTACAACAACGGATAACGTCATGGACCTCGTTGAACATATCTTCAAAGAAATGTTCAATGAAAATATCGTGGTTTCTGGCAAAGTCAATCTTTTGAATTTCGCAAATCTAGCAGCTTATCAGTTTTTTGATCAGCCACAAAAAGTAGCTTTGGAAATTCGAGAGAATCTGATTGGCGACCAGATGCAAAGTGTCCGAGTTGCGGATAGCCAAGAATCTTGTCTTGCTGACCTAGCAGTGATTAGCAGTAAGTTCCTGATTCCCTATCGTGGATTTGGAATTCTTGCGATTATTGGTCCAGTCAATTTGAATTATCAACAATTGGTTAATCAACTCAATGTTGTCAATCGAGTTCTAACTATGAAGTTGACGGATTTTTACCGCTATCTCAGCAGCAATCACTATGAAGTGAATTAAGATTGAAATCATTAAAGGAGGCGAAAATGGCCCAAGATATTAAAAATGAAGAAGTAAAAGAAGAGGAAGTTGTGGAAACAGCTGAAGAAACAACTTCTGAGAAGTCTGAATTGGACTTGGCAAATGAACGTGCCGAAGAATTTGAAAACAAATATCTTCGAGCTCATGCAGAAATGCAAAACATTCAGCGCCGTGCCAATGAAGAACGTCAACTCTTGCAACGCTATCGCAGCCAAGATTTGGCAAAAGCAATCTTGCCATCACTGGATAACCTCGAACGTGCCCTTGCCGTTGAAGGATTGACAGATGATGTGAAGAAGGGCTTGGAAATGGTCCAAGAAAGTTTGGTACATGCTCTGAAAGAAGAAGGAATTGAAGAAATTCCAGCAGATGGTGAATTTGACCATAACTACCACATGGCCATTCAAACAGTCCCAGCGGATGACGAACATCCAGCAGACACCATCGCACAAGTCTTCCAAAAAGGCTACAAACTCCATGACCGTATCTTAAGACCGGCTATGGTAGTGGTTTATAACTAGGCAATTCTGACGGTAGCTAAAGCAACTCGTCAGAAAACGGCAATCGCTATGGCGTTTGCCTAGCCTCCTTACTAACTCGTCGTCGAAATAATATCGATTTCGACTCCTCGTGTCGTAACATTCATAATAAAAACCTTGTCCGAAATGACACTAAACTATGAAAGAAAGATAAAAATGGTTCAGCTTTGCCAATAGTGAGCGAAGCGAACCAAAGGCGATATTCTTCGCCGTGGCGGTATTTTCGCAAACTTTTAGACCTGAGGCTCAAAGTTTAGTCAAAGAGATTGACGAAGTCAAGCTCTGACGGCGTCGCCACTTAAGAAGAGCATCAAAAAGAAAAAAAGAAGATAAATTTAAGGAGAAAAACACATGTCTAAAATTATCGGTATTGACTTAGGTACAACAAACTCAGCAGTTGCAGTTCTTGAAGGAACTGAATCAAAAATTATCGCAAACCCAGAAGGAAACCGCACAACGCCTTCTGTAGTATCATTCAAAAATGGTGAAATCATCGTTGGTGACGCTGCAAAACGTCAAGCAGTAACAAATCCAGATACAGTGATCTCTATCAAATCTAAAATGGGAACTTCTGAAAAAGTTTCTGCTAACGGAAAAGAATACACTCCACAAGAAATCTCAGCTATGATTCTTCAATACTTGAAAGGCTACGCTGAAGATTACCTTGGTGAAAAAGTAACGAAAGCAGTTATCACAGTTCCAGCTTACTTCAACGATGCCCAACGTCAAGCAACAAAAGATGCTGGTAAAATCGCTGGTCTTGAAGTAGAACGTATCGTTAACGAACCAACTGCAGCAGCCCTTGCTTACGGTTTGGACAAGACTGACAAAGAAGAAAAAATCTTGGTATTCGACCTTGGTGGTGGTACATTCGACGTATCTATCCTTGAATTAGGTGATGGTGTCTTTGATGTATTGGCAACTGCAGGGGATAACAAACTCGGTGGTGATGACTTTGACCAAAAAATCATCGACCACTTGGTAGCAGAATTCAAGAAAGAAAACGGCATCGACTTATCAGCTGACAAGATGGCTCTTCAACGTTTGAAAGACGCAGCTGAAAAAGCTAAGAAAGACCTTTCTGGTGTCACTTCAACTCAAATCAGCTTGCCATTTATCACTGCTGGTGAGGCTGGACCTCTTCACTTGGAAATGACCTTGACTCGTGCTAAATTCGACGATTTGACTCGTGACCTTGTAGAACGTACAAAAGTTCCAGTTCGCCAAGCCCTTTCAGATGCAGGTTTGAGCTTGTCAGAAATCGACGAAGTTATCCTTGTTGGTGGTTCAACTCGTATCCCTGCCGTTGTAGAAGCTGTTAAGGCTGAAACTGGTAAAGAACCAAATAAATCAGTGAACCCTGATGAAGTTGTTGCTATGGGTGCTGCTATCCAAGGTGGTGTCATCACTGGTGACGTCAAAGACGTTGTTCTTCTTGACGTAACTCCATTGTCACTTGGTATCGAAACAATGGGTGGAGTATTTACAAAACTCATCGACCGCAACACTACTATTCCAACATCTAAATCACAAGTCTTCTCAACTGCGGCAGACAACCAACCAGCCGTTGATATCCACGTTCTTCAAGGGGAACGCCCAATGGCAGCAGATAACAAGACTCTTGGACGTTTCCAATTGACAGATATCCCTGCTGCACCTCGTGGTATCCCACAAATCGAAGTGACATTTGACATCGATAAGAACGGTATCGTATCTGTTAAAGCGAAAGATCTTGGAACTCAAAAAGAACAAACAATCGTTATCCAATCTAACTCAGGTTTGACAGACGAAGAAATCGACCGCATGATGAAAGATGCAGAAGCTAACGCAGAAGCAGATAAGAAACGTAAAGAAGAAGTAGACCTTCGTAACGAAGTTGACCAAGCAATCTTTGCTACTGAAAAGACAATCAAGGAAACTGAAGGTAAAGGCTTCGATGCAGAACGTGATGCTGCCCAAGCTGCCCTTGATGACCTTAAGAAAGCTCAAGAAGACAACAACTTGGACGAAATGAAAGCAAAACTCGAAGCTTTGAACGAAAAAGCTCAAGGACTTGCTGTTAAACTCTACGAACAAGCCGCAGCAGCACAACAAGCTCAAGCAGGAGCAGAAGGTACACAAGCAACAGGAAACGCAGGCGATGACGTTGTAGACGGAGAGTTTACGGAGAAATAAAATAGTCCAGTGGCTTGTTTTAGCTCGTAATAATAGCAACTCTAAGTAAGTGGTGTCTATTAGATTATTTTAGCAATCACTTAAAAGAAGGAGGAACGTATGAGAATTGGTGAAATGGTTGATCAACTTGAGAATCAAGGATTAAAGATTGATATTTTTGCATATGATGGGAAACCGACAATTTCAGTATTTTATTTAGATCATAAAAAAAGAGGAAATAAATTTATTGAGATTTATGGCAAGAAAGATAATTCTATAGATTTTCTTTATGAAAATATGGAAGTTGCAAAACAAGATTATTATAAAAAATATGATGTTTCCATAGTGAAATTTCATAAAGAAACAATTTCGCCCACTTCTCTACTGGAATTTATTGAAAAAACGAGTGATGATGGCCCTATCACGAAACAAATAAAAATTGAGAACTGTAGCGACGAAGATTCTATTGAAGTTGCTGTTTCTAGTTACAATGTAGTCAAAGAGCTTTGTCAAGTTAGAAAAAAATGATGTTCCAATTTCTATTTTGAAATGGTTAATCACTCAAGCGGAGAAGACAGAGGTTGCAACCCAGCCTCTGTTTTTCGATAAAAAGGAACGATACTAATGTTTTGATTCGTTTCGCAATAACAATAGAAAGGAACAAGTGTGTTCGTAACTGAACACGGGTTCCAGAATTTCTTACTTAATCTGAAAGAAAGGACAAAGAGCGTTCGAGAAATTGAACTCGAGCGGAAAGCTTGGAAATTAGATAAACCTCCTAAGAAATCAGAATTTCTTGTCGGTTTCCTAAATTTCAGTCGCTTTCTGTTCGCTCTTAGTATCTTGTATGAACAATACAGAATTTTATGACCGTTTGGGCGTTTCAAAGAATGCATCTCAAGATGAGATCAAGAAAGCCTATCGGAAATTATCTAAAAAATATCACCCAGATATCAATAAAGAACCTGGTGCTGAGGAAAAGTACAAGGAAGTTCAAGAAGCTTATGAGACTTTGAGCGATGAACAGAAACGTGCTGCCTATGACCAATATGGAGCTGCGGGTGCCAATGGTGGTTTTGGTGGTGCTGGCGGTTTCGGAGGCTTCGACGGAGCAGGTGGCTTTGGCGGATTTGAAGATATCTTCTCAAGCTTCTTTGGTGGTGGCGGTGCATCACGTAATCCAAACGCCCCTCGTCAAGGTGACGACCTCCAGTATCGCGTTCATTTGACTTTTGAAGAAGCTATTTTTGGTACAGAAAAGGAAGTCAAATATAATCGTGAAGCAAGCTGTCGTACTTGTAATGGGTCTGGTGCTAAACCTGGAACAAGTCCAGTGACTTGTGGACGCTGTCATGGTTCAGGTGTGATCAATGTGGACACCCAAACACCACTCGGTATGATGCGTCGCCAAGTAACCTGTGATGTCTGTCATGGCCGTGGTCAAGAAATCAAAGATCCATGTACAACCTGTCATGGAACTGGTCATGAAAAACAAGCCCATAGCGTACACGTAAAAATCCCTGCTGGTGTGGAAACAGGTCAACAGATCCGCCTAGCTGGTCAAGGTGAAGCAGGATTTAACGGTGGACCATATGGTGACTTGTACGTGGTGGTTTCAGTTGAAGCTAGTGATAAGTTTGAACGTGAAGGAACCACTATCTTCTACAATTTGAACCTCAATTTTGTTCAAGCAGCACTTGGTGATACAGTAGATATCCCTACAGTTCATGGTGATGTAGAATTAGTCATTCCAGAAGGAACTCAGACTGGTAAACGATTCCGCCTACGTGGTAAAGGTGCGCCTAGCCTTCGTGGTGGTGCCCTTGGTGACCAATACGTTACTGTCAATGTTGTTACCCCAACAGGTTTGAATGACCGCCAAAAAGCAGCCTTGAAAGAATTCGCAGCTGCAGGTGATTTGAAAGTAAATCCAAAGAAAAAAGGCTTCTTTGACCATATTAAGGATGCCTTTGAAGGAGAATAAAGCATAAAGTAAAAAGAGCCTTCGGGCTCTTTTCAGAACGAAGACAAACGTCATTTTTGGTGTTTGTTTTTTTCTGTTTTCAAAAATATGTTGTCTCATCATCTGATATTCCATTCAAAAATCGGATTTAGAACAAAATAAAAAGGGATATTCTCTAT
>NZ_WIJK01000029.1 GCF_009496285.1 Streptococcus mitis
GATAGAGAATATCCCTTTTTATTTTGTTCTAAATTCGATTTTTGAATGGAATATCAGATGATGAGACAAAATATTTTTGAAAACAGAAAAAGACAAACACCAAAAATGACGTTTGTCTTCGTTCTGAGAGTGGAAAACCACTCTTTTTTATTCTATTATAGACGAGCGTTGAGTTCTTTGCTCAATTCTTCAAATCCTGGTTTACCAAGAAGGGCAAACATGTTACGTTTGTAGGCTTCAACACCTGGTTGGTCAAATGGGTTGATGGCATTCAAGTAACCTGAAAGGGCAATTGCCAATTCGAAGAAGTAGATCGTGTAACCAAGAGTGAAGGCATCTTGCTCAGGAAGAGTCACGTACATGTTTGGCACGTCACCATCTGTGTGGGCAAGAAGAACACCATCAGTAGCTTTTTTGTTTACAAAGTCAACGTCTTTTCCTTGAAGGTAACCAAGTCCATCAAGATCTTCTTCCAAAGTAGGGATGATCACGTTCTTACGAGGTTTGTCAACGCGGACAACTGTTTCAAACATGATACGAGTTCCTTCTTGGATAAATTGACCCAATGAGTGCAAGTCTGTTGAGAAGTTAGCTGAAGTTGGGTAGATACCTTTTTGGTCTTTCCCTTCTGTTCAAGCACCCCTTGTGGATGCATCTGCTGGAAATTCCCTTACACTGACTGGCTAGTTTGATTGACTTGCCAATCAACCACTGCGTCATCTATTTTTTCTAATTTAGACCGAGAAGCCTGGACTTTTTGTCCAGGCTCTGAATCAATTTTTTAGACTTTTATTTTTCTAAGTTGCTTGATTTGAAATTTTATTATGGTCAAGCAGTTTCAAAAATCTGAATAGTAGAACCTTTCTCAATTACTACCGCTTGCTCTGCTACAACATGGAGTGTACCAGGAAGGCTCCCCTCTTTTGAACCATCAAAAGAAATCGTGATATGTCCCAGTCCAGTTAAATTTTTTTCTACTACATTTCCTACGGAACTAATCGAATATTCCTGATTATCTACCACCAGCTTGCCACCTTCTAGTATTGAACCTAGCAGATTTTTGTTATCAATCTTAAAACAATACTCTGATAAATCTTCTGGTGCTTCTTCTCCAAATAAAATGAGCATATTGGCATCTTGAATCATATTCTGAGCTTCAGACCCTACTTGAATTACTTTAGTTTCAAAAATTTTCTTCATCTGATTTCTATTCATACTTTCTCTAATTTGTCATAAACTTAGGCTTATAGATAAGTTTAACATAATAGTTCTCTGTTTTCAGGCATCTATCAAAGGTCTACTGATAAAGACCAATACTAGCTATCCAAGCAACTAGCACTCGCGGAACACCATTGAGAAAGCGTGAATAAAGTACCGAAGGGACACCAACCTCAACTGTTTCAGCCTTGGCTTCAGATAGGCCGAGTGCTACAGGAATGAAATCACAACCGTTTTGAGTGTTGATAGCAAATAAAGCTGGCAGAGCCATTTGGGGCGGAATAGTCCCTTTTCCGATTTCGACTCCAATTAAAGTTCCAATAATCTGACTAATAACAGCTCCGGGACCTAACAAAGGAGATAGGAATGGTAAGGAACAGATAAAGCCAATTAAAACGAGTCCCCAGATGTTCCCCGCTAGGGGAACCATTAATTTTGCCAGCCAATTTCCAACACCAGATCCTTGAATAACCCCAATCAGCAAGGAAACAAAGGCCATGAAAGGAATGATCGTGTTGAGCATTGTTTGGATGGCTTCACGAGCAGCCTGGTTGAAAGTCGCAACGACCTTCCCAGCGCCCATCCCAATTCTTGCTACAATACTTGTTTCAGCTTTTTGCTCTGTAATTTTTTTACTAGTATCGTAAGTTGGCTTTTCTGTTACCACAGTTGTCGCTTTTTCGTCTTCATTAGCAGCAGAAATTTGATTAAGGCCAACTGCTGACACATAGATTTCCTCGGTTATATATTGAGCTAGAGGCCCACTTTTCCCTGTAGCTACAATATTTATTGTAGGGATCCCCTTTTTAGGATAAATACCACAGCGAAGAGTACCGCCACAATCCACGATTGCTAAAGCAATTTCCTCATCTGGGATAGAAGTTTTAAACCCATTAACAGCTTCCATACCGGTCAAATCAGCAATTTTATCTACAATATCTGGCTTTTCTCCTCCGCCAGTGATATAGATGAATTTATGCTTAGCTTCACTAGGTGTAATGACCAAAGGTCCTCCGAAACCGCCATTTCCTTTAACAACTTTTATACTCTTATATGACATAATTTCACTCTTTCTATCAATCAAATGTTTTACTCAAGGTAACACCTTGCTGTTTTGCTACATAAGCAGTTGTAAAATCGGTCACCCAACCGCCTACAAAGTTCATGACAAGCCCAACAAGCATGTAACGAATGGCTAAGTCCATTTGACTTAAACCTAAAGTTTGAATTCCTGTTGCAATTCCCATCCATACAAACAATTCCCCAGGATTGATATGCGGAAATACACCATTTGAAGTGTGGCAGAACTGCATCTGAGCTGCTACAAAACTAGGTTTATAATATTCTGGTAAGAAACGTCCCATACTGATTGCCATCGGATTCCCCAGCATAAAGGCTGAAATGAAAGGTAAAATCATATACCGGCTAACAGGATTTTTGGCAGAAATCTTAGCCAGGGAATTGACCTTCTCTTCTCCCAAGAAAGCGATAAGGGTATTCATTGCAATCAATAGCATTAAGACAAGCGGTACAATATTTGTCATCCAGCTAATAAAGGTTTCTCCACCTAATTGGAAGAGTTTCATAAAACTCTCTGCAAAATTTGTAATGTGATTCATAAGGAACTCCCTTTCTTATTTTTTTTAAATAACTGTTTAATAGATAATTGTAAGTAATTCGCATAAAAGCCGAATCCCAGAAAAGAATCAGATGAACTTGTCTCTTTCTCAATACCTGCCTCATGCCAAAGATAGACTTTTCTAGCATCTTCTATGGCTGATTGCATCAACTTATTTTCTTTTCTCACAAGAGGATTATACTTGTCAAAATAATGGATGTCTTCTCCAACATAATCGTCCATATTTTGAAAACGTGCTAAGATTGTGACTCCTTGCATTTTGCTAGCTTTAAGAACCCGACCGTTTTCATCAACCGCGAACATGACAATCGTACCGGATTTGATTCTTCCGGACTTCCTGCCAATCGCTACGCGCCCCAGTCTTCGGAGCATCGTATAGGTCTTATTGAAGTCTTTGAGTTGCTGCCAGCCGAGGAACATTTGAAATATATAAGCTGCCATGATAAATACAGCGAAAATTATTAGCGAATTCATTAAAATACTCCTTTGCTCTTAGAAAATGATAGAAACTCTGTCTCTGTTTCTACAGCCCTCAATGCTTCTTTTAGAGAAGGCTCTCCTGCAATTCGAAAAATGTCGTCATACAATTCCAGCAATTCACTCTCCATTTTGCTTTCAATTTCTGAGGGAATGGCGACTAGAAAGATAAATTCAATCCAATCATCTCCTTTTTGATAGGGCTCTTCTAGCTTTCCAAACATTAAAATAGTCTTTGCATAACCCTGGTTAATTGTATGGGGGAAGGCAATTCCTCCACCAAAAATGGTTGATTGTTTTTTATCCCTATCAATTATCCGATTTCTAAAACCTTCATCAATCATCTGAAGTTTCTCTAACTCTGCAACCATATTTAGCAAGTATTGCTGATAGGTTTTTTGGGGACTCAACCGAAGAAAACGTAAGCTGACTGTTTCTAGATTTTTTTGATGAAAAGCATTGGCCCTCTGCCATTCTTCCTGCAGCCATTGATCATCAAAAAGATGATTAACTTGAATGACTGGAGATTTAGAATCTTTATATTTTAGAGGAACTGTCGTAAAAATCGCGAAATAGTCCTGATTCAAATCCAGATTAAAATCCTCTTCAGAATACTGAGTAATGTCTACATCATTTCCAAGGATTCGTCTGAGTTGCTGAATAATCATCGCAGCAGTTCCTCTTCCTGTTGTGCAAACTACAGCTATCTGCTTGCGAGAACCATTTACAACAGAGTTTTGCTTTCTTAAAATCATTTCAAAATACAAAGCCAGATATCCGATTTCAGATAATTCCAATTCAGAACCAAAAATTGCAGATAGTTCTTCTCCAGCAATTTTCGCCATTTCAAAAGCAAAAGGATATTGAGTTTGAACCTCGCCATGGAATATATCATTAGCTTGCACATGGAAAATCAGTCGATTGATTAAGGGGCCTAGATGAGACTTGATTTCTTCAAATAATTCTTCATCATCAAAGTTAACCAACATTGTTTCTTTGACTTTCTTGACAATCCCTTGAAAAATGTTTGCAAGCTGTTCAGATTGATAAGACGGCTTGCTTAAAGTGTCAATAAAACGGATATTAAACGGAAAACATAAAAAGTCTATCTCAAACTGACTGAGGGAAATCTTATAAGTCATCTCAATATGATAGATTAATTTTTCAACCAAAGGTGTCTCTGTTAAATCATTCCTATAGTAAGGAATAGGGCAACTCAACACCCTAAATGCATGAATACGCTCCACCATAATTGAAATGGTCTTTCGAAGGAGTTCCTTTGTTTCTTTCGGGATTTTATACTCCTGGAGTAGCGTCTCCAGAAAAGAAGATGTTGCCTCGGTGAGTGTCCTTCCTTCAAAGTAAGGGGCCACTTGGTGAATATAGAGCAAGCGCAAATTCAGCTCGTCCCCCAAGACCTCCAGCCCACGGTTGGGCTTTCCTGAAATAGTGATAGAGTAACTCTCTGCCAAAGATTTTACTTGTTTTAAATCCTTATTAAGGGTACTTCTACTAACACCTGCTTCCTCAGCCAAGTCGTCAATAAGAAGAGGGGAGTTTGACTTAATTAAACGTTTTAGTAAATAGGCAATTCTTTTACTGGAAGAATTGAAGTCACTCTCCTGTTTTAAACTACCAGATAAAATCCTTTCCAACTCTGTATAGTCATACACTTCTAACATTAACTTATCATCTTGTGAGATAATCTGGATATTAGGAGCCAAAACATCATTTAATTGTTGGATACTCTTTTGCAAGGTTTGCATACTAATATCCAGCTCTGAGCGCATATCTACCAAGGAATAAGTTGGCTGTGAGACCATTTTTTCTAAAATGTTATACCATCGATTTACTAAGGTCAATTCTCTTCCTCACCTTCATTTTTTTAACCGCGAGTTTTCCCTCCAGCAATATTTGTAGTGACTCCAGTTATATAGCTAGAACGGTCTGAAATATAGAATGCTACAAGATCAGCTACTTCCCGTAGTTTACCACTTCGTCCCAAAGGAGTTGTTGAAGTTGAAGCATAACCAGCTCGAATATCTTCTACCGTCTTTCCACGGGTATAAGCAAGAGCTTCCTCATAAGAAAGAGTTCGAAGTCCCGTAGCTTCCATAATTCCTGGAGCAATTCCAACCACACGTACACCATGCTTACCCAGCTCTTTCGCCCATGAACGAGTGTAACTATAGACTGCTGCTTTTGTTGCAGCATAGGCACTTTGTCCTTCAGAACCTTCCAAGCCTGCTTCTGAAGCCATGTTCACAATTACACCTTTTCCATTTTTCACTAAAATACGTCCTACTGCCTGACTAACCAAATACAAACCTTTTTGATTAATCATTGTTACTTTTTCAAACGTTTCATCGTCTAACTCGTAAGGACCTTTAGGATTTTCTGCATCAATTAATAATCTGGGAACATTAATCCCTGCATTATTGACTACCGCATCAATATTGCCAAATCTTTCAACTATTTTGGCAACACCCTCTTCTACTTCAGAGCGAGAAGTTACATCAACTTTTACAAATAATAGATTCGGGTGACGCAAATCGTTGTCGCTAAGATCAAAATTCGCTACATTGACTCCTAATTCCAGCAATTCTTCAACGATTGCCTTACCGATCCCAGATGACGCGCCAGTCACAAGAACTGTTTTGCCTTTTATGTTTAACCAATCATTCATTTTGATACCTCTCAAATTTTATTTACAAGGCAATTATACAGCGCTTTCATAAAAGAATTAAGACACTCTTTTTTACACTTTTAAAAAAAATAATAAACTAATTAAGAGGCTTGTACTAAAAATCCACAAGAAATGAACTTGTGGATCTTTTTATATTCTAAATGAACTCAAAGCATATGAGAATCAAAGGCGTGCATTCAACTCAGCACCCAGCTCTTCAAAGCCTGGTTTCCCAAGAAGAGCAAACATGTTTTTCTTATAAGCTTCAACTCCAGGCTGGTCAAATGGATTGATACCATTCAGGTAGCCAGAAAGAGCAATAGCCAACTCAAAGAAGTAAATAGTGTAGCCCAAAGTGAACTCATCTTGCTCAGGCAGTGTCACAAACATATTTGGAACTCCACCATCAGTGTGTGCTAACAGCACTCCATCTGTAGCTTTTTTATTGACAAAGTCAACATCTTTTCCTTGCAAGTAGCCAAGACCGTCCAAGTCTTCTGCCAATTCAGGAATCAGCACATTTTTGCGAGGTTTATCTACACGGATAACTGTTTCAAAGAGGATACGGGTACCTTCCTGGATAAATTGTCCCAGAGAGTGCAAGTCTGTTGAGAAGTTAGCTGAAGTTGGATAAATCCCTTTTTGGTCTTTCCCTTCTGACTCACCAGCCAGTTGCTTCCACCACTCAGAGAAGTATTGCAGAGATGGTTCATAGTTAGCTAGAACTTCTGTCAGATAACCTTTACGGTACAAGATATTGCGTACAACTGCATATTGATATGCTTCATTTTCAGCCAACTTATCAGAAGCATAAGCCTTGCGAGCAGCATTTGCTCCTTCCATTAACTTGCTGATATCAGCTCCTGCAGCTGCGATTGGCAAGAGCCCCACTGCTGTCAATACTGTAAAACGACCACCTACACTATCAGGCACTACAAAAGTATCCCAGCCATTAGCATCTGCTTCAACCTTAACTGCACCTTTAGCGCGGTCTGTAGTTGCGTAGATACGTTGGTTAGCTTCTTCTTGACCGTACTTCTTAACCAAGAGTTCTTTGAAGACACGGAAAGCAATAGCCGGTTCAGTTGTTGTACCTGATTTAGAAATCACGTTTACTGAGAAATCTTTGTCTGATACATAGTCTACCAAATCAGCCAAATAGCTTGAAGAGATAGAGTTTCCAGCATAGAGGATCTGAGGTGCCTTGCGTTCTTCCTTTCTTTGCAAGTTTACAAATGAATTATTCAAGAAATCAATAGCTGCACGAGCTCCTAAATAGGAACCACCAATACCGATTACGATCAATACCTCACTATCAGATTGGATTTTAGCAGCAGCCTTTTGAATACGAGCAAATTCATCTTTGTCATATTCTTCAGGTAAGTTCAACCAGCCAGTCATTTCTGCCCCAGGACCTGTACCATTTCGCAGAGCAGAATCTGCTACAGTCACTTGAGGCTGCATATAATCTAGTTCATGTGGTGCAACAAATTTATCTAATACTTTTGAATAATCAAATTTAATATGTGACATAATATTCCTCCAAAATTTCTTCTCTTCTATCATAACCCTTACCTTAGATTTTTTCAAGTTTTTATACTGAATTTTTCCAAATTTTATCATAATTTAAACATTTGCGTAAAAAATGTTACAATATTAAAATTTGAACGAAATAAGACAAAAAAACGACTAGGTTTCCAGTCGTTATAATTCATTCAATAAATACTCAAATAATTCTAAGTTGCCATCTTCTTCATTGACCAAGAATTCTGGATGCCACTGGAGACCAATAATACGGTGCTCATCAATAGATTCGATTGCTTCAACAGTTTGATCACGTGGATCCACAGCCGTCACGCGGAAATTGGGTGCCAAGTCTTTAATACTCTGACGATGTACTGAGTTAACCTGACTTTCTTTACCAAATAATTTAGACACTACACTGCCATCCACTGTCTCAATAGAATGTGAAGTCCCAAAAGGTAGACCTTGCCAATGACCTTCAATATCCTGATTGAGTGTCCCACCAAAAGCAACGTTGACAAGCTGAACGCCACGGCAAATGGCTAAGATTGGTTTGTTCTGACGCAAGGCTTCTTGTAGAAGAGCTAGCTCAAACTCGTCGCGAGCTAGGTTATAGTCGTCGCTATCAATTGTTTTTTCCTCACCATAAAACTGAGGATGAACATTTTGTCCCCCAGTCAAGATGAGCTTATCAATCATTTCTACATAGTCATGGACAAGTGTCTCATCACCAACCGGAATGACCAAAGGAAGTCCGCCAACCTGACGAATACTTTCAGCAAATTTACAGGATACAGATGAGTGGATGTTTTTTCCTTCTGCGTCTACAGGACATAGATTTGCCGCTACTCCAACAACTGTTCTTGCCATCACTGATTTCCTTTCCTTTTCTATTGATAATCTTATCTTATCATCCTTGCCCACTCCTGTCTAATATGTATTTTTTAAGTCCGTGATAAAATTTTTTTATCAGAAAAAGTTGCCCAAAATTAGGACAACTTTTTTGCTTATACTCAATGAAAATCAAAGAGCAAACTAGGAAGCTAGTCGCAGGTTGCTCAAAACACAGTTTTGAGGTTGTGGATAGAACTGACGAAGTCAGTAACACATATACGGCAAGGGGACGCTGACGTGGTTTGAAGAGATTTTCGAAGAGTATTATTCAAAGACAAATTGATTGTGATAAAGTTCGGAGTAAAAGCCTCCAAGTTTCAGTAATTCGTGATGATTTCCTTGTTCGATAACCTCACCATCCTTAAGGACAATAATCTGATCGGCATTGAGAATGGTTTTTAAGCGGTGAGCAATTACAAAACTCGTTCTTCCAGCTACAATTGCCTCCATGGCATTTTGAATCTTACTTTCTGTTACAGTATCAACGTTTGATGTTGCCTCATCCAAGATTAAGACCTGTGGATCTGTCATCAAGGTACGAGCAATAGAAATCAACTGCTTCTGACCGGTCGAGAAGACACTTTGGTCATCATCAATCAATGTATCATACTTGTCTGGTAGACTTTCGATATATTCATGGATATGCGTGGCCTTGGCTGCTGCTTCGACCATTTCCTGACTGGCATCTGGCACACCAAATCGAATATTGTCCCGAATAGTTCCACTAAACAAAACAGAATCCTGTAGAACAATTCCCACCTTGCTTCGCAAACTATCCAAGTCAAATTCTCGGATATCTCTACCATCAAAGCTGATACTGCCTGCATCCACATCATAAAAACGATTGATCAAGTTCATGATGGTTGTTTTCCCTGAACCTGTCGGACCAACCACCGCAATCATTTTCCCTTTTGGAGCTGAAATGCTAACATCTTTCAAAATGGGTTTTCCTGGAAGGTAGGAGAAGTCTACGTTACGAATCTCCACACCTTCTTTTAATTCGCTAAAGACTGGAGCATCTTGAGGACGAATTTCTTCCTCTGCATCAAACATTTCTTGGATACGGTCTGCACCTGTAAAGGCTAGTTGCAAACTTCCCCAGCTCGCCGCTAATTGGATAATGGGCTGGTAATACTGCTGAGAAAACTGGGTAAACATGACAATCAAACCCAGAGCAGTTGCTGTCTCGATGTTCTGATCATTCAGTAAGACAGCTGAACCAACAAAAATAACTACTGCTGTATTGACCAAGCTCATCCCGTTCATGACAGGGAATAGGATTCCTGAAAACATTCTTCCCTTGAAAGTGGCTTTTCGAACCCGTTCATTCTGCTCAACAAAACCAGCAATCACATCTTCTTGAATGCCTTGAACAATAACGGCTTTTTGTCCAGAGATACTCTCATCCATATAAGCATTGAGCTTGCCAACCTCTTTTTGTTGGAGATTAGTATATTTCCGCGCCAGCTTTAAGATAAAGAAGACCATGATAACAGCTATCGGAGTGCTGGCAATTGTGATTAAAGCCAAGGTGACATTTTTTGCGAACATGACAATCAGCAAGCCAATGTAAAGGGCAATATTGGTCATGACAGACACAAGACTTTCATTAAAAGCTTGGAGAATATTATCCAAATCACTGGTAAAACGAGACAGAATATCCCCATCTTGATGGCGGTCAAAGAAAGAAACAGTCAAGCGAGAAAGCTTGCCAAACAGTCCCTTACGCATCTCATTTGTAGATTCGGCAATAATGCGGCTCATCAAGACCATATAGATGAGACTAGAAACTACTAAAACAATCAAAATATAGGCAAGATTGATTAGGAGTCCCAAGAGACTTTGCCAAACCATATCTGGATTTCCATTTTGATAGGCTATAACCAAATTAGCTAGTTCCGTTACTGTTTGACCTGCAAACACTGGAAAGAGGGCTTGTGCTACCGTTGCAATGATAATCATAGCAATGACAACGATAAAGGATATCTTGTAAACTTTAAAATAGTTCCAAAAAAATTCAAATGTCTTCATCCTACTCCTCCTTTCCTTTTTGCGTTTCATAAATTTCACGATAAACTGGGTTTGTTGCAACCAAGTCAGCATGTTTACCTTGACCAATCAAGCGCCCTTGGTCAAGCACTAAAATTTTATCAGCATGCACAACAGAGCTAATCTTTTGTGCGATGATAATCGTAGTCGTCCCCTTCAAATCTTTGTTGAGAGCTTCTTGGACCAAACGCTCTGACTTGGCATCAAGGGCAGAAGTTGAATCATCGAAAATCAAGATACGAGGATTGCTGACAATCCCACGCGCAATGGACATTCTTTGTTTTTGTCCACCAGAAAAGTTAGTTCCACGTTCCTCGACCGGACTTTCAAAAGCCAAGTCCATGCGACTGATAAATTCACTAGCTTGTGCAATACGAGCTGCGCGTTCCATTTCTGAAACTGTCGCATCTCCCTTTCCTTGTCTGAGATTATCTGCGATGGTTCCACTAAAGAGAATGGCTCTTTGTAGGACGATAGAGACAGTCTTGCGAAGCGTCCCTTCACTAACTGTACGAATGTCCTTTCCTCCAATCTTGATAGAACCTTGTTGAGGATCAAACAGTCGTGGAATCAACTGAGCCAAGGTTGATTTACCTGCACCAGTTGCTCCGACAACCCCAACCATCTCACCAGCTGCAATATCGAAAGATACATCTTTTAGGATAGGTTCTTCATCGTTTGGATAGGTGAAGGTTACATTTTCAAAACTGAGACTTCCTTCCAATTCTTCATCTTCCACATCCTTGAAGGTCATAGCCGGTTCTGTATCAAGGATTTCGCGAATACGACGGAGGGAAATCATGGCACGAGTGACTGAATTCCCCAAAAATCCAACCATAACGATAGTAAAGATAATCTGACTCAGATAGTTCACAAAGGAAGCAATGGAACCAACTACTGATGGATCTGACTCTGCCATACCTGCTACAAGCCAGATTGAGAGAAAAACAGCTCCGTAAGAAATCAACATCATTGCAGGTTGCATAACAGAAAAGGCATAACCGATATAAAGGTTTTCTCCCAACAATTCATCTGACACCTGCGTAAACTTATCAAACTGATCTTTTTCTCTGACAAAAGACTTAACCACGCGCACACCACGCAAATTTTCTTTAGCAATGGCATTGATACGCTCTAGTAAGGTCTGGAACTTTGAAAAGCGTGGTCCCACCACTCCCATCATAAAACCCATTATGACAACAATCAGAACGACCATGAGAACCAGCACCCACCATAGAGAAGGTAGGGTGACAACTGCTAGAATAAAGGAACCGATAAACAAAAGTGGTAGTCGAAAGAGAATTTGGAAGGTCATCATGACTACGTTTTGAATCTGGTTGATGTCATTGGTCATACGAACAACAAGATTCCCTGCGTTAAATTCCTCAATATTGGCGTATGAAAAAGTTTGAATCTTACGAAAGGCATCTTCCCGTAAGTCTGACGAGACTCCTTGAGCAATGTAGGCGGCTAGCACAACATTGATGCCACCTGCAATCAAACCAATCAAGGCAACAAGAATTAACCAAAAACCAATATGATAAATAGCTTCATTATCACCTGTTAGCAGTGACTCTAAAACTTTCTGCAAATAACGTGGTTGCAAGAGTGAACTCGTTACCATTAGACCTGTCATAATTAAGGAAGCTAGAGCCTGCCATTTATAGGCTTTTATTTTCTGAAACAGCATATTTCCCCCTTATAAGATAGACAAAAGGGAACGACAGCTCTGTCAGTCCCTTCTTATGCTTTCATGTTGATGCTATTCTAACAAAAAAGAATGCTATTGTCAAAGCACTCAGCTCTCGCAAGCTTGTGCAATGACGACATCAGCATTCTATTAAATCATTTAAAAAAATCTTCTGCCTTTGTAGAGAATGTTTATTGCTCTGAACTAGCTTGCTCTTCTAACTTAGCTCGACCAATTTCACGGTAGCTACGGTTCCCAACAATCTCAACTGAGAACTGACCATCCTGGTACTCTAGAATCGTCACACTTCCATTATCAAGACCATGTGGATGCATTCCGTTGATTAGATAGACAATGGTTCCGATTGTCATTCCATGGCTAACTACCAGAGCGTTTCCACCTCCATTAGCTTCCATTTCCTTGGCAATGGCTTCAAAACCTTCCCAAATACGACCGCTTAGTTTTTCCCAGCCTTCAGCCCAGCCTGCTGTATCCACTTCTACCAGACCTTCAGCTAGTTCCGCATAGGACAAACGATGCACATGATCGACATTAAAGATTCGAGGGATGATACCCATAAAAAGATCTCCATCATAAGCACCATCAAAACTACCAAAGCACCATTCACGAATTCGCTTATCCATGCGATAAGGAATTTGCCCTGTCAAATCAAGTTCTTCAAGGATAATTCCCATTGTCTGAATGGTCCGCCCAGAATCGCTTGAATAAGCACGTTCAAAGGTTAAACCTGACTCCCGCAAACCAATCCCCAATTCATGAATGCCTCGTTCTCCCTCAGCTGTTAGAGGAGTATCACTCCAACCTTGAGCACGACCGATTGTATTAAACATTGTTTTCCCATGACGTACTAGATACAATTTTACACCTGACATATTCCGTCCTCCATATGTATCTATTATAGCATGATTTCAGACAAAAACCTCGTCTTAACCCACTGAGTCCAACATCACCACTTAAACTAGATTTCACAAATCTGATAATCTATGTCTTATCATTCTTAGAAGGAGCAACTTTAGATGTTTCGGTGGCCTCATTTTTTACCGGTTCTTCTTTTGACTTGTTTTCTGTTTTCTCAGACTTTTGACCGGTCTTTTTTAAAGGAGAAAAGTGAAATTCAAACTTATTTTTTCCTGTGTCAACAATCGCTATAAATCCCTTTTGGTCATTACGATAAGTTGCCTTTCCTGCATTAAATGACTGCTGACCACTCTCAGAACTAGCTCTTTCATAGGTTCTCTTAGCAATTGCAAATGCAAGAAGTTTTTCTTTGTTCAGTGCATAATCCTGATGATGAGCTACTTGCCGATTCAGATAAAACTGTAACAAGAGACTAAAAATTCCAGCAATAGTGACAGCGTAAAGGAGAACTCCAGCTCTAACTTTTTTCTTTTTCCACACGATAGATAAACTCCCTCTCTAGTCCCTTTTCAAACTGAAAATTGAAATGAACATTTTGCCCTTTTTGGTAAATATGTGCTGATTTCAGACCGTAGACCATGGGTTGATAGCCACGTCCACTAGCATCTGTTTTCCGAAAATCATCTGACTTTGATTTTCCCATGGAAATGGGTTTGCCATCTTGTTTCAGATAAATACGATTGTTTTCCACTTTTTGATAATGGGATTGGTTAAGCTCTGTTTCCAGTTGATCCACAAATAAAAGCCACTCTTTTTGCTCACTTCTCTGCTGGTAGCGAACCTCTGAAACCAAGAGTCGGCTCATAGATTGAAAAAGAAGCAGGCTCCCACTAATAACGACTAGGGCTACGAGAGATTCTAAAAGTGTAAAAGCTCTAGCTTTACTTTTCCTCAATCGCCAGTAATTTTTCAGTTCCATGATACACCTCCAAACCTCGCTCATTCGAGACAACGTGAACCGTAAGACCATTGACAGTCAACTGCTTTTGTCCAGTCTGCAAAGCCATACGAGCCACACGCAAAACTTCTTCCTGTTCTATGAGTCTTGCTTCCTGTCGTCTACTTTCTTGAATCTGCCCTAGCAAGAGGGTTGCAATACTGGCAAAAATGGCTAGTGAAATCACTGCTTCCAGTAAAATAACCGCCTTAATTTTTTGCTTCTTGAATACGTTTAATCTTTCCATTTCCTATATTTAGTCGATAGCGAACTACTTCTTTCCTTGTTTGAAATCTGATGCTAACCAGATAGGAACTACCTCCAGCCTTATCAAATGTTATTGACTGATGTGACTGAAGCTGAATCCCTTTAGGAATGGCTAACTTTTGATAACCATTACTAATGCTCCTCTCTTCTAACATTAAATTCATCTTTTGTTGACTAGCCAGACTTCGTTTCTGGGTTTCTCGATAAAGTTCCTCAAACTCCATAAAGAAAATTTGCTCTTCCACCGCCGCAAAAGTGGATTGAACTGAACTTGACAAACCCAAAGCCAAAATGCTGACTATCCCTAAAACCAATAGACTTTCTAGCATGGTAAAAGCCCTAATCCGCAACTGTTTGACTTGTCTTTTGTTTATCATGATACTCTTTGTAAGCTTTTGCTTGCTCAGCAGTGATACGTCCATCTGCCTGTAATTTGCTTAGACTAGCATCTTCATTTTTATCCAGACTATAGAGTTCAGCTTGGCTTTCTACCACCTTGACGACAGCTGCTTTCCCCTTATCATTGACTGCATCCTTTTGCTTAGTAAGATTTGGCACAAACAGTAAGAGTAGGACGCTAATGATAAGCAATACCACCAACATTTCTACCAGTGTAAAAGCTTTTACCTTAGCTTCTTTTAATTTCATCATCATCTTTTTCATCTAAAAATTTACCTCCATATTTTGATACATGGGCAGCAACATGGCTGCGTACAATAAAACGATTAGCAGGGCTACAAAAATAAAAACCAGCGGTTGAACTAGATTCATGGTACGATTGACTCGGGTAAAAAATGCCTCCCAAGTTTTTTCCGCATATATTCCCAATTCGCTTCCCAGTTTGGATTTGACCTCTCCGTATTCAATGATTAAACCCAACTCTCTTCTAAAGAAAGGATAATTTTGCACAACTTTCGAAAATTCCTGCCCATTTTGCAAGGACAGGGATAAATCATGTCCGATTTCCCTAAAAAGAAGATTTCCTTGTTCCTGCATCATCTGAAAAATCTGCGACAATTCTAAACCCTGTCCAATCATATTTCCCCATTCTCGAGCATAATAGGCAGTTAGATAATACTGAACAAACACACCTAGAAAGGGGATTCTAGCTAGAAAAGAAAAGACTTGTATCTTCCTAGATTTTCTGTAAAAAATCAATCCTGTTAAAGATGCAAGACTTAACGCTAGAGCAAGCCCAAGAAAAATCTGTGGTAAGTTGCTAATCACTAAAGTAGCTATATTACTACTATCCAGTTGAGGCAAGAGATAATTTCGCAACCCCAACATAATGAGCAGTAAGAAAGCTAACAAAATGATTGGATAGGTCGCAACTTCGATTAACTTTTTCTTGACCTTAGCAAGATTATCTAGATACTCCTCAATTTTCCCTAAACTCAAATGAAGATTCCCATGAACTTCAGCCAAGGAAAGTTGCGTGACAATTGAACTTGAAAAACCTAAAATCCCCATCATTTCCGAGAAGGATTTTCCCTGTGAGAGTCCTAGTCGCATCTGCGATACATATTCCTTTTCCAACAAGAGACTTCTATCTAGAAAGGAAATGATTTCTACCAGATGAAAACCACTGGAAAATAAATTGTTAAAGAGAGTGATGATTTTCTTCTGCTTACTGGTAGCTAATTTTCTCCGTTTCAGCTTGGAGGGCAGTGATATGTCCGTCTTTAAGAAGCTGGTCAATTTGTCCATTCCACTTTTCTGCCTGGTGTTCTTGATAATTTCCATTTGCAAAATCAATAATTCCTCCTCCCGCGATTAGTCTCTGGTAACAAACACCTTGTAAAACAACTGCAAGTTCATCTTCACTAACACCAAGTTCTAAGAGGCGCTCATAAACCCCACGAACACTCTTGGCATGGATGGTCGAGAATACCGTGGTACCTGTCAGACTAGCTCGTACAACAGCACGAGCTGTTTCACTATCTCGAATTTCTCCAATGATTAAAAGATCTGGACGATGTCGTAGGGAAAGTTTGATCAAGTTCTCATAGCTAAGTCCGATAGCTTCATTGAGCTGTAATTGTAGCATTGCTTCTTGCTTAATCTCAACCGGATCTTCAATAGACATGACCTGTTGTCCCTTAAACAATGACTTGGCTAATTCATGCATCAAAGTAGTTTTACCACTTCCTACGGGGCCTGCAAAAAGATAAAGCCCGCGTTGCCTAAAGCCCTTTTCCAGTTCTATAAGGTCCTGAAACCAGAAGCGCAACTCTTGTTCTTGATCATGCAAAAGCCGGATTACTAGACTCTCATGACCACGATAATCTCCCACCGTCGATAAACGTAATGAAGAAACCTTGTCTCCATGCTGATAATCACAGGAACCAAGCTGACTACGGCGTTTTTCTCCAACGTTCATCCCCGCAATAAACTTAAAATGACTAATGACAGCCCCCAACTTTTCAAAGTCATAGGTGTTAATCAAATGTCTCTCATCTCCAACTCGCATATGTAGCTCATAAATCTTTTCTTTAGGAACAAAATAGATGTCCTGAGCTCCCTGTTTTTTGGCCAGTGTAATCAATTCTTGTGCAAGTGTTTGTACCATATCTTCCTCCTCATTCTTATTATTCGAAGAAAATATAAAAAAAGAAGAAACAACTTCATTAAAAAGTTGTTTCTTCTTTTTTTATGCGACAAGTACGGTGGATTTCTAAACCAGTCTGCTTTTCGTAACCAGGTCTAAATTTTTCATCAGGAATGACTTGACCATCTTCCAACAAAGCCAAGGAATGATATTGCTGAAGAAATTCATCGCATTCTTCACACCAGCGTTTATCTTCTGGATCCCAAAAAATAGTCATCAAATCTCCTCTACTTTTGTAAAGGGGAATCTCCTTTTCTAACTCAAACCAACAAGACTTATAATATTTCAAGGCGTCATAATAGTTATCAAATTTTTTGCTCGCAATGACGTCGTCTTCCCAGCCTTCTATAAACCACCACGGTTCAAAATCTCCGTACATTTTTATAACTCGATACATAGTTTAACTTCCTTTGTACCGTATATTATAGCGAAATTTTGAGAACAATGAAAGAATTTTGCTCATTTTCACGAATTATATAACATTTTCAAAAAATCCAGCTATTCTAAAACGAATAACTGGATTTAAAAACAAGATTAACCTTCTGAAATATCGTTTTCAATGATCACTTTAATCGCATGATGATCGGCGGCCTTACTAAATACTTCATAGGCCTTTTCTATTTCACTAAGTTTGAAATAATGAGTTACCAATTTTTCTGGTTCAATTTTATGACTTTCTAAGGCTTTCAAAAGCTGAGGAGTTGTATTGGTAGAAACCAATCCAGTAGTTACGTTAATGTTCCGAATCCAAAGAGTGTCCAAATCAAACTGAACTGGTTTACCATGCACACCACAGTTGGCTACTGTTCCGTCTACACCAATAATCTTTTGGCAGAGATCAAACGTTGCAGGAATACCAACAGCTTCTATAGCAACATCCACACCTCGACCATCTGTCAAATCATAAATTTCTTGAATTGCCTTTTCAGGATCTGAAGAATTAATCTTATGAGTAGCACCGAAAGAAACTGCAGTATCCAAGCGGTTATCGTCTAGGTCCACCATAATCAATTTAGCTGGTGAATAGAATTGTGCCGTCAAAAGAGCTGCCAATCCGACTGGCCCTGAACCAACGATAGCTACACTACAACCAGGCTCAACTTTCCCTTTTAAGACACCAATTTCATAGCCAGTTGGCAAGATATCAGATAACATAACCAAAGCTTCATCAGACAAGTCAGCTGGAGTATGATAAAGAGTATTGTCAGCATGGGGCACACGAAGATATTCTGCTTGCATACCGTCGATCAAATGCCCAAAAATCCAACCCCCTTCGTCTTCACAGTGAGCATAGATTCCTTTTTTACAATAGTAACACTTGCCACATGCACAAACGCAAGAAATCAAAACCTTATCACCCTTTTTGAAGTTTGAAACTCCTGCTCCGACTTCCTCTACAATACCAATTCCTTCATGTCCTAGGATAGTCCCACTCTTACAAGCAGGAACATCCCCTTTAATAATATGAAGGTCTGTACCACAAATAGTAGTCTTAACGATACGCACAATAGCATCTGTTGGCTTGCGAATAACTGGTTTGTCTACATCAACAAATGACGCAAGGCCTGGTTTAACGTAAGTATAAGCTTTCATAAGCAATCCTCCGCTTTTTTATTTGTATTGTTTATATCATAATTGTAAGCCTTTTCATTGAAAAAATCAAGTGGTTTGTGAAAGAAATAACAAATTTATTTTAAAAAAGAAGAAACTAAACAAGTTTCTTCTTTAGAAATTATGCTTGATAACGTTTTTCACCGTCTAGATAAGTTGCTACTAATTCCAAATCTTTATCTAGTACGATAAAGTCTGCATCGTAGCCTTCACGAATTTGTCCACAGACGTCATCGATATGAACTGATTTAGCTGGATTCAGACTAGCCATCATAACTGCTTCATGAGGATTTGCAATTCCCCACTCAACCACATTTTTGAGACCGTCCTTAAGTTTGAGAATGGAACCTGCCAAGTTACCTGTAGATTTAAGGCGAGCAGTCCCATTTGCAACTACAACTGGAAATTCACCTAACATATAATCACCATCTTGCAAACCACCTGCTGTCATACAGTCAGTGATAAGAGCAATATTTTCAGTCCCTTTTTGTTTAAGAAGAATTTCGCAAGCCTTAGGATCCACGTGATGACCATCACAAATCAATTCTGCATAAGTGTGTGGTAACTCATACATTGCACCAACCATTCCAAGTTCGCGGTGTGTTAAGCCACGCATTCCATTATAGGCATGAACCCAAACACTAGCCCCGGTATCAACAGCTTTTTTAGCTTCATCAAATGTAGCATTAGAGTGACCCAGAGCAACAGTTACACCTTCACCAGTAATAGTACGTACAAAGTCCTCAACCCCATCACGTTCAGGTGCAAGAGCAATTTTATTAAGAAGACCATTAGCAGCCTTCTGCCAAGCGCGGAACTCATCCATACGTGGATCTTTCATGTAAGCAGGGTTTTGAGCTCCTTTAAATTCCTCAGTAAAGTATGGCCCTTCAAAATAGATACCACGAATCTTAGCACCAGATGCTTCTTGATAGCGTGCACCAATGTTTTCAGTAACAGCTAGCAATTGTTCGTATGATGAAGTTAGTGTAGTTGGTAGGAAACTAGTAACACCTGTGCTAAGAAGACCTTCACTCATCGTATGAAGAGTCCCTTCAATATTATTATCCATGACATCCACACCACCAAAACCATGAATGTGAGTATCAACTAGACCCGGTGCAATGCTGTAACCAGAATAATCTAAAATTTCAGCATCCTCAGAAATCTCTTCAACATGCTTACCAAACTTACCATCAATAAGTTCCAAATAACCTCCACGACGAATACCATGTGGATAGAAAAATTGATCAGCTTTAATATACTTAGGCATAATGATAACCCCCTTAAGAAATAATCTACTATTTATTATGTCAATTACATTATAAACCTTTCAAAACAATTTGTAAATGGTATAGACCTATTTTTACTAAAATTTTTATAAATAAAGAAAAAAGACAAGGCTTATAAACCTTGTCTTTTCAACTATACCGGCGGCCGGGGTCGAACCGGCACGTCCTTGCGGACACTGGATTTTGAGTCCAGCGCGTCTGCCAATTCCGCCACGCCGGCAAAGTATAACTGGGGTAGCTGGATTCGAACCAACGCATGAGGGAGTCAAAGTCCCTTGCCTTACCGCTTGGCTATACCCCAATAATATAAATAGGCGAGTGAGGGGAATCGAACCCCCGAATGTCAGAGCCACAATCTGATGTGTTAACCACTTCACCACACCCGCCATAATTTAACTAACACGGGCAGTAGGAATTGAACCCACACTGAAGGTTTTGGAGACCTTAGTTCTACCTTTAAACTATGCCCGTAACTATGGAAGGGGAGGGATTCGAACCCCCGAACCCGAAGGAGCGGATTTACAGTCCGCCGCGTTTAGCCTCTTCGCTACCCTTCCAAAATATTTAAATGGCGCGAGACGGAATCGAACCGCCGACACATGGAGCTTCAATCCATTGCTCTACCAACTGAGCTACCGAGCCTTATTGCGGGAGCAGGATTTGAACCTACGACCTTCGGGTTATGAGCCCGACGA
>NZ_WIJK01000002.1 GCF_009496285.1 Streptococcus mitis
ACGGGATTCGAACCCGTGTTACCGCCGTGAAAAGGCGGTGTCTTAACCCCTTGACCAACGGACCGGAGTTGTTATTTTCAACTCTTACTATTATACCGACTTTTCTTACTTTGTCAACACCTTTTTTTAATTTTTTTCATTTCTCCTGAATTACTTCCTTCAGCTCTCTGAGAAGGGCTTTGCGGCCTTTAAATCGTTCGTCTGCCCAGAGTTTCGGTTAATTTTTTTCTTACAATAATTGTTTTTTTATGAAGCACATATCATTTTTTGAAACATTTTTTCATATTACTCAAGTAACTGTTGCATTCTTATTTTCAGAAAATTTGAATCATTTCCTTTAGGAGAGCATTGACATAGGTGAACTTGTATTTTGTTTTCTATATATCAAAATCTTTGATTTAAATTCGAGTTCCCTCAACTTTTTTTAAAAAAACAGAGAAAACTTGTGCCTCCTCTGTTTATAGTATTTAAGATAATTAATTTTCTTCACTCATTTTTGATTTTACTTCATCATAAGATAGTGCATGTGATTCCTCTTCTACTGTTTCAGGCATCTTTCCTGTTTCGTATAGAGATTTAATTTGTGTACTATCCAATGTTTCGTATTTCAATAATGCTTCTGCAATCAGCTTGTGAGTTTCACGATTTGACTGGATAATTTCAGCAGCTTTGTTTCGTGCTTCATTCAATAATGAACGAACTTCTTCGTCAATTTCATAAGCTGTTTGTTCTGAAATTGATTTTTGAGGGCTTTGTGCACCAAACATGGCATGACTTCCTTCATATTGTACTGGACCAAGTTTTTCACTCATACCATACTCTGTAACCATTGCACGCGCCATCTGAGTCGCTTGTTCGAAGTCATTAGATGCTCCAGTAGTTTGGACGTTAAAGATAATCTCTTCAGCTACACGCCCACCCATTAAGCCAGCTAATTGTTCTTTCATATCTTCTTTAGATAGAAGCATTTGGTCTTCTTTAGGAAGTGCAATCATATATCCGCCTGCACGTCCACGTGGTACTATGGTAACTTTATGAACAACACGGGCATTTGACAATACTAGACCGACAATGGTGTGTCCTGCCTCATGGTAGGCAACCAATTCACGTTCTTTTTGTGAAACTGTCTTGTCTTTCTTAGATGGTCCAGCGATAACACGATCTTCAGCTTCATCAATATCAGAAGCATCAATCACTGATTTATTACGACGAGCTGCAACTAAAGCTGCTTCATTCAATACATTTTCCAAATCAGCACCAACAAAACCTGGAGTTTGTTGTGCTACCAATTTCAAATCTACATCTTCAGCTAAAGGTTTATTTCTAGCATGGACTTTCAAAATTGCTTCGCGTCCCTTAACATCTGGACGACCAACTAATACTTTTCTATCAAAACGGCCTGGACGAAGTAGAGCCGGATCAAGAACATCTGAACGGTTTGTTGCCGCAATGACAATAATTCCTTCATTTCCTTCAAAACCATCCATTTCAATCAAGAGTTGGTTTAAGGTTTGTTCTCGTTCATCATTACCTCCACCTAAACCAACACCACGTTGGCGACCAACGGCATCAATTTCATCAATGAAGATAATAGCTGGTGCTGCTTTTTTTGCGTCCTCAAAGAGAGAACGTACACGGCTCGCACCGACACCGACGAACATTTCTACAAAGTCAGAACCTGAAATACTAAAGAATGGTACACCAGCTTCTCCTGCGACTGCTTTGGCAAGTAATGTTTTACCAGTTCCCGGAGGTCCTTCTAAGAGAACACCAGCTGGAATCCGAGCACCTAATTTTGTAAATCGTTTTGGATCTTTTAAGAATTCAACAACTTCAACAAGTTCTTGTTTTTCTTCCTCTGCGCCTGCGACATCTGAGAAGCGAACTTTGATATCTTCTTTATTAGCAGCCTTAGCTTTACTACGTCCAAAACTCATTGGATTACGTCCGCTATTTCCGCCCATATTTCCCATCATAGAGAAGAGGAAGAAGAATAAGATAGCAAATGGTACTACTGAAACCAGGATGTTAATCCACATACCACTTGAGCTTTCGTGTTTCACTTCAATTTCTGTTTGATGTTCACTTGCTAACTTTTGCAAATCCGCTACAGTTGTATCTGATGGGAGGACAATACTTGTAAATTTCTCTACTTTTGTAGCAGAGGGTGTAAAAAATTGAATTCCCGTTTCCTGTTTCTCTGTCTTAGCAGTTTTGTAGACACCATACACTTCAATAACACTACCACTTGGTTGGTAGGTCATTTCTTTTACATTGTCGTTAGTGATTTCCTGAACCAATTCTGAGTACTTAATTTGTTGACTATGACCAGCAGATCTGCCAGCAAAAAAGTACTGGAATCCTGTCACTAGCAAGAAAATCATCAACAAATAAAGAAATGGATTTTTTATGAAACCATTATTTTGTTTTTGCATTCAAACACTTACCCTTCTATTTTGAGTAAACTTCCTCTTTCAATACACCTACATAAGGAAGGTTACGATAGTTTTCATTATAGTCTAAACCGTAGCCTACAACAAATTCATTTGGAATTGTAAAACATGTATAATCTGCTTCGATTTCTACTGTACGACCTTCTGGTTTATCAAGCATTGTGACAATCTTAACAGAAGCTACTTCTCTTGCAGTAAACATATCTCTCAAACTCTTCAAGGTTTGACCAGTATCAATAATATCTTCTACAAAGACAACATGTCGACCTTTAATATCTTGAGTTACGTCTTGTTTAATATTAATGACACCACTACTTACAGTCCCACCATGATAGCTAGAGACCATCATAAAGTCCATTTCAAGATGTGTATCAATATATTTCACTAATTCTGCCATAAAAGGAATAGATCCTTTTAGAATTCCAACTAAAATCGGATTTTTACCCTCATAATCTTTTGTCAACTGAGCACCCAATTTTTTAGCTGCTTCTGTAATTTCATCTTGTGAAATCAAAATTTTCTTGATATCTTTTTCTAACATGATTTTACCTATCTATTTTTTCTATATAAAGTACAGTGTTCATTATATCATTTTTCATTTTTTTACTCAAATCACTGATTTTAATTCCTAAAACTGAACAAATTTTTCCAAATTGCTCAATGATAATAGCTTTTTCTCGTTTTTCTTTAGGAATTTTTAAATCAATAAAAAGTCGTCTTAGTTTTTTACGATGACCATTTTTTATCAAATAATCACCAGGCTGTCGATGCCGTAAAATCAACGATGTTTCACGAGAAACATTCATCTTTTGAACATTTTCCCCTTTTAGAGGGATTCCAAATGAAAATAAATAACCTTCATAATGAACTTGATTTTGATAGTTTAACACACACTCACTACTTTTTTCATCAGACTTTGGTCTGATTTTACAAATTTTAAAGTGTTGATATTCTTTTACAAGTTCATAACCATTTTTTAAACGATGACGATATTGACTCTTGGTTTTTAAAATATGATGGACCTGTTGGAATTGTTCTTTTGTAATATTTAAATCAGCAAAACGACTAAGGTATTGTTGTAGTAAAACTCGTTGCGTTGCTTCACTAAAAGATAAAAACTGAGTTAAATCTCCCACATTGACTGTTTGAGATAATTCAGTCAGAGCAATTTGATAGTCAGATACTTCTTTTCCAAACTCTAAAAACGCTCTCTTTAGCTGAATATTTTCTTTTTCCAGTTGTGGTAAGTAAATATTACGAACTCGATTGCGAAAATAATGATTTTCTTTATTCGTCCTATCTTCAAAATGCTCAACTTCAGGAAATTCCTTCTTATAAAAGGAGAGCAAGGGACGAATCAATTCTCCTTTATCAAACTCTTGTCTTTCTTTAATAGCTGATAAATGGTGTAATCTACCCCCTCTTATCAATCGCATGAAAATCGTCTCGACCTGGTCGTCTGCATGATGAGCCGTTACAAGAGCACTAGAGGATGTTTCTCTCATCACATCTCTAAAAAATTCATAGCGAAATTGACGAGCTCTCGATTCTGTAAAAACTCCAGAGAAGTTAGCTACATAAATCGGAAATCCAACTTGTTCAGCTAGTTTTATTAATTCATATTCTTCATGATCCGATTCTAATCGTTGTTTATGGTTTACATGAGCTAAAAATAATTCAATCCCAAGTTCTTCTTGGTAAGTTGAAAGGAGATGAAAAAGAAACATCGAATCCAATCCACCAGACAAGGCTAGTACAACTCGTAAATGATCTTTAAAATAACCTTTTTCTAGAAAATGATTTAAAAAATCTTGGTCTCTCATTTTAGGACCTCATAGACATCCTTAGCAATTTTAGAAATGGTATCGTAATCAGAATTTTTGGTAAAAATTGAAATAATGAAAGGAGAATCTGTATAGACTATTCCTACATCGTGTTTAAATTCATCTGCATCCCCAATTTTATGGGCTACCTTAGCAGAAATATTCTTAGCAATCCTCTGATTATCAAAAGCTGTTTGCGATAGAGATTCTAAAACAAAACCATTCTGATTATAAATAGATTCCATAACTTGACCAGCCATTTTAGCTGAAGCTAACTTCTCTGTTACGTTCCACTCTTCACTTGCGATAGTAGCCATTTCTTTTTTAAAGGCTTCATCTGATTTATTCGTAATATAATAAGCAAGAATATTATGAGCTACATTGTCAGATTCTTTCGCTGTCTTTGTAATTAAATCTTTGAGAGTGTAGTCTTTATTGTCCGCTGTTTTAGGGAGGCTTCCACTTCCTTCGGGTTTATAAGAACCAGGGAAATCATTTACTTCAGAAACGTACTTCAATTTCGTGTCAAGTTGGTAATCACCTTGATTGATTTTTTCTTGAACATAATAAAGATAAGGCAATTTCATAACACTAGCAGAGTACATTTTTTGATCTTCGTTAATCCCAGCTTCCTTACCCGTGCTCAATTGTTTAACATAAATAGAAAACTGTTCATTTTGATAATTCGCAGATAACAACTCTTGTACTTTCTGGATACGATTGTCATCGTTGGAAATGTAATCCGTCGAAACCCAACCAATTTGATTGATATGTAAAAATTCCCGTCCCTCAGCAAACACTGACATATCCACTTCAACCTCTTGATAAGGAGCTAAAGTAGTTGTTTTTTCTATTTGATCATAGGGACTATTGTAAATGAAAAATCCAGGTTCTAACCATACTTTTTGGGATAGAGAATTTATTTTTGATGCATCATATAGAAGTCTTTTGTCTGCAGCAACAAACTGATTATTAGATAATTTAAAGACAGGCTGACCTTGTCCATTTAACCGCCATTCTATCACGGATAATATTGTCTCTGCATTGACTTTCCCTGACTCTTTTATCAAATCATCTGAAGCATAAATGGACGTTTCACCATAAAATTTTGGAGATTCTATAGTATCTTGATAATAAAAATGATACGGAGCATGAGTTAAGGAATAAACTTCTTGATTTGGAATGATAACTGGATTCTCAGTGCTTACTACTTGGACACTTTTAAAGAAAATAGGAAGTAGTAATATCACTAAAAATTTACGCATTCTTCTTTTCCTCTTCTTCCTGAAGTCGTAACAGATGATTTTTTTGAGCTAACTCTTCTAATTTTTCATCTGATTGACTTAAAAATTGTTCAACAATATCTAATAAATTTTCCATATTCTATTACCTAGGAAGCAAGTCCGGAATGGTGTATACTTCCTCCCATGATTTTGAATAATAATATTTAGCACGCAAATATTTAGCTGCGTAAGTTTCGTCCTTTAATTTGGTTGCAAGATTTGATTCTTTATCTTTTTCATCGCTCAATTCTTGATACTGTTTTTTCAGATCGGCTAACTGTTGGCGACGTTCGAGTAGTTGCTGATAACTTTGAGTCAAATTATAGGTTGGTAGGATGAACAACAACATAATCAAAATCAAAACCCAGCCCATAAAACGATTTCGTCTTTGTCGTTCTTCCATCAAGTATTTACGACGTTGGTGTTCATTTTGAATAAAAGAATTATTCATTTGTACAATTTTTTTATACATCGTTTTCTACCCTTGTTTCGCTGATAATTTCATACATACCTGCAGCATCTTCTTTTTTAGTGCTATCTTTCATTTCTAACACTTTTACGAGCAACAATTTATTTCCAAAACGAATTTCAACTTGGTCATTGATTTTTAAATCTGTAGAGCTCTTTGCAAGAATACCATTTACCTTGATACGTCCCTTATCTGCAACTTCTTTAGCCACTGTACGACGCTTAATAATTCTTGATACTTTTAAATATTTATCTAATCTCATTTTTATTACCTCAAATTATTATTGTACCATTTTTATCCATTTTATAGAAGAAAAATGTCATACCTAATTTGACTCTTTTGAATCTTTTATGTTTGCTAATGATTCTCCAAAAGTTAAAAGACCTTCTAAAATCTCATAATCCTTTTTATTACGAATATCAAAAACAACTTCGATTAAACCTTGATTTTCTGAAATATTGGCCTTCAAATTTGTCTGAGAAAGAGCCTGGAAATAATCTTGTGTTAAAAATAGTTGTTGCGATATTTTTTCAAACTGAATGACAAGCTTATTATTCTTTCTTTCTACACGATTGACAAATACTTTGTCAAGATATGCTTTGGCTAATCCAATTTCTAAAAGATAAGCAACCACATCTGGATATTCTCCAAAACGATCGATCAACTCATCTTGTAATTCTTCATAGTTGACACGATTGTCAATCTGACGAATTCTCTTGTAAATCTCAATTTTATGTCTTTCATCCGATATATAATCATCTGGGAGATAGGCATCGATTTGTAGGAGTAACTCAGCATTTCCTTTTTCACGTTTTTTGTCAGTTCCATTTTTCTTAGCTATTGCTTCTTCTAACAACTGAGAATACAACTCAAAACCAACAGAATCGATAAATCCAGACTGAGAGCTTCCTAAAAGATTTCCAGCTCCACGAATGGATAAATCACGCATAGCAATTTTGAAACCAGAACCCAGTTCAGTAAAACCTTTGATAGCTTCTAATCTCTTCTCAGAAACTTCTGTCAAAGTTTTATCTGGACGATACATGAGATAAGCATAAGCAATTCGATTACTACGACCAACACGACCTCTTAATTGATACAAGGTTGACAATCCCATATGATCTGCATTTTCTATAAACAAGGTATTAGCATTTGGAATATCTACTCCTGTCTCGATGATTGTTGTAGTTACTAAAATATCATATTGTCCTTCAATGAAATCAAGAAGTGTATTTTCTAAGCGAATTTCACTCATTTGACCATGGACAAATCCAATAGAAGCTTCTGGAATCAGTTCTTGTAACTCTGAAACCTTCTTTTCAATCGTGTCAACTTTGTTGTAAAGATAGTAAACTTGACCACCACGATCCATTTCTCTCAATACAGCATCACGAATGACACGATCATTCTGTTCAAGGACATAGGTTTGTACAGGATATCGATTGGTTGGAGGAGTTTCGATGACTGATAAATCTCGGATACCTAGCATAGACATATGAAGAGTTCGAGGAATTGGTGTCGCTGTCAAGGTTAAGACATCAACCTTCTTTTTTAATTCCTTCAAAGCTTCCTTATGCTTAACACCAAAACGTTGCTCTTCATCAATAATCATCAACCCCAAATCAGCAAACTCAACATCTTTAGACAAGACTCGATGGGTCCCTATCAAGATGTCTACTTGACCTTTTTTTAACTTCTCAAGTGTTTCAGTCTGTTCTTTTTTACTTCTGAAGCGACTCAAAACATCTACGTTGACAGCAAATTGTTCAAATCTTTCCTTGAAATTACTGTAATGTTGCTGAGCAAGAACGGTTGTTGGCACTAAAACGACAACCTGTTTATGATCATTGACAGCCTTAAATGCAGCTCGCATAGCTACTTCTGTCTTACCAAAACCAACATCTCCAACTAAAAGTCGGTCCATCGGTTGAGAAGCCTGCATATCTTTCTTAATCTCTTCGATACTTCGAAGTTGGTCCTCAGTCTCTACATATGGGAATGCTTCGTCAAAAGCGTTTTGTTCTTCATCATCTTTTGAAAATTCAAAACCTTTAAGTTGACTTCTCTCTGCATATAACTTAATTAAGTCATCTGCAATATCTTCAACTTGACTCTTTACTTTTTGCTTCGCTTTTTTAAAACGTCCATCGTTTAATTTGTTTAACTTTGGAGCTTTTCCATCACTTGAAACATATTTAGATAAGGTTTGAATTTGTTCTACAGGAATAGAAATACGATCACCATTTTGATATAGGACACTTACGTAGTCTCGATGAATTCCTTTGATTTCAATCGTTTCAATCCCTAAATATTGACCAATACCATGGATTTGATGAACAACATAGTCTCCTTTTTGGAGTTCATTATAATCCTTTAATCGTTCAGCGTTACTGATATTTTGTCTTCGATACTTGCGTTTAATCTTCTTTTTAAAAATTTCATATTCAGTAATAAATACAAGATTCTCATCTACAAAATGAAACCCATGACGAAGATTTCCTTCTACAAGATTGACAGTTCCTTTACAGATTTCACTTTCATTACTATTATCAACTTTAATATCGTATTCATCAAGAATCGTTGACAGTTTCTTTAGTTCAGTTTTACTACTTGATTGAAGAACAATCGTATACTTTAATTTTTTGTAACGTTCAATTTCTTCTTTCAGAAAAGAAAACTGATTAAAGAACTCTTGCATAGGATATTGATTGAACTGGTAGAGATTATTAAATTTCAAATTTCCAAGCCCTTTTTGAAAATTTGAAAAGAAACTCGCTGGTACATATTTTTTAAACTGACTTTCTACATCAGCAAAATATTGTAAACTTGATACTGCTTTACTATTATGTAAATCTTCTGTAAAGTAGCTAGCTGTTTCCTTATCAAAAGCATCGTACTGGTTCATGATTTTTTGAAAATCATCAAATATAACAGGAACTTGATTCAAATAGTCTATCAAGGTCCACTGTTTTTTATAAAATACAGACAAAAACTTGCGAATATCCGCATGAAGAACTTGCTCTTTCGTACAACTAAAAACTTCTTCTAGGTAAGACTTTAAAGTTGGAGATAGTGCCTTATCAATCTCATGTTCTAAAAATTTCTGACCACGATGATAATCTTCATTTGTTAACAAAATATCACTAGCTGGATAGATTAGTACTTGAGTTTTACTATCTTTTGATAATTGAGTTTCAGTATCAAATTCTCTAATGCCATCAATCTCATCACCGAAAAATTCAATCCGATAAGGACAAATTTGAGAGGTTTCAAATATATCTAGAATATCTCCACGAAGGCTAAATTCTCCCTGACTTTGAACTTGTGTAACTTTCTTATAACCAAGAGAAATCAAGTGATTCTTTAATTCTCTTTGTTCGCATTCTTGCCCCACTTGAAGTTCTAAGATACTATCATCAAAAACTTGAGGATTCGGCAAGAATACTCGACTAGCTGCGACGTTACAAACTAAAATCCCTCTTTGAGACTCATTTCTTAGAAACCGCAAAGCTTCAACCCGAGAAAAAAACTTTTCCTGAGATGATACCAAAAATTCGACCATCGGTGAATCATCTACTAGAAATGGATAAACTAGATCCGAACCTAATATGGAGATTAAATCATTAATCAGACGCTCAGCCTCTCCATATGTGGAAGTCATCACTAAAACCTTATCCTGACTCTTCAGACTACTAGCAATCGCTAAAGATTTTGCTGAGCCAGAAAGACCTAGCAATAATTGTCTTTGTTTCTGTGGTAAGTTCTCATGCCAAGATAGAATTTGTTTATTCTCTAAAAAGAAATCGATTAATGCCATTTCCTTACCCATTATATTTCTGCATCGTCTTTTCAAAGTTTTTTTCTTGTAAATAATAATTTACAGCATCGTCAACCTTGTCAATTGACTGTAAAATACCAATATAATCTTCTTGATCAAACTTACTCAAAACATGATGAACTACTGACATTCCTTTTTTAGGTCTTCCAATGCCAATCTTTACACGATTGAAAACCTGTGTACCAATATGTTGAATAATCGACTTAATTCCATTATGACCACCAGCTGATCCTTTAGCACGAAGACGAATTTTTCCGACTTCCATGTCAAGATCATCGTAAATAATCAGTAAATCTTCAATATCTAAACCATAGTAGGTTAACAATGCATGAACAGCTTTTCCACTTTCATTCATAAAAGTCGTCGGTTTCACCAGATAAATTTTTTCCCCATTAAGGAAAAATGAAGCTAGTTCAGCTTGGAATATCTTATCGTGTGTAAAGGTAACATTCTGTTTTTTTGCTAGTTGGTCAATCAGCATAAATCCAACATTGTGTTTGGTTTCAAAATATTTATCCCCTGGATTTCCCAATCCTACAAGTAATTTGGTCATTTATTTTTCCTTTCAAAAGCCAAAAGGGTTGGAATTTTTTTCCAACCTAATTGACACTATTTATTAAATGTTATTAAACGTTAAAGCGGAATTCCATGATATCGCCATCTTGCACGACATATTCTTTTCCTTCTTCACGCAAGCGTCCAGCTTCTTTTACAGCCTTTTCAGAACCGTATTTCACTAGATCCTCATATGACATGGTAACTGCACGAATAAAGCCTTTTTCAAAGTCTGAGTGGATAATACCAGCTGCTTGAGGAGCCTTCATACCACGTTTAAAGGTCCAAGCGCGAACCTCTTTTTCACCAGCTGTGAAGTAAGTTCCAAGCCCAAGCAAGTGATATGCTGCACGAGTCAACTTGTCAACGCCTGATTCTGTTAACCCAAGTGCTTCAAGAAACTCTTGCTTGTCTTCATCGTCTAACTCAGAAATTTCTTCCTCAGCACGCGCAGAAATAACTACTACTTCAGCATTTTCTGTCGCTGCAAATTCGCGAATTTGTTTGACATAGTCGATAGAGTCAGGTTCTGAAACCA
Source organism: Streptococcus mitis (assembly GCF_009496285.1). Classification (GTDB taxonomy): domain Bacteria; phylum Bacillota; class Bacilli; order Lactobacillales; family Streptococcaceae; genus Streptococcus; species Streptococcus mitis_BP. Next base: position 10,960 of record NZ_WIJK01000002.1, read on the forward strand.
CATCCTCATCTACATTGGCAACATAAAGAACTGGTTTAGTTGTCAAAAGGAAGAGACCTTTGACAACTTTTTGTTCTTCATCTGTAAATTCGATGGTGCGAGCTGATTTTCCATCTTCAAGAACAGGTTTAATCTTTTGGAGAACGTTAAATTCTGCAACTGATTCCTTATCTTTTTGCGTACGCGCCATTTTTTCTACACGCGCATAGCGTTTATTGACTGATTCTAAGTCAGCAAGAATCAACTCTAGGTTAATGGTATCAATATCTGCTAGTGGATCCACAAAGGCATCTTCACGACCTTGTTCACGCATGACATTTTCATCATCAAAGGCACGAACCACATGAACAATCGCATCAACTTCACGGATGTTGGCCAAGAATTTATTCCCAAGACCTTCTCCTCTTGATGCTCCTTTTACAATCCCTGCAATATCTGTAAATTCAAAGGTTGTTGGAACTGTCTTTTTAGGAGTAATCATTTCCGTCAATTTTTGGAGGCGTTCATCTGGAACTTCTACCATTCCAACGTTTGGATCAATGGTCGCAAAAGGATAGTTTGCAGCCTCTGCTCCTGCTTTTGTAATTGCATTAAATAGGGTTGATTTACCAACGTTTGGTAAACCTACAATACCTGCTGTTAAAGCCATAGTTTCTCATTCTCCGTTCACATTTCAATCTTCAATATTATAACACAAAAAGGGAAAACTTGCTAACTCTCTTATGATGGTGGGTTAGTCGATGATTTTACTCATTTTTCTTTCAAAGTCATAGCGACTCATCATGACCACATGATCACAATTACTACATTTTATCTTGATGTCTGCTCCAACACGGGTAATTTCCCAGCGATTTGCTTTTTTACCAGTTGACTTGATTGTACAAGCGTGTGGTTTTTTCATTTCAACAAAATTTCCAACTTTATACATAGTTAGTCTCCTTTTTCTTTTTCGATTATATCATAAAAGAGGCGAGCTAGGCTCAACCTCTTTCCATTAATTTGTACGAACTGGCGTGATGAGCTGCATGAAGTCTTCATCTGTATCAGCTGGAACCAGAGTAAATGGACGAACTGCTGAAATAAAGCTGATTGTAACTTTTTCGCTATTCAAAGCTTTTAATGCCTCAATCAAATAAGTTGGGTTGAAACTAATTGTCAAATCAGCACCACTTACATTTTCAGTATCAATTTCTTCGTTTACTTTCCCTACTTCTGGAGAATGAACATGAGCACTTACAACTCCTTCTTTGATTTCTAATTTAACAGTACCATTTTGTGTCGCACTTGATAAGAGGCGAGCACGTTCCATAGACTGGCGTAGTTTAGAAACATCAAAAGTCACTGTTGTATTGAAATCTGTTGGAATCAATCGATCGGTATCTGGATAATTTCCTTCTAAGAGACGTGTGTAGAAGCTAATATTTTCACTTCTAAAGAGAATTTGATTATTGGCGAAGAAAATCTCCACTGTTTCGATATCATCCGTAAAAACAGCTGAAAATTCGCGTAGCGAACGACTTGGGATGACAACATCAAAATCATCGCTATTTTTTTCAAGAGTCAACTTTTTCTGACTAAGACGGTGAGAGTCTGTCGCAACTGTTTTTAATTCTTTGTGGTTGCTTAAAACAAAGTGGACACCTGTCAAAATAGGACGGCTTTCTTGGGTACTAGCTGCAAAAGCTGTTTCATTGATAATCTTTTTAAGAAGTTTTGTTTCAAGAAGTAAAGGATTGCTTGCAGAAATTTCCTGAATACGTGGATATTGCTCACTATCTTTTCCTTTAAGAGTAATCTCTGATTTTCCACTAGTTAAGACAATTTGCTTTTGTTCAATCTCTTTAAAATCAAGTGTTACATCTGGAAGGCTTGAAACAACATTGATAAAGAAAGAAGCTTCCAGTAGAACTGAACCTAAAGAGTTAATCAAGAGACCTGCATTTTCATTTTTTTGCGAGATAAAATTTTCGATTGAGATTTGACCATTTGATCCAATCAAGGTAATTCCTTCATTGGTAACATCAATTTTTACAGTCGATAAAATAGGAATTGCATTCTTTGAGCTAATAGCTCTCTTTGTTGTATTTAAGGCTTGTAAAAATAAGTTTTTATTAATTGAAAAATGAATCATGGATTCTCCTTTATTCTTTTTATTATTAGAAGGATAATAGTAATAATAGAGCGTGTGAAATCTGTGGAAAAACACTTGTAATCAAGAAAACTCAAGGACAGAGCCTTGTTTAAAAGATGTGGATAAATAAGAGATTTTTTAAAAAGTTATCCACAAGTTATTTAATTTTCTTTTTGATGTTTTCAATTTCTATACGTAAATTATCATCTGTTTCAAGCATGGATTTGATTTTTCCATGAGCGTGAATGACCGTTGTGTGGTCTTTACCACCAAACTCTTTTCCAATCTTAGGAAGGCTATTATCAGTCATTTCTCTGGCTAGATACATGGCAACTTGACGGGCTAAAACGATATTTTGAACACGTCTAGTTCCTTTCATTTCCTTGACACTAACACCATAGAAGTTTCCAACTTCTGTCTGGATTTTATCAATTGGAATCACGATCATTTTGCTAACGTCTTGTTTACGAGCACGAATAGCTTCAGCTGCAATGTCAACTGTGATATCGTTAATTTTTTTGACTTTGGCCATTAGGCTGATATCGTTGAGTGCTCCTTCGAGTTCTCGCACGTTAGAGTCAAATTGTCCAGCCAAATATTCGAGTGTATCATTCTGAAAATGATAGTTGAGATGTTCAGTCTTACTCTGTAAAATCGCAATACGTGTTTCAAAATCAGGTGGTGTGATATCTGTCGTTAATCCCCACGAGAAGCGCGTGACCAGACGTTCAGGTAGACTCTCTAAATGTTCAGGTCTACGGTCACTCGTTAAAACAATCTGTTTATTATTATTGTGAAGGGCGTTAAATGTATTGAAAAACTCTTCCTGAGTTTGTACTTTCTTTCCACTAAGTGATTGAATATCATCAATGAGTAGGAGGTCTAAACTACGGTAAGTTTTCTTGAATTTTTCCATATCATTAAGTCTCAAATGCTCTAGAAATTCATTAATAAAACTTTCAGCAGGTATGTATTTTACACGCGCATTTGGGCTCTTTTTTAGAATTTCATTTCCAAGGGCATTTAACAGGTGAGTTTTTCCAAGTCCAGGCCCTCCGTAGATAAATAGAGGATTGTAAGTTAATCCTGGATCTTCAGAAACAGCCAAAGCAGCAGACTTAGCCCAAACATTACCATCCCCTTGAACAAAATTATCGAAAGTATACTTTTCCTTGAGTCCAGTTTCAGAATATGGAATAGTGGATTGACTTGGTTGATAATCGTTGCCAGGTTCAGACTCGAAAGCTACTTGTGAGCTCGCTTCTTCAACTTTCGTGAAGATATAATGAGCTTTTATTTCAGTATCATAGATTTCAAAACCTGCTGCTAAAAGCATCCCATTGATATTTCGTTCCCAGAATATCTGCATTTCATCGCGGGGTAAGAAAATCGTTACAGTATTTTCTTCAACTTTAACCAGTTTTGCGTCTAAAATATAGAAATCATAAACTGACTGAGTTAATTTATCATGTGCAAGTTCTAAAAGACGATTCCAAAATTGTTTTTCCTTCAATGATTTTCTCCTCCTTTACTATAGAATTTAAAAGGTTTATTGATAGAATCATTTTACCATAGATAAGATTATTTTTCCACAAGTTGTGGAAAACAATTAACAATGTTTTTAAATGTTATCCACAAAATGTGGATAACTAAGAAAAATTCTGAAATACTGGGCTTTTAAAAACTAAAATGCAGTGGATAACTATGTTCGTTAAGAATACTAAAATAACAGCCTTATTTCAGGCTGTTAATAAATTGTTGGTATTCATCTTGGTTATGGAAGGAAATTGAAATTTTACCACTATCTTTTTTTTGTAGCTTAATCTGAACATCTAATCCGAGTATTTTTTTCAATTTTTGCTCTTCGTCTTTGACAAAGTGGTCTTTTTCTTTTTTGCTGCTCTTCTTCGTTTTTTGTAGTATTTGTTCAACTTGTCGAACAGAGAGATTTTCAGTTTGAATACGATTCAAGAGTTTGTCTTGTTTATCACTTGATAATTGAATGAGGAGTCTAGCATGAGCTTGAGAAAGTCTACCACTTTCAACCTCTATCAGGATATGTTTAGGTAGTCCTAATAATCGAACTAGGTTTGTAATATAAGGTCGAGATTTTCCCATTTTTTCAGCAATTTCTGTGTGGGTAAAACCTTTATCAATTAAGGATTGATATGCTTTAGCTTCCTCGATAGGATTTAAATTTTCTCGTTGGAGATTCTCAATGATAGAATGAAGCATCATATCTTGATCAGAAAGTTGCTTAACAATGACTGGAACTTCTGAAAGTCCAGCAGCTATTGAAGCGCGATACCGTCTTTCTCCAGCTAGAATTTCATATCCAAGTACTGGAGATTTTCTAACGATGATTGGCTGAATCAAGCCGTTTTCCTTAATAGAATGGGCCAGTTCTTGTATTTTTTCTTCTGAAAATTCCTTCCGAGGTTGATAGGGATTTTTTTGAATATCTTTTATTTGAACAATTTTAAATTCTTCCATAATTCTACATTAACACAACTTAGATATTCTGTAAAGCAACTTTACATATCTGTAAACTATTGTTCCAAATCACTAGTACTCTTATCTAATTTAATGGTAGTTGTTTCTTCCTTGCCATTACGGTAGTATGTAATGGTCATGCTATCTCCGATAGAATGGCTATATAGAGCACTTTGTAATTCAGTAGTTGAAGAAATAGCTTTATCATCCACTTTTGTAATGACGTCATATTGTTGTAGATGTCCATTGGCAGGCATACTAGTTATAACAGAACGAACAACTACTCCTGCAGTGACACTTGATGGTACATTCAATCTTTGTAAATCAGTGCTACTAAGATTTGAAAGGTTGACCATTTGAATGCCCAAGGCTGGTCGAGTGACTTTTCCATTCTTTTCCAATTGATTGATAATATTGATGGCATCGTTTGAAGGAATGGCAAAACCAAGTCCTTCCACAGACGTTCCACCGTTTGTGGCGATTTTACTAGATGTAATTCCGATTACTTGTCCCTGAATATTGATTAAGGGACCGCCAGAGTTTCCAGGGTTGATGGCTGTATCTGTTTGGATAGCCTTTGTAGAGATAGCTTGTCCATCTTCAGATTTTAAAGAAACATTTCTATTCAAACTTGACACGATGCCTTGTGTCACGGTATTGGCATATTCAGAACCTAGAGGGCTTCCGATTGCAATAGCTGTTTCTCCAACTGTTAGTTGATCAGAATCTCCAAATTCGGCTACTGTAGTCACCTTATCTGCAGTAATTTTTACAACTGCAATGTCAGAATAAGTATCAGAACCAACAATTTCACCTGGAACTTTAGTCCCATCTGCTAAACGAATATCAACTTTTTTAGCGCCATTAATAACGTGAGTATTGGTTACGAGGTAAGCAAAGTTACCTTCTTTTTTATAAATAACTCCAGAACCTTCACTAGATACTTGCTCAGTATTTGTATCTGTATCAGTCTCTGTAGATCCAAATAAACTATTTTGGGAGTTTGCGGAGTAAGTAATGACAGATACTACAGCATCTTTAACTTTATCGACTGCCTGTGTGGTTGAGTTTTCATTTTTTACAGCTGTTTTGCTGACAGTGGTGGTATTTGTTGGATTAGTGTTTTGTTTTTGACTTAGCTGCAATGTCGTAAAAGTACCTAAAACACCACTAAAAAAGCTAATGAGAATGACTACTAAAAGTTGTCCCCATTTTTTGGAACTAGTTTTTAAGTTTTTCATAGAAGCCTCCATGTTTTTTAATCAATGAAAGTATAAAATAGCTAGCTTAATCCAAGCTTAAAAACAAAAAGTTTTTCACAACTTGTGGATAACTTTCAAAAACCTGTGAATTTATTAAAGTTTTTCAAAATCTTATCTGTGAATAAGATGTGAAATTGAGTGTGAATATGTTAGAATAGAAGAATGAAAATTAAAGTGGTAACAGTTGGAAAACTGAAAGAAAAATATCTCAAAGATGGCATAGCAGAATACTCCAAGAGAATTTCACGATTTGCTAATCTAGAAATGATTGAGTTGGCTGATGAAAAAACACCAGATCGGGCCAGCGAATCTGAAAATCAAAAGATTTTGGAGTTGGAAGGGAACCGCATTCTTGCTAAAGTAGGGGAACGTGATTTTGTAGTTGTTTTAGCTATTGAAGGAACAACTTTTTCTTCTGAAGAGTTCAGTAAGCAGCTTGAAAGGGCTTCTATCAATGGATTTTCGACAATCATTTTTATCATTGGTGGGAGTTTAGGACTATCTCCAGAGGTGAAAAAAAGAGCCAATCTCTCTGTTAGTTTTGGGAGATTGACGCTTCCTCATCAACTAATGAGATTAGTCTTAGTAGAACAAATTTATAGAGCGTTTTCGATTCAACAGGGCTCTCCCTATCATAAATAGATGATTGACTAAGCTAGATTTTTTTGATAAGATAGATTAGTAAGGTCTCATAGCTCAGCTGGATAGAGCATTCGCCTTCTAAGCGAACGGTCGCAGGTTCGAATCCTGCTGGGATCAGTTAAATCGTAAGCTGGGAAAAATCCCAGCTTTTTTTGTAAAAAGTTGACATTTCAGAAGAAAATTTGAGCATTTGAGAGATAATTCTCTATAGGTATCGTAGATTTTATATAATATTTTTGTAAGTTAATTTACAAGAAAAACATTATAGGAGTTTATATTATGAAAAAGAATACAGATTTTGCTCAAATGAAAGATTTCCAAGAATTGAACGAAAAAGAACTGCAGGAAATTAGAGGTGGGGATATTAGGAGTTTTAAGTTTTTAAATAAAATATTTCCGAAGAAGTAGTTTATTAAAAGATAGGGAGAACATAATGGATTTATTTGGTGTGGTAATAGCTATTTTTTATGTTTTTATTATTAGTAAAATTTATAAATGGATTTGTAAAGCAACTAGAAAAGAACAATGTATTTTTAGTATTTATATCTTTCTACTACAATTGACAGTGGAAGAAGGTACTTATTTGGTATCTGCTAGTAGTTTTGGATTGTCTAAATTTTTATTTCCTTTCCTCCTATTTACTTACTTTATTGGATTTAAGAAGTATGAGAAGTCTAAGGGAATTTTTATCAGTCTGTTATTTTCTCTCTTATATCATACTACTAATAACTTTTTATCTGTAACCTTATCATCTATTACAGGAGATGAGTTTGCATTGAAGTATAACAATTATTTTTCTCTATTTATCCTGATCTTAACTTATTTGGTTATTAAAGTTGTTGTTTCTTATTTCCATCTCGAATTTAAATATTTTGATAAAGACTATCTATATCCTTTTCTGAAGAAAGTGCTCTTTGCATTTGTTTTTCTACACGTTGTCTCTTTCACTTCAGATATTGTGAGTACGATTCGTCACTTAAATGGTTTTGGAAGTATTTTATCATCCATTGTTTTTGTTGGCTTACTTTTGACTTTTTTCTCCATGAATTCTCATAAAGTTCAGATAGAAAAAGAGATTGAATTGGAACAAAAGAAGTTTGAGCAAAAACATTTACAAACTTACACGGATGAGATTGTTTCCTTATATAATGAAATTCGTGGTTTTCGTCATGACTATACAGGCATGCTTGTCAGCTTAAGAATGGCGATTGAAAGTAAAGATTTACAAGAGATTGACAGAGTTTACAGTGAAGTTCTTGTCAAAGCAAATCAAAAATTACGTTCAGATAAGTATACCTATTTCGATTTGAACAATATTGAGGACTCAGCGCTTCGAAGTTTGATTGCCCAATCTATTGTCAATGCGAAAACTAATGATGTAGAGTACACATTAGAGGTAAAAGATATTATTACACCTTTATCTATGGAATTGTTAGATTTGGTGCGCGTGATGAGCGTTCTGCTCAATAATGCTGTTGAAGGGGCAGTTGAAAGCTATCAAAAACAACTAGAGGTAGCTATCATCAAGTTGGATCTTGAAACCCTAGTTGTCATCCAAAACTCTTGTAAAAAAAGAAAGGTAAAATCCGAAGATTTATTTGAATTAGGATTTTCAACTAAAGGAAGACATAGAGGACTTGGACTTAATAATGTTAAAGAAATTTTAGGAAAATATGACAATGTTATTTTAGAAACAGAAATTGATAATGATGTATTTAAACAAGTAATTAGATTTAAGAGGGAACTGATATGAAAGTATTGATTTTAGAAGATATTATAGAACACCAAGTAAGGTTGGAAACAACTCTAAATAAAATTTCTAAGGAAACAAATATTCCTATCTCCTATAAAACAACAGGAAAAGTGAGAGAGTTTATGGAATATGTAGAGCATGATGAAGTCAATCAGCTTTATTTTCTAGATATTGATATCAATGGGATTGAGAGAAAAGGATTTGAGGTTGCTCAATTTATTCGCCATCGCAATCCTTATGCGATTATTGTTTTTATTACAAGTCGATCTGAATTTGCTACTTTGACTTATAAATACAAAGTTTCAGCATTGGATTTCATTGATAAAGAAACCAGTGATCAAGTTTTTAAAAATAGAGTTGCCGACTGTGTGCTTTACACTAAGACTACTTTACTTGAAAACCAATCAGTCGTTGATTATTTTGATTATAGTTATAAAGGAAATGATCTTTGTATTCCTTATCATGATATTCTCTACATTGAAACAACGGGAACTTCTCATAAATTACGAATTGTAGGTAAGAATTTTGCCAAAGAATTCTATGGAACAATGACAGATATTCAAGAAAAGGATAAGGAAACCCAACGTTTTTATCTAGCTCACAAGTCATTTTTAGTCAATATCGGTAATGTGAGAGAAATTGATCGTAAAAAAATGGAAGTTGTATTTTATGAAGATCATCGTTGTCCTATCTCTCGCCTAAAAACTAAAAAATTGAGAGAACTAATGGCTAAAAACCAAAAAAAGTAATTGACAATTTTTGATAAATTGATATAATGGTTATATCTGCTACAGGTAGAGGGTCCGTGGTTAAGAAATCGTCTTTTCATAGCGGTAATACGGGTTCGAATTCCGTACGGACTATTTAATCCGCCATAGCTCAGTTGGTAGTAGCGCATGACTGTTAATCATGATGTCGTAGGTTCGAGTCCTACTGGCGGAGTCAGATGAAAGGAACACTAATTTGGTGTTCCTTTTTTTGATTCTTTGTCCGATGTAATGAGGGGAGGCATACCTAACATACGGAGAGATAATGATTTGTGTCCGAAAATAAAACTAAGGAAATTGTATTGCATTAGTATTAGCCTAATAAGAACAACAAAATAGGCTCCATCATTCCTATGGTGGTTTTACCCACTACAGAAATTATAGAGCCTAAATATTATAGAGCTTTTTTGTTAATTTGTATCTCCTAACATTTTCATTAAAAAGTTCGTGATTTCTTGTGGACTTTCTTTTTTTCCATGGGCAATCCAGGTTTGACAGACTCCAAAGAGAGCATTTGTTAGGTAGACGCTACTATATTCTAATTCTACTTCATTTAGTTTGAGTTGCATAAAACGTTTTTGAAGGTCCGTGCTCAGTAGGATGTGAAGCTTATTTCTCAGGAAATTTTGAATTTCCTTGGTTCCATTTTCAGATAAAAGAGCTGCTAGAAGCGGTTCTGATTCCAAGTATTCAAATACTTCTAGAATAGCATCTCGTTTGTGATTAGCATGTTTTTGAAAGATATATTCGAAGGTATGAAATAGTTTACTTTGGTAATGTTCAATCATGTCGTATTTATCTTTGTAATGAGTATAGAAACTGGAGCGGCTAATTCCAGCTTTTTGCGCTAATTTAACAGTTGTAATCTGATCGAATGGTTGTTCCATCAATAATTCTACCATAGCATTTTCGATAATGCGCTTGGTTTTTAATCGTTTATTACTTTCTTGCATGTTCCCTCCAGATGAACAATTTTAGACAATGTGTTTAAAAATAGATTTTTTTATCTTGTCTTTTTAATTTTTTTATGTATAATCTATTATATCAGAAATTTAGACAAGTAGTTTAAAAAAAGGAGACAATATGTTTAAAGAATGGAAAGCAATCTTTAAAAAACCGACATTTATTATTGTCATGATAGGAATTTCCTTAATTCCAGCTCTTTACAATATCATTTTCTTATCATCAATGTGGGATCCATACGGTAAACTTTCGGAGTTACCTGTAGCAATTGTTAATAAGGACCAAGCTGCTACTTATAATGATGAAAAACTCACTATTGGTGAAGACATGGTGTCTAATTTGAAAGATAGTGATAGTCTGGATTTTCATTTTGTAGATGAAGGTGAGGGAGAAAGAGGACTACGAGATGGGGATTATTACATGGTTGTAACATTGCCAAGTAATCTTTCTGAGAAAGCTTCTTCTATCCTTACAAATCATCCTGAACAGATGACGATTGACTATCAGACATCAAGTGGTCATAGTTTTATTGCAAGCAAGATGAGTGATTCTGCCATGACACAAATCAAACAGACTGTGGCTACTAAAGTTACTCAATCTTATACCAAAGCTTTATTTGATAAGATGGGGGATTTAAAACTTGGTTTATCTCAAGCGGCAAATGCAAGTTTACAGTTGGCTGATGGTTCGAATAAGCTTTCTGATGGGAGTCAAACCTTATCAACCAATCTTCAAACCTTAGCTCAATCGAGTCTCACATTTTCTAACGGTGCTGATCAATTATCTACAGGATTAGGAACCTATACAGCTGGTGTAAATCAGTTAAATCTTGGTCTTGGTAATTTTAATACTGGTTTAAATCAATATACCAGCGCTATTTCACAAATTGATAATGGATTAAACCAACTGAACTCAAAGACACCGGCACTGGTATCAGGATTGAATCAACTTGATGCAGGCACACAAGCCTATACAGGTGGTGTTTCTCAACTCAATTCAGGATTAAATCAATTTTCACTTGGTATTGATACTTATACAAATAGAGTTCAAAGTCTATCATCAGGTACAAATCAGATTTCTACAAAATCAGAGACTCTACGTACAGGACTAACGCAACTTAATCAAGGTATTCAAAAACTTTCTACTCAATTAGATGGGACAACCCAACAAAAAGATCAGATTAAACAATTAGCAACTAGTTTAGAGCAATTTAATCAAGATATTCAAAATATTCAAACAGCAGATAGTGGAGAGATAACACAAGTAACAAACCAGCTTTCTAGTAGTTTATCAACGATTGCAAATTCAGCACAAAGCATCGTTACTTCAAATCAATCTGAAAAAGAAACTACTTTATCAGCTATTCAATCTACGAGTGCTTATCAAAGCTTAACTCCTGAACAACAGGCAGAGATAACTTCTGTGGTTTCTAATCCATCATCTTCTGCTAGTGAGTCAGCACGAACAATTTTAAATACAGTTCAAACGTTACAATCTTCTTTAGAAAATGTAACCACTCAAACAAATAGTTTAACTCAATTAAAGAATCAGTCAAGTAAATTATTACCAACTGCTTCTTCAACATTGACAAGTTTGTCAAGTGGATTAACACAGATTCAAACAGCAATTGATGGTCAGTTATTGCCAGCTAGTCAAACTCTATCTGGTATTGCCAGCTATACAAAATCTGTAGACCAAGTAGCTTTAGGAGCAAGTCAGTTGAGTTCGAAAAATTCGAACTTGACAGGAAGTTTCAATAAGTTGCTACAAGGCTCTAGTCAGTTGACAGAAAAATCTTCTACATTGACAGGTGCTACTGCTAAGTTAGCAGCGAATGGGCCAGAATTAGCAACAGGAATTGATAAACTTGCATCAGGTGTCAACCAAGTAAACAATAAAACATCAGATTTAACTGCTGGATTTAATCAATTACAAGTGGGTTCTCAACAATTAGCTGATAAATCAGACCAGCTAGTTTCAGGAGCAAATCAACTAGCTAATGGTTCTGAAAAAATAGCTAGTGGAGCAGATAAACTTGCTCAAGGATCTGAAATTTTACAATCAGGACTCGGAAAATTAAGTGATGGTTCAAGTCAATTAAATCAAGGGTTGACAGATGCTGATAAACAATTGAATAAGGCTTCAACTGAACCAAAAAATGCAGACTTACTGGCTGATCCTTTAAGTCTTTCAAAAACTGATACGGATCAAGTTGCTGTTAATGGGATTGCCATGGCTCCGTATATGATATCAGTTGCTCTTTTTGTTGCTGCTATTTCAACTAATATGATTTTTGCTAAATTGCCTTCTGGGCGCCATCCAGAAAGTCGCTGGGCTTGGTTTAAGTCTCGCTTTGAAATTAACGGTATCATTGCTGGTTTGGCAGGAGTATTAGTTTATGGTGGAGTACATTTAATTGGACTTACTGCAGTTCACGAATTCAAAACCTTTGCTTTGATTATTTTAACTAGTCTTGCTTTCATGGCGATGGTAACAGCATTGACAACCTGGAATTCTCGCCTAGGCGCCTTCTTCTCCTTAATTTTATTACTCCTTCAATTAGCATCAAGTGCAGGAACTTATCCTTTAGCTTTAACGAATCAATTCTTTAAAACTATTAATCCATGGTTACCTATGAGTTATTCAGTTTCAGGTTTACGACAAACCATTTCTATGACAGGCAATATTCATAGTCAGATTATTTTCCTTATCTTTACAGTAATGATTTTTGTTGCTTTAGGAATGCTTGCCTACCAACCTAAAAAAGTTGAAGAAGACTAAAAACTATCGACCGATTTGGTCGATAGTTTTTTTATCTAGAATATTTTTTTCTTTGAATATCATAAAAAATAAAGACAATAATGGCTATAAGAGAACAACTTGCACCAGCAACAAATCCTTTTGGAATAAAGGAAAGGGTAATAGTTCCTTCACCTTCAGGAACATCAATTTTCATAAATCCAGTTTGTGCCTGTTCAATTTGTAATTTTTTACCATTTTGATAAGCAGACCATCCTTGATCGTATGGAATTGTGAAAAAGATTGATGTATCATTCTTTACCTTATAATTTACAGTGACCTTATTTTTATAAGAGCTCACCTCTACTGGATTTTCTTTTATTTTGTGTATAGCCTCCGTATATTTCTTAGTATCTAAGCGATAGAAAGTTGGAGATTCAAATGATACTTGAGCATTTCCTGGAAACTTAACTTGGATATCAAAAGTTTGTTTATGTTCTGCATATCCAAGATTAAAAAATGTAAAAACATTATCTGTGGTAAAGGATTTTTTTTCACCATTGACAATGATGTCAACTTGCTTTTTCTTATCGTTTGAAAAATTTATCTTGGTCATGGAAAGGTAAACCTGACTATTATCTGGTACTTCAATGCTGTAGCTGATAGTTGCATCTTCAGTATCAGTTCCGTTTAGATTGACCACGTTGTCACCAGAGTCTGTATGATGATTTATCGGATAAAAGTACTCTTCATTTAAGCCAGCAATTTGATTTAAAAATTGAGTTTGGTTATCAAGAGTATGGTCATTAAAAGTGACATCTTTGTAAAGAGACTGTGTAGCAAAAGCAATTGGGAGAGCGAATTGATTTTTATAAAGGGTTAGATTATCTTTTTGATAGCTTGGATGAAAACCATATTTATCTGGATAGGTTTCAGAAATATTGTAGCTGATTCCAAATAAACTATCTGCAATGATAGTATTATTTGCATAACGAAGATTAAGGTTGGTACCTGAAGATTTAAAACCCAACTTATCTAACGTTGTACTTGCAGAACGATTACGAACAGATGAAAATTGTGAGATGCCATTGTAGTTAAATTTCATGCTATCGTTTCCAGTTTGAGTTTGTAACTTTTCAGTTCGTGTAAATGTATCTGGTTGCTGTTTGGTATACTCCAAAATAGCTTCCATACTTGGAATATCTTTATCATAAGTACTACGAGAAGCAAATCCCCATTCTTTCGTAATTCCATTTAGTTGAGATGAAGCATTAAAACTAATTTCACTTATTGTAAAGATCAAAATAAGAATTGAAAAGATTTTTAGAGAAATCATTTTTTTAATAAGTGCCAATAGTAACAGTAAGTATACCACTAAGAATTCAAGCGTTAAGAGTATATTTAATTTAGTTAGAAATGAATAATGATTTTTAAAATAAATGGTTGCCAGATAGCCAAATAAAAGGAAGGTCATTGAGAATAAAATATTCCATAATTTAATATCCTTAAATCTATTTAAAACTTCTGCTGAAATATAAATCAAGAGAGTAGAGAAAATCCAAGCATAGCGATGAAGAAACATATTTGGTGCGTGCATTCCTTGCCAAAATAAATCTAAGGCTTCTAGATAAAAACTAGCAATGATGAGAATGAGTAGAGTTGCATAGCATAGTTTCACGTGAAACTTAATTGATTTTAATGTAAAGAATACAATTGTTAAGATAAAAGGAAGGAGGCCTACAAAAATCATTGGGATAGAACCATATTTAGTTGTATCGAAAGCACCAATAAATTGTTTAGCGAATAGATCTAGATACCAACTGGCATCTGTTTTTATTTTTGTAATAGCGGTTAGTTTTTCACCATGAGTTCTTAAATCAAACAAGGTTGGGAGTGTCATGATGAAACTTATTAAACCAGCGAGTAAGGATGTTAGGAAAAAATCAAGGAAAGAATACTTGCGACTTTTAAAATCCCAGGAAAGTTGGCAAAAATACCAAACTACCAAAAACAGGGCAGTCATATAACCAAAATAGTAGTTTTGGATAAATAAGATTGACAAGCTTGTAAAGTATAGAATACGTTTTTTTTCCGTTATGAGTAGATGTAAACCAGTTAAAATTAAGGGGATTAAAATAAAAACATCCAACCAGGTCTTAATCTCTACTTGACTAACTGTAAAGCTCATTAATGCATATGAGGTAGATAGAGCTAATCGAAGTAGGGCAGATATATTTTTGAATATTTTACTCAAGCTAAAAAAGGTTGACAGACCTATCAAGCCAAATTTCAACAAGGTTGACAAATAAACTGCATCTGGCATGCTTGATACATCAAAAAAATAAACAAGAGGAGATAGAAAACTACCAAGGTAATAACTGGACAAGGCATAAAAATTGAGACCTAGACCGCTGGTAAAAGTATAAAATAGGCTATCACTCCCATGTAAAATATTACGAAGATTTAGATCAAAAATAACATATTGATGAAATCCATCCCCCAATAAAGGTGAAGTATCACTATTCCAGTAGATACCTTGAGAAAGATAGACTCCGAATATAATTACTAGGGGAATAATGAAAGAAATAAGATAGGTCCAATAGTTTCTGAAAAATGTTTTCATGTTACCTCATAGAATGTTAGAAAACTCAGTTGGTTAATCCAACTGAGTTTTAAAGTATTATTTAGTCTTTCCAAAGTTCTTTGACTTTTGCTTGTACTTCAGCATTTTCTAAGAATTCATCATAGGTTTCATCGATACGGTCGATTACACCGTTTTTAGATAGGACAATAATGTGGTTAGCCAATGTTTGAATGAATTCATGGTCATGACTGGCGAAAATGATAGATTCTTTGAAGTTTTTCAATCCATCGTTCAAACTTGAAATAGATTCCAAATCTAAGTGATTAGTAGGATCGTCAAGTACTAGAACATTTGATTTCAAAAGCATGAGTTTCGATAGCATCACGCGCACCTTTTCTCCTCCTGACAAGACGTTTACAGGTTTGTTAACCTCATCTCCAGAGAAGAGCATACGACCAAGGAAACCACGCAAGAAGGTATTGTCATCTTCTTCTTTACTTGCAAATTGACGGAGCCAGTCAAGGATAGATTCACTCCCAGCAAAATCAGCTGAATTGTCTTTTGGTAAGTAAGAGCGACTAGTTGTAACTCCCCACTTGACAGTTCCTTCATAGTCGATATCACCCATGATCGCACGAATCAATGCAGTTGTTTGGATATCGTTTTGTCCGATAAGAGCTGTCTTGTCACCTGGACGCAAGATAAAGCTGATGTTGTCAAGAATAGTTTCACCATCAATCTTGACAGATAGATTTTCTACTGTCAAGAGATCGTTTCCGATTTCACGTTCAGCTTTAAAGTTGATAAATGGATATTTACGACTAGATGGCACAATTTCTTCAAGTTCAATCTTATCAAGCATTTTCTTACGTGATGTTGCTTGTCTTGATTTAGAAGCATTAGCAGAGAAACGAGCAACGAATTCTTGTAATTGCTTAATTTTTTCTTCTGCTTTAGCATTACGGTCTGCTAGCAATTTAGCAGCAAGCTCAGAAGATTCTTTCCAGAAGTCGTAGTTTCCGACATAGAGTTTGATTTTTCCAAAGTCAAGGTCGGCCATGTGAGTACATACTTTGTTCAAGAAGTGACGGTCATGGGATACGACAATAACGGTGTTATCAAAGTCAATCAAGAAATCTTCTAACCAAGTAATAGATTGGATATCAAGACCGTTGGTCGGCTCGTCTAGAAGAAGTACATCTGGTTTACCAAATAGAGCTTTAGCAAGGAGTACTTTCACTTTGTCTCCATTTGCGAGTTCACTCATATTTTGGTAATGAAGATCTTCAGGGATATTCAAGTTTTGCAAGAGTTGTGAAGCTTCACTCTCAGCTTCCCAACCACCTAGTTCAGCAAATTCTCCTTCAAGCTCAGCTGCACGAACTCCATCTTCATCAGTAAAGTCTGCTTTCATATAGATAGCATCTTTTTCTTTCATGATGTTGTATAGTTTTTCATTACCCATGATAACAACATCAATAACACGTTCATCCTCATAGTCAAAGTGATTTTGACGAAGCACAGAAAGACGTTCATCAGGTCCAAGAGAAACATGACCAGTTGTAGGTTCAATATCCCCAGCTAAGATTTTTAAAAATGTTGATTTACCTGCACCGTTAGCACCAATTAAACCATATGTGTTTCCTTCTGTAAATTTGATGTTGACCTCATCAAAAAGTTTGCGATCACTAAAACGTAGTGAAACATCAGATACTGTTAGCAATTTTTTTCTCCTATTATATGTAATACTCTAATTCTACTAGAAAATCAGCAAATATTCAAATTTTTATCTGTCAATTATTTGTAAATTAAGTTTACAGATAGTTTACAGTTGAGGAGTTGAAATCGTAATTATTTGATAAAAAAATTACCTGTCTTTTTATCAAAAAAATGCTATAATTGAAAGGACCATATCAAAGGAGAATAAGATGAATAAACCCATTATTTTAACAGGAGATCGTCCAACGGGGAAATTACATATTGGGCACTACGTTGGTAGCTTAAAAAATCGTGTCTTATTACAGCAAGAAGATAAATATGACATGTTTGTTTTTTTGGCTGACCAGCAAGCTTTAACTGACCATGCAAAAGATCCACAAACTATTGTAGAGTCTATTGGGAATGTTGCTTTGGACTATCTTGCAGTGGGATTGGATCCTAACAAATCAACGATTTTCATCCAAAGTCAGATTCCAGAGTTGGCAGAGTTGTCTATGTATTACATGAATCTAGTGTCTTTGGCTCGTTTGGAACGAAATCCAACAGTCAAGACAGAAATTGCTCAGAAAGGCTTTGGAGAAAGTATACCAACTGGATTTTTAGTTTATCCAGTTGCGCAAGCAGCAGATATTACAGCATTTAAGGCTAACTTGGTTCCAGTAGGGAATGATCAAAAGCCGATGATTGAACAAACACGTGAAATTGTGCGTTCTTTCAACCATGCCTATAACTGTGATGTTTTAGTAGAGCCAGAAGGGATCTATCCTGAAAATGAAGGAGCAGGTCGCTTACCTGGTCTTGATGGAAATGCCAAAATGTCTAAATCGCTTAATAATGGTATCTACTTGTCAGATGATGCAGATACTTTGCGTAAGAAAGTAATGAGTATGTATACAGATCCAGATCACATTCGTGTTGAGGATCCAGGTAAGATTGAAGGAAATATGGTTTTCCATTACTTAGACGTATTCGGACGTCCTGAAGATGCTCAAGAAATTGCTGACATGAAAGAGCATTATCAACGTGGAGGTCTAGGTGATGTTAAGACAAAACGGTATCTACTTGAAATCCTAGACCGTGAACTTGGTCCAATCCGTGAACGTCGCCTAGAATATGCTAAAGATATGGGTGAAGTGTATAATATGCTTCAAAAAGGTAGTGAAAAAGCTCGAGAAGTTGCTGGTCAAACGCTATCAGAAGTAAAATCAGCAATGGGGCTAAATTACTTTCATTAATCGATAAAATACGAACTCTAAAACTATCTCTTCTTTAAA
This sequence comes from Streptococcus mitis, assembly GCF_009496285.1. GTDB lineage: Bacteria > Bacillota > Bacilli > Lactobacillales > Streptococcaceae > Streptococcus > Streptococcus mitis_BP. The sequence continues at coordinate 29,287 of NZ_WIJK01000002.1, forward strand.
ATTAAAGGGATAGTTTTTTTATATTATCTATTATCAATATAATTGACAAATTTTCATAGAATGGTATGATAGATACAATACAAAAAGCGTCAAGCTCAAAAAGAAAGAAAAGAGGAAACTTCAATGTCTAATTGGGACACTAAATTTTTGAAAAAAGGTTTTACCTTTGATGATGTATTGCTTATTCCAGCAGAGAGTCATGTATTGCCTAATGATGCGGATTTAACAACAAAATTGGCAGATAATTTGACTTTAAATATCCCAATTATTACAGCAGCCATGGATACTGTAACAGAAAGCCAAATGGCTATTGCTATTGCGCGTGCAGGTGGTCTTGGTGTTATCCATAAAAATATGTCTATTGAACAGCAGGCAGATGAAGTTCGTAAGGTAAAACGTTCTGAAAATGGTGTTATCATTGATCCATTCTTCTTGACTCCAGAGCATACAATTGCAGAAGCAGATGAACTCATGGGACGTTACCGTATCAGTGGTGTTCCAGTGGTTGAAACTCTTGAAAATCGTAAGTTAATTGGTATATTGACCAATCGAGATCTTCGCTTTATTTCTGACTACAACCAACCAATTTCAAAACACATGACCAGTGAAAACTTGGTTACTGCTCCAGTTGGTACAGACTTAAAAACTGCTGAGAGCATTCTTCAAGAACACCGTATTGAAAAACTTCCACTGGTTGATGAAAAAGGTCGTCTTTCTGGCTTGATCACAATCAAAGATATTGAAAAAGTAATTGAATTTCCAAATGCTGCAAAAGATGAATTTGGTCGCCTTCTTGTTGCTGGTGCGGTAGGTGTTACTTCTGATACATTTGAACGTGCAGAAGCACTCTTTGAAGCAGGGGCTGATGCCATTGTCATCGATACAGCACACGGACACTCAGCGGGTGTTCTTCGTAAAATCGCTGAAATCCGTGCGCATTTCCCAGACCGTACACTGATTGCCGGAAATATCGCTACTGCTGAAGGTGCGCGTGCCCTTTATGACGCAGGAGTTGACGTTGTTAAAGTTGGTATTGGGCCAGGTTCAATCTGTACAACTCGTGTTATCGCAGGTGTCGGAGTTCCACAAGTTACAGCTATCTATGATGCAGCGGCAGTTGCTCGTGAATATGGCAAAACAATCATTGCCGACGGTGGAATCAAGTATTCTGGAGATATTGTTAAAGCTCTTGCTGCTGGTGGAAATGCAGTAATGCTTGGTTCAATGTTCGCGGGAACAGATGAAGCTCCAGGTGAAACTGAAATCTTCCAAGGACGTAAGTTCAAGACTTACCGTGGTATGGGTTCAATCGCTGCGATGAAAAAAGGTTCAAGCGACCGTTACTTCCAAGGTTCTGTCAATGAAGCAAATAAACTTGTTCCAGAAGGAATTGAAGGGCGTGTTGCTTATAAAGGAGCAGCAGCTGATATTGTCTTCCAAATGATTGGTGGTATCCGTTCTGGTATGGGTTACTGTGGTGCTGCTAACCTTAAAGAATTGCATGACAATGCTCAATTTATCGAAATGTCTGGTGCTGGTCTAAAAGAAAGCCATCCACACGATGTGCAAATCACAAATGAAGCACCAAACTACTCAATGTAATAAAAAATCTCCTGTTTGACAGGAGATTTTTTTGTTTACAATATTGTAAATCTTAGTTTACAGACAATTGACCATCTTTTACTGTAAATACACTGAGATTATCAGGTAAGTTCTGAAGATGCTCTAAACTAGTTGTAGTAATAAAGGTTTGAATGTTTTGAGATATAGTCTCTAATAATTTTAGTTGACGATTATTGTCAAGTTCACTCATAACATCGTCAAGTAAAAGAATAGGCGCTTCCTTGGTAATACTCTCCATCAACTCAATTTCAGCTAGTTTGATAGAGAGGACAAGACTACGATGCTGTCCTTGACTGCCAAAACTTGCTTCTATACCGTTGATTAAGAAAATCATATCATCTCGATGAGGACCAACTCCAGTATTCTTTTTAGATAAATCTCTTGCTCTACTTTTTTGAAGAGCTGCATAGAAAGATTCTGCTAGGTGTTCCTTGTCAGTAAAGTTTACAGATGGTTGATAACGTATTGACAACTCTTCCAATTGGTCTGAGATATCAAAGTGCTTTTTACGACCAAAAGACTCCATTTTTTTGATAAATTCTGCTCTGTGAATCATCACTCGACAACCGTAGTCGACCAGCTGTTCATCGAGAACAGATAAAAATGTCTCGTCGATATGATTTGCTGACTTTAAGTAGGTATTTCTTTGTTTAAGCACATGATTGTAGCTTGACAAGTCTGACAAGTAAATTGGTTTAATCTGTCCCAGTTCCATATCTATAAACTTACGTCGGATAGCTGGTGCTCCTTTGACAAGTTGTAAATCTTCGGGTGCAAATAGGACAACATTCATGTGTCCAATATAGTCAGATAGCCGAGCTTGCTTTAAGTGATTGACTTTAGTAATCCGACCTTTTGGTGTTAAGTCAATCTCAAGTGGAACAGTAGCCGTTCGTTTTTGAAGAATTCCAGAAACTTGAAGTTGTTCTTTTTCAAATTGAATTAAATTCTTGTCTGTCTTTGTCCGATGACTTCTAGTTAAAGCTAAAAAGTAAATACTTTCCAGAAGATTGGTTTTTCCTTGTGCATTTCGACCAACAAATACATTCAATTTAGGATTAAATTCAATCTCAGTATCCTGATAGTTTCTAAATTGCTTGATGGATAAGTTTTTTAGCCACATACTTATCTACCTGGGAAACGTGGTGCAGTTTTTGTTTCAGCTTTCTGGGTCTTTTTTGTTGGATTTTTTTTGGCCGTCTTATTCATTTCTTTAACAAGTTTAGCCACACGTTCTTTCTCAAGTTTTTCTTTGACATATTCTTCCTGTTCTTCTAAGCTCGGTTGCGTCAGAATGATTTGGATTTTCATGTCAGGAATGTCGATAGAGTCTCCGATTCTTACTTTTTTCCCACGACGATTTTCTAATTCCCCATTAAAGTAGACATGATGCTCAGCTAAAAAGGATTTAATAGCTCCGCCACTGTGTATAATACCAAGTTCTTTCAAGAGAGCTTGGAGAGTGATAAATTCTTCAAATAATTTGTATTCCATAGTTCACCTCAATCTTTGGTATTATACCATATTTTACCTTGAAATGGCAGAGGTAAATTCGTTAGAAATGAAAGCGATTTTAATTCTAAAAGGGGTAAAGAGAACAAGAAAAATTTCTCTTTTCATGGTATAATAGAACTCTATGTAGAAGGAGGTAAGCGATGGAGTTAGTACCTGGAATTGCAGTGCATTTTATCCAATCAAAAAAATTTAAAACTAATAAAATTACTGTGCGTTTCACAGCTCCATTGTCTTTGGATTCAATTTCAAGTCGCATGTTAAGTGCCAGTATGCTTGAAACTGCCAACCAAAGTTATCCAACTGCACAACTGTTTCGAAAACGTTTAGCAACCTTGTATGGAACTGATTTGTCAGCGCACGCCTATCGAAGAGGACAAAGTCATCTTGTGGATTTGAGTATTTCCTATGTGCGTGATGAATTTTTAAGTAAGAAAAATGTATTAACTTCTCAAATTTTAGAATTACTGCACCAGGTTCTTTTTACACCATTGTCAGATGAGGATGAATTTGAGAAAAATGCTTTTGACATCGAGAAAAAACAGATCTTATCAAGGCTAGAATCAGAATTGGAAGACCCATTCTTCTTTGCACATAAAGAGTTAGATCAATTGTTTTTCCAAGAAGAATCAATGCAGCTAGTTCCTAAAGATTTGATTTCTAGAATTTCAGAAGAGACTCCAGAAACATGTTTTTCAAGCTATCAAAAAATGCTAAAAGAAGACCAAATAGATATTTTCTTCTTAGGGGATTTTAATGAAATTGAAGTTTTAGAGTTTTTACATAAATTTCCTTTAACAGGTCGTAAATTAGCTGTAAACATTCAATATCAGCAACCCTATTCTAATGTTCTTAGAGAAGGTATTGTTAGAAAGAGATTAGGACAGTCTGTTTTAGAGATGGGCTACCATAGTTCAGTAGTATATGGTGATGAAGAACAGATGGCAGTGCTTCTTGTCAATGGTCTGTTAGGAGCCTTTCCTCATTCGAAACTATTTACCCAAGTGCGAGAAAAAGAAGGACTGGCCTATACGGTATCAAGTCATTTGGATCTCTTTAGTGGATTTTTACGATTGTTTGCTGGAATTGATCGGCAAAATCGAAACAAAGTAAGAAAATTGATGAATCATCAGTTGCTTGACATAAAAAATGGCAAGTTTACAGATAAGGAGATTGATCAGACCAAACAAATGATTCGTCGATCCTTACTACTAGCTCAGGATAATCAAGATTCTATTGTCGATAAATATTATCTCTCAACTTTTTTTGGGAAGGCGAATCTTGACACAAAAATTTTAATCGATAAGCTTGAACAAGTTGATAGAGAAGCAATTTGTGAAGCAGCAAACAGTTTTAAGTTGCAGGCTATTTATTTTATGGAAGGAGCAGAATGACCAGACCTACTTTTCAAAAGAAATATTATCCTGCTGTAAAAGAAACTTTGTATCAAACTAGATTAGAAAATGGTTTGACAGTTACTTTACTACCTAAAAAGGACTTTAACGAGGTTTATGGCGTTGTAAGTGTCCAAGTCGGTTCTGTTGACACAAGGTTTACAGTAGATGATAAGGACTTACAACAATATCCACAAGGAATCGCTCATTTCTTAGAACATAAGCTTTTTGAAAGAGAAGATTCTGGAGATGTTATGGCAGCTTTTACAGAGTTGGGTGCTGAAAGTAATGCCTTTACGGGCTTTACGAACACTAGCTATCTTTTCTCGACTTCTGAAAATGTTCTAGAGTGTTTAGATTTGCTAGAGGAACTTGTCACTACCTTCAATGTAACGGAAGAATCTGTGGAACGAGAAAAGAATATCATTCAACAGGAAAGAGAAATGTATCAGGATGATCCGGATTCTTGTCTATTTTTCAAGACTTTGGCAAATCTCTATCCAGAAAGTCCTTTAGCTTCAGATATTGTTGGTAGTGAAAACTCTATTGATGCTATTTGTCTGGAGGATTTGAAAAAGAACTTTAAAGAGTTTTACAGACCTGTCAATAGTAATATCTTTTTAGTGGGGAATTTTGATTTTGAACTGCTTGAAGATTATTTTGCTAAGAAATCTCATCCTCAAGAAAAAAAACATGAGTTTAAGAGAGAACAAATACCTTTACATCCTGTAAAGACTACTGAAAGTTTACGGATGGACGTGGCTTCTCCAAAATTAGCGATCGGTATTAGAGGAAATGAAGATATCGGAAATCGAGATCAGTATCGTTATCATCTTTTATTGAAATTGTTGTTTACAATGATGTTTGGTTGGACTTCACAAAGATTTCAAAAATTATATGAGACAGGTAAACTGGATGCTTCCCTGTCTTTAGAAATAGAAGTTGATCCTCGTTTCCATTTTGTGATATTAACAATGGATACAAAGGAACCTGTGGCACTTTCTCATCAATTTCGTAAAGCTATTCGCAATTTTATGAAAGATGAGGATGTAACTGAGGATCACTTGGATATTGTAAAAACTGAGATGTATGGAGAATTTCTTCATAGTATGGATTCCCTAGAATACATTGCCACTCAGTATCATCCAACCGATACAGGACCTACCCTGTTTGACCTTCCTAAACTTTTGCAGGAAATTACTTTAGAAGATGTTCTAGAGGCTGGACATGATTTGATAGATAATAGCGATATGGTTGATTGTACAATTTTCCTGATATAATCGCTAGAAAATACACTAGAAAGAAGGAATGTTAAGTATGAGAAAAAAAACAATTGGTGAGGTCTTACGTCTTGCAAGAATTAACCAAGGACTGAGCTTAGAGGAATTGCACAGAAAGACAGATATTCAGCTGGATTTGTTGGAGGCAATGGAGTCAGATGATTTTGACAAACTACCGAGTACTTTTTATGCTCGTTCATTTTTGAGAAAGTATGCTTGGGCTGTTGAATTAGATGAACATATTGTTCTAGATGCCTATGATTCGGGTAGTATGATTACTTATGAAGAGGTAGATGTTGATGAGATTGAGCTTTCAGGACGTAGACGTTCAAATCGCAAAAAGAATTCATTTCTCCCGCTTTTTTACTTTGTTCTTTTTTCTTTATCAATTTTAATTTTTGTAACCTACTATGTGTGGAATTATATTCAAACCCAACCAACTGCGTCTTCTGCGGCAACTTATAGTGTTGTGAGTTCAACAAGTAGCTCTAGTAGTGTAGCATCAAGTAGTAGTCAAGCTACTAGTTCATCAAGTTCGAGTGAGGCAACTACTTTGACTGTTTCAGGTCAGGGAGATACTTTGTCAGTGGAATATAAGACATCTAAAGATTCTGCGGATCTTCAATTATCTGTAACAGATACAACAAGCTGGATTAGTGTTTCGGATACGGATTTGGCTGGTGGAGTGACTCTCGAACCTAATAATAAAACAGCTAAAACAACGATTTCTAAAGGTTCTCCAGTAACTATCACATTAGGTGTTGTTAAAGGAGTGTCAGTGAAAATTGATAATAAGGAAATTTACACTTCAAAATTAACTGGTCAAACTGGTTGGATTACTCTAACATTAAGTTCAAACTAAAGGAAGGATAACATGAAAAAAGAGAATATTCCTAATATGCTTACGATTGGTAGAATTTTATTTATTCCGATTTTTATTATTCTTCTATCAGTTGGACCATCTCCTGTGTTACATAAAATAGCAGCAGTTATTTTTGCTATTGCCAGTATCACTGACTATCTAGATGGTTATTTAGCTAGAAAATGGCAAGTGGTTAGTAATTTCGGAAAGTTTGCAGATCCAATGGCTGATAAATTATTGGTCATGTCAGCCTTTATCATGTTGGTTGGTCTAAAGATGGCACCAGCTTGGGTGGTAGCAATAATTATTTGTCGTGAACTTGCTGTCACCGGTTTACGCTTGCTCTTAGTTGAAACAGGAGGTACTGTTCTAGCTGCTGCTATGCCTGGAAAAATCAAGACATTTAGTCAGATGTTTGCGATTATATTCTTGCTACTTCACTGGAATGTGCTTGGTCAGATAACTCTTTATATTGCCTTGTTCTTCACAGTTTATTCTGGTTATGATTATTTCAAGGGAAGCGCATATTTGTTTAAAGGAACCTTTCGTTAGATATGGAATCGATTATTGAGATAAAAGACCTGTCTTTTCGATATCAGGCAGATCAAGAACATTATGATGTTCATAACATTTCGTTTCACGTGAAACGTGGAGAATGGTTGTCAATCGTTGGTCATAATGGTAGTGGAAAATCAACGACAGTTCGCTTGATTGATGGTTTGCTCGAGGCTGAATCTGGAGAAATTTGGATAGACGGTGATTGCCTAACTCCAGAAAATGTCTGGGAAAAAAGACGTAAGATTGGTATGGTCTTTCAAAATCCTGATAACCAATTCGTAGGAGCAACTGTTGAAGACGACGTTGCTTTTGGACTGGAAAATCAAGGAATCCCACTTGAAGAGATGAAGAAACGTGTTTCTGAGGCTTTATCATTGGTTGGGATGGCTGAATTTGCTAAAAAGGAACCAGCTCGCTTGTCAGGAGGTCAGAAGCAGAGGGTAGCTATTGCAGGAGTTGTTGCTCTGCGACCAGATATTTTAATCTTGGATGAGGCTACAAGTATGTTGGACCCTGAGGGACGATTAGAATTGATTAAGATAGTCCAGAAAATTCGCCAAGACCACCAGATAACAGTTATCTCCATTACGCATGATTTAGATGAGCTTGCTATGAGTGACCGTGTTTTAGTAATGAAAAAAGGGAAAGTCGAGTCAACAAGCACTCCTAGAGAATTATTTTCTAGGTCAGATTTAGATCAAATTGGCTTAGATCAACCCTTTGTCAACCAATTAAAACAATCACTGCGTGATAATGGCTTAAAATTACCAGAGCACTATCTGACCGAGGAGGAGCTTGAGGAGGCTTTATGGGAATTATTCTAGACAATGTTAGTTATACGTATCAGGAAGGAACACCCTTTGCTTCAGCTGCCTTGTCAGATGTCAGTTTGTCAATAGAGGATGGCTCTTATACTGCGATTATTGGGCATACAGGAAGCGGAAAGTCTACAATCCTTCAACTCTTGAATGGTTTGTTGGTTCCTACAAAGGGAAGTGTTCGTGTCTTTGATACATTGATTACATCAACATCCGTCAATAAGCAAATTCGTCAAATTCGTAAACAAGTTGGGTTGGTATTTCAGTTTGCAGAGAATCAAATTTTTGAGGAGACTGTCTTAAAAGATGTGGCTTTTGGCCCTCAAAATTTTGGAGTTTCTGTAGAAGAGGCAGAAGCTATTGCGCGTGAAAAACTAGCTTTAGTAGGAATCGATGAATCACTCTTTGAACGAAGTCCATTTGAACTTTCAGGGGGACAAATGAGACGGGTTGCTATTGCTGGAATTTTGGCGATGGAGCCTAGCATTTTGGTCTTAGACGAGCCAACAGCTGGTTTAGATCCAATTGGTCGGAAAGAGTTGATGGCCTTGTTTAAAAAGCTTCATCAAGATGGCATAACAATTGTTCTAGTAACCCACCTTATGGATGATGTGGCCGAATTTGCTGACCAAGTTTATGTGATGGAAAAAGGGAAACTAGTTAAGGGTGGGAAGCCAAGTCTTGTCTTTCAAAATGTCGAATTTATGGAAAAAATCCAATTGGGTGTTCCTAAAATCACACGATTTGCTCAAAGGCTAGTTGACAGAGGAATTTCTTTCGAACAATTGCCGATAACGATAGAGGAGTTTAAGGAGTTTATCAATGGATAATATGATTTTAGGTCGATACATACCAGGAAATTCGATTATTCATCGTCTAGATCCTCGTAGTAAGTTAGTAGCAATGATTTTATTGATCATCATCACTTTTTGGGCCAATAATCCAATTACAAATCTCATACTCTTCATTGCAACAGGCATATTTGTCATTTTATCAGAAGTTCCCTTATCTTTTTTTATAAAAGGTTTGCGATCTATGTTTTTTCTGATTGCTTTTACAACCCTTTTTCAACTGTTCTTTATCTCTGGTGGTCAAGTCTTGTTCGAGATGGGATTTATAAAAATTACAAGCTATGGTATTGAGCAGGCAGGAATTATTTTTTGTCGTTTTGTGTTGATTATCTTTTTCTCAACCTTGCTTACTTTGACAACCATGCCATTGAGCTTGGCAACAGCGGTTGAATCCTTGCTTGGACCTTTAAAAAGATTTAAGGTTCCAGTTCATGAGATTGGGCTCATGTTGTCTATGAGTTTGCGATTTGTACCAACCTTGATGGATGATACGATTCGCATTATGAATGCTCAAAAGGCGCGTGGTGTAGATTTTGGAGAAGGAAATGTAATTCAAAAGGTTAAGGCTATGATTCCTATTTTGATTCCTTTGTTCGCTACCAGTTTGAAAAGAGCGGATTCTCTTGCTACAGCCATGGAAGCTAGGGGGTATCAAGGTGGGAATGGACGCAGTCAGTATCGACAGTTAAATTGGATGAACAGAGACAGTATAGCGCTATTATTTGTTTGTGTATTGGGTGCAATTCTATTTTTGCTAAAATCTTAGAATGTAATATAAGGTAGAGGTATGAACCGTTTTAAAAAATCAAAATATATCATTGTTCTATTTGTCGTTGTATTAGTAGTATCCGTTTTTTTAGTGACAACACAATCAAGTGCAGTTGTAACAAAAGCTGGAGATGGCATTTCATTAGTCGATAGAATAGTGCAAAAGCCTTTTCAATGGCTTTCTTCCGTAAAATCTGATTTAGGTCGTTTGACCAGAACCTATAACGAGAATGAAACTCTCAAAAAAGAACTCTATCAGATGAAGAAGGAAATGAATGAAGCAGACAGTCTGAAGGAAGAAAATGAGCAACTGCGTCAGTTATTGGATATGAAGTCAAAATTGAATGCAACCAAGTTAATTGCTTCTGACGTCATCATGAGAACTCCTGCAACCTGGAAACAAGAGTTGACAATTGATGCAGGTTCTCAACAAGGTGTGACCAGTAATATGCTTGTGATTGCTGGTGGAGGACTGATTGGAAGCGTGGGAAAGATTGAAGATAACTCTACTGTGGTCAACTTACTAACCAACGCAGAAAATACAGAGAAAATATCCGTTAAAATCCAACACGGTTCTACTAGTATATATGGCATTATCATTGGGTACGACAAAGAAAAAGACTTGCTTAAAATAAGCCAGTTAAATAGTAGTAGTGATATCAGTCAAGGAGACAAGGTAGTAACTGGTGGTCTTGGTAATTTTAATGCTACTGACATTCCAGTAGGTGAGGTCGAATCTGTGACGCATAGCAATGACTATCTGACAAGAGAGGTGCTAGTCAAACTTCAGTCTGATTCAATGAATACTAAAGTTGTAGAGTTAGTGGGGAACCCATCATGAGACTGTTGAAGCAGATAGGGATGTTTTTACTCTTGCCTATAGTTGTCTTAATAGACAGTCATTTAGGGCAATTTGTAAATAGTTTTTTTCCACATTTTCAAATTGTGAGTCATTTTATCTTCATCTTCTTGTTGTTTGAGACTATTGAAGTATCGGAGTATCTATTTTTAGTTTATTGCTTATTTATTGGTCTTATATACGATATTTATTTTTTCCATTTAGTAGGGATTGCTAGTCTTCTTTTTGTGATTATTGGTGCAATCATTTATAAAAATAATGCGATCATTTTATCAAATAGATGGACTAGACTATTAGCTATTTTAATGATGACTTTCTCTTTTGAGTTTGGTAGTTTTCTTCTAGCGCAAATGATTGGCCTAACTGCTGAAAGTATAACAGTCTTTATCGTTTATGGTCTAGTTCCATCAATGATATTAAACTGTCTATGGATGTTAGTTTTCCAGTTTATTTTTGAAAAAATATATCTATAAGAAAGAAACAAAACTGTAATAAAGGCGTAATATTTATTAGGCCTTTTTTTGATATACTAGTATTGTCTTAAAAGAAGGAGTATTCACACTTATGAAGAAAAAAATCCTAGCATCACTTTTGTTAAGTACAGTATTGGTCTCACAAGGAGCTGTTCTTTCAAGTGTTAAAGCAAATACAACAGATGAAAAAATTGCTGCTCAAGATAGTAAAATTAGTAACTTGACAGCTCAACAGAAAGAAGCTCAAAAACAAGTAGACGAAATTCAAACTAAAGTTTCAGCTATTCAATCAGAGCAAGAAAAATTACAATCTGAAAACGAAAAACTTCAAGAAGAATCTAAAAAACTTGAAGGTGAAATCGCAGAGCTTTCAAAAAATATTGTAGCTCGTAATGCATCGCTTGAAAACCAAGCTCGTAGTGCACAAACGAACGGAACTGCTACAAGCTACATCAATACGATTATTAACTCTGACTCAATCACAGAAGCTATTTCTCGTGTAGCAGCTATGAGTGAAATCGTATCAGCAAACAATAAAATGTTGCAGCAACAAAAAGAAGATAAGAAAGCTATCTCTGAAAAACAAGTTGCAAACAACGAAGCAATCAATACAGTCATTGCTAACCAACAAACACTTGCTGACGATGCTCAAGCTTTGACAACAAAACAAGCAGAATTGAAAGTAGCTGAGTTAAATCTTGCAGCTGAAAAAGCTACAGCAGAAAATGAAAAAACTAGCTTGTTGGAGCAAAAAGCAGCAGCAGAGGCAGAAGCTAAAGCGGCAGCAGAGGCAGAAGCAGCTTATAAAGCTAGACAAGCAAGTCAACAACAATCAGTTGCAGCATCAGCAAATACAAGCTTTGCTGCACAAGTGCAAGCAACTTCAAGTTCTTCATCATCAGATGATGATTCAAGCTACACACCTGTAGCTACTCGTACAACATCACGTCCAACATATAGTACAAATGCTTCAAGTTATCCAACTGGTGAATGTACTTGGGGAGCTAAAACATTGGCACCTTGGGCTGGAGATTACTGGGGTAACGGAGCGCAGTGGGCAACAAGTGCAGCTGCAGCAGGATTCCGTACTGGTTCTCAACCACAAGTTGGTGCGATTGCATGTTGGAATGATGGAGGATATGGACATGTAGCGGTTGTTACAGCTGTTTCATCATCATCAAGTATTCAGGTATCTGAATCTAACTACGGTGGAGATCGTACAATTGGTAACAAACGTGGATGGTTCAACCCAACTACAACTTCTGAAGGTTATGTTACTTACATCTATCCAAACTAATGAAAAAATTGAGACTCAGATTGGGTCTCTTTTCTTATTTATAAGATGGTGAAATCCCAAGTTTGAGTTTTCGCTAAATACCCAAACTAAGTTCCACCGCTAGTACGAGTGGAAGTTAATCTGATAAAAATTGCAAAAAACAGTGGAATTCCGTGTCAGAGTCAGTTCCACTATGGTAGAAGTTAGTGTGAGACGTTTGAGTTTTCATTGAAAAACTAGCAAAATTACTTGAAAAAAAGGCTCAACTATGATACAATGTAACTTGTCGTGTAAACGATAATACTCATTCTTGATGAATTGTGAAGCTGTTGCCTTCAGGTCGTTTTGCAAGCTGAAATCAAGAAGAGGAAAAAAACAAAAAGGAGAAATACTCATGGCAGTAATTTCAATGAAACAACTTCTTGAGGCTGGTGTACACTTTGGTCACCAAACTCGTCGCTGGAACCCTAAGATGGCTAAGTACATCTTCACTGAGCGTAACGGAATCCACGTTATCGACTTACAACAAACTGTAAAATACGCTGACCAAGCATACGACTTCATGCGTGATGCTGCAGCTAATGATGCAGTTGTATTGTTTGTTGGTACTAAGAAACAAGCTGCTGACGCAGTTGCTGAAGAAGCAGTACGTTCAGGTCAATATTTCATCAACCACCGTTGGTTGGGTGGAACTCTTACTAACTGGGGAACAATCCAAAAACGTATCGCTCGTTTGAAAGAAATCAAACGTATGGAAGAAGATGGAACTTTTGAAGTTCTTCCTAAGAAAGAAGTTGCACTTCTTAACAAACAACGTGCACGTCTTGAAAAATTCTTGGGTGGTATCGAAGATATGCCTCGTATTCCAGATGTAATGTACGTAGTTGACCCACATAAAGAGCAAATCGCTGTTAAAGAAGCTAAAAAATTGGGAATCCCAGTTGTAGCGATGGTTGACACAAACACTGATCCAGACGATATCGATGTAATCATCCCAGCTAACGATGACGCTATCCGCGCAGTTAAGTTGATCACAGCTAAATTGGCAGACGCTATCATCGAAGGTCGCCAAGGTGAAGATGCTGTTGCAGCAGTTGAAGCAGAATTTGCAGCTTCAGAAGCTCAAGCAGACTCAATCGAAGAAATCGTTGAAGTTGTAGAAGGCGACAACGCTTAATTCATAATAAATAGTAATTACCTAGGAGGGCGGGGCTTAGCCCGGCTCTCCTATTTTTAAAAAATATAGGAGAATCAAAATGGCAGAAATTACAGCTAAACTTGTTAAAGAGTTGCGTGAAAAATCTGGTGCTGGTGTTATGGACGCTAAAAAAGCATTGGTTGAAGTTGAAGGCGATATCGAAAAAGCGATCGAATTGCTTCGCGAAAAAGGTATGGCAAAAGCAGCTAAGAAAGCTGACCGTGTTGCTGCAGAAGGTTTGACTGGTGTTTATGTTGACGGTAACGTTGCAGCAGTTGTTGAAGTAAATGCTGAAACTGACTTCGTTGCGAAAAACGCTCAATTTGTTGAGTTGGTAAACGCAACAGCTAAAGCGATTGCAGAAGGAAAACCAGCTAACAACGAAGAAGCTCTTGCTTTGACAATGCCTTCAGGTGAAACTCTTGAAGCGGCTTATGTGTCTGCAACAGCAACTATCGGAGAAAAAATCTCATTCCGTCGCTTTGCTTTGATTGAAAAAACAGATGCACAACACTTCGGAGCATACCAACACAACGGTGGACGTATCGGTGTTATCTCTGTAATCGAAGGTGGAGACGAAGCACTTGCTAAACAAATTTCAATGCACATCGCTGCTATGAAACCAACAGTTCTTTCATACAAAGAATTGGATGAGCAATTTGTTAAAGATGAGTTGGCACAATTGAACCACGTTATCGACCAAGATAACGAAAGCCGTGCTATGGTTGGTAAACCAGCTCTTCCACACTTGAAATATGGATCAAAAGCTCAATTGACTGATGAAGTGATTGCTCAAGCTGAAGCTGATATTAAAGCTGAGTTGGCTGCAGAAGGCAAACCAGAAAAAATCTGGGATAAAATCATCCCAGGTAAAATGGATCGTTTCTTGCTTGACAACACTAAAGTTGACCAAGCATACACACTTCTTGCACAAGTTTACATCATGGATGACAGCAAGACAGTTGAAGCTTACCTTGAATCAGTTAACGCTTCAGTAGTTGAGTTCGCTCGCTTTGAAGTTGGTGAAGGTATCGAAAAAGCTGCAAACGACTTTGAAGCAGAAGTTGCAGCTACAATGGCAGCAGCCTTGAATAACTAATAAAAAAGTAAGGAAGCTAATTTGCTTCCTTTTCTTTTGTTAGAGGGGATTCATAGGAATCCTTTTTTTATTTTAAACGGTAAACAAAAAGCCCTATACAAGGGCTTAGTGTATTTAGGAGACTATACTTCGAATTCATAGAGTGCTGTAGATAGGTAACGTTCTCCGTTATCTGGTGCAAGCGCAAGGACTTTTTTACCTGCTCCAAGTTTTTTAGCGACTTCAATTGCTGCATAGATAGCTGCTGCAGAAGAAATACCGACTAAGAATCCTTCTTTTCCACCGATTTCACGGCCAAGTGCAAGAGCGTTATCTGATGTTACACGAACGATACCATCGTAAGCTTTTGTATCAAGTGTATCTGGAATGAATCCAGCAGAAATACCTTGAATTTTGTGAGGACCTGGCTTTTCACCAGACAAGATAGCTGACTCGTCTGCCTCAACAGCAAAAACTTGAATGTTTGAGTTAGCAGTTTTAAGAGCATGAGAAACACCAGAAATAGTTCCTCCAGTACCAACACCGGCAACAAAGGCGTCTAAACCATCAGCTCCGAAATCAGCTAGAATTTCAGCTCCTGTTGTTCTTTCGTGAACCTCTGGGTTAGCTTGGTTATTAAACTGTAATGGTAGGAAACCATCACGCTCAGCAGCAATTTCCTGCGCTTTTGCAATCGCACCTTTCATTCCTTCGCTACCAGGAGTGAGGACTAGTTCAGCTCCATAAGCTTGGATAATTTTACGACGTTCCACGCTCATTGTTTCAGGCATAACGATAACAACTTTGTAACCTTTAGCGGCACCAACCCATGAGAGACCAATACCAGTGTTCCCACTAGTTGCTTCTACAATGGTAGAACCAGGTTTCAATTTACCTTCTTGTTCTGCTTTTTCAATCATGCTTAGGGCGATACGGTCCTTAACTGACGATCCTGGGTTAAAAGCTTCAAGTTTTACATAAACATCTGCTGCACCTTCTGGTACAATGTTATTCAATTTAACAATCGGTGTTCTACCGATGAGTTCTGTGATATTGTTATAAATTGCCATATTAGCACCTCTTTATATAAGATGCTACTAGTATAACGCTAACTTTAACTTTTGTAAAATATAGAAATCCTATCGGAGTGATAGGATTTTTTTATATCAATGATTCAAACCATTCATATTCAAACGATTATGATAAGCTAAGTCAAATAGATAGGTGTAAAGAGGTACAATATCAGTTTTCTTTGGAAATTCAAATTTGTGAGAATTAAAATGCTCATTGTGAGATTTTAAAAAGGCATTTTCTAAATAAGTAATCGTAATCTCACTATCATCAATCCCAAGTCCAGCAGTTTCCATTTCAACATTGACAATGTTCATGAGGAAAATTGATTTGATAGACATCTTCCGTCCGGTTGCCCCTTGTTTATCTGTAAAGATGATTCGGATATTTGTAAAGATAATTGAGTCACGAATGAGTTTATATCCGCTTTGAATTTCTTCATTTTCTAATAAATATTGTCCAAACTCCTTGGTAAGAGTTTCTTTACTTTGCTCACTGAAGTTTCCAGCGAGTCCCTGAATTAATCTTCCAAAAGCCATATGATATTTCCTTTCTTTACGATAGGTTTACAGGTACTTCAACTTCACGTAAACCTTTGTCAGTTAGAGTAACTTTTCCATTGAAAAATTCAATGAGATCAGCCTTGATATCGTCTTTCCTTTCTTTGTCAACGAAAATCATTGTGTCAACTTGGTCTGTAAAGTTTGTCTCTAATTCTATAAGATTATTCTCTTTAAGAAAATTACCGTATTCTTGATATTGGGCATAAGACATTTGAATGGAGATGCCAGCTTGCTCTTTGATTTCAATAATGCCAATTTCCTTAACTGCTAGAGCAACGCTACCAGCATAAGCGCGAATCAAACCACCAGCTCCTAGTTTGATACCACCAAAATAACGAGTAACTACCACACAGACATTAGTAAGGTTGTGATTCTCCAGAACTCCTAGCATAGGAACGCCAGCAGTCCCACTAGGTTCTCCATCATCACTAGTTCGCTTGATTTCACTACGCTCACCGACAATAAAAGCAGAGCAGTTGTGGGTAGCTTTATAGTGTTCTTTTTTGATAGCTGTGATAAAGTCACGAGCTTCTTCCTCACTATAGACACGTTTGGCATGACAGATAAAGCGTGATTTTTTGATTTCTTCTTGGACTTGTCCGTCCTCTTTTATAGTTCTGTATTCCATATTTTTATTGTACTAAAAAATAGCGTAAAGTTCTACATTTTACGAATAAAGAAATATGAAAGTAAATCCAAATTATCTCGGTCGCCTTTTTACCGAGCAAGAATTAAGTCATGAGGAGAGACAACAAGCAAAACAAATTCCATCCATGAAAAAAGAAAAGGGTCAACAATATTGTCAGCGTTGTGGTAGTCAGATAGAAGAAGAATGGCATTTGCCTATTGGTGCTTTTTATTGCCGAGAATGCTTGATTATGAAGCGAATAAGAAGTGATCAAAATCTCTATTATTTTCCGCAAGAAAGGTTTCCACAGCAAGATGTACTAAAATGGTCAGGTCAACTGACTCCATTTCAAGAGCGGGTATCACAAGGACTCCTTCAGGCGGTAGATAAGAAGGAGGCTACCTTGGTACATGCAGTGACAGGAGCTGGTAAGACAGAGATGATTTACCAAGTTGTTGCCAAGGTGATTGATCAAGGTGGAGCTGTTTGTTTGGCCAGTCCACGAATTGATGTTTGCCTAGAGCTCCATAAACGACTACAAAATGATTTTGCATGTGATATTGCGCTATTACATGGGGAGTCGGATCCCTATTTTCGTACTCCTTTGGTTATAGCAACCACTCACCAGCTATTAAAATTTTATCAAGCTTTTGATTTATTGATTGTGGATGAAGTAGACGCCTTCCCTTATGTTGATAATCCTGTACTTTACCATGCTGTCAATAATTGTGTAAAGGAGACCGGATTGAGAATATTTTTAACAGCAACGTCAACTGATGAGTTAGATAGAAAAGTTAAACAAGGGGAGTTAAAGCGTCTCAGTTTACCTCGTCGTTTTCATGGAAATCCTCTCATTGTTCCCAAGCCAATCTGGTTATCGCATTTTAATAGATATTTAGAAAAAAATGGCTTACCTCCAAAATTAAAACTTTACATTGAGAAACAGAGAAAGACGGCCTATCCCTTACTAATCTTTGCCTCTGAGATTAAAAAGGGAGAAAAACTAAAAGAAATTTTGCAGGAGAAGTTTCCGAATGAGAAAATAGGCTTTGTATCCTCAATTACGGAAGACCGATTAGAGCAGGTACAGGCCTTTCGAGATGGAGAGTTGACGATATTAATAAGCACAACTATATTAGAGCGTGGAGTTACCTTCCCTCGTGTAGATGTTTTTGTGGTGGAAGCCAATCATCAACTCTTTACCAAGTCAAGTTTAGTACAAATTGGTGGGCGAGTTGGAAGAAGCATGGATCGTCCTACCGGAGAACTGATATTTTTCCATGACGGACTCAATCTGTCCATTAAGAAAGCCATAAAGGAGATTAAGCAAATGAATCAGGAGGCAGGAGTATGAAGTGTTTATTGTGTGGTAAAAGCTTGCAAACAGAGATAACTTTTACTAACCTCCTCTGTTTTAAAAAGGAGGAGGAACTAGTTTGTGAATCCTGTATTTCGTCTTTCGAGAGCATTGGTGGTAATCATTGTCCTAGTTGTTTTAAAAAAGGAATGTCAATCATCTGTCAAGATTGTCAATTTTGGTGTAAAAAAGGTGTAAAGGTTGATCATGTGGCTCTTTATTCCTATAATCAGGCCATGAAAGAATATTTTAGTCACTATAAATTTGATGGTGATTATCTTCTTAGAAAGGTATTTTCTGAGATATTGCAAAAAGAGTTAAAGAAGTATAAGGACTATCAGATTGTGATTGTTCCTCTGAGTGACGAGCGTTTTACAAGTAGAGGATTTAATCAAGTTGAGGGTTTGATAAAGGATACTGGGTTAGCATATCTGGATATTTTGGTTAAAAAAGAAGTTGAGGCTAGTTCTTCAAAAAATCGATCGGATCGCTTACTTGCAGAGTTTCCATTTTTATTGAAAGGTGGAGTGAAGCCCCCAGAAAATATCTTACTCTTTGATGATATTTATACAACTGGAACTACCTTGAATCGTCTTAAAAGTATGCTTTTAGCAGCTGGTTGTCAGAATATTAAAACTTTTTCCCTCGCAAGATGAGGAAAAAGTTTGCAAAAAAAATATGAAAGCGTTATAATATAATTAGAAAAACAAATATGTTTAGAAAGAAGGTACTTATATGATTAAATATAGTATCCGTGGTGAAAACCTAGAAGTAACAGAAGCAATTCGTGATTATGTAGTTTCTAAACTCGAAAAGATCGAAAAATACTTCCAAGCAGACCAAGAATTGGATGCGCGTGTTAACTTGAAAGTTTACCGTGAAAAGACTGCTAAAGTAGAAGTAACCATTCCGCTTGGATCTATTACTCTTCGTGCAGAAGATATTTCTCAAGATATGTACGGTTCTATTGATTTGGTGACAGATAAGATTGAACGTCAGATTCGTAAAAACAAAACTAAAATTGAACGTAAGAACAGAAATAAAGTATCAACAAGTCAACTCTTTACAGATGCTTTAGTTGAGGACTTAGATGTAGCACAACCAAAAGTTGTTCGTTCAAAACAAATTGATTTGAAACCAATGGATTTGGAAGAAGCTATCTTACAGATGGATTTATTGGGACATGACTTCTTTATCTATGTAGATGTTGAAGATGAAACAACAAATGTTATCTATCGTCGTGAAGATGGAGATATCGGTCTTCTAGAAGTTAAATAATCTTAATAATTAGTTTGTAAAAGTGGTTTACACTAGTGTAAACCACTTTTTAGTTATGTGACTATTAGTCCGTCTCGCTCCGTTAGGTGCGCATCAAAAGTTATACCAAAAAAACTCCAAACGCGATACAATAAAGGTGTTCAAGCCAATTGTAAAGCGAAAGGAGAAAACCATGGCACAAAAGTCTCATAGTTTATCACACACAAAGTGGCACTGTAAGTATCACATTGTGTTCACCCCTAAGTATAGACGAAAAGTCATCTATAATCAATATCGGAGTAGTTTAGGTGAAATATTTCATCGTTTGTGTAGTTATAACGGTGTTGAAATTATCGAGGGTCACTTAATGCCAGACCATGTACATATGTTAGTAAGTATTCCACCAAGGATAAGTGTTTCGAGTTTTATGGGTTATTTAAAAGGTAAAAGTGCACTCATGATGTTTGACAAACACGCCAACCTCAAGTACAAGTTTGGGAATCGGCATTTCTGGGCAGAAGGTTATTATGTGAGTACAGTAGGGCTTAATGAAGCCACGATAAGGAAATACATACAAGATCAGGAAAAGCATGATATAGCACTTGATAAATTAAGTGTGAAAGAATATGAGAATCCCTTTAGGGATAGTGGTAAGTAATACTCACGCCTCTTTAAGAGGCAAGTGACGAGTCAAGAGCAATGAGGCTTGAACAACGTGAAAGCCAGCGTCTTTAGGCGCTGGCTGGTAATTTGGGCTTATAGCCCTGGTGCAAACCACCCGTTAGACGGGTGGTTATGATTTAGATATTTTACGATTATCTGAATATAGGGTTCCCTCTTTAAAAGTCGCTTTTTGGCTACATTTGTGGTATAATAATGCGCAAGAGGTTTGTAATGAAAAAAAATGAAATAAATCCCTTTTTTATGTATCTGATTGCTATGGTAACCTTTACGATTATGACCATTTTGATTGTGTTAGTAAAGGATAATCTTATCACTATAGCAAGTCTATTTTTATTTATTGTATTCTATGTTTTGCTATTTAATTTCCAGAAAAAATATTACAAAAAAACAGATATCGAGCAAATCCAGTATGTCAATCATCAGGCTACGGATAGTTTGAGTGCCCTCCTAGAGCAAATGCCTGTCGGGGTTGTTAAATTAAATATGAACAGCAGTGAGATTGAATGGTTCAATCCCTATGCGGAGTTAATTTTGACAACCGAGGATGGAGAAATTGATTTTCCTCAATTTCAAAAGATTTTAAAGAGTTCGATTTCTACTCCAGGGGCTTATGCCATTGTTGGGGAGAAACGTTATGCAGTGCATTTGGATAGAAATTCGGGTGTCTTATACTTTTTTGATGTTTCTGGTGAGTATGAGGCGACTGCTGAATTGGTAACAAGTCGTCCTGTAATTGGAATTATCTCAGTTGATAACTATGATGATTTGGAAAATGAAACGTCTGAATCAGATATTAGTCATATCAATAGTTTTGTTGCAAATTTTGTTTCAGAATTTAGTACGAAATATGCTATGTTTTCGCGTAGAGTGAGTATGGATCGTTTCTATTTATTTACGGACTATACCGTACTTGATCACTTGATGCAGGATAAATTTTCTGTGATTGATACCTTTCGTGAGGAAGCTAAGCAACGGAATTTACCTCTGACAATGAGTATGGGCTTCTCTTATGGTGATGGGAATCATGACCAGATTGGGAAGGTTGCTCTTCTCAATCTCAACTTAGCAGAAGTTCGTGGTGGTGACCAAGTAGTTGTAAAAGAGAATGATGAAACCAAAAATCCAATCTACTTTGGAGGCGGTTCAGCAGCATCAGTTAAACGTACTCGGACACGAACTCGTGCCATGATGACGGCTATCTCAGACAAACTTAAAAGTGTCGATCGAGTTTTTGTGGTTGGTCATAAGAATCTGGATATGGATGCTCTTGGCTCAGCGGTTGGGATGCAGTTGTTTTCGAGTAATGTACTGGAAGATAGTTATGTGGTTTATGATCCTACGCAGATGTCTCCAGACATCGCTCGAGCTATCAACTATTTGGAAGAGGAGGGTGTTTCAAAACTTCTTCCTTTAGGCCAGGCTATGACAATGGTTACCAAACGTTCCTTGCTTGTGATGGTTGACCATTCCAAGACGGCTTTGACCTTATCTAAAGAGTTTTATGACTTGTTTACACAGACAATCGTCATTGACCATCACCGTCGGGACCAAGATTTTCCAGATAATGCAGTCATTACTTATATAGAAAGTGGAGCTAGCAGTGCCAGTGAGCTGGTGACGGAGTTGATTCAATTTCAAAATTCTAAGAAAACACGTTTGAGTCGTATTCAGGCTAGTATTCTTATGGGTGGAATGATGTTGGATACAAAGAATTTCACCTCTCGCGTAACAAGTCGTACCTTTGATGTAGCAAGCTATCTCAGAACAAGAGGCAGTGATAGTATTGTGATTCAGGAGGTTGCGGCAACGGATTTTGAAGAATATCGTTTGGTAAATGAGTTAATTTTACAAGGGCAAATGGTACAGCCATCAATTTTGGTTGCTCAAGCTTTAGAGGATAAAGAGTACGATACCGTAGTTATCAGTAAAGCTGCTGATGCTATGCTTGCCATGTCTGGTATAGAAGCCAGCTTTGTACTTGCTAAGAATAGTCAAGGAGCAATCTCTATTTCTGCCCGAAGTAGAAGTAAGATTAATGTCCAGCGAATTATGGAAATGTTAGGTGGCGGTGGTCACTTTAACTTAGCTGCAGCGCGGTTGACAGATATGAGCCTGCAAGAAGCAGGAGACAAACTGAAAACAGTTATTTTTAATGAAACAAAAGAAAAGGAGTCAGAAGAATGAAAGTAATCTTTTTAGCAGATGTTAAAGGTAAAGGAAAAAAAGGTGAAATTAAAGAAGTGCCAACTGGATATGCACAAAACTTTTTAATTAAGAAAAACCTTGCTAAGGAAGCGACAGCTCAAGCTATTGGTGAGTTGCGTGGTAAGCAAAAATCAGAAGAAAAAGCACATGCAGAGATGCTTGCAGAAGCTAAGGAAATTAAAGCGAAACTGGAAGCAGAGGAAACCATCGTTGAGTTTGTTGAAAAAGTTGGTCCAGATGGACGTACATTTGGATCTATTACCAACAAGAAAATTGCAGAAGAATTGCAAAAACAATTTGGTATTAAAATTGATAAACGCCACATTCAAGTTCAATCACCAATCCGAGCAGTTGGTTTGATTGATGTTCCAGTTAAGATTTATCAAGATGTAACAAGTGTAATCAATCTCCGTGTCAAGGAAGCTTAATTTACGATTGGTTGACAATATTGTAAAAGGAAGGAAAGTCTGATGGCAGAAGTTGAAGAACTGCGTGTTCAGCCTCAAGATATTCTAGCAGAACAATCTGTTTTAGGAGCTATTTTTATTGATGAGACTAAACTCGTTTTTGTCCGAGAATATATCGATTCACAGGACTTCTTTAAGTATGCTCACCGTTTGATTTTTCAAGCTATGGTTGACTTATCTGATCGTGGAGATGCTATTGACGCAACCACAGTTCGGACGATACTAGATAGCCAGGGTGATTTACAAACTATCGGAGGCTTGTCTTATCTGGTTGAGATTGTCAATTCAGTGCCGACCTCTGCCAATGCGGAATACTATGCTAAAATTGTAGCAGAAAAGGCTATGCTTCGACGCCTAATCGCTAAGTTGACAGAGTCTGTAAACCTAGCCTATGAAGCTTCTCAGCCTGCTGACGAAATTATTGCTCGTGCAGAAAAAGGTTTGATTGATGTTAGTGAGAATGCTAATCGAAATGGCTTTAAAAATATTCGCGATGTATTGAATATCAACTTTGGGAATTTAGAAGCTCGTTCTCAACAGACTTCGGATATCACGGGTATTGCGACAGGTTATCGAGATTTAGATCACATGACGACAGGTCTGCATGAGGAAGAATTGATTATTTTGGCAGCTCGTCCTGCGGTTGGTAAGACAGCCTTTGCTTTGAATATTGCGCAAAATATCGGAACCAAACTAGACAAGACAGTTGCTATTTTCTCTCTGGAAATGGGTGCTGAAAGTTTGGTCGATCGTATGTTGGCTGCGGAAGGATTGGTAGAGTCGCATTCTATCCGTACAGGGCAATTGACTGAGGAAGAATGGCGCAAGTATACGATTGCTCAGGGTAATCTGGCTAATGCAAGTATCTACATTGATGATACACCAGGGATTCGGATCACAGAAATTCGCTCTCGTTCCCGTAAACTGGCTCAGGAAACAGGTAATCTAGGCTTGATTTTGATTGACTATCTTCAACTTATCACAGGGACTGGTCGAGAAAATCGTCAACAAGAAGTATCTGAGATTTCCCGTCAGTTGAAAATCTTAGCGAAAGAACTCAAAGTTCCAGTTATAGCTCTTAGTCAGCTTTCTCGTGGTGTAGAGCAACGCCAAGATAAGAGACCAGTTTTGTCTGATATTCGTGAATCTGGATCTATTGAGCAGGATGCTGATATCGTAGCTTTTCTCTATCGTGATGACTATTATGAGCGCGGTGGTGAAGAAGAGGAAGGAATCCCAAATAATAAGGTCGAAGTGATTATCGAGAAAAACCGTAGCGGTGCACGTGGAACGGTAGAATTGATTTTCCAAAAAGAATATAATAAATTTTCAAGTATTTCGAAGATGGAGGAACCAAGATGACAGACGCATTTACAGATGTGGCTAAAATGAAAAAGATCAAAGAAGAAATTAAGGCGCATGAGGGACAAGTGGTGGAAATGACATTAGAAAATGGTCGTAAACGCCAAAAAAATCGTTTAGGAAAACTAATTGAGGTTTATCCTTCGCTCTTCATCGTTGAGTTTGGAAATGTTGAAGGAGACAAGCAAGCTAATGTCTATGTTGAATCTTTCACATATTCAGATATTTTAACGGAAAAGAATTTAATTCACTATTTGGATTAAGGATAATCGTGAAAGTGAGAAGATTTCTCACTTTTTTCATTTTCTTTCGAATGATATAGATGAGGTTAACCTCAAAAATCTAACTATTTGAAGGAGAATGCATGATATTTACTAAAGCAGGACATAAAAAGGGAACTTTTCTCAGAAAGACAGCTGTAGGCTCAGCTTCACTAGTTTTAGCAGGTATTTTTTTATTTAGTGGAGGAACTGTTCATGCCAACCAGGCAAACAATGGATCACAGGCGCGTGGAGATGATTATCCCTATTATTATAAAAATGGGAGTCAGGAGATTGATAAATGGCGCATGTATTCTCGTCAGTGTACTTCTTTTGCAGCCTTTCGTTTGAGTAATGTCAATGGTTTTGAAATTCCGGCGGCTTATGGAAATGCTAATGAATGGGGATATCGTGCTAAACGAGAAGGTTATCGCGTAGATCAGCGCCCAGCAATTGGTTCTATCGCTTGGGATACGAGTGGACAGTATGGTCATGTCGCTTGGGTATCCAATGTTTTTGGTGATATGATTGAAATTGAAGAATACAATTATGGAGTCAGAGAAAGGTACAATCGACGAACGGTAAAGGCGAGTTCTATGACTGGATTCATTCATTTTAAAGATGTGGGGAACGCTAGCTCAGGAAATTATCAGTTATCACTCGTATCTAGTGGGACACATATTTTTACAGAAAAAGCAGCCATTATGGATCAGCCATCACTCACGGCTACTATTATTGATTACTATGAACCTGGAGAGAGTGTTCATTATGACCAGACTCTTGAAAAAGAAGGCTACAAATGGATTAGTTATATTTCACGAAGTGGAAACAGACGCTATATTCCCTTGACTAAAACAAGTAGCTCTAAAAATGGTTGGGAAAAAGAAGGAACTGTTTGGTATTATTATGAAAATGGTCAGAAAGCAGTTGGTTGGAAGAAGATTAATGGGAACTGGTATCATTTGCAAGCTGATGGTACAATGACGACAGGCTGGTTAAAAGATGGATCTACTTGGTATTACTTGAAGTCGTCTGGCGAAATGCAGACAGGTTGGTTAAAAGATGGATCTACTTGGTATTATTTGAACTCGTCTGGTGCAATGCAGACAGGCTGGTTAAAGGATAATGGAACATGGTACTATCTTGAAAGCTCAGGTGCTATGAAGGCTAGCCAGTGGTTTCAGGTTTCAGGGAAATATTACTATGTGAATGCATCGGGAGCTTTAGCAGTCAATACGACTATCGATGGTTTCCAAGTTGATAGCAGTGGTGCACGAGTAGAAAATCCAGCATCATAAGTGTTATTCAGTATTTGGGCTCTTCCTAATGGTATTTTTCCCTGCTTTCCTTTATAATGGGTGTATGGACAAGAAAAAATTATTACTAATTGACGGATCTTCAGTTGCTTTTCGGGCATTCTTTGCACTTTACCAGCAACTGGATCGTTTTAAAAATGACAATGGACTACATACCAATGCAATCTACGGTTTTCATTTGATGCTAAATCACCTGTTGGAGCGTGTTCAACCGAGTCATATCTTGGTTGCTTTTGATGCGGGTAAAACGACTTTCCGTACAGAGATGTATGCTGATTATAAGGGTGGTCGTGCCAAGACTCCGGATGAGTTTCGTGAGCAATTTCCTTTTATTCGTGAGTTGCTAGACCATCTTGGAATTCGCCATTATGAGTTAGCTCAGTATGAGGCAGATGACATAATCGGTACTCTAGGTCGCTTGGCTGAGAAGGATGCTTTTGATGTAACTATCGTCAGTGGAGACAAGGACTTGATCCAGTTGACAGATGAACATACAGTGGTTGAGATTTCCAAGAAAGGTGTAGCTGAGTTCGAAGCATTTACACCAGAATATCTCATGGAAAAGATGGGCATCACACCAGCTCAGTTCATTGATCTTAAAGCCCTCATGGGAGATAAGTCGGATAATATCCCTGGTGTAACTAAGATTGGTGAAAAGACGGGTATCAAGCTATTGTTAGAACATGGCTCGCTTGAAGGTATTTATGAAAATATTGATGAGATGAAGGCATCGAAGATGAAGGAAAATCTCATCAATGATAAGGAGCAAGCCTTCCTATCTAAAACACTGGCGACGATTGACACGAAAGCGCCGATTGAGATTGGACTGGATGATTTGGTTTATAGCGGTCCAGATGTGGAAAGCCTTGGGAAATTCTACGATGAGATGGGTTTCAAACAGCTTAAGCAGGCTTTAAATGTATCATCTGCTGATGTGGCTGAGAGATTGGACTTTACTATGGTTGACCAAGTCAGTCAAGATATGCTGAGTGAAGACTCCATCTTCCACTTAGAACTTTTTGGTGAAAATTACCATACAGATGACTTGATTGGTTTTGCCTGGTCATGCGGAGACAAGCTCTATGCTACAGATAAGCTGGAACTTCTGCAGGATCCTATTCTTAAGGATTTTCTAGAAAAAACAGCTCTGAAAGTGTATGATTTTAAGAAAGCAAAAGTCCTCTTAAATCGCTTTGGTTTGGACTTGCAGGCTCCTGCTTTTGACAGCCGCTTAGCAAAATATCTCCTATCAACAGTCGAGAATAATGAAATTTCAACCATTGCTAGTCTCTATGGCCAAACTTACCTAGCCGATGATGAAACCTTCTACGGTAAAGGTGTCAAAAAAGCTATCCCAGAGCGAGAGAAACTCTTGGAATACTTGGCTCGTAAGGTTGCTGTATTGGTTGAGACAGAGCCTGTCTTACTTGAAAAATTAAGCGAAAACGGACAACTTGACCTTCTTTATGACATGGAGCAACCTCTAGCCTTTGTCCTTGCTAAGATGGAAATAGCTGGGATCAAGGTCAAAAAAGAAACACTTCTTGAGATGCAGGCTGAAAATGAGCTGGTGATTGAAAAGCTGACGCAAGAGATTTATGAGTTGGCTGGTGAGGAGTTTAATATCAACTCACCTAAGCAATTAGGAGAACTACTCTTTGAAAAATTGGGGCTTCCTCTCGAATACACCAAGAAAACTAAGACCGGTTACTCGACAGCAGTAGATGTCTTGGAGCGTCTAGCTCCGATTGCGCCGATTGTCAAAAAAATCCTCGATTACCGTCAGATTGCTAAGATTCAATCCACTTATGTGATTGGCTTACAGGACTGGATTTTAGCGGATGGTAAGATTCACACGCGCTATGTGCAAGATTTGACTCAGACAGGGCGTCTGTCTAGTGTAGATCCAAACTTGCAAAATATCCCTGTTCGATTGGAACAAGGGCGCCTCATTCGTAAGGCTTTTGTACCAGAGTGGGAGGATAGTGTCCTTCTCAGCTCGGATTACTCACAGATTGAATTGCGCGTTTTGGCGCATATCTCTAAGGATGAGCACTTGATTAAGGCCTTCCAAGAAGGGGCAGATATCCATACCTCGACAGCCATGCGGGTCTTTGGAATTGAACGTCCTGAGGATGTGACGCCAAACGACCGTCGCAATGCCAAGGCTGTCAACTTTGGAGTGGTTTATGGAATTTCAGATTTTGGTTTATCGAATAATCTAGGTATCAGCCGTAAAGAGGCTAAGGCATACATCGACACTTACTTTGAACGCTTCCCAGGTATTAAAAACTACATGGATGAAGTGGTGCGTGAAGCGCGTGATAAGGGTTATGTAGAGACTCTCTTCAAACGTCGTCGTGAGTTGCCAGATATCAATTCGCGCAACTTTAACATTCGTGGTTTTGCGGAACGTACAGCCATCAACTCACCTATCCAAGGATCGGCTGCAGATATTCTCAAAATCGCTATGATTCAGCTGGATAAAGCCTTGGTTGCCGGTGGTTATCAGACTAAGATGCTTCTACAAGTACACGATGAAATTGTTCTTGAAGTGCCTAAGTCAGAATTAGCTGCTATTAAAAAACTTGTTAAACAAACCATGGAAGAAGCCATTCAACTCAGTGTGCCCCTCATTGCTGATGAAAATGAAGGCGTCACTTGGTACGAAGCCAAGTAAAAAATACATTAGTAGACAAAAAAATCCCCTTGAACGTTACTGTTCAAAGGGGATTTTTGCTGAGAAAATTTTGCAAGAAAAGATAAAAGCGATTTTATCTAACTAGTAGTAGACTTACTTGATTTGTTTCTTTTGTTCTTTTTTGGCAAGTACTGGTAGAATCACACCTAATCCAATCAGAATAATTGGGGTCAAGATGTTTGTAAGAAGCGAGAATTGCCAAGCAGTTGGATTCTCAGCGTAGTTAATTTTTGGAACCATACCTAGGATACAAGCAAAGGCAGTAAAGAGGAAGCACCAAGTACCGATAATAAAGCCAAGCTTAGGATTGTTCACAAACTTGTATTCGGCATTTTTGTATGTTTTCCAAGCACGGTTGAGCATCATATAGGCAAGGAATACCCAGAGATAACGCATTGGCATTACGATCGAATTGAGGTTTGTCATCCATTTTACAAGTCCGTCAATTTCCTGAATACCAAAAATTGGGAGGATAATGATGAGACTGACAAGGACGCCTGTAAGGAGGTAGCCGTTAATGAGGACACCTTTTTCAGTACGTTTGCGAAGCCAGCTTGGGATGTAGTCTTCATCAGCGTTATTGAGAAGGATTTGCAATGGTGCGTCAATAGAGAAGGCAAGCGCAGCGATTTGTCCGACCATGTTTGTAAGAGCGTAGATCACGACAAAGAGGTTTCCAACTCCCCAAGAATTTCCTAACATTTGGAAGGCTTGATAAGCACCATTACGCATGAGGTCTTCAGGGATGTTATTGCCATCAAATAGCATTCCCATGGCAACTGATCCGAGGATAGCAGAGAGCCCCACCATGATGGCCATGACAATCATACCTTTTGGAAATTCTTTTGCAGGGTTGCGAGTTTGATTAACATAAGGAGAAATTTTTTCACAACCACCAACTGCAAAGACTAGTAGTGAAATCGTTGTAAAATAAGAAAAATCAAAGTTTGGAATGTAGGTGCTCAGTTGATCCATGTGCGGTGTCGCAAATTGGATGTCTGGTTTAATGAAAGGCAGACCGACAGCCAAAAGCACAAAGAGTAAAGACATAATCAACATAGCACTTCCTGCCAAGCTACCAATGACTTTTAGAGTTGCCAATCCCTTTGTAGAAAGGTAGAGGAAAAGTCCAAAGATTAGCAAGCAGAGAATAACGATCCAGTGGATGTCGATTTGTTTAAGGAATTGTCCGTTACCTTGCAAGGCCCAACCAAGCGGAATTAGAATTCCTTGAGGTTTTTGTGCGAGATAAGGGATATGCACAACCCAGTAGGTCCAAGCAGCAAAGTAGGCGAGACGTTTGGTTGATGTTTTTTCAACCCAGTCACTAACACCGCTTCCGCTCTCCTTAAAGGTAGAACCTAATTGTCCAACGATGAGGGAATAGGGGATAAAGTAGAGTGCGAGGATTAGAACCCAAGATACGACGACTGAAATTCCCTGTTGAGAATAGTTGTTGACGACGTTTCCTAGCCCCCAAACCATGTTGAAGGCAATCAGAGAAACCATCAGCCAATTAAGTTGGTGTTGATCTTTTTTCATAATGTCTCCTTTTCTATTAATTTCAGTATATCATGTTTTTTTGAAAGCGCCTAACAAAATCCGAAATTTCCTATAAAAAATGTAGGGGGAATTTATCAGCTGGAGTTTGTACTTGAGTAAAAGTTATACACAATCTGTGGATAACTTTGTGAAATAAAAAATTGTTTTCCAAATGTTAGTTTAGAAAAAAGAGATAGAATGTATGAGTTGGGTACTAAGCTAGTCGGTTATAAAGACTGATAGAACAGGATATTGAGGGTGTTTTTACTTTAGGATGTCAAAAAAATGGTTGAGAGAAATCGTTTGGAAGTATATGAAATTAATTTGAAAGTTGATTGAAAGTTATACACAATCTGTGGATAACTTTGTGGAGGATTTGGTATAAATCAGAAAATCCCTTTGTACATGACAAAGAGATTTGGCTTATTAGTGATTTGGTAACCAGCTGAGGGTAAAGTCGAGAGATTGGGCGTTTAGCAAATCCTGGTGACCAATACTCTGAACTTCTTTTCCGTCAAGATGGCAGTCTTGTACAAAGTGGAAGTGTTCATGATTTTGTTGCGTACGAATATCCAACCACTGGTTTTTTTCTGCAAGATAGACACGAAGGTGATCAAAGAGCGGAATCCCAAGATCATAGCTTGCTTTTCCTGGGCAGGTCGGGTAAAGTCCAAGGGCAGACCAGACATACCAAGCCGATAAACTACCGTTATCCTCATCTCCTGGATAAGCATCCCAGCCAGCTCGGAAGGCTTTTTGACGGAGAGTCTTAATTAAGAGACTGGTATATTGGGGATAATTACTGTAGCGGAACAGATAAGGGATGTGGAAACTTGGTTGGTTTGAAATGGCTAGTTGACCAAATGGCGCTGTTGCCATTTCGCTCATCTCGTGAATTTCATATCCATAACCCGTCGTTTCAAAGAGTGGGATACTTTGACAAGCTTTTAAGAGATAGTTGCTAAAGGCTTCTTTTCCACCCATGAGTTGACTAAGTCCAGAAATATCGTGTAAGACGCCGAGACTGGCTTGGATGGCTGAGCATTCAGCGTAGTCACGGCCCCAACTATAAGGAGAAAAGTCAGGACGGAAGTTGCCATCTACATCACGCGCCCTCATATAACCTGTCTCAGAGTCAAAGAGGTTCTGATAGTTTTTAGAATAGTGAGCATAGGTTTGTGCCAGCTCTTTTTGACCTAATTTTGCTGCGCAAGTAGAGATACAAAAATCACTATAGGCATAGTCTAGTGTGTGACTGACACTTTCATGATAATCTGTTGATAAGTAGCCGAGTTCTTGGTATTGAGAAAGGCCATGACGTCCGTTGATAGCTTTTGGATCAGCCTTAGTCGCAGTTTCAAGCATGGCTTTGAGAAATTCCTCCTCAAGTTCAGGTGCCATGTCTTTACAAGCACTATCTGCAATAAGGCCATCAATCAAGGTGCCAGGCATCATCCCTCTTTCGTCAGGAGCCAGCCACTTAGGGAGGTATCCGGTGTCACGGTAGCTATTGAGGAAGCCTTCGAGAAACTGACGATAGTGCTCTGGAATAATCAAGGCAAAGAGTGGGAATGACGTGCGGAAGGTATCCCAAAAACCATTGTTGGTAAAGAGAAGACCTGGTTTAATTGTTCCTGAAGCGAGGTCTATATGAATCTCTTCTCCCTGTTCACTCACCTCATAAAAGGTTTGCGGGAAGAGAAAGAGTCTGTATAGACAATGATCAAAAAATGTTCGGTCTACAGAGCCGGTTTCCACGACATCAAATCGGCCTAGAAGATCTTCCCAACTTTTTTTGGCGTCTGCTCTTGTTTCTGTAAAATCCTGTTTAGGAAGATTAAAGAAAGCTTGTTCTTTGGAAATAAATGAAGTGGCCAATTGAATCTGAGCTTCCGCTCCAGCCAAATCAATACGCCAGTCTTGCCCCTCTTGATTGATAGATAGAATATCCGTAGAGAATGTGAGGGCAGTGTACATGACGAGAGGACTTTTATTAGTTTCGGTTTCACCTTCTTGTCTCAGGGCCAGAGTTCGCTTATCGACTTGTTCAACTGTCAGTTCATCTGCTGCGTGAAGATAGAGGGAGAGGGCTTTTCCTTGTGTTTGTCTTAGTTGAATAGAAGCTCCATGGCAAGTAGGACTTAGCTGCGTTTCAATCTGATAACGCTCAGAAAAAATCTTTAGAAAATGAGGATTGAAAATAGCACGTTCAAGATTATAAGAAGACTGACGATGGAAGAGAGAGTCACCTCTGATTTCTCCTGTAACAGGTGTCAGTAGCAACCAAGAATAATCGCCAATCCAAGGACTAGGCTGATGGGTTAGTCGAATACCCTGAAAGATAGGAAGGTGAGGATCAAAAAACCATGATCCTTCTTGATCACTGGTTTGGGGGACAAAGTAATTCATGCCAAAAGGAACACCTGTGTAGGGTAGGGTGTTTCCTCGTGAAAATGCATGTTTACTGGCTGTTCCAAAACGCGTATCAATGGTTTCAAGTATCGGTTTCATAGTGGTTTCCTTCAGTAGTTTTCTACATTATATCAGAAAAAGGATACTTTTAGAAAATGACTTCAAAATATAACAATTTTGTAGAATAATGACTAACATTTGTGTATATATTTTCTGGACTAAAAGCTATATACTGAAAATGAAAATTTGTTTGAAAGAGGCAAAATAGTTTATGGTTTATTCAAAAGAAATTGTCAGAGAGTGGCTAGATGAGGTAGCGGAGCGTGCTAAAGATCATCCTGAGTGGGTTGATGTCTTTGAACGTTGCTATACAGACACCTTGGACAATACAGTTGAGATCTTAGAAGACGGCTCAACTTTTGTACTGACTGGAGATATCCCAGCTATGTGGCTTCGGGACTCGACTGCTCAGCTGAGACCTTACCTTCATGTGGCAAAAAGAGATCCTCTCTTGCGTCAGACCATTGCAGGTCTGGTCAAACGTCAGATGACTTTGATTCTCAAAGATCCCTATGCCAACTCTTTCAATATTGAGGAGAACTGGAAAGGCCACCACGAGACAGACCATACAGACTTGAATGGCTGGATTTGGGAGCGTAAGTATGAAGTGGATTCGCTTTGCTACCCTTTGCAGTTGGCTTATCTTCTCTGGAAAGAAACTGGTGAGACTAGCCAATTTGATGAAACCTTTGTCACAGCGACCAAGGAAATCCTTCATCTTTGGACGGTGGAACAAGATCATAAGAACTCGCCTTATCGCTTCGTCCGTGATACTGATCGTAAGGAAGATACCTTGGTAAATGACGGTTTTGGGCCAGACTTTGCCGTGACTGGGATGACTTGGTCAGCCTTTCGTCCAAGTGACGACTGTTGTCAGTATAGCTACTTAATCCCGTCAAATATGTTTGCAGTAGTTGTCTTGGGCTATGTGCAAGAAATCTTTGCAGAATTGAATCTAGCCGATAGTGAGAGAATCATTGCAGATGCCAAACGCCTCCAAACTGAGATTCAAGAAGGGATCGAAAACTACGCCTACACCACTAACAGCAAGGGTGAAAAGATTTATGCCTTTGAGGTAGATGGTTTAGGAAATGCTAGTATCATGGACGATCCTAACGTGCCAAGTTTGTTAGCTGTTCCATATCTTGGTTATTGTGATGTCAATGATGAAGTGTATCAAGCCACTCGTCGCACTATTCTGAGCCCTGAAAATCCATACTTCTACCAAGGAGAGTACGCAAGTGGACTTGGAAGTTCTCATACCTTCTACCGCTATATCTGGCCGATTGCCCTTTCTATCCAAGGATTGACAACAACGGATAAGGCAGAGAAGAAATTCTTGCTAGATCAGTTGGTTGCCTGTGATGGTGGAACAGGTGTGATGCACGAAAGCTTCCACGTAGACGATCCGACACTCTACTCACGCGAATGGTTCTCATGGGCCAACATGATGTTCTGCGAATTAGTCTTGGATTACTTGGATATTCGCTAATACTCTTCGAAAATCAAATTTAAACCACGTCAGCTTCGCCTTGCCGTATATATGTTACTGACTTCGTCAGTTCTATCTACAACCTCAAAGCAGTGCTTTGAGCAACCTGCAGCTAGCTTCCTAGTTTGCTCTTTGATTTTCATTGAGTATAAGGAGCACGCTTTAGCTTCACTGATTCTTGTTAGAATTACAAGTTTATATTTAAAACATTAAAAATTTAAGTTAGAATGAGGTTTTACTCATGGAAAATGTTGTTGTACATATCATCTCTCACAGCCACTGGGATCGTGAGTGGTATCTACCTTTTGAAAGTCACCGTATGCAATTGGTGGAACTTTTTGACAATCTGTTTGATCTTTTTGAAAATGACCCTGAATTCAAGAGCTTCCACTTGGATGGACAAACCATCGTCCTCGATGACTATTTAGAAATTCGTCCTGAAAACCGTGACAAGGTGCAGCGTTATATCGACGAAGGCAAGCTCAAGATTGGTCCTTTTTATATCTTGCAGGATGATTACTTGATTTCCAGTGAAGCTAACGTCCGCAATACCTTGATTGGACAAGCGGAATGTGCTAAATGGGGCAAATCTACTCAAATTGGTTACTTCCCAGACACCTTTGGAAATATGGGGCAGGCTCCTCAAATCCTTCAAAAATCAGGTATTCACGTCGCAGCCTTTGGACGTGGTGTGAAGCCAATCGGATTTGACAATCAAGTCCTTGAAGATGAACAGTTTACCTCTCAATTTTCTGAGATGTACTGGCAGGGAGCTGATGGTAGCCGTGTACTCGGCATTCTTTTTGCTAACTGGTACAGTAACGGGAATGAAATTCCAGTGGATAAAGACGAGGCTTTGACTTTCTGGAAGCAAAAATTAGCAGATGTCCGTGACTATGCATCGACCAACCAATGGTTGATGATGAACGGCTGTGACCACCAGCCTGTACAGAGAAATATTAGCGAAGCGATTCGTGTGGCAAACGAACTCTTCCCTGACGTGACCTTTATTCACAGTTCTTTTGACGAATATGTGCAAGCAGTGGAAAGTGCACTTCCTGAACACCTATCAACGGTTACAGGTGAGTTGACTAGTCAGGAAACGGATGGTTGGTATACTCTTGCTAACACCTCTTCATCCCGTATTTACCTCAAACAAGCCTTTCAAGAAAATAGCAACTTGTTAGAGCAGGTTGTGGAACCGTTGACCATCATCACTGGCGGTCATAACCATAAGGATCAATTGACCTATGCATGGAAAGTGCTCTTGCAAAATGCGCCACACGATAGCATCTGTGGATGTAGTATTGACGAAGTTCACCGTGAAATGGAAGTTCGTTTTGCCAAGGTTAATCAAGTCGGGAATTTTGTTAAGACCAATCTTCTTAACGAATGGAAGGGTAAATTAGCTACTCAAAATGCGCAAAGCGACTACCTCTTTACCGTTGTCAACACAGCTTTACATGACAAGGTTGATACAGTTAGTGTTGTAGTGGATGTGGCTACTTGTGATTTCAAAGAATTGCATCCGACTGAAGGTTACAAGAAGATGGCAGCCGTGACCTTACCAACCTACCATGTTGAAGATTTGGATGGTCATGTCATTGAAGCTAAGATTGAAGACTTGGGAGCAAGTTTTGGTTATACTTTACCAAAAGACAAGTTCCGCCAACCCTATATTGCTCGTCAAGTGCGCGTGACAATCCCGGTCCACCTTGCTCCGCTTTCTTGGGCAAGCTTCCAATTAGTTGAAGGCCAAGTAGAATACCGAGATGGTATTTATCAAAATGGAGTCATTGATACCCCATTCGTAACAGTGAGTGTAGATGAAGGAATTACAGTTTACGACAAGACTACGAATGAAGCCTACGAAGATTTCATCCAATTCGAGGACCGTGGAGATATTGGTAACGAGTACATTTACTTCCAGCCGAAAGGAACTGAGCCAATTTATGCTCAACTGAAAGGTTATGAAGTCTTAGAAAACAATGCTCGCTATGCCAAAATCTTGCTCAAACATGACTTGACTGTTCCAGTTAGCGCAGATGAAAAATTGGATGCTGAACAAAGAGGCATTATCGAGTTCATGAAACGAGATGCAGGTCGTTCAGAAGAGTTGACAACCATTCCTCTTGAAACGGAGATGACCGTATTTGTGGATAATCCACAGATTCGCTTTAAAACTCGTTTTACCAATACTGCCAAGGATCACCGCATCCGTCTCTTGGTGAAAACTCATAACACTCGTCCAAGCAATGATTCTGAAAGCATCTATGAAGTTGTGACAAGACCAAATAAACCAGCAGCTTCTTGGGAAAATCCTGAAAATCCACAACACCAACAAGCCTTTGTTAGCTTGTATGATGATGTCAAAGGAGTGACAGTATCTAATAAAGGATTGCACGAGTATGAAATTCTTGGAGATGACACCATGGCTGTAACCCTTCTTCGTGCTTCAGGCGAACTCGGTGACTGGGGCTATTTCCCAACGCCAGAAGCTCAGTGCTTGCGTGATATCGAAGTTGAATTTGCAGTAGAATGTCACCAAGCAGGGGAACGCTTCTCCGCTTTCCGTCGTGCCAAAGCCTTCCAGGTGCCATTTACAGCTCTTCAAGTTGCAAAACAAGAGGGTAGCGTTGCAGCAACGGGTAGCCTCTTTAACCATCCGGCGCTGAACTTGCCACAAGTATGCCCAACAGCCTTTAAGGTGGCTGAGAATGAAGAAGGTTATGTCCTTCGTTACTACAACATGAGTCAAGAAAATGTTCGCGTGTCTGAAAAACAACAAACGATTCTTGATTTGTTGGAACGACCATATCCAGTTCATTCAGGATTATTGGCACCACAAGAAATTCGTACAGAATTGATCAAAAAAGAAGAAATTTAATTTCAAAAAGTAAACATAAACAGAAAGGAGGAGCGAAAAAGTAAGAACCAACTGCTGATTCGCTCCTTTTGCAGGTGAAAGCAGTGACCATTGCAACGATTGATATCGGAGGGACTGGCATTAAGTTTGCTAGTCTAACTCCTGATGGAAATATTTTAGATAAGACCAGCACCCCAACTCCAGAAACTCTAGAAGATTTATTGGCTTGGTTGGACCAACGCTTGTCAGAACAGGACTATCGTGGGATTGCTATAAGTGTTCCAGGAGCGGTCAATCAAGAAACAGGAGTGATCGAGGGGATCAGTGCCATTCCTTACATCCATGGTTTTTCATGGTATGAGGCCCTTGCTCATCACCAGCTACCTGTCCATCTAGAAAATGATGCCAACTGTGTTGGACTTAGTGAACTGCTAGCTCATCCTGAAATTGAAAATGCAGCCTGTGTTGTCATTGGCACAGGGATTGGCGGGGCTATGATTATCAATGGCAAAATTCACCGTGGTCGCCATGGCTTGGGTGGAGAGTTTGGTTACATGACAACTATCGAACCAGCAGAAAAACTCAATAACTGGTCACAACTAGCTTCTACAGGAAACATGGTTCGCTATGTCATTGAAAAATCAGGTCAGTCAGACTGGGATGGCCGTAAGGTTTATCAAGAGGCTGCAGCAGGTAATGCCCTTTGCCAAGAAGCCATTGAGCGTATGAATCGTAATCTAGCTCAAGGATTACTCAATATCCAGTATCTAATCGACCCAGATGTCATTAGCCTAGGTGGCTCTATCAGTCAGAACCCAGATTTTATCAAAGGGGTGCAAAAAGCGGTAGACGTCTTTGTGGAAAGATATGAAGAGTATACAATTGCACCAGTCATCCAAGCCTGCACCTATCAGGCAGATGCCAATCTCTACGGTGCCCTTGTCAACTGGTTACAGGAGGAAAACCAATGGTAAGATTTACAGGACTTAGTCCCAAACAAGCCCAAGCTGTTGAAGCATTAAAAAATCACATTTCTCTACCAGATGTAGAGGTGGCAGTCGTTCAGTCTGATCAAGCCTCCATCTCTATCAAGGGTGAGAATGAGCAGTATCAACTGACCTATCGTAAACCTCATCAACTCTACCGCGCCTTGTCTGTCCTAGCAACAGCTTTGGTAGAAGGGGATAAGGTAGAGATTGAGGAACAGGCGGCTTATGAAGATTTAGCCTATATGGCGGACTGTTCGCGAAATGCAGTGCTAAATGTTGCATCAGCCAAACAGATGATTGAGGTCTTAGCTCTCATGGGCTACTCAACCTTTGAGCTCTATATGGAGGACACCTACCAGATTGAAGGACAACCTTACTTTGGCTATTTCCGTGGAGCCTACTCAGCTGAGGAATTGCAGGAAATCGAAGCCTATGCCCAACAGTTTGACATGACCTTTGTGCCTTGCATTCAGACCTTGGCCCACTTGTCAGCCTTCGTCAAATGGGGTGTCAAAGAAGTCCAGCAACTTCGTGATGTAGAGGACATTCTCCTTATCGGCGAAGAAAAAGTTTACGACTTAATTGACGGCATGTTTGCGACTTTGTCTAAACTGCAAACACGCAAGGTCAATATCGGGATGGACGAAGCCCACTTGGTTGGTTTGGGACGCTACCTGATTCTCAACGGTGTTGTGGACCGTAGTCTCCTCATGTGCCAACACTTGGAGCGCGTGCTGGATATTGCTGACAAGTATGGTTTCCACTGTCAGATGTGGAGCGATATGTTCTTCAAACTTATGTCAGCGGATGGTCAGTACGACCGTGATGTGGAAATTCCAGAGGAAACGCGTGTCTACCTAGACCGTCTTAAAGATCGTGTAACCTTGGTTTACTGGGACTATTATCAGGATAGCGAGGAAAAATACAACCGCAATTTCCGCAACCATCACAAGATTAGTCATGACCTTACCTTTGCAGGTGGTGCTTGGAAGTGGATTGGTTTTACACCCAACAACCATTTCAGCCGTCTCATCGCTCTTGAAGCCAATAAAGCCTGTCGTGCCAATGATATCAAAGAAGTCATCGTGACGGGTTGGGGGGACAATGGTGGGGAAACAGCCCAGTTTTCTATCCTACCAAGCTTGCAAATCTGGGCAGAACTCAGCTACCGCAATGACCTAGACAGTTTGTCTGCTCACTTCAAGACCAATACAGGTCTATCCGTTGAGGATTTCATGCAGATCGACCTAGCCAACCTCTTGCCAGATTTACCAGGCAATCTCAGTGGCATCAACCCTAACCGCTATGTCTTTTATCAGGATGTTCTCTGTCCAATTCTTGACCAGCACATGACACCTGAACAGGACAAACCGCACTTCGTTCAGGCAGCCGAGATTCTTGCTAAAATCAAAGAAAAAGCGGGAAACTATGCTTATCTCTTTGAAACTCAGGCCCAGTTGAATGCCATTTTAAGTAGTAAAGTCGATGTGGGACGACGTATTCGTCAAGCCTATCAAGCGGATGATAAGGAAAGTCTGCAAGAAATCGCAAGACAAGAATTACCAGAACTCAGAAGACAAATCGAACACTTCCATACCCTCTTTAGCCACCAATGGCTGAAAGAAAACAAGGTCTTTGGCTTGGATACGGTCGATATCCGCATGGGCGGACTCTTGCAACGCATCAAGCGAGCAGAAAGTCGCATCGAGGCTTATCTGGTAGATCAGCTGGACCGTATCGATGAGCTAGAAGTGGAAATCTTACCATTTACGGACTTCTACGCAGACAAGGACTTCGCAGCCACAACAGCCAACCAGTGGCATACTATTGCGACAGCTTCGACTATTTATACAACATAGGAAATTTATAACAGATAGCTAAACATCTCCTTTTAAATAAATGGAGATGTTTTTTGATTTGGAGGTTGGGAAGGAGTATAATGAAGGTATAATACTCTTCTAAAATCAAATTCAAACCACGTCAGCTTCGCCTTGCCGTACTCAAGTACAGCCTGCGGCTCGCTTCCTAGTTTGCTCTTTGATTTTCATTGAGTATAAGGATAGTTTGGAGGTCTGGCCATGAAAAAGCTACTACTAGTCCTAGGTGCGAGTATGCTAGTTTTATCTGCTTGTCAAAAGACGACAGAAGATAGCGCAACTAGTCCATCAACAGCGAGGGAACAACAAGCAAAAGAAGTAACCAACTATTTTCACTACCTAGCAGATTCCTATCAGAAGGCTCTTTCGCACGAAAAAGAAGTCAAGGACGCAACTGTTCAATCACCTATGGCTGCTACTCTTGTAGCCATGGAAGAACTCCAGTTATCTCATCCTACTGACCAAGCCTTGATTATGAAGAATTACTCAGATTTTCAGAAGCTGGTCCAGTACAATACCGAAAAGTGGCAGGAAGAGTTTGTAAGCTGGGCTTCTTCTATGGGGCAGTCCTATCATAGACTAGATCATAGAAACTTTGATGAAAAAAATGAACTCATTGAAAAATTAAAAATAACAACTGTTTCTCAGAAAAAAGTCAGATGGAATATTTTCGGGGTATCCAGTGACAACGCCTATGATTACTTGGTTTTGGATGCCTACTATGACGATCAAGCCAGACATTTCTACCTATTTACACTCAAGGATGGGCAAGCGCAGGTTTTGTATGCTGATAAGACACTAGAAACTATCAGTGCTGCGAATTTTGAAGAGACTGAAAACACAGATTTAGCGCAAGGTTTTAAGGAATTTCTCTTAAAAACGGGCGTATCTACAGATGATGAGCCAGATACAGACTATAGTGCTCTAACAGACAAGATAAAAATAGCCATGGAATCCTATTCAGATAGTAAAGGTGAAAAATTTAAGTCGACTAACCTAGCAACATATGGTCGTTATTATGGGCTTGCAGTCCCAGATCAGATTATGCAATTTGGGCAAGTGGATGGAGAGAATTATACTTTTAAATGGCTCGACTATATTGCTGGTGTTGGTGAAAAACGGTTTGAAATCTTAGCCTGCTATCTGAATGAAGCAGGGACAGAGGTGATTCTATTTGGATACAAAGATGGTCGCCCTACTATTTTACATACTGAGGGGCAACCGGAGATTGAGAAAAACGAAGCAGGTACCATTATAAATGCCCAGGTTCATTTTGCTAGTTTTCACCAACCGATATTGGAAGGAGTTTTCAATTAGTAGAGATGGGCAACTCCTCTTGCAAGCAAGACGTTTCTCGTGAAACACACTTCTTATTATAAAAAAAGTTCTCCACATAAAATAATTTGTGGAGTTTTTTCTATAATTAGTAGTTTAAACTATCCTTAAAATAAGAGTATACTATTTTTGTAAACGTTATCAAATCTAAAAATTGTGAGATTATTAAGTTTTAGAAAAATAAAAAGGGAGGAAATTATGAACAAGTTTTCAAAAACTTTGAGAGATAATTGGATATTTCTCTTAATGGTTTTACCAGGGACACTTTGGTTGATCTTATTCTTCTACATCCCAGTATTTGGAAATGTGGTTGCCTTCAAAGACTACCATATGACTGGTGAAGGATTCGTCCACAGTATTATAAATAG
Source organism: Streptococcus mitis (assembly GCF_009496285.1). Taxonomy (GTDB): domain Bacteria; phylum Bacillota; class Bacilli; order Lactobacillales; family Streptococcaceae; genus Streptococcus; species Streptococcus mitis_BP. Next base: position 70,649 of record NZ_WIJK01000002.1, read on the forward strand.
TAAATGGGTTGGACTAGATAACTTCAGATTCTTATTTAGTTCAAAAGATGCCTTTGTCATCACTCGAAACACTGTCCTTTACAACCTTGGATTCATCTTTATTGGTTTGATTGTATCGGTTGGGATTGCCATTATCCTTAGTGAACTTCGCTCTAAGCAAATGGTTAAAATCTACCAAACTTCTATGTTATTCCCGTACTTCCTATCTTGGGTTATCATCAGTTTCTTTACAGATGCTTTCCTAAATATCGATAAAGGGCTTATCAATCACACCTTAGAAGCTCTCGGAATGAAAGGGATTAACTTCTACGCAGACATCAGTATCTGGCCTTACCTCCTCCTTTTCCTAGGTATCTGGAAAGGCTTCGGATACAGTAGTGTGATGTACTACGCTACAATCATGGGTATTGACCCAACTTATTACGAAGCAGCGACAGTGGACGGTGCTAGCAAATGGCAACGTATTCGCAACGTAACCATCCCTCAGTTGACACCACTTGTGACAGTATTGACCATCCTTGCAGTCGGAAACATCTTCCGTGCAGACTTCGGTCTCTTCTATCAAATCCCTCACAACGCTGGTCAGCTCTATAGCGTAACAAACGTATTGGACGTCTATGTCTTTAATGGTTTGACACAGACAGCAGACATCGGTATGGCTTCAGCAGCTGGTCTCTATCAGTCAGTCGTCGGTTTGATTCTGGTTATCCTATCAAACTTACTTGCAAGACGTGTTGATCCTAACTCAGCACTATTCTAGAAAGGAGGAGCATATGGCAAAAAAAATTCAAAAAGAAAAAATTGATAATGTTGGCATACACTCCTTCAGCAAGAAAGCAGATATCTTCTTTAGTATCATTTCTGGTTTGCTGGCCTTCTCTTGTATCTTGCCTTTCATCTTTGTCATCATTATCTCAGTTACAGATGAGAAGAGTATCGTTCAATATGGATATAGCTTCTTCCCATCACAGTTTGGATTAGATGGTTTTGAGTTTTTGGCTCAGTTCAAAGATAAGATTTTACAAGCACTCTTTATCTCAGTGTTTGTGACAGTTGTAGGTACATTGACAAACGTCTTTATCACTACAACTTACGCCTATGCCATCTCACGTTCAACATTTAAGTATCGTAAATTCTTTACAATCTTCGCTTTGCTTAGTATGTTGTTCAATGCTGGTTTGGTACCAGGTTATATCGTGGTAACTCAGTTGCTTCACCTTGGTGATACCATTTGGGCCTTGATTGTTCCGATGCTTCTATCACCATTCAATATCATGTTGATGCGTTCCTTCTTCAAGAAGACCATCCCAGAAGCAATCCTCGAATCAGCTCGTATCGATGGAGCTAGTGAAGCTCGTATCTTCTTCCAAATCTGTTTACCGCTCTCACTACCAGGTATCGCAACTATTACCCTATTGACAGCGCTTGGGTTCTGGAATGACTGGTTTAACGCCCTTCTTTACATCAAGAGTGATAACTTGTATCCATTGCAATATTTGCTCATGCAAATCCAAAACAACATGGATTACATTGCCAAGTCAGTTGGTATGTCAGGACAACTTGCGGTTGCCCTACCAAAAGAAACAGGTCGTATGGCCATGGTTGTAGTTGCGACTGTTCCGATTGCGATCCTCTACCCATTCTTCCAACGCTACTTTGTAAAAGGTTTGACTATCGGTGGTGTTAAAGAATAAGGAAGTCTAAGAAACAATGTTTCTTCTCTAACGCTGATTTTTCTGGCAAAGGAAAATCAACAATCTCAATTTGTTAATAACTTTAAAAATAAAAAAAGGAGTTTTTATAATGAAAAACTGGAAAAAATATGCTTTTGCATCTGCTAGCCTTGTCGCTTTAGCTGCTAGCCTTGCAGCTTGTGGAAACCTTAAAGGAAACAACCAAAAAGCTGCTGACTCAGCATCAGGTGACAAAACTGTTATCAAAATGTACCAAATCGGTGACAAACCAGATAACTTGGATGAATTGCTAGAAAATGCAAACAAAATCATCGGAGAAAAAGTTGGTGCTAAATTGGATATCCAATATCTTGGTTGGGGTGACTACGGTAAGAAAATGTCAGTTATCACTTCATCAGGTGAAAACTATGATATCGCATTTGCAGATAACTACGTAGTAAACGCTCAAAAAGGTGCTTATGCTGACTTGACAGAATTGTACAAGAAAGAAGGGGCTGATCTTTATAAAGCGCTTGACCCAGCTTACATCAAAGGTAACACTGTAAACGGTAAGATTTATTCTGTTCCAGTTGCAGCCAATGTTGCATCTTCACAAAACTTTGCTTTCAACGGCCCACTTCTTGAAAAATATGGAATTGATATCTCAGGTGTAACTTCATACGAAACACTTGAACCAGTATTGAAACAAATCAAAGAAAAAGCTCCAGATGTAATGCCATTCGCTGTTGGTAAAAACTTTATCCCATCAGAAAACTTTGACTACCCAGTTGCAAACGGACTTCCATTCGTCATCGACCTTGAAGGCGATACTACTAAGATCGTTAACCGTTACGAAGTTCCTCGTTTCGTAGAACACTTGAAGACTCTTCACAAATTCTATGAAGCAGGATACATTCCAAAAGACGTAGCAACTAGCGATACTTCATATGACCTTACTCAAGATACTTGGTTTGTTCGCGAAGAGACAGTAGGACCAGCTGACTACGGTAGCAGCTTGCTTTCTCGTGTTGCTAACAGAGACATCCAAATCAAACCATTTACTAACTTCATCAAGAAAAACCAAACAACTCAAGTTGCAAACTTTGTAATTTCAAACAACTCTAAGAACAAAGAAAAAGCAATGGAAGTGTTGAACCTCTTGAACACTAACCCAGAACTCTTGAACGGACTTGTTTATGGACCAGAAGGCAAGAACTGGGAAAAAGTTGCAGGTAAAGAAAACCGTGTTAAAGTCCTTGATGGATACAAAGGAAACACTCACATGTCAGGATGGAACACTGGTAACAACTGGATTCTTTACATCAATGAAAACGTTACAGATGAGCAAATCGCACAATCTAAGAAAGACTTGGAAACTGCAAAAGAATCTCCAGCGCTTGGATTCATCTTTAACACTGACAACGTGAAATCTGAAATCTCAGCTATCACTAACACTATGCAACAATTCGATACAGCTATCAACACTGGTACTGTAGACCCAGAAAAAGCTATTCCAGAATTGATGGAAAAACTTAAATCTGAAGGTGCTTACCAAAAAGTATTGGATGAAATGCAAAAACAATACGACGAATTCTTGAAAAACAAAAAATCTTAAGATAGATTGATTTCGTGTATTCATTCCTAAAAAGAGCGATCACTGCCTTGTCTGGTTTTTCCAGACGAGGTGGTGATTCTTTTTAGAGTAAATACATATAATTATATGCATTTTGAACCTAGGCATTTGCCTTACAAGCATCGTTGGTAATAAGTATATGAAAAAATACCATCTTATTTTCAAAACTAGTGCAATCTTATCCTACTTATTTTTCGTATATGGACTTTCTCAGCTAACACTTATAATCCAAAACTACTGGCAATTTTCTTCTCAAATTGGCAATTTTTTCTGGATTCGAAATCTTGTCAGTCTAGTCTTCATCGGACTGATGGTATGGATATTAGTCAAGACAGGTCATGGATATCTTTTTGTTATTCCTAAGAAAAAATGGCTGTGGTTTACAGTGCTGACAATTCTCGTAGCTGTGCTTCATATAACGTTTAATTTCCAAACGGCTAGACATGTTCAGTCTACCTATGAAGGTTGGGCTGTGTTAATCGGTTATAGTGAGACAAATTTTGCCGAGTTGGGACTCTACCTGTCCTTATTTTTTCTAGGGCCTCTGATGGAAGAGTTGATTTATAGAGGATTGCTCCAACATGCCTTCTTTAAAGATTCGAAATTTGGGCTTGACCTGATTCTTCCTTCGGTTTTATTTGCTCTTCCTCACTTTACAAGTTTTCCCAGTGTACTAGATATTCTTGTTTTTGCGACGTTTGGAATCCTTTATGCGGGTCTAACTCGCTATACCAAGAGTATCTATCCCGGTTATATCGTTCATGTTATCAATAATATCGTAGCAACCTTACCATTTTTGTTAACCTTTCTTCACCGAATATTTAGCTGAAACAAGATCTGAAAATGGTCTTGTTTTTCAATTTTCGGTCAAATAAATTGCATTCGCTTTCTTGGGAGAGTATACTGGTATAGTTGAATAAAAAATTCTGATAATTTAATCTTAGAAAAGAGAATCAATCTTATGTCAAAAGATATTCGAGTTTTACTTTACTATAAATATGTCCCAATTGAAAACGCAGAACAATTTGCGGCAGACCACTTGGCTTTCTGTAAATCAATCGGCCTCAAAGGTCGTATCCTAGTCGCTGACGAAGGGATTAACGGAACTGTTTCTGGTGACTACGAAACAACCCAAAAATACATGGACTATGTTCATAGCCTTCCAGGTATGGAAGACCTCTGGTTCAAGATTGACGAGGAAAGTGAGCAAGCCTTCAAGAAGATGTTTGTTCGCTACAAGAAAGAGATTGTCCACCTTGGCTTAGAGGATGATAACTTTGACAACGACATCGACCCACTTGAAACAACAGGTGCTTACTTGTCTCCAAAAGAATTCAAAGAAGCTCTTCTAGACGAAGATACAGTTGTCCTTGATACTCGTAACGATTACGAGTATGACCTAGGTCATTTCCGTGGTGCTATCCGCCCAGACATCCGCAATTTCCGCGAGTTGCCACAATGGGTTCGTGATAACAAGGAAAAATTCATGGACAAACGTGTCGTAGTTTACTGTACTGGTGGAGTCCGCTGTGAAAAATTCTCAGGTTGGATGGTCCGTGAAGGCTACAAAGATGTCGGTCAATTGCACGGCGGAATTGCGACTTATGGTAAAGATCCAGAGATTCAAGGAGAACTTTGGGATGGGAAAATGTACGTATTTGATGAACGTATTGCAGTCGATGTCAACCATGTCAATCCAACCATTGTAGGGAAAGATTGGTTTGATGGAACACCGTGTGAACGTTATGTCAACTGTGGAAATCCATTCTGTAACCGTCGTATCTTGGCATCAGAAGACAACGAAGATAAATATCTCCGTGGCTGCTCGCACGAGTGCCGTGTTCACCCACGTAATCGATATGTTTTGGACCATGAATTAACACAAGATCAAGTCATCGAGCGTTTAGCAGCGATTGGTGAGAACCTAGATCATTCTGAAGTTGTATAAAAGTAGGACAGTCCTGACGGGCTGTTTTTCTATGCTTTTGACCAAAAAATCTTAAATTTGTTTCTGCATCTTTCAGGAAAATGGTGTATACTATATGTAAACGATTTCAAAGGAGACCATTATGGTTAAAATATTTTTTATTCCAAATAAACAAAGTATTTTAGGACAACAGGAGATTCTTACAGCTAAATCAATTTTAGGTTTGATAGAAGGCTTAGAGTCCCATAGTTATGATGCTGTTTACCTCCGTCAACCTCTCAATCGCCTTGAATATATCGAGTGTGGAATCGTAGGCAAGTCTCAATTTCTCTTTAAAGTTCGATATCTAGATACTCAAGAAGGCTATCAAGTAATCATTCCTGACTTGATTACAAGAGCTGACTGGGAGATTGTAGAAGGACTCTTACGAGCTTTGTCTAGCAAGGTTGGTGAAGCAGTTGAAGGCTTGGCAGACTTTGATTTGGAAAACTATTTCCAAGAAACTGTTAAGAATTATCTAGCTGATAAAGCTGCTCGTTTAGGTTTCTGCCAGGGTATTCTATCACCTGTCTACTTTGATAAGAAAGATTTGGAAAGTTTCTTAGAAGAAGATGGCTTGACACGTTTTGAAGAGCTAGTTAAGAGAGTTCAAGGGTCAGATGCCTATCCTTCCAGCGCTAAATTCTATCCAGATGGTGAAGGTAAGGTTCATGGTATCTACCACCTGGCTCAGGGAGTAAAAACCATTTTACCAAAAGAGCCGGTGATTCCAGCTCCTTACGTGGAGCAATTGGTTGGCAAGGAGCTTGTTTGGGAGATTGACTTGGTGAAAATCTCTGGAGATGGCTCAAAACCAGAAGACTATGAAGCAGTAGCTAGACTGGATTATCAAGCCTTCTTAGAAGCTCTTCCAAAGGAACTTTGTCAGGATTTGGACGCTAACCAAATAGAGGTAGGACCAGTTTCAGGAGAGGATTTTGAAGTCTTAGCAAATAGATAAATAAGGAATCTGTGAAACAAAAGTTTCTATAAAGTTAAAAAGCGAACAAGATTAGTTTTCTGATTATCAGAATTCTGTCTAGTTCGCTTTTTTGTTTCTAAAATTTTATAGTAATGATCCTCTAAAGCTAATATCTTTCTATCTCGCTACCTTTATCTTACATAAAAGCTAGAATTCGGAGATAATCAAAAACCAGTGCCATTTCTGCTAGGAAAAAGAGAAATAGGACGCTTCCGTTGACGAGGACTGCGAAGAGAAGACGGTAGAAAGGATCAGTTTTACTATCCTTACTCGGTCTTGAGATGATGTAGAGGTTGCCAAGTAGAACCATACCAATACTAATGAGACAGAGAAGAGCCGCAAAGCGTAGGCCGTTAAAGAAGGCAAAGAAGCTAGAGACGCCTGTCAGTAGGATAGGAAGGGCGAAGAGCCTGCCATACTCTTGAAAGGCTCTTTCCAGTGTCCAATCGCTGTCCTGATCGACAAAACGTTTGACTACGAATCCACCCATGAGGATTGAAAAGAAGAAGAGGCTTGTCGCTACTAAGATAGAGAAGATAGAAAAGAGATTGAGAGATGGGAATTGTTCCACGAAGTGAGCATCGATACTTACCATACGGCCGTAGTAGCTATGTTTGGCATGGTAAACAGTAAAGAGGAAACTCGTAGTAGAAAAGATAGTTAGGAGTGCAAAGGCATTATAACTATGTTTTTTATCTGTATCAAAACGAGCTGTCGGCTCTTTCAGAGCACCTAGTAGCCAAGTCCAAAAATCAGCCAATTCTTCTTTGAAGATTGCAGTTTTTGTAGGTGTAGGGTCTGGTAAAAATGGGCTTTCCAAAGATTTGCTGATTAAAGGTTTGCTGATCTGAGAAACTTCTTTAACAGGTTCTTCTGACTTCTCTGTTTTTGTTGCCAGTTCTTCTTCAGCCTCTACTTTTTCTAGACCAGCATCCTGTTCTTCTTCAGCCTCTATTTTTTCTAGATCAGCATCCTGTTCTTCTGGCTTTTCTTGAGGGTTTTCCTCAACTACTGGCAACTCTTCTTTTTCTTTTAGTTCTTCCTCGGGAATGACTGGATCAGATGGACTTTCTTTTTTCTCATTGTTGGCTGTTTTCTCGAAATCAGCACTTTCGAACCATTCTTGAGTCATGATGGGACCTCCTTTTTGATTAGTAACTTTTTATTCATGATGTCTATAAGAAGGCGAGCGAACATCCTCTTTTGGTAGATTGATGTCTTGACCAGCTTTTGCGACAAGTAAATCTTGTGTATCTTTTTTCTCTGATTTGTAAGGATTAGAGAACTCTTCATCTTCCTTGTTTTCCTCGTTTGGATTATATCCTTCCCGACTACGATGATAGATGGAACCATGGTCAGAAGAAAGTTCTACATTAATTCTCTCAAGTTCTTTTTTAGCTAGCTTGATGATCATATCTTTTTTTGACTCTAGCTCTACCTTACCATGTACTTGAATATCCTCAGCAGAGATATGTTCATGGTCTGCTTGGATGCGGCTATCTGTTAGACTGGTTTCAAATACATTGACAATTCCAGTTGTGATCAGTTGGCTATTTTTAATCTCGCTATCAGTGATACGAAGGAGATATCCATTTGACAGAATCTTGGCATTGCTGAGTTTTGCATTAGCAATTGAAAGGATACGATGGTTTACCTGGGCAGTTAGATTTTTTAAGTCTTTTCCTCTTGGTAATGAGAGAACAACTTCATCATTGCGACTAGAAATTCCGCTTGCGATATAGAGAATACCCTCGATACTAGAACCTATAGAGCGACGTGTAGTTGACTTGGTGTCAGTTATTTCAAGACTTTTCTCTTTGATAGAGTGTTGAAGATTTTCTTTTTCAGAGATGGTTGGATGATACTGGAGGTGGATCTTATCATCGTTTGACTCCGTAATGACGAGCGAATGTTCTTTTAGTGAAATGTTTAGATTTTCAATATCTTGGTCAAAAACGAGCTCTTCCATTCGACTTTCAAATACTGGATTTTGAGACATTGCAAGGAGGCTTCTGACTCCGTCTGTTTGGATGCCAATGATAATCATTGAAAAACCAATGATACTAGTAACAACACCAAAGATAAGAAATCCTTTTGTCCATTTACGCATGTCTTTCACCTCTCTTTCCTCTATTAAGAATCCATTGGATAAGTCGAAGGACTAGTAATCCAAAGAAACGTGTTACATAGGAAGTTGCTAGCAAAACTAGGGACGAAGCTCCGATTGCCAGTAAACCTCCACCAAAAATCAGAATAAAAGCAGATGTCGATTCAGCCAGAACGTAGAAGCTTTCAAATAGGAGAACGCCTCCTAGGATTAGTCCAGCTACTGATACAGCAAAGAAGGCTATAAGTACGCTGACAGCAGCGATAAAAATCCCGATGATAGCCATGAGAAGAGCAATTCCGACTGGAATTCCGATAGGAGCTGCAAGGAGGGCTAGAAGAGCGATGCGTAAAATATGGCGGTCGTTCTTACTGGAATTTTCTTCGTTGATTTTCTTATCAAGAAGTGTAGTCAGGATATCATGGGCAGCTTCTTTTGGACTTCCTAGGCTAGCTATTAGGTCTTCCTCACCTTCTGGACCAGCATCATCAAAAAGTTCTTTGAAGTAGTCCATGGCTTCGATGCGATCAGATTGAGGCAGCTTCATCAGATAGGCTTCAAGCTGATTCAAATATTCAGTTCTTGTCATGGCGAATGCTCCCTTCTATGATGCCATTGATGGTGTCAGTGTAGAGTGTCCACTCTTCTCTGAGTACAAATAGTTGCTCCTCTCCAATGTCTGTCAAGGAGTAGTACTTCCGCATCCGACCTTGGTATTCGCGAGAGTATGTAGTCAGATAGCGGTTGGTATCCAGTTTTTTCAAGATGGGGTAGAGGGTGGATTCCTTGATTTTGGCAATGAGTTTAATGGTTTGGCTAATCTCATAACCATAGGAATCCCCTTGTTCTAGGATGGCCAAGATGAGAAATTCAATCAAAGCCGCTGATGTTGGAAAATACATGGGGCACCTCCTTTTTTAGTATGTAAAAATTTTATATATAATTATTCTACACATACATCATACATCTAAATGTAAGCCCTGTCAAGTAATATGTGTAAAAATTTTATATATAAAAAATCTCCTAGTAAAAACTAGAAGATTAGAGGATTTTATCCGCTCGATCCACCATAAAGAGGGCGATTGTCATGATGATATCAATTACTAGAAGAATCAGTACCGCTGGAACCCAAGACTGGAACATGTTAAAACTGTAACCAAAGAGAGTTGGTCCAAAGGCAGCTAAAATGTAACCACCGGTCTGGGCAAGACCAGATAATTGAGCCGTCTTTTCAGGAGAGCTGGTTTTGATGGAGAAGCAAACCATGAGGTAAGGGAAAAGAGCGCTACAAGCAGTACCAATCAAGAGATGGGCAACCAACCAGTAAAAGAAATTACTGCTAGGGTATAGAAGCATGGCAATTCCTAACATACCAGCCAGAGAGATGACTGTTAACATGATTTGACGGTGACGATTGGACAAATGAGTTGTTAAACTTGGAATGGTCATCGAGAAGGGGATACTAATCAGTGAAAAGATAGAAGCCAGAAGACCAGCGTCCGTATGAGCTAGCCCTGCACTGATGGCCATGGTTGGTAACCAGGTCATACTGGTATAGAAGAGTAAGGACTGTAGTCCACCGAAGACAATAATAGCCCAAACTTGCTTGCTTTTTAGGATATTCTCTTTTTCTGTTTTCTCTTCATGCCCTTCTAGAAAATGATTGTGGCCATGGTTGGGGAACCAGGCCAATAAGGTTAGCAGGCAGACCATGGACAGGCAGAGAATCAGCCCCTTCCAAGATGTTGCCTGAGTAATGGGTACAGAGAGGTAGGAAGCTAGTGCTGTCGCGATTCCCATAGTCGTAACATAAACCGTTGTCAGGAAGCTAATCTTTTGTGGGTAGTTTGCCTGAATCATACTAGGAAGAAGTACGTTAAAAATAGCGACACTTGCTCCGATGAGTAAGGTTCCCAGATAGAGAAGGGGAAGATTGAAGATACGAATCACTGAACCGATGGTTAAGACGAGGAGGCTGTAGGTAAAAAGATGCTCAAGTCCAATCTTTTGAGCCAAACGCGTCGCAAAAGAGGAGAAAAGAGCAAACATCAAGAGAGGAAGGCTGGTCAAAACCCCAAGTGAACTGACCTCAACTCCTAAACCTTGAGCAATATCTCCCAAAACAGTTGGTAAGGCCGTAAAAGGAGCTCTTAAGACCGCTCCGATTAAGATAATTCCTAGAATAAAAAAGAGTGATCGTTTGTTCATGTGCACCTCAATAAACTGATTTTGATAACAGCTTATTTTAAGGCTTTTTCCCATAGATGTCAAGATGGTGTGAGGGAATCGGCTATTTAGCTCAGTGAAATCATGGGTAAAAAGAAGGAGAGATTTACTAGTTTTTTTCTGGGATTCAAATAAAAATAGGAAAGTCAGGAAATTTGTGATAAAATAGTGAAAGAAAATCTATACATTGGAGAACTGCTGTGTCTGAAAATCGGAAATTTAGCGTCTTGATGTCAGTCTACATCAAAGAAAATCCTGTCTTCTTAGAAGAGGCTGTAAAAAGTATCTTACATCAAACGCTCAAACCTAGTGAAGTGGTTATCGTTGAAGATGGTCCACTGACACCTGAACTATATCAAGTTTTGGAGGAATTGGAAGCACAGTCAAGTATTCCAATCAAACGCTATCCATTGGAGCAAAACCGTGGTTTGGGCTTGGCACTACAGTATGGTGTTTTGCAGTGCCAGTATGACGTCATTGCCCGTATGGATACGGATGATATCGCTGTTGAAGATCGTTTCGAGCAACAGTTTGAATTGATGGAAACAGAAAATTTGGACTTGCTAGGTGGTCATATCGCAGAATTCATCGACCAACCTGACGAAATTGTTTCTTACCGTCGTGTGCCGATTAAGCATGAGGATATCATTGATTACCAACGTATGAGAAGTGCCTTTAATCATATGACTGTTATGTTTAAAAAAGAGATGGTTCTCAAGGCAGGTAACTACGAAGATGGGCTCTATATGGAAGACGATTTGCTCTGGCTCAATATGATTAGTGCTGGTGCTCGAACTGGAAATGTGGATCAGATTCTTTGTAAGGTACGCGTGGGAGCGGGGATGTTTGAACGTCGTGGTGGCCTTCGCTATCTCAAACTCTATCGCCAAGCACGTCAAAGAATGCACGCGCGTGGACAGATTTCTTATGGCGAATATCTGAAAAGTGTTTTAATCCAAGTTGTCGTTGCCCTATGTCCAGGCTTTGTCCGACAGTTCATATTTTTAAAACTATTGAGAAAAAGCAAATAACTAATCGGTTTTAGAAAAATGTCTTGTAATTACTAGAAAATGTGATTTTGTGTAGGAGGATACCATTCACATGAATAAAAAAATGACAGATTATGTAATTGATCTGGTTGAAGTGTTAAATAAACAACAAAAACAAGTCTTTTGGGGGATTTTTGATGCTGCCAGCATGATTTCCTCAATCATTGTTTCTTATATCTTGTTTTATGGATTGATCAATCCAGCTCCTGTGGACTATGTCATCTATACAAGCTTGACCTTCCTTTTCTATCAAATCATGATTGGATTCTGGGGGCTCAATGCTAGCATTAGTCGTTATAGCAAAATCACAGACTTTATGAAGATATTCATTGGAGTAAGTGTCAGCAGTGTCTTGTCCTATCTCCTTTGCTATGCCTTCTTGCCACTATTCTCTGTGCGTTTCATCGTTCTCTTTATCTTGCTCAGCACCTTCTTGATCTTGCTCCCACGTATTGCTTGGCAGTTGATCTATTCTAGACGTAAAAAGGGTGATGGAGAAGGGGAACACCGTCGTACATTCTTGATTGGTGCGGGAGACGGTGGAGCTCTCTTTATGAACAGCTACCAACATCCTACGAGTGATCTTGAGTTAGTGGGTATTTTGGATAATGATGAGAAGAAAAAAGGTCAAAAACTAGGTGGAATCCCAGTCTTAGGATCTTATGAACAGTTACCAGAACTCTCAAAACGTCATCAGATTGAAAAAGTTATCGTTGCGATTCCTTCTCTTGATCCATCCGAGTATGAGCGTATCCTAAAAATGTGTAACCAACTTGGCTTGAAGTGTTATAAGATGCCTAAGATTGAGTCAGTTGTACAAGGATTGCATCCTCAGGTAGGTGGTTTCCAAAAAATCGATATTACTGACCTTTTGGGACGTAAAGAAATTCAACTAGATGAGTCACGCCTAGGCTCAGAAATTACTGGAAAAACCATCTTAGTGACAGGTGCAGGAGGTTCTATCGGGTCTGAGATTTGCCGTCAGGTTAGTCGCTTTAATCCAGAGCGCGTGGTTCTCTTGGGGCATGGGGAAAACTCTATTTATCTGATTTATCATGAATTGATTCGTAGCTTCCAAGGAATTGACTATGTTCCTGTGATTGCAGACATCCAAGACTATGATCGCTTGCTTCAAGTATTTGAGCAGTACCAACCAGCCATTGTTTACCACGCTGCTGCCCATAAGCACGTGCCGATGATGGAGCGTAATCCAAAAGAAGCCTTTAAAAATAATATCCTCGGAACTTACAATGTTGCCAAGGCAGTTGACGCCGCTAAGGTACCGAAGATGGTTATGATTTCGACCGATAAGGCCGTTAATCCACCAAACGTAATGGGAGCTACCAAACGTGTGGCAGAGTTGATTGTTACAGGATTCAACCAACGTAGTCAATCTACCTATTGTGCGGTTCGTTTTGGGAATGTTCTTGGTAGCCGTGGTAGTGTGATTCCAGTGTTTGAGCGTCAGATTGCAGAGGGTGGTCCAGTGACTGTGACGGACTTCCGTATGACTCGTTACTTTATGACCATTCCAGAAGCTAGCCGTTTGGTGATCCATGCAGGAGCTTATGCTAAAGATGGAGAGGTCTTTATCCTTGATATGGGCAAACCAGTTAAAATTTATGATTTGGCCAAGAAAATGGTTCTTCTTAGTGGACGTACTGAAAATGAAATTCCGATTGTAGAAGTGGGGATTCGTCCAGGTGAGAAACTCTATGAGGAGTTGTTGGTATCTACTGAATTAGTTGATAATCAAGTCATGGATAAGATTTTTGTTGGTAAGGTTAATGTCATGCCACTTGAAGTCATCAATCAAAAGATTGAAGAATTCCGTGCCTTGCAAGGTTCAGAGTTGAAGCAAGCCATTATCGGTTTTGCCAATGAAACAACTCACACTGATTAAAAACAAAACTAAGGTATTATCCCTGGAACTCTTTTTGACAGGAGGGAAGGGATAGTATCTTTTTTTCTAGATTTGGAGAGATTTTCAGAGTTTTTTGAACAAACTTGTTATTAGTGAACAGATATGATAAGCTATAGTAAATAAAAAAATTAGGGAGTAACTTATGATTAACGCTTAATAAGAATTTCTTTAAAGGTTATGTAGATTTTACAGGCCGTTCAACACGTTCAGAGTATTGGTGGATTTGGCTAACAAACATACTACTTCTTATCCCTCTTTATTCAGCATACTTTAATGCTATATTTAGCGAAGGAGAAGAGGGTGCTTTTCTTGCCTTGGGTGGACTCGCTATTGTCTATATGATTTTCGGTCTTGCCCTAATCTTACCTATGTTAGCTTTGACAGTTCGCCGTCTCCGTGATGCTGGTTTTCACTGGGCTCTGATTTTTGTACATTTTATTCCCGTGGTTGGAGGAATTGCTTTACTAGTCTTGTTAGCTATGCCCACTAAGGAAGTAGAAATAGTCACTATCGACAGATCTAAAGAAGTTGAAACCGAAGAAGTTTCCCCCTTTGAGTAATGTAACCAGTGTGGTGAAAGGCATTTTTCCTAGTCAAGTACAAACAAAAAGACTCCCAAGTCTAGGAGATGCTAGATTTGGGGGTCTTTTGCTTAATCTTTCTTTTGTAAATGATTTAAAATATCCTCTGTTTGGTGAGCGATCCAGTCAGGATTATAGCCCATGAGGTCTTTCTCATCACCGAATCCCCAGGTTACCGCTAATTTCTTAATGCCAGTTTCTTGGGCACCAATCATATCAAACTTGGTATCTCCGATAATAACCACTTTTTCTGGCTCCAAGTTATGAGTTGTCAAAGCTTGACGGATGACATCTGCCTTGTGTAGGGCTTGAGGGCTTGAACCATAAATGCCATCAAAGAAGTGGTCAATCCCAAAATTGTTAGTCATGTCAACTGCGGTTGGTGTATTCTTCGTAGTAGTGATATAAAGAGGATAATGCTCAGCTAGTTCTACGAGTAAATCTTTGATATGTGGAAAGAGTTGGGCTTCGTACACACCCTTTTCCTTATAATAAGAACGATAGAGCTGGATGGCTTCCTCTATTTGCTCAGCTGGTAAACAACTAGCAAAGCTGGTTTCTAGTGGGGGACCCATAAAACCTCGAATGGTTTTGGCACCAGGACTAGAAACTCCAAGTTGGTCAAAGGTATAGGTGAAACCATTATGGATACCGATAGAACTATCAACTAGCGTTCCATCTAAGTCAAAAAAGATAGCAGATATAGATGACATTGATTCTCCTCATAATGATGAAATTATTCGCCGAAGATTTCTTTTTGAAGGCGACGACCTGTAGGTGTGGCAGCGAGCCCCCCTTCAGCAGTTTCACGAAAGGCAGTTGGTAAGCTAGATCCTACTTGATACATGGCGTCAATGACCTCATCAACTGGAATTTTTGATTCGATACCAGCCAGAGCCATATCGGCTGCGATGAAGGCAAAACTTGCTCCCATGGCATTCCGCTTGACACAAGGAACTTCAACCAAACCTGCAACGGGGTCACAGATTAGGCCGAGCATGTTTTTGATAACGAAGGCGATAGCCTGGCTCGCTTGATAAGGTGTTCCGCCTGCAGCTAGAGTTAGGGCAGCGGCACTCATGGCTGAAGCTGAACCGACTTCGGCCTGGCAGCCACCTTCGGCTCCCGAGATAGAAGCGTTGTTAGCAATCACGAGTCCAAAAGCACCTGCAGCGAATAAGAAGTCTAGTTGTTGTTCATGAGTTAAATCCAACTTTTGAATAGCAGCAGTGAGAACGGCTGGAAGGCAGCCTGCACTACCAGCAGTAGGTGTTGCACAGACCAGTCCCATCTTGGCATTGTGTTCATTAACGGCGATAGCATTACGGGCTGCAGACAAGACAGTGAAGTCTGATAGGGTCTTTCCTTTTTTGATGTAGTGGTCAAGCTTGGCAGCGTCACCACCTGTCAAACCACTACGAGATTTTTTTTCACTAAGACCAAGCTCAACTGAAGCTTTCATGACTTCAAGGTTGCGCTCCATGAGAAGGAGAACTTCTTCTCGTTCACGACCTGTTAGCTCAAACTCGGTCGTAATCATGAGTTCAGCAACATTTCCTTGAAAATCAAGTTCGGCTTGTTCGACTAATTCTTTGATAGAATAAAACATATTTTCTCCTATTGAAAGAAATTGACATTATGCAAATGAGGAATTTTACGAATCTCTTCGATAGATTCATCACAGTTGCGACTATCAACTTCGATAATCATAATGGCTTTCTCACCAGCTTTTTCTCGGGTTACATTCATTTGGGCGATGTTAATGTCAAAGCGAGAGAGAGCCTCTGTTACATGAGCAATCATACCAGGAACATCCTGATGAACGATGATAATGGTAGGGGTGTTCATGTTGAGGGATACGGCAAAGCCATTGAGCTCTGTTACCTGGATATTTCCACCGCCGATTGAAATTCCTGTCACACTGATGGTCTTGTGCTCATTCTTAACAGTGATTTTCGTAGTATTTGGGTGAGGGGCGTTACTGTCTTTCTGAATGGTCCAAACAATTTTGATGCCACGCTTGTGGGCAATTTCTAAACTATTTGGAATTTCTGGATCATCTGTTTCCATTCCTAAGATTCCAGCGACTAGGGCGAGATCAGTTCCGTGCCCTCGATAGGTTTTTGCAAAAGAATTAAAAAGCTGGAACTCGACCTCGGTTGGAGTATCGTCAAAGATAGAAGAGACGATTTTACCGATACGAACAGCTCCTGCCGTGTGACTACTAGATGGGCCAATCATGACTGGCCCAATGATATCAAAGACAGATTGAAAACGAAGTGATTGCATCTGTTTCCCCTTAAAAAGATTCTTAACTCTATTATATCAAAGATTAGATGCAAGCGCTCAATTCCATGATAAAATATCTAAACTCCCCATAAAGCCTATAAAATCAAGCCTTTTGTAACAAAAAGAGGCTATTTAAGTGAAATAAAACATAGTCTTGTAACATTTCTACATAAAACCGTCAAGAAACAGTAATAATAGTAGGGTATGATGGAAATATAAGAAAGAAGGAGAATCTTTTAATATGAAATCAACAACTAACAAAATTAAAACAGGACTTGTAGGAGTAGCAGCAGCGCTTGCTTTCCTTGCACCATCACTTACTTTTGCACAAGAAACAACAACTTACACAGTAAAATCAGGTGACACTCTATCAGGAATCGCTGAAAAATACAATACAACTGTTGAAAAATTGGCAGAAAAAAATAAGATTAAAGATATTCATTTGATCTATGTAGACCAAGTATTGGTTATTGATGGTGAAGCACCAGCAACTTCAGCTACGACAGCAGAAGCTCCAGTAGCAGCACCTGCAGCTACTGAAACAACAACTTATGAAGCGCCAGCAGCAAGCGTAACTGTAGCAGAAGAAACTGTTGCTACAACAGAAACTTCAGCATCAACTTCAACTGTAAGCGGATCTGAAGCAGAAGCTAAAGAATGGATCGCTCAAAAAGAATCAGGCGGTAGCTACACAGCTACAAACGGACGTTACATCGGACGTTACCAATTGACAGATTCATACTTGAACGGTGACTACTCAGCTGAAAACCAAGAACGTGTAGCAGACTCTTATGTAGCAGGACGTTACGGTTCATGGACTGCAGCTAAGAACTTCTGGCTTAACAACGGTTGGTACTAAGAACTGACGAACAAAATAAGATGCAAAAGTCGAGGGATTTCCTCGACTTTTTTTATATTTCCTTTGCTTGATAACAGGTCTCTACTTCCTTTTTGAGGTGAGATAGCATTGAGGTTTCATCAGTTAACTCCAGAAGTGAGAAGCCCTTTTGAATAAGATGATTATTACTAGTGCAAATACCTATTCGAACATAAGTGATAGACAAAATATCGTATCTTTTCTTTTTCTTGGCATCCTCTAGTAAGGTGTAGCAGATTTGTTGACAGGTATTTTTATCTTGGTTGTACAAGTAAATGGTGGACAGATTGAGTAGGATTGCCATTCGTAATTCATATAAATGTCGATAGTTTTTATATTCTTCCAAGCGCTGCAAGATTAGTTCAGTGATGAGGTGGAGGTGTTCGATGGGAAAGCTAAAAAGTATGGTGTTGAGGATTTTTAGGTCGCTTTCATACCATGTATCTTGTTTTTCAATTTTTTCCCAAAGCTTTTTGACCGTTTGTTCCACTTGGATTGAAAGCTGTCCTGTTCCATGTTGACGGATATAAATGACAACTTCCAGCATATCTCTGATTTCCTTTATAGGGAGATCGTGATAGATCTTGAGATAGTCTTGGCATGTTTCAAATAAATTGACTAGACTACTGGTACCAAAGATGGAACTCGTATTGAGATAGGTTTGCATGATTTCTGTTCGCTGGCTTGGCTGATAGAGATGGCAGATGTATTCAAACTCTTCAAAACTCATATTGACTTGATGGAGAAGAAACTCCATGTTTTCATATTTTGGAGTTGCCTTGCCACTTTCAAACTTGGAAAGACTGGTTCTTGAAAGGACATTTCCACAGACCTCTTCTTGGGTCAATCCTTTTGACTCACGTATGTCTTTATATACTTTTCCGAAATCATACCGCATGTTTTCTCCTTTTCGTGAAAAAAGTTAACAATAAATTGAATTTTATTAAATATATTGTATCATAAGAATATAGAAAGTAAATAAGAGGTATCATGTAGCTAGAAAATAATAGATTGGAGGTTGTTTCAATGCGTAAAAATAAAGATCTATTTCGGGTAATCATTGTCTTTGTGGCAGGGGTTATGTTGATTCTAGCAACCCCAGTGTTATTTAGAGTTGTTATAGAACTACTGTCAAAATAAAATCTGCATTGAGTATATTCATTAGGATCTCAAATCTTTACATGTTTCATCAATTTCTTTTAGTTAAAAGTCCGATTTTTCATTTACCATATTTATATTCACAGAAGTTCTAATCAAGACATTAAAGTGGATATCATGAGAAGAAAATAAGAAAGGTGATTTTATCTATAGTAGGTAGAATCTAAAAAATAAATTATGACTCATTTAAAATTTTATATCAAATCCGTTCTTTGTTCATTGGTATTGTTTATCCTTTTAATTCTTTTTATTAAAAATATATATTACCCTGCTCTAAAGATAACTATTGAAGTTATTCTGTCATTTTCGATAGGTAGTCTTTGTTATTCCATTTTTTGTAAAACAAATCGCGCTGCTTTCCTGCCAATTTCGGTTGTTTTATTTCTGCTGACTCTCTATTTGCTAGGAGTATAGTGTTTTAGCAGGAATTTTGTCAGTTTGCATTTTTTCTTGGAGAAATTCTGACGATTGAAATTTTAATGTCTTTAAGTGGAGTAAATTTGCTATCAAGATTTTTCAAAAAAAGAGAAGTCAATAGATTTGTTAGTGGATTATAAAGATGAAAGGTAAAATTGGGATATTTAAAATGAAACATTTTTTTGCAGGAATTGGTGAGATAAGATTTATTAGTTATCTATTGTCTCTATGTGTAGGACTAGCCCCTCTTTTTCATATATATGTTATAGGTTCTGAAATGAGTTTTGTGAAAATAGTATTATCTATTTTGGGAATTATATTTGTTTGTATTTTAACTATTGCTCGAATTTATAGGACTTTTTTCTATAAAGAATAGTTTGGACTTGAAATGTATTTAAAACCAGAGGTTGGTAGATTATCAGCCTCTTTCTTGTCTTCTCCAACCAAGCATGTTATAATGAAAACTGCTCAAACGACCTTCAATCGTTAAGCAAACACGACCTTCAATCGTGAACTAGTCATTTCGTTTATCTTTTATTACGTCGTTAACTCGAAATGAGATGCAAGCTGAGCTTGTCTGATTTATAATCTCAATCAGTCTCCCAGACTGATTGAGCGAACTCAAGTTATGCCTGCGACTCGTTGCCTAGTCCTAAAAGAAAACGAAAAGACTATACTCAAAGAAATTCTATTGAAAGTCATAATGAATAGAATTTTGAAGGGTATGAATAAACGAATAGATGGGAGACTTACCATGAGTGATAACTCTAAAACACGTGTTGTCGTGGGGATGAGTGGTGGTGTTGATTCGTCGGTGACGGCTCTCTTGCTCAAGGAGCAGGGCTACGATGTGATCGGTATCTTCATGAAGAACTGGGACGACACAGATGAAAACGGCGTCTGTACGGCGACCGAGGATTACAAGGATGTGGCTGCGGTGGCAGACCAGATCGGCATTCCTTACTACTCTGTTAATTTTGAAAAAGAGTACTGGGACCGCGTCTTTGAGTATTTCCTAGCGGAATACCGTGCAGGGCGCACGCCAAATCCAGATGTTATGTGTAACAAGGAAATCAAGTTCAAGGCCTTTTTGGACTATGCTATGACCTTAGGCGCAGACTATGTAGCGACTGGGCATTATGCTCGAGTTGTGCGTGATGAGGATGGCATCGTTCACATGCTTCGTGGTGTGGACAATGGCAAGGATCAGACCTATTTCCTCAGTCAACTTTCGCAAGAACAACTCCAAAAAACCATGTTCCCACTGGGACATTTGGAAAAACCTGAAGTACGAAAAATAGCTGAAGAAGCAGGACTTGCGACGGCTAAGAAGAAAGACTCGACAGGGATTTGCTTTATCGGAGAAAAGAACTTTAAAGAATTTCTCAGCAACTACCTGCCAGCTCAACCTGGTCGAATGATGACTGTGGATGGTCGCGATATGGGTGAGCATGCTGGTCTGATGTATTATACGATTGGTCAGCGTGGGGGACTCGGTATCGGTGGTCAACACGGTGGTGACAATGCCCCTTGGTTCGTTGTCGGAAAAGATCTGAGCAAGAATATCCTCTATGTCGGCCAAGGATTCTACCATGATTCGCTCATGTCAACCAGCCTTGAGGCTAGTCAAGTCCACTTTACCCGTGACATGCCAGAGGAATTTACGCTAGAATGCACAGCCAAATTCCGCTATCGTCAGCCTGATTCTAAGGTGACAGTACATGTCAAAGGAGACAAGGCAGAGGTCATCTTTGCGGAGCCACAGCGTGCGATCACACCAGGACAGGCAGTTGTCTTTTACGATGGTGAAGAATGTCTCGGTGGTGGTTTGATTGACAATGCCTACCGCGATGGTAAGGTTTGTCAGTACATTTAGATTGACAAATTT
Source organism: Streptococcus mitis (assembly GCF_009496285.1). Classification (GTDB taxonomy): domain Bacteria; phylum Bacillota; class Bacilli; order Lactobacillales; family Streptococcaceae; genus Streptococcus; species Streptococcus mitis_BP. The sequence goes on from NZ_WIJK01000002.1 coordinate 91,419, forward strand.
TCTCAATTTGCTACAATAATAAAAGCAATAGAAATGATGGTCAAAGCTCATGGATGTTGCAGGCTTTTTTGTCCTGCACTTCTTTGGAGTTTTGACTGTTTTTGTGTCGTTTAGAGGAAAGGAAAAAGATGATTCAACAAGACTTTCGGACAAAAGTAGAAAATACGGTTTTTGGAGTTCGGGCGACAGCCTTGATTGTCCAAAATCACAAGCTTCTAGTTACCAAAGACAAGGGCAAGTATTACACTATTGGTGGTGCGATTCAAGTCAATGAGAGAACGGAAGATGCGGTAGTCCGTGAAGTGAAGGAAGAACTGGGTGTCAAAGCTCAAGCTGGGCAACTAGCTTTTGTAGTTGAAAATCGTTTTGAACAAGACGGTGTCTATTATCACAATATCGAGTTTCATTATCTAGTGGATTTGCTTGAAGATGCCCCGTTGACCATGCAGGAAGATGAGAAAACGCAACCCTGTGAGTGGATTGACTTGGACAAGTTTGAGGATATTCAGCTGGTTCCAGCCTTTTTAAAGACAGCCCTACCAGATTGGGACGGACAATTACGACACATCCATCTTAACGAATAGGAGAGAAAATGATGGTTAAGCTTATTGCCCATGTACTTGTTCATAGTGGTGGTGATTATTTACTCATTCAGCGTTCGGAAATTAAAAGAGGACAACCCAACGTTTATCCGACTTACTGGGATATTCCTGGTGGCGGGGTTGAAAAGGGTGAACTTCCGCGAGATGGAGCTCTTAGAGAATGTATTGAAGAAGCGGGAATTAGGCTAGACAGCAGTTCGCTCAAACTTCTTCACGAAGATAGTCAACTGGATACCTCAAAGGATATTGTCTTTACTCGCTTAGTTTATAAAGCAGAGTGGGTTGGGGAGAAGCCAATTATCAGATTAGATCCTGAAGAGCATACGCACTTTAAATGGGTTACCATGGATCAAGCTCTAGAGGAGGAGAAGCTAGTTCCCTATTTGCGAGAAATTTTTGAAAGGTTAAGAAATGACTTATAATTTTATAGAAGAATACGATATTATAGTTATCGGTGCTGGGCATGCCGGGGTGGAAGCTTCCCTAGCTGCTAGCCGTATGGGTTGCAAGGTCTTGCTTGCGACTATCAACATTGAAATGTTGGCTTTCATGCCATGTAATCCCTCTATCGGTGGTTCTGCCAAGGGAATTGTCGTGCGTGAAGTCGACGCTCTCGGTGGGGAAATGGCCAAGACCATTGACAAGACTTACATCCAGATGAAGATGCTCAACACTGGGAAAGGTCCAGCTGTTCGTGCTCTTCGTGCGCAGGCTGACAAGGAACTCTACTCTAAGGAAATGCGCAAGACAGTTGAAAATCAAGAGAATCTCACTCTTCGTCAAACCATGATTGATGAGATTTTGGTGGAAGATGGCAAGGTTGTCGGTGTGCGTACTGCGACCCATCAAGAGTATGCTGCTAAGGCTGTTATTGTGACCACAGGGACTGCCCTCCGTGGGGAAATCATCATCGGAGACCTCAAGTACTCGTCAGGACCAAATCACAGTTTAGCTTCGATTAACCTAGCTGACAATCTCAAGGAACTGGGACTCGAAATTGGTCGTTTCAAGACAGGAACGCCTCCACGTGTCAAGGCTTCTTCTATCAACTACGATGTGACAGAGATTCAGCCAGGAGACGAAGCACCTAATCACTTCTCATATACTTCACGTGATGAGGATTATGTCAAAGATCAGGTGCCATGTTGGTTGACTTACACCAATGGTACCAGCCATGAGATTATCCAAAACAATCTCCACCGTGCTCCTATGTTTACAGGTGTGGTTAAGGGAGTGGGGCCTCGTTACTGTCCGTCGATTGAGGACAAGATTGTGCGCTTTGCGGACAAGGAACGCCACCAACTTTTCCTAGAGCCAGAAGGACGCAATACAGAAGAAGTTTATGTCCAAGGTCTCTCAACCAGTCTTCCTGAAGATGTACAACGTGACTTGGTACATTCCATCAAAGGTTTGGAAAATGCAGAGATGATGCGTACTGGTTATGCTATTGAGTACGACATGGTCTTGCCGCATCAGTTGCGTGCGACTCTGGAAACCAAGAAAATCTCAGGACTTTTCACAGCGGGTCAGACAAATGGAACGTCAGGTTACGAAGAGGCTGCTGGTCAAGGGATTATCGCTGGCATCAATGCCGCTCTGAAAGTTCAAGGCAAGCCTGAGTTGATTTTGAAACGAAGCGACGGTTATATCGGAGTGATGATTGACGACTTGGTAACAAAGGGGACCATTGAACCCTACCGTCTCTTGACCAGTCGTGCTGAATACCGCCTCATTCTCCGTCATGATAATGCCGATATGCGTTTGACAGAGATGGGACGCGAGATTGGCCTTGTTGACGATGAACGCTGGGTTCGTTTTGAAATCAAGAAAAACCAATTTGACAATGAGATGAAGCGTTTGGATAGCATCAAACTCAAGCCAGTCAAGGAAACCAATGCTAAGGTTGAAGCAATGGGCTTCAAACCATTGACAGATGCAGTCACTGCCAAGGAGTTCCTCCGTCGTCCAGAAGTCTCTTACCAAGATGTGGTAGCCTTTATTGGACCTGCTGCTGAAGAGTTAGATGACAAGATTATCGAATTGATTGAAACAGAAATCAAGTACGAAGGCTACATCTCAAAAGCCATGGACCAGGTTGCCAAGATGAAACGCATGGAAGAAAAACGTATTCCAGCCAACATCGACTGGGATGACATTGATTCTATCGCGACTGAGGCTCGCCAGAAGTTCAAACTCATCAATCCAGAAACCATCGGACAAGCCAGCCGTATTTCGGGAGTAAACCCGGCAGATATTTCCATTCTCATGGTGTATCTAGAAGGTAAAAATCGAAGTATTTCAAAAAATCTAGAAAAAAAGGCTGACTAAAGACAAAGTGCTGAATTCTCTTTTAGGAATTCAGCTTTTTTGATAGAATCGTCCTCTATTTTCGAATAAAGAGAAAAGGAGGAAGATTATGCTGACGGTAGAAGAAAAAAATTTTTTAGATCACTATAAAAATGCTTCCTATCATCGTTTTTATGAGATTGAGCGCTTCACTAGTCTCTGTCAAAAGTTAGACAAATGGCCACCACAGGCTGACAAGCTTTAGACTTTTTGATATACTAGAACAAATTAAAACATAGGAGAGAATGAATGAACGTATATGGCAGATTAGAAGAGGAACCAACTCCATCTTGGACGGGAATTCAGGATGATTTAGTTGGGAGAGAGGAGCGCTTCGAGGATGAACCAAGTTCATTTGCTCCCTTACCATTATTTAAGATCCTAATCTGGAGCACTTTAGTTGTACTTGTATCTGTAGTTCTTCCTTTCTTGCTAGGACTAACTAGCCCAGAACAGGCACAAGATTTTTATATGGGATGGGCGATGCACCAGGGGGGAGATATCTACACAGACTATTTTGGAACGAGTGGTCTTCTCTATTACTTTTTACAGTATCTAAGCAAGGGTAGTATTTTGTTTGCAGCCTTTACTTGGCTTGCTCTAGTGGGTGCTGGGATTTTTCTTTTCCGTTCAACTTATACCTTGACGGAGGAGAACAAGCAGTCGCAACAAGTGTTGACCATCTTTTATCTTCTTGTTGGAGGACTTAGCTTTGGCGGTGGTTATGCCACCATTTTGGCCCTTCCATTCCTGTTTTACGCTCTTAGTTTAGTAACAAGGTATTTGGTAGAGTATAATCATGACAAAGGTTTCGTGCGTGTTGGGATTAGCTTGGCTCTAGCATTCTTTTTTGCCCCTCTAGTTACAGCTCTATATGCTCTAGTCTTATTCTTTGCATTGTTAGCCTTTAATATTGGGCGTGGTCGCTTAGTTCATGGGCTCTATCAATTTTTTGCAGCTGGTCTTGGGTTCTCACTTTTCTTTTATCCAATTGGTTACTATACGGCTTATAATGGGAGTTTCGGGAATGCTATTAGTCAAATTCTCTATCCAGTAGATAGTTTGAAGTTTATGTCCAATCCAGCCTTGCTAGACAACCTCCTTTTTTATGGATTGTTAACAATTGGTCTTGGAGGATTAAGATTCGTATTTACAGGGCTTTTCCAGTCTAAACCAAGCAAGCAATACGTCTTATCTATTTTTGCTTCAGTAGCTATCTTATCGTTACTAGGATTGGAAATTTTCTCTACAGAACCGATTCACGGTAGTCGTCTAGCTACTTTTCTTCCTTTCTTGTCCATTTTTCTATTGACTCACATTCGAACTGGGGAATTAGAAGGAGCCAATCGCCGTAGAAGACATCGAGAAGTTCCTTCAATATGGGCAATATTTCTTCAGGGTAATGTCTATTTGCCAGTGTTAGCTTTGGCCTACCTATTTTTTGCTCCTCTGGTAGCTCGTTATGTTCTTCACTCAGAACAATATCAAGAACGAACTCGTATAGAAACTACGGTTAAAGGACAAACACAGGCAACAGATCGTATTTATCTATGGGATGATCTTACTAATGGTTATAAGACTAGTGAACGTTTAGCAGCTAGTCAGTTGCTATCACCAAAATTATATACTGGCCTTGATGCAAATCGTAGCAAACTTGTCAATGATTTACGTGATAATCAGCCTAAAGTGATTGTGGTCAATACCAAAACAGCTCTCTGGACGGAAGTAGAACAGCTTCTGGCAGAAAGTTATCAACCAGTTCAAAGTGAATTCAAAGACTTTAAACTTTACAAATTAAAATAAAATAATCAATATCTAGTGTAAATTTTATGAAAATATGAATTTTAATACTAGATATTGATTTTTATTTTTATAGTGATATAATACTTTAAGAAAGAATATTTAAGAAAAGAGCCTGGATATGATTGTATTAGAAGAGAAAACAAATCCTGATCCAACCTTATTCGTCGAAAAGCGTGACGGCAGACGCGTCATTTTTGATGTAGATAAGATTGACAAAGCCTTGCATAAGGCTGCGGAAAAAGTCATGGATGTAACCCCCTTGGTAGAAAAGCGTCTTAATACTCTAGTTGAACGTATTGTAGAAGAGATTCATAGTCGCTTTCCTCAAGGTGTAAAAATCTATGAAATCCAAAATATCGTAGAACATGAGTTATTGGAAGCTAAAGAATATGCCTTGGCAGAGGAATATATCACTTATAGAACTCAAAGGGATTTTGAGCGCTCAAAAGCAACAGATATCAACTTCAGTATCCATAAACTTCTCAACAAAGACCAGGCAGTTGTCAATGAGAATGCTAATAAAGATAGTGATGTTTTTAATACCCAGCGTGATTTGACGGCGGGGATTGTTGGGAAATCAATCGGTCTTCAAATGCTTCCTAAGCATGTGGCTAATGCCCACCAAAAAGGGGATATCCACTATCACGATTTGGACTATAGCCCTTACACTCCGATGACCAACTGCTGTCTGATTGATTTTAAGGGTATGTTGGAAAATGGTTTTAAGATTGGGAATGCTGAGGTAGAGAGTCCTAAGTCTATTCAGACTGCGACTGCTCAGATATCGCAAATCATCGCCAACGTTGCATCAAGTCAGTATGGAGGCTGTTCAGCAGACCGTATCGATGAAGTCTTGGCTCCTTATGCAGAAAAAAATTACCAAAAACACCTCAAAGATGCAGAGGAATGGGTACTGTCTGACAAGTGCGAAGAATATGCCTGGAAGAAAACCCAAAAAGACATCTATGATGCTATGCAATCATTGGAGTATGAAATCAATACCCTCTTCACTTCAAATGGGCAAACACCCTTTACTTCCCTTGGTTTCGGATTAGGAACCAATCGTTTTGAACGCGAAATTCAAAAGGCAATTTTAAACATTCGTATCAAGGGGCTTGGTTCAGAACACCGTACAGCTATCTTCCCTAAACTCATCTTCACTCTTAAAAGAGGACTTAACTTGGAGGAAGGCTCACCTAACTACGATATCAAGCAGTTGGCCCTTGAGTGTGCAACTAAGCGCATGTATCCAGATGTCTTGTCTTACGATAAGATTATCGAATTGACAGGTTCTTTCAAGGTTCCGATGGGATGTCGTTCATTCCTTCAAGGATGGAAGGATGAAAATGGAGTAGAAGTTAATTCAGGTCGTATGAACCTAGGTGTGGTAACAGTCAATCTTCCTCGTATCGCCCTCGAGTCTGAAGGAGACCTGAACAAGTTCTGGGAAATCTTCAATGAGCGTATGAATATCGCTGAAGATGCTCTAGTTTATCGTGTGGAAAGAACCAAGGAAGCCACTCCAGCTAATGCACCAATTCTTTATCAATACGGAGCTTTTGGCCGTCGTCTTGGGAAAGAAGAAAGTGTTGATCAACTCTTTAAGAATCGCCGTGCTACTGTTTCGCTTGGCTACATTGGACTTTATGAGGTGGCAACAGTATTCTTTGGCAACAATTGGGAAAACAATCCAGAAGCTAAAGAATTCACTCTTGATATCATTCGAGACATGAAACATCGAGTAGAAGAGTGGTCAGACCAATATGGCTATCACTTCTCTATTTATTCGACACCATCTGAAAGTTTAACAGACCGCTTCTGTCGCCTGGATACAGAGAAATTCGGTTCTATTCCAGATATAACGGATAAAGAGTACTACACAAATTCCTTCCATTATGATGTCCGTAAAAATCCAACTCCTTTTGAAAAATTGGATTTCGAGAAGGTTTATCCAGAAGCGGGAGCATCAGGTGGATTTATCCACTACTGTGAGTATCCTGTTCTTCAACAAAATCCAAAGGCCTTGGAAGCTGTTTGGGATTATGCTTATGACCGTGTAGGTTATCTAGGAACAAATACTCCGATTGATCGTTGCTACAAGTGTGATTTCGAAGGAGACTTTGATCCAACTGAGAGAGGATTTGCGTGTCCTAACTGTGGCAATAGTGATCCTAAAACAGTAGACGTGGTTAAACGAACCTGTGGCTATCTTGGGAACCCACAAGCGCGTCCGATGGTGAATGGACGCCACAAGGAAATTGCTGCGCGTGTGAAACACATGAACGGTTCAACTATTAAAACAGCAGGACATGAAGTAAGAAATTAGAAAGAGATAGAATGGGAAAATATCAATTAGATGATAAATAGAGCATTATGTTGGATAAAAAATAATTATAAGTTTGTAGTAGAGACGTTGCTAATTGGTTGTATAGGGCTTGTTCTCAGTGCTCAATCGAATCAATTGAGTAAGGTGGCTAATGCTATAGCAGAACAGGCAAATAGTCTCTCAAACGAGGCGAATAATGTGGCTAGAAAAGAATATGGAATTGAGATTACAGACATAGAGACGACTCCTCCCAAGTTGCATGCACCAGTTCAAATAATGGGGGTTGAAGGGCTTACGATTGTAAATAAGACGTTAAACTACAATATAAACATTCGTGAATTAAATGGCGTCCAACAATTAAAACTGCTATCTGAGAATGGAAATGTTATTCAAAGCAGTAGTTCGAAACGTCCGTATCTCCTTTTTAAAAGAGAGGAGCTACAAAATGGTGAAATTAATTTATATTTTTCAGATGAAATTCGAGATGAGGATGGAAGCAAGGTTATTCATTCGGCGCCTTTAAACACATCAATTGAATCAATGGAGAAAATTGGTTATTATCGTTACTTTTACATATTAGCAGAATACAATGAATCATTTCAATTGTATTTAGTGGCAATGAAAAATTCACATAAAGGAGAAGAACTGTTTGAAAAATACAAAGTATATAATAAATTTGATATTCATGAGTTAAAATACTCGGATGATGAAGTATTTAAAGAGCTTGATTATAAAATGGCAGAGCAGTACGAAATGATTTATAATCATTATAGTGAATTGAAGCATTAGAAAGAAATAGAATGGGAAAATATCAATTAGATGATAAGGGAAAGGCCTTGGTTCAACGATTCCACGAAAAACATTCAAAGGGTGGAGTTAATAAAAAAGACCGAGTGGCTAGCCTAAGAGAGCAATTTTTAAATAAGAATAAGAAAAAGTGAGAGTCCGCTCTCGCTTTTCTCTTAGTTGGAGGTAAAGATGATATTACGCAGACCAAGATTGGCAGATAAAGAAACAATTTTAGAGATGATGTCAGAGTTTGAGCAGACTCAATCAGCCCACAATGGAGGATTTTGGGATACTGAGAACTTTGACTATGAAAAGTGGTTGGAAACTAGCCATAATAAAGAAATGGGAATAGGATTGCTGGAAAATCGCGTTCCATCAATTCAGTTCGTATTGTTTGATGAATCAGGCCATGCTTTAGGTTTTTTAAATTTACGGTTGAGACTGAATGAGGGTTTACTGAATTATGCTGGCCATATTGGCTATTCTATCCGCCCTTCCGAAAGAGGCAAAGGATATGCCAAGGAAGCTCTCCGTCAAGGTCTACAAGTGGCTAAAGAAAAGAACATCCATCGTGCTCTGGTGAATTGTAGCGCGGAAAATCCAGCAAGCCGAGCTGTTATCTTAGCTAATGGTGGAGAGTTGGAGGATGTTCGAAATGGAACGGAGCGCTATTGGATAGAGTTGGAGTAGAAAGCATGACATGGAATACACCAAAACCAGGCGAGTGGAAGAGTGAGGAGCTTAGTCAAGGGCGTATCATTGACTATAAGGCTTTTAACTTTGTGGATGGAGAAGGGGTGCGCAATTCTCTCTATGTAGCCGGCTGCATGTTTCACTGTGAGGGCTGTTACAATGTAGCGACCTGGTCTTTCAATGCAGGAATTCCTTATACGCCAGAATTGGAAGAACAAATCATGGCAGACTTAGCCCAGCCCTATGTTCAAGGATTGACTTTGCTAGGAGGAGAGCCATTCCTCAATACAGGTATTCTTTTGCCCCTTGTAAAACGCATTCGAAAGGAATTGCCAGAAAAAGACATCTGGTCTTGGACAGGCTACACTTGGGAAGAAATGATGCTGGAAACTCCAGATAAGCTAGAGCTTTTATCTATGATTGATATCCTGGTCGATGGTCGCTATGATCGGAGCAAGAGAAATCTTATGCTTCAATTCCGCGGCTCTTCCAATCAACGAATTATCGATGTACAAAAGTCTCTCCAAAGTGGAAAGGTAGTCATTTGGGACAAGCTTAACGATGGAAAAGAAAGCTATGAACAGGTGAAGAGAGAATGAAGAAAAAAGAATTAATAGAAAGACTAGTATCAGAAATAGAGTCGGGAAAAGTAAAAACGCTGGGTATCTACGGTCACGGCGCTTCAGGAAAATCAACTTTTGCTCAAGAATTGTACCAAATATTGGATGCTGAAAAGGTAAATTTACTAGAGACAGATCCCTATATTACTTCGGGACGACATTTAGTAGTACCTAAAGAGACACCAGACCAAAAGGTGACAGCATGTTTACCGGTAGCGCATGAGCTGGCAAGTTTACAAAGAGATATTCTTGCTCTGCAAGCGGGTATGGACATCTTGACAATTGAGGAACCTTGGAAGGCTAGCGAGATCTTATCTGGAGCAAAACCAATTCTGATAGTCGAAGGGATGTCTGTGGGTTTTCTACCCAAGGAACTCTTTGACAAAACCATTTGTTTCTACACAGATGAGGAGACCGAATTAAAGAGACGTCTAGCTCGAGATACGACTGTGAGAAATGGCGATGCATCCATTATATTGGCTAGTCAGCAGATGAGACGAGAGCAGTATCTACAATACTATAAAGAAACCGAGTCAAGAGCTGATATCTTGGTAGATCAATCAGATGATAAATTTCAAATTAAAACTAACATTATATAGAAGAAAAGACAGATAATCTAGCACTTAAATATGAAAATTTATTAAAATGGAATAAGAAAACAGTTTCATCTAAAAAATTTAAAAAAACCTGTCAAATCCCTTGCAATCGCAGGGGCTTTGTGTTATTCTATTATGGTGCTGTAAATTACAGCTTTAGCTTTGATGCAAGAGGTTGCGACACGCTCGGTTGCATTGCCACGCAACGCGCGTCGGTTTTCTTGTGGAGCTAGCCTATTATCTTAAATAGACGAAAAGGAGAAAAAGATGGCAAACAAAAAAATCCGTATCCGTTTGAAAGCTTACGAACACCGTACGCTTGACACAGCGGCTGCAAAAATCGTAGAATCAGCTACTCGTACAGGTGCACAAGTTGCGGGTCCAATCCCACTTCCAACTGAGCGTAGCCTCTACACAATCATTCGTGCGACTCACAAATACAAAGACTCTCGCGAACAATTTGAAATGCGTACACACAAACGTTTGATCGATATCGTTAACCCAACTCAAAAAACAGTTGACGCTTTGATGAAATTGGATCTTCCAAGTGGTGTAAACGTAGAAATCAAACTTTAATTTAAAGCTTGATAACTTGAGCATAAAAAACGCTCGTTAAAAACTTTTTGAATAAAAAATATAGAAAAGGAACTATTTTCTCATGACAAAAGGAATCTTAGGGAAAAAAGTGGGAATGACTCAAATCTTCACTGAAGCTGGCGAATTGATCCCTGTAACAGTTATTGAAGCAACTCCAAACGTTGTTCTTCAAGTTAAAACTGTTGAAACAGACGGATATAACGCTATCCAAGTTGGTTTTGATGACAAACGCGAAGTATTGAGCAACAAACCTGCTAAAGGACATGTAGCAAAAGCTAACACGGCTCCTAAGCGCTTCATTCGTGAATTCAAAAACGTTGAAGGCTTGGAAGTTGGTGCTGAAATCACAGTTGAAACTTTCGCAGCTGGAGATGTTGTTGACGTAACTGGTACTTCTAAAGGTAAAGGTTTCCAAGGTGTTATCAAACGCCACGGACAATCACGTGGACCTATGGCTCACGGTTCTCGTTACCACCGTCGTCCAGGTTCTATGGGACCTGTTGCACCTAACCGCGTATTCAAAGGTAAAAACCTTGCAGGACGTATGGGTGGCGACCGTGTAACAATTCAAAACCTTGAAGTTGTACAAGTTGTTCCAGAAAAGAACGTTATCCTTATCAAAGGTAACGTACCAGGTGCTAAGAAATCTCTTATCACTATCAAATCAGCAGTTAAAGCTGGTAAATAATAAGGAAAGGGGAATACAGTCAAAATGGCAAATGTAACATTATTCGACCAAACTGGTAAACAAGCGGGCGAAGTTGTTCTTAACGATGCAATCTTTGGTATCGAACCAAACCAATCTGTTGTGTTTGATGTCATCATCAGCCAACGTGCTAGCCTTCGTCAAGGAACTCACGCTGTTAAAAACCGTTCAGCCGTTTCAGGTGGCGGACGCAAACCATGGCGTCAAAAGGGAACTGGACGTGCTCGTCAAGGTTCTATCCGCTCTCCACAATGGCGTGGTGGTGGAATCGTCTTCGGACCAACTCCACGTAGCTATGCGTACAAACTTCCTCAAAAAGTTCGTCGCCTTGCACTAAAATCTGTTTACTCAGAAAAAGTTGCTGAAAACAAATTTGTAGCCGTTGATTCTCTTGAATTTACAGCTCCAAAAACTGCTGAATTTGCAAAAGTTCTTGCAGCTTTGAGCATCGATTCTAAAGTCCTTGTTATTCTTGAAGAAGGAAACGAATTCGCAGCTCTTTCAGCTCGTAACCTTCCAAACGTGAAAGTTGCGACTGCTACAACTGCAAGTGTTCTTGACATCGCAAATAGTGACAAACTTCTTGTTACTCAAGCAGCTATCTCTAAAATCGAGGAGGTTCTTGCATAATGAATTTGTATGATGTTATCAAAAAACCTGTTATCACTGAAAGCTCAATGGCTCAACTTGAAGCAGGCAAATATGTATTTGAAGTTGACACTCGTGCGCACAAACTTTTGATCAAGCAAGCTGTTGAAGCTGCTTTCGAAGGTGTTAAAGTTGCAAATGTTAACACAATTAACGTAAAACCTAAAGCTAAACGTGTTGGACGTTACACTGGTTTTACTAACAAAACTAAAAAAGCTATCATCACTCTTACAGCTGATTCAAAAGCAATCGAGTTGTTTGCTGCTGAAGCTGAATAATCTAAGGAGGAAATATCGTGGGAATTCGTGTTTATAAACCAACAACAAACGGTCGCCGTAATATGACTTCTTTGGATTTCGCTGAAATCACAACAAGCACACCTGAAAAAACTTTGCTTGTTGCTTTGAAGAACAAGGCTGGTCGTAACAACAACGGTCGTATCACAGTTCGTCACCAAGGTGGTGGACACAAACGTTTCTACCGTTTGGTTGACTTTAAACGTAACAAAGATAACGTTGAAGCAGTTGTTAAAACTATCGAGTACGATCCAAACCGTTCTGCAAACATCGCTCTTGTACACTACACTGACGGTGTGAAAGCATACATCATCGCTCCAAAAGGTCTTGAAGTTGGTCAACGTATCGTTTCAGGTCCTGAAGCAGATATCAAAGTAGGTAACGCTCTTCCACTTGCTAATATCCCAGTTGGTACTTTGGTCCACAACATTGAGTTGAAACCAGGTCGTGGTGGTGAATTGGTTCGTGCTGCTGGAGCTTCTGCTCAAGTATTGGGACAAGAAGGTAAATACGTTCTTGTTCGTCTTCAATCAGGCGAAGTTCGTATGATTCTTGGAACTTGTCGTGCTACAGTTGGTGTTGTCGGAAACGAACAACATGGACTTGTAAACCTTGGTAAAGCAGGACGTAGCCGCTGGAAAGGTATCCGCCCAACAGTTCGTGGTTCTGTAATGAACCCTAACGATCACCCACACGGTGGTGGTGAAGGTAAAGCACCAGTTGGTCGTAAAGCACCATCTACTCCATGGGGCAAACCTGCTCTTGGTCTTAAAACTCGTAACAAGAAAGCGAAATCTGACAAACTTATCGTTCGTCGTCGCAACGAGAAATAATTTAAAACTAGTCGCTTAAGCAACTAGGAAATTCCGCCAGCTCGGTAGCGCTCCTTGTGAGCGCAAGCCGCTGTGGTACAAAATTTAAAGGAGAAAATATAAAAATGGGACGCAGTCTTAAAAAAGGACCTTTCGTCGATGAGCATTTGATGAAAAAAGTTGAAGCTCAAGCTAACGACGAAAAGAAAAAAGTTATCAAAACTTGGTCACGTCGTTCAACGATCTTCCCAAGTTTCATTGGTTACACAATCGCAGTTTATGATGGACGTAAACACGTACCTGTTTACATCCAAGAAGACATGGTAGGTCACAAACTTGGTGAATTTGCACCAACTCGTACTTACAAAGGTCACGCCGCAGACGACAAGAAGACACGTAGAAAATAAGGAGAACATAAATGGCAGAAATTACTTCAGCTAAAGCAATGGCTCGCACAGTACGTGTTTCACCTCGTAAATCACGTCTTGTTCTTGACAACATCCGTGGTAAAAGCGTAGCCGATGCAATCGCAATTTTGACATTCACTCCAAACAAAGCTGCTGAAATCATCTTGAAAGTTTTGAACTCAGCTGTAGCTAACGCTGAAAACAACTTTGGTTTGGATAAAGCTAACTTGGTAGTATCTGAAGCATTCGCAAACGAAGGACCAACTATGAAACGTTTCCGTCCACGTGCGAAAGGTTCAGCTTCACCAATCAACAAACGTACAGCTCACATCACTGTAGCTGTTGCAGAAAAATAAGGAGGTAAAATCGTGGGTCAAAAAGTACATCCAATTGGTATGCGTGTCGGCATCATCCGTGATTGGGATGCCAAATGGTATGCTGAAAAAGAATACGCGGATTACCTTCATGAAGATCTTGCAATCCGTAAATTCGTTCAAAAAGAACTTGCTGACGCAGCTGTTTCAACTATTGAAATTGAACGCGCAGTAAACAAAGTTAACGTTTCACTTCACACTGCTAAACCAGGTATGGTTATCGGTAAAGGTGGTGCTAACGTTGATGCACTCCGTGCTAAACTTAACAAATTGACTGGAAAACAAGTACACATCAACATCATCGAAATCAAACAACCTGATTTGGATGCTCACCTTGTTGGTGAAGGAATTGCTCGTCAATTGGAGCAACGTGTTGCTTTCCGTCGTGCACAAAAACAAGCAATCCAACGTGCTATGCGTGCTGGAGCTAAAGGAATCAAAACTCAAGTATCAGGTCGTTTGAACGGTGCAGATATCGCCCGTGCTGAAGGATACTCTGAAGGAACTGTTCCACTTCACACACTTCGTGCAGATATCGATTACGCTTGGGAAGAAGCAGACACTACATACGGTAAACTTGGTGTTAAAGTATGGATCTACCGTGGTGAAGTTCTTCCAGCTCGTAAAAACACTAAAGGAGGTAAATAACCAATGTTAGTACCTAAACGTGTTAAACACCGTCGTGAATTCCGTGGTAAAATGCGTGGTGAAGCTAAAGGTGGAAAAGAAGTAGCATTCGGTGAATACGGTCTTCAAGCTACAACTAGCCACTGGATCACTAACCGCCAAATCGAAGCTGCTCGTATCGCCATGACTCGTTACATGAAACGTGGTGGTAAAGTTTGGATTAAAATCTTCCCACACAAATCATACACAGCTAAAGCTATCGGGGTTCGTATGGGATCTGGTAAAGGGGCACCTGAAGGTTGGGTAGCACCAGTTAAACGTGGTAAAGTAATGTTTGAAGTTGCTGGTGTTTCTGAAGAGATCGCTCGCGAAGCGCTTCGTCTTGCAAGCCACAAATTGCCAGTTAAATGTAAATTCGTAAAACGTGAAGCAGAATAAGGAGAAGGCATGAAACTTAATGAAGTAAAAGAATTTGTTAAAGAACTTCGTGGTCTTTCTCAAGAAGAACTCGCGAAGCGCGAAAACGAATTGAAAAAAGAATTGTTTGAACTTCGTTTCCAAGCTGCTACTGGTCAATTAGAACAAACAGCTAGCTTGAAAGAAGTTAAAAAACAAATCGCTCGTATCAAAACAGTTCAATCTGAAGCGAAATAATAGACTAGGGAAGGAGAAATTTCAATGGAACGCAATAATCGTAAAGTTCTTGTTGGACGTGTTGTATCTGACAAAATGGACAAGACAATCACAGTTGTAGTTGAAACAAAACGTAACCACCCAGTCTATGGTAAACGTATTAACTACTCTAAAAAATACAAAGCACATGATGAAAACAATGTTGCCAAAGAAGGCGATATCGTACGTATCATGGAAACTCGTCCGCTTTCAGCTACAAAACGTTTCCGTCTTGTAGAAGTCGTTGAAGAAGCGGTTATCATCTAATCAAACCTGAAAGGAGAAAACTGAAATGATTCAAACAGAAACTCGTTTGAAAGTCGCAGACAACAGCGGTGCACGCGAAATCTTGACTATCAAAGTTCTTGGTGGTTCTAAACGTAAATTTGCGAACATCGGTGATGTTATTGTGGCATCTGTAAAACAAGCTACTCCTGGTGGTGCGGTTAAAAAAGGTGACGTTGTTAAAGCAGTTATCGTTCGTACTAAATCAGGTGCTCGTCGTGCTGATGGTTCATACATCAAATTTGACGAAAACGCAGCAGTTATCATCCGTGAAGACAAAACTCCTCGCGGAACACGTATCTTTGGCCCAGTTGCACGTGAATTGCGTGAAGGTGGCTTCATGAAGATCGTGTCACTTGCTCCAGAAGTACTTTAATTTTCACAGAGCAAAAACAAACAAACACAGTCCCCTGGCTTAGCCAGGGTGCCCATTGGGCGTAAGAATAAAAGGAGAAAAAAATGTTTGTAAAAAAAGGCGACAAAGTTCGCGTAATCGCTGGTAAAGATAAGGGAACAGAAGCTGTTGTCCTTACTGCCCTTCCAAAAGTAAACAAAGTTATCGTTGAAGGTGTTAATATCGTTAAGAAACACCAACGTCCAACTAACGAACTTCCTCAAGGTGGTATCATCGAGAAGGAAGCGGCTATCCACGTATCAAACGTTCAAGTTTTGGACAAAAACGGTGTAGCTGGTCGTGTTGGTTACAAATTTGTAGACGGTAAAAAAGTTCGCTACAACAAAAAATCAGGCGAAGTGCTTGATTAATCACGAAGGAAAGGAGAAGTATAATGGCAAATCGTTTAAAAGAAAAATATCTTAATGAAGTAGTTCCTGCTTTGACAGAACAATTCAACTACTCATCAGTGATGGCTGTGCCTAAAGTAGATAAGATCGTTTTGAACATGGGTGTTGGTGAAGCTGTATCAAACGCTAAAAGCCTTGAAAAAGCTGCTGAAGAATTGGCGCTTATCTCAGGTCAAAAACCACTTATCACTAAAGCTAAAAAATCAATCGCCGGCTTCCGTCTTCGTGAAGGTGTTGCGATCGGTGCAAAAGTTACCCTTCGTGGTGAACGTATGTACGAATTCTTGGATAAATTGGTTTCAGTTTCACTTCCACGTGTGCGTGACTTCCATGGTGTTCCAACAAAATCATTTGATGGACGCGGAAACTACACACTTGGTGTGAAAGAACAATTGATCTTCCCAGAAATCAACTTTGATGACGTTGACAAAACTCGTGGTCTTGACATCGTTATCGTAACTACTGCTAACACTGACGAAGAGTCACGTGCATTGCTTACAGGCCTTGGAATGCCTTTTGCAAAATAATATAGGAGGTATAACTAATGGCTAAAAAATCTATGATTGCTAAGAACAAACGCCCAGCGAAGTTCTCTACTCAAGCATACACTCGCTGTGAACGTTGTGGACGTCCACACTCAGTTTACCGCAAGTTTAAACTTTGCCGTGTTTGCTTCCGTGAATTGGCATATAAAGGTCAAATCCCTGGTGTAACAAAAGCATCTTGGTAATTTAAGATATCAAGGGCGTCAAAACTCCAAGTGAAAATAGGAAACTTGACGAAGAAACTTTAGTTTCTAGAAAAGTTTATCTTTTTCACACAGAGTTTAGCCCGGGTTCAGTTGGGCTTGCCAATTTGAACACGAGCTACAGCTTTGGCAAAAAAGATCAATTTGCTTTGGAGCATCGCTCCTGCATCAAATTGCCTATTTTTGCTCTTGCTGTTACGCTCTTTGTATCATGTATTAACTAGCAAGTGCAACTTGCAAACTACTAGTAAGAGGAGAAAAATAAAATGGTTATGACTGACCCAATCGCAGACTTCCTAACTCGTATTCGTAACGCTAACCAAGCAAAACACGAAGTACTTGAAGTACCTGCATCAAACATCAAAAAAGGGATTGCAGAAATCCTTAAACGCGAAGGTTTTGTTAAGAACGTAGAAATCATCGAAGATGACAAACAAGGCATCATCCGTGTATTCCTTAAATACGGACCAAACGGTGAAAAAGTTATCACAAACTTGAAACGTGTTTCTAAACCAGGACTTCGTGTCTACAAAAAACGTGAAGACCTTCCAAAAGTACTTAACGGTCTTGGAATTGCTATCCTTTCAACTTCTGAAGGTTTGCTTACTGATAAAGAAGCACGCCAAAAGAACGTTGGTGGAGAAGTTATCGCTTACGTTTGGTAATATTTAGCTCTCAATTTCTTTGTGACTCTTCGTTATCGTCTCTTGCCTAACCCAAAGTTATGCCTGCGAGACGATGCCTAGATTCACTTTCAAATTGAAACCTAAACGTTCCTTTAAATCGAGAAATCGATTTAGCCCCCGTGAAAACTGGCCGTCATGGCCTGACAATTTAACAGGAGAATAAAAACATGTCACGTATTGGTAATAAAGTTATCGTGTTGCCTGCTGGTGTTGAAATCACTAACAATGACAACGTTGTAACTGTAAAAGGACCTAAAGGAGAACTTACTCGTGAGTTCTCAAAAGATATTGAGATTCGTGTGGAAGGTACTGAAGTAACTCTTCACCGTCCAAACGATTCAAAAGAAATGAAAACTATCCACGGAACTACTCGTGCTCTTTTGAACAACATGGTTATTGGTGTATCAGAAGGATTCAAGAAACAACTTGAAATGCGTGGGGTTGGTTACCGTGCTCAACTTCAAGGAAACAAACTTGTTTTGGCTGTTGGTAAATCACATCCAGACGAAGTTGAAGCTCCAGAAGGAATTACTTTTGAACTTCCAAACCCAACAACAATCGTTGTTAGCGGAATTTCAAAAGAAGTAGTTGGTCAAACAGCTGCTTACGTACGTAGCCTTCGTTCACCAGAACCATACAAAGGTAAAGGTATCCGTTACGTTGGCGAATATGTTCGTCTTAAAGAAGGTAAAACAGGTAAATAATATTGAGTGGTTGATTTTCAGCCACCAATATCATTTCCAACTTTGTGCATAGCACACGATTTAAAACTAAAGAGGTGAAAACTGTGATTTCTAAACCAGATAAAAACAAACTCCGCCAAAAACGCCACCGTCGCGTTCGCGGAAAACTCTCTGGAACTGCTGATCGCCCACGTTTGAACGTATTCCGTTCTAATACAGGCATCTACGCTCAAGTTATTGATGACGTAGCGGGTGTAACGCTCGCAAGTGCTTCAACTCTTGACAAAGAAGTTTCAAAAGGAACAAAAACTGAACAAGCCGTTGCTGTCGGTAAACTCGTTGCAGAACGTGCAAACGCTAAAGGTATTTCAGAAGTGGTGTTCGACCGCGGTGGATATCTATATCACGGACGTGTGAAAGCTTTGGCTGATGCAGCTCGTGAAAACGGATTGAAATTCTAATAGGAGGACACTAGAAAATGGCATTTAAAGACAATGCAGTTGAATTAGAAGAACGCGTAGTTGCTGTTAACCGTGTTACTAAAGTTGTTAAAGGTGGACGTCGTCTTCGTTTTGCAGCTCTTGTAGTCGTTGGTGACCACAATGGGCGCGTAGGATTTGGTACTGGTAAAGCTCAAGAAGTTCCAGAAGCAATCCGCAAAGCAGTAGAAGATGCTAAGAAAAACTTGATCGAAGTTCCTATGGTTGGAACAACAATCCCACACGAAGTTATTTCAGAATTCGGTGGAGCTAAAGTATTGTTGAAACCTGCTGTAGAAGGTTCAGGGGTTGCCGCTGGTGGTGCTGTTCGTGCCGTTATCGAGTTGGCAGGTGTAGCTGATGTTACATCTAAATCTCTTGGCTCAAATACTCCAATCAACATTGTTCGCGCAACTGTTGAAGGTTTGAAACAATTGAAACGCGCTGAAGAAGTTGCTGCCCTTCGTGGTATTTCAGTTTCTGATTTGGCATAAGAAAGGGGATAAAATGGCTCAAATTAAAATTACTTTGACTAAGTCTCCAATCGGACGCATTCCATCACAACGTAAAACTGTTGTAGCACTTGGACTTGGCAAATTGAACAGCTCTGTTATTAAAGAAGATAACCCAGCAGTACGTGGTATGATCACTGCAGTATCTCACTTGGTAACAGTTGAAGAAGTAAACTAATTAAATTTTAGGGGATGTGCAGTATACCATCCCCTAAAACTAGATATAGTCATCTTTGATGACAAACGTATAGGCGAGTTGATAGGAGAGACAACCTTTTCTCTCTTATCGGCGCTAGCATTTTACAAAAGAGGAGAAAATATATAATGAAACTTCATGAATTGAAACCTGCAGAAGGTTCTCGTAAAACTCGTAACCGTGTTGGTCGTGGTACTTCATCAGGTAACGGTAAAACATCTGGTCGTGGTCAAAAAGGTCAAAAAGCTCGTAGCGGTGGCGGAGTACGTCTTGGTTTTGAAGGTGGACAAACTCCATTGTTCCGTCGTCTTCCAAAACGTGGATTCACTAACATCAACGCTAAAGAATACGCAATTGTTAACCTTGACCAATTGAACGTCTTTGAAGATGGTGCAGAAGTAACTCCAGTTGTTCTTATCGAATCAGGAATTGTTAAAGCTGAAAAATCAGGTATCAAGATTCTTGGTAACGGTGAGTTGACTAAGAAATTGTCTGTAAAAGCAGCTAAATTCTCTAAATCAGCTGAAGAAGCTATCACTGCTAAAGGTGGTTCAGTAGAAGTCATCTAAGAGAGGTGACCTATGTTTTTTAAATTATTGAGAGAAGCCTTCAAAGTCAAGCAAGTTCGATCAAAAATTCTTTTTACAATTTTTATCGTCTTTGTCTTCCGTATCGGGACTAGCATTACGGTTCCATGGGTGAATGCCAATAGCTTGAATGCTTTGAGTGGTCTATCTTTTCTAAATATGTTAAGTTTGGTGTCTGGTAATGCCATGAAAAACTTTTCAGTTTTTGCACTTGGTGTTAGTCCATACATTACTGCTTCTATCGTTGTCCAACTCTTACAAATGGATTTATTACCGAAGTTTGTAGAGTGGGGCAAACAAGGGGAAGTTGGTCGTAGAAAGTTGAACCAGGCAACTCGATATATTGCCCTTGTTCTTGCATTCGTGCAATCTGTCGGAATTACTGCTGGTTTTAATGCTTTATCTGGAGCCAAACTTTTGACTGTTCCTTTAACACCACAAGTTTTCCTTGTGATTGGAGCAATCCTAACAGCGGGTAGTATGATTGTAACTTGGTTGGGAGAGCAAATTACTGATAAGGGTTATGGGAATGGTGTTTCCATGATTATCTTTGCGGGGATTGTTGCTTCAATTCCTGATATGATCAAGGGTATCTATGTTGACTACTTTGTCAATGTACCAAGCAGTCGCTTGACTTCATCCCTCATTTTTGTTGCTATCTTAATTGTAGCAGTCCTATTGATTGTTTACTTTACAACTTATGTTCAACAAGCTGAATATAAGATACCAATTCAGTATACTAAGGTAGCACAAGGAGCACCATCAAGTTCCTATCTTCCATTGAAGATTAACCCTGCAGGAGTTATTCCAGTTATCTTTGCTAGCTCAATTACAGCAGCACCAGCGGCAATTTTACAATTTGTAAGTGCATCTGGTCTTGATTGGGCCTGGGTACGTAGTGCTCAGGAGTTGCTATCTACAACAGCCCCTACAGGTATCGCTCTGTACGCTCTGTTGATTATTCTCTTTACATTCTTCTATACATTTGTACAGATTAATCCAGAGAAGGCAGCAGAAAATTTGCAAAAGAGCGGTGCTTATATCCACGGTGTCCGTCCTGGTAAAGGGACAGAAGAGTATATGTCAAAACTTCTTCGTCGTCTCGCAACAGTCGGTTCCCTCTTCCTAGGTGTCATTTCTATTTTACCTATTGTAGCTAAGGATTTATTCGGTCTTTCAGAAGTCGTTGCTTTTGGGGGAACAAGTCTTTTGATCATTATCTCAACAGGTATTGAAGGAATTAAACAATTGGAAGGTTATCTATTGAAACGTAAATATGTTGGTTTCATGAATACAACAGAATAATTGTAATAGAAAAGAAAATTCACTATTGCTCAGAGAGTGGAGTTTAAAAATCAAAGACCTTGTCAGATTTTTATCTCCTCTCTTCTATTTTGTTTTTAAATAGGAGTTGAAATGAATTTTTGCTTCTATTTAAAAACAAAAAAGGAGTTTGAATCATGAATCTTTTGATTATGGGCTTACCTGGTGCAGGTAAGGGTACACAAGCAGCAAAAATTGTTGAACAATTCCATGTTGCTCATATCTCAACAGGTGATATGTTCCGTGCGGCAATGGCTAACCAAACTGAAATGGGTGTCTTAGCTAAGTCTTATATCGACAAAGGCGAGTTGGTTCCAGATGAAGTTACAAATGGTATCGTGAAAGAGCGTCTTTCACAAGATGACATTAAAGAAACTGGTTTCTTGTTGGACGGGTACCCACGTACAATTGAACAAGCTCATGCCTTGGATAAAACTTTAGCTGAATTAGGAATTGAGCTTGAAGGTGTTATTAACATCGAAGTAAATCCAGATTGTCTTTTGGAGCGTTTGAGTGGTCGTATCATTCACCGTGAAACTGGCGAAACTTTCCATAAAGTTTTCAACCCACCAGTTGACTACAAAGAAGAAGACTATTACCAACGTGAAGATGACAAACCTGAAACAGTAAAACGTCGTTTGGATGTTAATATTGCTCAAGGTGAACCAATTATTGCCCACTATCGTGCAAAAGGTTTGGTACATGATATCGAAGGTAACAAAGATATCAATGATGTCTTTGCAGATATCGAAAAAGTATTGACAAAATTGAAATAAAAGCGTTTTTCATGCTTGCAAAATGTCTCTACAAATGTTATACTGAGTTAGTCTGACTTATAATTGTTGTCTCTGTGTCTAGAGGCATCAAATCGAAATTTATGGAGGTACTTTTGCGTGGCAAAAGACGATGTGATTGAAGTTGAAGGTAAAGTAGTTGATACTATGCCGAATGCAATGTTTACGGTTGAACTTGAAAATGGACATCAGATTTTAGCAACAGTTTCTGGTAAAATTCGTAAAAACTATATTCGTATTTTAGCGGGAGATCGTGTTACTGTCGAAATGAGTCCATATGACTTGACACGTGGACGTATCACTTACCGCTTTAAATAATCGAAAAACTTGGAGGGATAAGAAATGAAAGTAAGACCATCGGTTAAACCAATTTGCGAATACTGTAAAGTAATTCGTCGTAATGGTCGTGTTATGGTAATTTGCCCAGCAAATCCAAAACACAAACAACGTCAAGGATAAGATAGAAAGGAGAAAACATGGCTCGTATTGCTGGAGTTGACATTCCAAATGACAAACGCGTAGTAATTTCATTGACTTATGTGTACGGTATCGGACTTCCAACATCTAAGAAAATCTTGGCAGCTGCTGGAATTTCAGAAGATGTACGTGTTCGCGATCTTACACCAGATCAAGAAGATGCTATCCGTCGTGAAGTGGATGCAATTAAAGTTGAAGGTGACCTTCGTCGTGAAGTTAACTTGAACATCAAACGTTTGATGGAAATCGGTTCATACCGTGGTATCCGTCACCGTCGTGGACTTCCTGTCCGTGGACAAAACACTAAAAACAACGCTCGCACTCGTAAAGGTAAAGCTGTTGCGATTGCTGGTAAGAAAAAATAATATAGGAGGTAAAAGTCTTGGCTAAACCAACACGTAAACGTCGTGTGAAAAAGAATATCGAATCTGGTATTGCTCATATTCACGCTACATTTAATAACACTATTGTTATGATTACTGATGTGCATGGTAATGCAATTGCTTGGTCATCAGCTGGTGCTCTTGGTTTCAAAGGTTCTCGTAAATCTACACCATTTGCTGCTCAAATGGCTTCTGAAGCTGCTGCTAAATCTGCACAAGAACACGGTCTTAAGTCAGTTGAAGTTACTGTTAAAGGTCCAGGTTCTGGTCGTGAGTCAGCTATTCGTGCTCTTGCTGCCGCTGGTCTTGAAGTAACAGCAATTCGTGATGTGACTCCAGTGCCACACAATGGTGCTCGTCCTCCAAAACGTCGCCGTGTATAATCATAACCTTACACTGCTTTTCGTTTAAGAGGGAGTAACTAAATGATCGAGTTTGAAAAACCAAATATAACAAAAATTGATGAAAATAAAGATTATGGCAAGTTTGTAATCGAACCGCTTGAACGTGGTTACGGTACAACACTTGGTAACTCTCTTCGTCGTGTACTTCTAGCTTCTCTTCCAGGGGCTGCTGTAACATCTATCAATATCGAAGGTGTATTGCATGAATTTGATACAGTTCCGGGTGTTCGCGAAGACGTGATGCAAATCATTCTGAACATCAAAGGTATTGCAGTAAAATCTTACGTTAAAGACGAAAAGATCATTGAACTAGATGTGCAAGGTCCTGCTGAAATTACAGCTGGAGATATCTTGACAGATAGCGACATTGAAATTGTAAATCCAGATCATTATCTCTTTACAATCGGTGAAGGTTCTTCTCTAAAAGCGACAATGACTGTTAACAGTGGTCGTGGATATGTACCTGCTGATGAAAACAAAAAAGATAATGCACCAGTTGGAACACTTGCTGTAGATTCTATTTATACACCAGTTACAAAAGTCAACTATCAAGTTGAACCTGCTCGTGTAGGTAGCAATGATGGTTTCGACAAATTAACCCTTGAAATCTTGACTAATGGAACAATTATTCCAGAAGATGCTTTAGGGCTTTCAGCACGTATCTTGACAGAGCACCTTGATTTGTTTACAAATCTTACAGAGATTGCTAAGTCAGCAGAAGTGATGAAAGAAGCTGATACTGAATCGGACGACCGTATCTTGGAACGTACGATTGAGGAACTTGACTTGTCTGTGCGTTCATACAACTGTTTGAAACGTGCCGGTATCAACACTGTGCATGATTTGACAGAAAAATCTGAAGCAGAGATGATGAAAGTAAGAAATCTTGGACGCAAGAGTTTGGAAGAAGTGAAAGTCAAACTCATTGATTTGGGTCTTGGATTAAAAGATAAATAAAGGAGGAATAAATGGCTTACCGTAAACTAGGACGCACTAGCTCACAACGTAAAGCAATGCTTCGCGATTTGACAACTGACCTTTTGATCAACGAATCAATCGTGACAACTGAAGCTCGTGCTAAAGAAATCCGTAAAACTGTTGAAAAAATGATTACTCTAGGTAAACGTGGTGATTTGCATGCACGTCGTCAAGCAGCTGCTTTCGTACGTAATGAAATCGCATCTGAAAACTACGATGAAGCAACTGATAAGTACACTTCTACTACAGCACTTCAAAAATTGTTCTCAGAAATCGCACCTCGTTATGCTGAGCGTAACGGTGGATACACTCGTATCCTTAAAACTGAACCACGTCGTGGTGATGCAGCGCCAATGGCGATCATCGAATTAGTATAAAATCATCAATTTTGTTGAGTGTTATGATGATGGAGTCTTGTGCTCTTAGTCTAGCTCTGGTCTACCGCTAGGACTTATGTCCTAGCGGGAACACTCATCATAAGATGATAAGGTAGACGCTTGTTTACGAAATTGTTTTTTACTAAAGAACAATTTCGTAAGCAGGCGTTTTTGAGTATTTTAGTAAGAAATATGCTATACTATTGAAAAAGAAAATCAACAATGTTCATTTTTTCAAAAATATTCTATAAAGAGGTTATGAGCCAATATATTATCAGTTTTAAGTTCTAAACTAGCGACTTGGTAAAAAATATTAGTCTGGTACAAGATCAACTAAGAGATTTTTTTAGGGTTTCAACTTGGATAATTATTCACTATTAAGTGATTTAGTTACTCTATCCTCCTTTTTCATTTTATTTTTGTCCAAAATGGATATCGTTCTGTGTTAGAAATGGAGTTTAATCATGAAAGCTATTATTACTGTTGTTGGTAAAGATAAATCTGGAATTGTTGCAGGTGTTGCGACAAAAATTGCTGAATTAGGCTTAAATATTGATGATATCTCACAAACAGTCTTGGACGAATTCTTTACTATGATGGCTGTGGTATCTAGTGATGAAAAACAAGATTTTACACATCTTAGAAACGAATTTGAGGTTTTTGGTCAGACTTTGAATGTCAAAATCAATATTCAAAGTGCGGCTATTTTTGATGCTATGTACAATATCTAGGAGGTATTTATGGATATTAGACAAGTTACCGAAACAATCGCAATGATTGAGGAGCAAAACTTCGACATTAGAACCATTACCATGGGGATTTCCCTTTTGGACTGTATCGATCCAGATATCAATCGTGCTGCGGATAAAATATATGAAAAGATTACTACAAAAGCAGCTAATTTAGTGGCTGTTGGAGATGAAATTGCGGCTGAGTTAGGAATTCCTATTGTGAATAAACGTGTGTCAGTAACTCCAATTTCCTTGATTGGTGCTGCTACTGATGCGACGGATTATGTAGTCTTAGCTAAAGCACTGGATAAAGCTGCGAAAGAAATTGGTGTTGACTTCATTGGTGGTTTTTCAGCCTTGGTACAAAAGGGTTATCAAAAAGGTGATGAAATCCTTATCAACTCCATTCCTCGTGCTTTGGCAGAAACGGATAAGGTTTGTTCATCTGTAAATATCGGTTCTACCAAATCGGGCATCAATATGACTGCAGTAGCGGATATGGGACGCATTATCAAGGAAACAGCTTCTTTATCTGATATGGGGGCGGCTAAATTGGTTGTATTTGCAAACGCGGTAGAGGACAATCCTTTTATGGCAGGCGCTTTTCATGGGGTTGGTGAAGCAGATGTCATTATCAATGTCGGTGTTTCTGGTCCAGGTGTTGTTAAACGTGCCTTAGAAAAGGTTCGTGGTCAGAGCTTTGATGTTGTTGCTGAAACTGTTAAAAAGACAGCCTTCAAGATTACCCGCATTGGTCAATTAGTCGGTCAAATGGCTAGTGAGCGACTTGGAGTTGATTTTGGAATTGTCGATCTGAGTTTGGCTCCAACTCCAGCAGTGGGTGATTCTGTAGCTCGTGTCCTTGAAGAAATGGGGCTAGAGACAGTTGGGACTCATGGAACGACTGCTGCCTTGGCTCTCTTGAATGATCAAGTTAAAAAAGGCGGAGTTATGGCTTGCAACCAAGTTGGTGGTTTGTCAGGTGCCTTCATCCCAGTTTCTGAGGACGAGGGGATGATTGCTGCAGTGCAAAACGGCTCCCTTAATTTGGAAAAACTAGAAGCTATGACGGCTATCTGTTCAGTTGGTTTGGATATGATTGCCATTCCTGAAGATACACCTGCAGAAACGATTGCGGCAATGATTGCGGATGAAGCTGCTATCGGAGTCATCAATATGAAAACAACTGCTGTACGTATTATTCCAAAAGGAAAAGAAGGCGATATGATTGAATTTGGTGGCCTTCTAGGAACGGCTCCAGTCATGAAAGTTAACGGTGCCTCGTCTGTTGACTTCATTGCACGTGGAGGGCAAATCCCGGCTCCAATCCATAGTTTTAAAAATTAAAAAGAAGTGGAATCTGTTTAAGCTGGATTTAAGGATAGACCTGTATACTACTATCATTAAATAAAGACCTCCTAACTTTATTTAATTAAAATCCTAACTTTTTCATAATAATCTCCTACAAAAGTCACTCTTTGGAGTGACTTTTGTTTTATAGTAGATTGAAATAAGGTATGAACAATTTGATTAGGAAAGTCAAACTAATTTCTAGAAATATTTTTAGCACCCGTAATGTACTATTCTAGATTCAATCTGCTATATATCAAGAGAAAATAAAGAAAGTAGCATGTTCAAATTTGTAAATTTGTTCAAAAATAAGATGATTTAAAGGATAAAACCAGTTTTTTCATTCTGTAAAATGGGCTAAAACCTTGCTATTATTGGCTTTTTGAAAAATTATGGTATAATAGTAGTAGTTTTAATAGATGGAGTTGAATTTTGAAAAAACGCTTTCGTGTAAAAAAAGAGAAAGATTTTAGTGCAATATTTAAAAAAGGGGAGAGTTTTGCTAATCGTAAATTTGTTATTTATCGATTAGAAAATAATGAACAGCATTTTCGAGTTGGCCTATCTGTCAGTAAAAAATTAGGAAACGCTGTCACGAGGAATCAGATCAAGAGAAGAATTCGACATATTCTGATTGAACATAAAAATCAGCTGGTTGAAAATGTAGATTTTGTTGTGATTGCTCGAAAAGGTGTTGAAATCTTGGACTACGCGGAAATGAAAAAAAATCTACTTCACGTATTAAAGTTATCAAAGATTTACCAGGAAGGAAATGGGAGTGAAAAAGAAATTACAGTTGACTAGCTTAGTGGTGCTTGCTTTATTTGTGATGAGCGCCTGCACGGCTAATGGTACGACGAGTGAGATTACAGCTGAATCAACAGGTTTTTGGAGTAAATTTGTTTATTTTTTTGCTGAAACCATTCGCTTTTTATCATTTGATACAAGTATTGGTCTGGGGATTATTTTATTTACCCTTCTAATCAGAACCATTCTTTTACCAGTCTTTCAGATACAAATGGTGGCATCTAGAAAGATGCAAGAAGTACAACCACTGGTTAAGGAGTTGCGAGAACGTTATCCGGGACGGGATATGGAGAGCCGTACCAAGTTAGACCAAGAAATGCGTCAGTTGTTCAAGCAACATGGTGTCAAACAGTCAGCTTCTCTTTGGCCAATCTTAATCCAAATGCCAGTCTTGTTGGCCTTGTTCCAAGCTTTGAGTAGGGTAGAATTTCTAAAAACGGGTCATTTCTTATGGATTAACCTTGGTGGTGTTGATACGACTTTTGTTTTGCCTATTCTGGCAGCTATCTTTACTTTCCTTAGCACCTGGTTATCCAATAAGGCCATGGTTGAGAAAAATGGCGCCATGACAGGAATGATGTACGCAATGCCAGTCATGATTTTCTTCTTTGCTATGTATTCACCAAGTGGGGTTGCCTTATACTGGGCGGTATCCAATGCTTATCAGGTGCTCCAAACTTATCTGCTCAACAATCCATTTAAGATTATTGCAGAGCGTGAGGCGGGAGTACAGGCTAAGAAGGATTTAGAAATCAAGAAGAGAAAAGCTCTCAAGAAAGCACAGAAAAAGAAAAAGTAAGGAGGAATCTTGTAATGGTATTATTTACAGGTTCAACTGTTGAGGAAGCGATCCAAACGGGATTGAAGGAATTGGGGATTCCTAGAATGAAGGCGCATATCAAGGTTGTCTCAAGGGAGAAAAAAGGTTTCTTTGGCCTTTTTGGGAAGAAACCAGCGCAAGTTGATATCGAAGCAATTAGTGAGACAACTGTTGTGAAGGCAAATCAGCAAGCAGTCAAAGGAGTTCCAAAGGAAGTTAATGCTAAGAACGAACCCGTTAAGACTGTTAGTGAGGCAACAGTAGACTTAGGTCATGTTGTTGAAGCAATCAAGAAAATCGAGGAAGAAGGACAAGGAATCTCTGAAGAGGTTAAGGCCGAAATTCTAAAAAATGAGAAAGAGGCTAGTACAATTTTAGAGGAGACTGGTCATATTGCCATTCTAAAAGATTTACTGCCAGAAGAATCTAAGGAGCAGGAAGAAGTCGAGCAGAATGATGATTTAGAAAATCTAGGTTTGAAGATTGAACCGACCTATGATATTGACCAGGTGGTCGAAGAAGTGACCAACTATGTTCAAGGTATTATTGATGATATGGATGTTGAGGGAGCAATTTCAAGTACCTCAAATCGCCGTTCTATCAATATGCAAATTGATACCAATGAACCGGGCCGTATTATCGGTTACCATGGTAAGGTTTTGAAATCTCTTCAGCTCTTAGCACAAAATTATCTTTATAACCGCTATTCAAGAACCTTCTATATTACCATCAATGTTAATGACTATGTAGAGCACCGTGCAGAAGTCTTGCAAAGCTATGCACAGAAGTTAGCTACACGTGTCCTAGAAGAGGGGCGAAGCCAGGTGACTGATCCAATGTCTAGTAGCGAACGTAAAATTATCCATCGTATCATCTCACGTATGGAAGGTGTCACTAGTTATTCAGAAGGTGATGAGCCAAATCGTTACGTTGTTGTTGATACAGAATAAAATAGAAAATCAGGGCTTCCCTGATTTTTTGCTAGCTAAGGGAGGTTAATCCTATGTTGAATACAATGAGAGACTATCTAGCTTTCTCTGGCTTGCAGTACCAAAAACCAGAGAAGGCAGAACAAGATGCGGAGAAAATGCTTTATTTGAGGAGTAAGGGGCAGGAGGCCAGAAAGGTCTTTACACACTTGGCCAAGGCTTTTCAAGCAAGGCATCCAGAATGGATACTGCAAGGAACGAGTCAGTGGATGAATCAAGCCCAACGTTTGCGACCACATTTCTGGGCTTATTTACAGCGTGAAGGGCAAGTGACGGAGCCTATGTTGGCCCTTCGTTTGTATGGAAGCCCTTCTGATTTTGGAGTTTCACTAGAAGTGAGTTTTATTGAACGTAAGAAGGATGAGCGAACATTAGACAAACAAACCAAGGTCTTAGAAGTTCCAGTGGTAGAAGGAATTTACTATCTAGTCTACTCAGATGGAGAAAGTCAAAAGATGGAGGCTACTGAGGAAAATCGCCAAATTTTAAGAGAAAAACGATTCCATCAGGAAGTCCGCAAAGTTTTAGTAAAGGCAGATATTCCAGTAACTGCAAATTCATCGGAAGAAGAAATCGTAGAAGGCCTATTGAAGTCTTATGATAAAATTCTTCCCTATTATCTAGCTACAAGGAAATAAGATAATCCGTAAAATATCATAAATTATACAGTCCAAGAGTGAACAGTCCGCTGTGTAATTCTTGGTCTTTTTGTTTCCGCTTTCACATTATATAATAAACTTACAAAAACAATTCAAAAGGAGAACAATTATGGAAGTCATTTCAAGTGTTCTAAATTGGTTTTCTAGCAATATTTTGCAGAATCCCGCATTTTTCGTAGGTTTATTGGTGCTAATAGGATATGCACTTTTGAAAAAACCTGCTCATGACGTTTTCTCAGGTTTCGTTAAAGCAACAGTAGGCTATATGTTGCTCAACGTGGGTGCTGGTGGTTTGGTTACAACCTTCCGTCCAATCTTGGCAGCCCTTAACTACAAATTCCAAATCGGTGCAGCGGTTATTGACCCTTACTTTGGACTTGCTGCAGCAAACAACAAAATTGCAGCTGAATTTCCAGATTTTGTCGGAACTGCAACTACAGCTCTATTGATCGGTTTTGGAGTAAATATCTTGCTTGTAGCTCTACGCAAGATTACGAAAGTAAGAACCCTCTTTATTACTGGTCACATCATGGTACAACAAGCTGCGACTGTATCTCTTATGGTTCTATTCTTAGTTCCACAATTGCGCAATGCTTACGGTACAGCAGCTATCGGTATCATCTGTGGCCTTTACTGGGCAGTTAGTTCAAATATGACTGTTGAGGCAACTCAACGCTTGACTGGTGGTGGCGGATTTGCGATTGGTCACCAACAACAATTTGCAATCTGGTTTGTAGATAAAGTTGCAGGACGCTTTGGTAAGAAAGAAGAAAGTCTAGACAATCTTAAATTGCCTAAATTCCTCTCTATCTTCCACGATACAGTTGTTGCCTCTGCTACCTTGATGCTCGTATTTTTCGGAGCTATTCTTTTAATCTTGGGTCCAGAAATTATGTCTAATAAAGAAGTCATCACTTCAGGAACTCTATTCAATCCTGCTAAACAAGATTTCTTTATGTACATTATCCAAACAGCCTTCACCTTCTCTGTTTACTTGTTCGTTTTGATGCAAGGTGTCCGCATGTTCGTATCTGAGTTGACAAATGCCTTCCAAGGTATTTCAAACAAATTGTTGCCAGGTTCATTCCCAGCGGTCGACGTTGCAGCTTCTTATGGATTTGGTTCACCAAATGCGGTCTTGTCAGGATTTGCCTTTGGTTTGATTGGTCAATTGATCACAATTGTCTTGCTCATCGTCTTTAAAAACCCTGTTCTTATTATTACAGGATTTGTACCAGTGTTCTTTGATAATGCAGCCATCGCGGTCTATGCTGATAAGCGTGGCGGATGGAAAGCAGCCGTTATCCTATCTTTCATCTCAGGTGTCCTTCAAGTTGCTCTAGGAGCTCTCTGTGTAGCCCTTCTCGACTTAGCATCTTACGGTGGTTACCATGGAAATATCGACTTCGAATTCCCATGGCTTGGATTTGGCTATATCTTCAAATACCTTGGTATTGTTGGTTATGTACTTGTATGTCTCTTCTTGCTCGTTATTCCTCAACTTCAATTTGCAAAAGCAAAAGATAAAGAGAAATATTACAACGGTGAAGTTCAAGAAGAAGCTTAGTGTCTAGAAAAGGAGAAAATAAAATGGTTAAAGTATTAGCAGCGTGCGGAAATGGAATGGGTTCATCTATGGTTATCAAGATGAAGGTTGAAAATGCCCTCCGTAAGCTTAATCAAACAGACTTTACAGTCAATTCATGCAGTGTCGGTGAAGCAAAAGGTTTAGCAGCAGGCTATGACATCGTAATCGCTTCTCTTCATTTAATCCAAGAATTGGAAGGTCGGACTAATGGGAAGTTAATTGGGCTTGACAACTTGATGGATGATAAAGAAATCACTGAAAAACTCAGTCAAGCACTACAGTAAAAGGTTGGAGGGGGCTGGACAGAAACTGAGAGTTATCGTTTCTGTCCTTCTCCCTCTTTAAATAAAGGAGGCAGATATGAATTTAAAACAAGCTTTAATTGACAATGACTCGATCCGACTAGGTTTAGAAGCTAACGATTGGAAAGAAGCAGTCAAAGTAGCAGTAGATCCCTTGATTGAAAGTGGGGCAATTTTGCCAGAGTATTACGATGCTATTATCGAATCAACTGAAGAGTATGGGCCTTATTATATTTTAATGCCAGGTATGGCTATGCCCCATGCTAGACCAGAAGCTGGGGTGCAAAGAGATGCCTTTTCATTGATCACCTTACAAAATCCTGTTGTATTTTCAGATGGGAAAGAGGTCTCTGTTTTGCTTGCATTAGCAGCAACAAGCTCAAAAATTCACACAAGTGTAGCTATTCCACAAATCATTGCCTTATTTGAATTAGAAGATTCTATCGCACGTTTACAGGCTTGTCAGACTAAAGAAGATGTCTTGGCGATGATCGAAGAATCTAAGGATAGCCCTTATCTTGAAGGATTGGATTTGGAAAGTTAGAAAGAGGAACAAAGAGATGACAAAAAGAATACCTAATTTACAAGTTGCATTAGACCATTCAGACTTGCAAGGAGCGATTAAAGCAGCTGTTTCTGTTGGTCACGAAGTAGATATTATCGAAGCTGGAACTGTTTGCTTGCTTCAAGTTGGAAGTGAATTGGTTGAAGTTTTACGTAGCCTTTTCCCAGATAAGATTATTGTGGCAGACACAAAATGTGCCGATGCTGGTGGAACAGTTGCCAAAAATAATGCCGTTCGTGGAGCAGATTGGATGACTTGCATCTGTTGTGCAACCATCCCTACTATGGAAGCAGCTCTAAAGGCTATCAAGGCTGAACGTGGAGACCGAGGAGAAATCCAAATCGAGCTTTATGGTGATTGGACTTTTGAACAAGCTCAGCTTTGGCTAGATGCAGGTATCTCACAAGCTATCTATCACCAATCTCGTGATGCCCTTCTTGCTGGTGAAACTTGGGGTGAAAAAGACCTTAATAAGGTTAAAAAACTCATTGACATGGGCTTCCGTGTTTCTGTAACAGGTGGTCTAGATGTAGATACTCTCAAACTCTTTGAAGGCGTTGATGTCTTTACCTTTATCGCAGGTCGTGGAATTACAGAGGCTGCCGATCCAGCAGGAGCAGCGCGTGCCTTCAAGGATGAAATCAAACGAATTTGGGGGTAAACCATGGCACGTCCAATTGGAATTTATGAAAAGGCAACCCCGATACACTTTACCTGGCTAGAACGTTTAAATTTTGCCAAGGAGTTAGGCTTTGATTTTGTCGAGATGTCTATTGACGAACGTGATGAGCGCTTAGCAAGACTTGACTGGAGCAAGGAAGAGCGCTTGGAAGTTGTCAAAGCGATCTATGAAACTGGTGTTCGTATTCCCTCTATCTGTTTTTCAGGCCATCGTCGTTACCCATTGGGATCGAATGATACAGTTCTAGAGGAAAAATCTCTGGAACTCATGAAAAAATGTATCGAATTAGCTCAAGATTTGGGAGTTCGTACGATTCAATTAGCTGGTTACGACGTTTACTATGAGGAAAAGTCACCCCAAACACGCCAACGTTTTATCAAAAATTTGAGAAAAGCTTGTGACTGGGCAGAAGAAGCTCAGGTGGTACTTGCTATTGAAATTATGGATGATCCTTTCGTAAATAGCATCGAAAAATACTTGGCTATAGAGAAAGAAATTGACTCTCCATACCTCTTTGTCTATCCAGATATTGGGAATGTGTCTGCATGGCATAATGATGTTTACAGTGAATTTTATCTCGGCCATCATGCCATCGCAGCTCTCCATCTCAAGGATACTTATGCAGTGACAGAAAGTTCAAAGGGCCAGTTCCGAGATGTACCTTTTGGGCAAGGTTGTGTCAAATGGGAAGAAGCTTTCGATATTTTAAAGCAAACCAATTATAATGGACCTTTCCTAATCGAAATGTGGTCTGAAAATTGTGAAACTGTAGAAGAAACACGCGCAGCCATTCAAGAAGCGCAAGCTTTTCTCTACCCACTTATTAAGAAAGCAGGTCTGATGTAAGATGAATCAAGTAATTAATGATATGCGTAAACGAGTCTGTGATGCCAATCAATCATTGCCAAAACATGGACTTGTTAAATTTACCTGGGGCAATGTATCGGAAGTCAATCGCGAACTCGGTGTCATTGTTATCAAACCATCAGGTGTAGATTATGACGAATTGACACCTGAAAATATGGTGGTAACTGACCTGGATGGCAAGGTTCTAGAAGGAGATTTAAGACCATCTTCTGATCTTCCAACTCATGTGCAGTTATATAAGGCTTGGCCAGAGATTGCTAGTGTGGTCCATACCCATTCGACTGAAGCCGTTGGTTGGGCTCAGGCAGGTCGTGATATTCCTTTCTACGGAACAACCCATGCAGACTACTTCTACGGTTCAATCCCTTGCGCTCGTAGTTTGACTAAGGATGAAGTAGAAGTAGCCTATGAAAAAGATACTGGCCTAGTTATCGTAGAAGAGTTTGAACGTCGTGGTCTCAACCCTGTTGAAGTACCAGGGATTGTCGTACGTAATCACGGTCCATTCACCTGGGGCAAAAACCCAGAGAATGCTGTCTATCACTCTGTTGTACTAGAGGAAGTATCTAAGATGAATCGCTTCACAGAGCAAATCAATCCAAGAGTTGAACCTGCTCCTCAGTACATCCTAGAAAAACACTACCAACGTAAACATGGACCAAATGCTTATTACGGTCAAAAGAAATAAGAAATTGAATTGAAAAGAGGCTAGGACCTTTCGATCCAAGCCTCGCTTTTGTAGTTGTCAGTATCCACTGTTAGGAGTTTACAGCATATAATTGCAAAGTCTGTACGAATGTGATACCATTATAAAGTTGTTTTGGAAGCGATTGACAAATAGAGGAGTATGAATTATGGTTTTAGATAAGGCGAGCTGTGACTTGCTTCAATATTTGATGGATCAAGAAACGTCCAAAACGATTATGACGATTTCAAAAGATCTGGCTCAATCTCGAAGAAAAATCTACTATCACATTGATAAAATCAATGATGCTCTGGATGATGAGAATTTGCATATCATCAGTCTGCCTCGGATTGGTATTTACTTGACCGATGAACAAAGAGAAGCTTGTCGTCAATTATTAGACGAAGTTGATTCTTATGATTACATCATGAGTGCCAACGAGCGGATGCAGCTGATGCTCCTTCTGATTGGTATTTCCAAAGAGAGAATCACTCTTGAAAAACTCATGGAATTAACAGAAGTATCTCGAAATACGGTCCTAAATGATTTAAATACTATTCGTTACCAGCTGACACTAGAGCAGTATCAAGTAACGCTTCAAGTTAGTAAATCTCGAGGTTACTATCTAAATGCACATCCTCTTAATAAAATCCAGTATCTTCAATCCCTTCTCTATCATATCTTTATGGAGGAAAATCCAGCCTTTGTTGCTATTTTAGAGGAAAAAATCAAGGAACGATTAGACGGTGAGATGCTTCTTTCCGATGAGGTCAATCAATTTCTCAAAAAACAGGTTCCATTGGTTGAGCAGGATTTGGGGAAAAAAATAAACCATCACGAAGTCACTTTTATGTTACAGGTCCTCCCCTATCTTCTACTTGGATGTGATACCGTTACTCATAATCAGGATAAACACCAAGAAATTGAGCAAGAGTTTTCATTGATTCGAAAGAGAATTGAATATCAGGTATCCAAAAAACTAGGAGAGCGCTTGTTTGAAACATTTGGAATCTCATTTTCAGAATTAGATAGATCTCTGTTAGCCATTCTTTTGTTATCCTATCGAAAAGATCGAGACATCCATGCAGAAAGTAAAGATTTTCAGCATTTGAGAATGGCTTTAGAAGAGTTTATTTGGTATTTTGAATCCCAAACCAGAATGGAGATTGAACAGAAAGAAGACTTATTGAGGAATCTTGTGATTCATTGTAAGGCGCTATTATTCAGAAAGAACTATGGTATTTTCTCAAAAAATCCCTTAACGCGTCAGATTCGTTCTAAGTATAGTGAACTTTTCGTAATTACAAAAAAATGTGCAGAAGTGTTAGAAGAAGCTTGGCAGATTCGATTGACGGATGATGAGATTGCCTATTTGACTATTCACGTTGGAGGTTTTTTAAAGTATACTCCATCGATTCAAAACAATACCAAGAAGATTTATATTGTGTGTGATGAAGGAGTGGGCGTCTCTAAACTTTTACTCAAACAGTGTCGCTTCTATCTTCCAAATGAACAGATAGGAGCAGTCTTTACGACCGAGCAGTTCAAAAGTGTAGAGGATATTACTCAGGTTGATTTACTAATCACAACCAACGATGAACTTGAGAGTCATTTCCCGGTTTTAAAGGTAAATCCTATACTTGAGGCAGAAGATATTTTACGCATGACAGACTTTATGAAGAATAAGGTTCTTAGAAAAGATGGTCGAACCTTCAAGGACAATCTATCAACCATTATCGGCACCTATATATCTGATAAACACGTTGCAGCAAAATTACAGGAAGAAATTCAACTCTTAATCAACCAAGAATTAGTCATACAAGCTTTTTTAGATGAATCATAAATATCACAGTCCAATGATGAACACAAACCTGTGTTTTTCTTGGTCTTTTTTAATATTTCGGTCGGTGTTATACTAAGTATGAAATGAAAACTTGAACAAAATATGGAGGATTTCAAATGCCAAACGTAAAAGAAATTACAAGAGAATCATGGATTTTAGCTACTTTCCCAGAGTGGGGAACATGGTTGAACGAAGAAATCGAAGAAGAAGTCGTGCCTGAAGGCAACTTTGCCATGTGGTGGCTAGGTAACTGTGGTACTTGGATTAAGACACCAGGTGGTGCTAACGTTGTCATGGACCTTTGGTCAAACCGTGGAAAATCAACCAAAAAAGTGAAAGATATGGTTCGTGGACACCAAATGGCAAATATGGCAGGTGTTCGTAAATTGCAACCAAACTTGCGTGTTCAACCAATGGTTATTGATCCATTTGCAATTAACGAACTAGATTACTACTTGGTTTCACACTTCCACAGTGACCATATCGACCCATACACAGCTGCAGCGATTCTCAACAATCCTAAGTTAGAGCATGTTAAGTTTATCGGTCCTTACCATTGTGGTCGAATCTGGGAAGGCTGGGGTGTTCCAAAAGAACGAATCATCGTTGTGAAGCCAGGTGATACTATCGAACTAAAAGACATGAAGATTCATGCAGTAGAATCATTTGACCGTACTTGCTTGGTAACTCTACCAGTAAATGGAGCTGACGAAACAGGTGGTGAACTTGCTGGGTTGGCTGTTACAGATGAAGAAATGGCTCAAAAGGCTGTTAACTATGTCTTTGAAACACCAGGTGGAACCATCTATCATGGTGCGGATTCTCACTTCTCAAACTACTTTGCGAAACATGGTAAAGACTTCAAAATTGATGTTGCTTTGAATAACTATGGTGAAAACCCAGTTGGTATCCAAGATAAAATGACCTCTATCGACCTACTTCGCATGGCAGAAAATCTTCGTGCTAAAGTCATTATCCCAGTTCACTATGATATCTGGTCTAACTTCATGGCTTCTACGAATGAAATCCTAGAACTTTGGAAAATGAGAAAAGATCGCTTGCAATACGATTTTCATCCATTTATCTGGGAAGTTGGTGGAAAATACACTTATCCTCAAGACCAACACTTAATAGAATATCATCACCCACGTGGTTTTGATGACTGCTTCGAACAAGACTCAAATATCCAATTCAAAGCCTTGCTTTAATATAAAAATTTTTTCTGGAGGTTATCCGTATGTTGCACGATACGGATAATTTTCATATAATAGTACAAATAGAATATGTGATAGACCTATCACCTCAAAGAGAAAGGAAATTCTATGTCAAATCTATCTGTTAATGCGATTCGTTTTCTAGGTATTGACGCTATCAATAAAGCCAACTCAGGTCACCCAGGGGTGGTAATGGGTGCAGCACCGATGGCTTACAGCCTTTTCACTAAAGAACTTCGTATCAATCCAGCTCAACCAAACTGGATTAACCGCGACCGTTTCATTCTTTCAGCTGGTCACGGATCAATGCTTCTTTATGCCCTTCTTCACCTTTCAGGATTTGAAGATGTGAGCATGGATGAAGTGAAGAACTTCCGTCAATGGGGCTCTAAAACTCCAGGTCACCCAGAATTTGGTCATACAGCAGGGGTTGACGCAACAACAGGCCCTCTAGGACAAGGGATTGCGACTGCGACAGGTTTTGCACAAGCAGAACGTTTCCTTGCAGCTAAGTACAACCGTGAAGGTTATAACATCTTTGACCACTACACTTACGTTATCTGTGGAGATGGTGACTTGATGGAAGGTGTCTCAAGTGAAGCTGCTTCTTATGCAGGCTTGCAAAAGCTTGACAAGTTGGTTGTTCTTTATGATTCAAATGATATCAACTTGGATGGTGAGACAAAAGATTCTTTCACAGAAAGTGTCCGCGATCGTTACAATGCTTATGGTTGGCATACAGCCTTGGTAGAAGATGGAACAGACTTAGAAGCTATTCATGCTGCTATTGAAGAAGCTAAGGCTTCAGGAAAACCATCTTTGATCGAAGTGAAAACTGTTATTGGTTATGGTTCTCCAAACAAACAAGGAACTAATGCCGTACACGGTGCTCCTCTTGGTGCAGACGAAACTGCTGCAACTCGTCAAGCCCTTGGTTGGGATTACGAACCATTTGAAATCCCAGCAGAAGTTTATGCTGATTTCAAAGAAAATGTTGCAGACCGTGGCGCATCAGCCTATGAAGCATGGACAAAACTAGTCGCAGATTACAAAGAAGCTCATCCAGAACTTGCTGCAGAAGTGGAAGCAATTATCGAAGGACGCGATCCAGTTGAATTGACTCCAGAAGACTTCCCAGCTTTAGAAAATGACTTCTCTCAAGCGACGCGTAACTCAAGTCAGGATGCCTTGAATGTTGTGGCTGCTAAATTGCCAACCTTCCTTGGTGGATCAGCAGACCTCGCTCATTCAAATATGACTTACATCAAAACTGACGGACTTCAAGATGATGCAAATCGCTTAAATCGTAACATCCAATTTGGTGTTCGTGAATTTGCAATGGGTACAGTCTTGAACGGAATGGCTCTTCACGGTGGACTTCGTGTTTACGGAGGAACTTTCTTCGTATTCTCAGACTACCTTAAAGCAGCAGTTCGTTTGTCAGCTCTACAAGGTCTTCCTGTAACTTATGTCTTCACCCACGATTCAATCGCAGTCGGAGAAGATGGTCCAACTCATGAACCAATTGAGCACTTGGCAGGTCTTCGTGCGATTCCAAACCTCAATGTTTTCCGTCCAGCAGATGCGCGTGAAACTCAAGCAGCTTGGTATCAAGCAGTGAAGAGCGAGAAAACACCAACTGTTCTTGTCTTGACTCGTCAAAACTTGACTGTTGAAGAAGGAACAGACTTTGACAAGGTTGCGAAAGGTGCTTATGTTGTCTATGAAAATGCAACTGATTTTGACACTATCTTGATTGCAACAGGTTCAGAGGTTAATCTGGCTGTTGCAGCTGCTAAAGAATTGGCAAGTCAAGGTGGAAAAGTTCGCGTAGTCAGCATGCCATCTACAGATGTATTTGATGCACAAGATGCAGCATACAAAGAAGAGATTTTACCAAATGCAGTTCGTCGTCGTGTAGCAGTTGAAATGGGAGCAACTCAAAACTGGTACAAATACGTTGGTCTTGATGGAGCAGTTCTTGGTATTGATACCTTTGGAGCTTCTGCCCCAGCACCAAAAGTTTTAGCAGAGTATGGCTTTACAGTTGAAAACTTAGTAGAACTTGTAAACAACTTGAAATAAGAAAAATCAGGGCATTTGCTCTGGTTTTTTATTGACCTAAAATCAAGGTGCAATCTTGTAAAAACAAGTGAAATTTGATATAGTAGTTTTATCTGAATTACAAAGGAGTAAAAATAATGGTTGGGAATTTAACATTTTTAATTATGCTTGTCTTGATGTTGGGCTTGATGTTCTTCATGCAACGTTCTCAAAAGAAACAAGCAGAAAAACGTATGGAAAGCCTCAATAAGCTTCAAAAAGGCTACGAAGTAATCACTATCGGTGGTCTCTACGGTACAGTCGATGAAGTAGACACAGAAAACAGAACAATTGTTCTTGATGTTGATGGCGTATACTTAACCTTCGAACTAGCAGCAATTCGAACTGTTTTGCCAGTCAAAGAAGCTGTGACACCTGAAGGAGCTGTTATTGAAGATGGCAGTGCTATTGAAGAATAAAACGGGGTGGATCTCATTCCCGTTTTTCTATAAGTGAGAGGAAGAGTAATGAAAAAAATTGCTTTTGTCTGTCTTGGTAATATTTGTCGTAGTCCTATGGCGGAATTTGTGATGAAATCCTTGACTGACAAATATGAGATTCAAAGCCGAGCGACTTCTTCCTGGGAACATGGCAATCCGATCCACAAAGGG
Source organism: Streptococcus mitis (assembly GCF_009496285.1). GTDB lineage: Bacteria > Bacillota > Bacilli > Lactobacillales > Streptococcaceae > Streptococcus > Streptococcus mitis_BP. The sequence goes on from NZ_WIJK01000002.1 coordinate 131,865, forward strand.
ACACAAGAAATCTTTCGAAGTCATGGCGTTCCTTATGATACTTCGAAAACTTCCCAACAAATTTCTAAAAAAGATTTTGAGTATTTTGACTATATCATTGGGATGGATGAGTCTAATCTCGCTGATTTGCGTGAGATTTGTCCACAGGATCAACAATATAAGATACAACCTTTTGCATCTGAAAGCGTTCCAGATCCCTGGTATACAGGTGATTTTGAAGAAACTTATGACCGAGTTTTAACTGGTTGCCAGGATTGGATAAGTCGCTTAGAAAATGAGAGTGAACATGGAAAATTTAAAAAAACTCTATGAAAAATATAGCGTCTATTTAACACGTCCCCGTTTAGAAATTGCGACAGTGATCGTCATTGTTGTCTGTGCAGGTCTCGTATTTCTGACCAATCTTCCAAAACAGGGCGTTCTTAAACTTGATAACGATGCTATTATTTATGACGGGAGCCTAGTTCGTGGTAAGATGAATGGTCAGGGCACTGTTACCTTCTCGAACGGTGATACCTATACTGGAGAATTTAGCAATGGTGCCTTCAATGGTAAAGGTACCTACCAAGCTAAAGCAGGTTGGGTATATGAGGGAGACTTTGTAAATGGCCAAGCTGAAGGAAAAGGAAAACTGACTACCGAACAAGGAGTAGTCTACGAAGGGGATTTCAAACAAGGTTTATTTCAACAAGCACAATAACCTCCTCCTAGAAGGAGGTCTTCTTTCAGAGGGCAAGAAAGCGCTTACATGGAAATAAAAACAGCTTACAACATTGTTTTACAACTAAGTTTGTGAAAAATAAAACTTTTATAGAATAATTCACAAACTTTAAGCGAAAAAGCGCATGTGTGGGTATATTTGGAATTGTTTTCACAAACAAATAAAAAAAGTTTGTGAAATGTCTATGAAACTGTTTACAAACGTTTAAAAAAGAGTTATAATAAACTTGTGAAAAAATTAACAAAGGACTTACAATCCTTGAAAGCTATGGAGGAAAATATGGCTGATAAAAAAACTGTAACACCAGAAGAAAAGAAACTCGCTGCTGAAAAGCATGTCGATGGTTTGGTGCAAAAAGCTTTAGTTGCCCTTGAAGAAATGCGTAAACTTGACCAAGATCAAGTCGATTATATCGTAGCAAAAGCTTCAGTTGCAGCACTTGATGCTCACGGAGAATTGGCTTTACATGCCTTTGAAGAAACAGGACGTGGAGTATTTGAAGATAAAGCAACTAAAAATCTATTTGCTTGTGAGCACGTAGTAAACAACATGCGCCACACTAAAACAGTTGGTGTTATCGAAGAAGATGATGTAACAGGATTGACTCTTATCGCTGAACCAGTTGGTGTTGTTTGTGGTATCACTCCAACAACAAACCCTACTTCAACAGCAATCTTTAAAGCGTTGATTTCATTGAAGACTCGTAATCCTATTGTCTTTGCATTCCACCCATCAGCTCAAGAATCATCAGCTCACGCAGCTCAAATCGTTCGTGATGCAGCGATTAAAGCAGGTGCACCTGAAAACTGTGTACAGTGGATTACTGAACCATCTATGGAAGCAACTAGCGCATTGATGAACCACGAAGGTGTTGCAACAATCCTTGCAACAGGTGGTAATGCCATGGTTAAAGCTGCATACTCATGTGGTAAACCAGCTCTTGGGGTAGGTGCCGGAAACGTTCCAGCTTATGTTGAAAAATCAGCTAACATCCGCCAAGCTGCTCACGATATCGTAATGTCTAAATCATTTGATAATGGTATGGTCTGTGCATCTGAACAAGCGGTTATCATTGATAAAGAAATTTACGATGAATTTGTAGCAGAGTTCAAATCTTATCACACTTACTTTGTAAACAAAAAAGAAAAAGCACTTCTTGAAGAGTTCTGCTTCGGCGTGAAAGCAAACAGCAAAAACTGTGCTGGTGCAAAATTGAATGCTGACATCGTTGGTAAACCAGCAACTTGGATTGCAGAACAAGCAGGATTTACTGTTCCAGAAGGAACAAACATTCTTGCTGCAGAATGTAAAGAAGTTGGTGAAAACGAGCCATTGACTCGTGAAAAATTGTCACCAGTTATCGCAGTTCTGAAATCTGAAAGTCGTGAAGATGGTATTGCTAAAGCTCGTCAAATGGTTGAATTTAACGGTCTTGGACACTCAGCTGCCATCCATACTGCCGATGAAGAATTGACTAAAGAATTTGGTAAAGCTGTTAAAGCTATTCGTGTTATCTGTAACTCACCTTCTACTTTCGGTGGTATCGGGGACGTTTACAATGCCTTCTTGCCATCATTGACACTCGGATGTGGTTCTTACGGACGCAACTCAGTTGGGGATAACGTTAGCGCCATTAACCTCTTGAACATCAAAAAAGTCGGAAGACGGAGAAATAACATGCAATGGATGAAACTTCCTTCAAAAACATACTTTGAACGTGATTCAATTCAATATCTTCAAAAATGTCGTGACGTTGAGCGTGTCATGATCGTTACTGACCACGCTATGGTAGAGCTTGGCTTCCTTGATCGTATCATCGAACAACTTGACCTTCGTCGCAATAAGGTTGTTTACCAAATCTTTGCAGATGTAGAGCCAGATCCAGATATCACAACTGTCGAACGTGGTACAGAAATCATGCGTTCCTTCAAACCAGATACAATCATCGCTCTTGGTGGTGGATCACCAATGGATGCTGCTAAAGTAATGTGGCTCTTCTATGAACAACCAGAAGTGGACTTCCGTGACCTTGTACAAAAATTCATGGATATCCGTAAACGTGCCTTCAAATTCCCATTGCTTGGTAAGAAAACTAAATTCATCGCGATCCCAACTACATCTGGTACAGGATCTGAAGTAACTCCATTTGCCGTTATCTCTGATAAAGCAAACAACCGTAAATACCCAATCGCTGACTACTCATTGACACCAACTGTGGCAATCGTAGACCCTGCCTTGGTATTGACAGTTCCTGGATTTGTTGCTGCTGATACTGGTATGGATGTATTGACTCACGCGACTGAAGCTTACGTATCACAAATGGCTAGTGACTACACTGATGGTCTTGCTCTTCAAGCAATCAAACTTGTATTCGAAAACCTTGAAAGCTCAGTTAAGAATGCAGACTTCCACTCACGTGAGAAAATGCATAACGCTTCAACAATCGCTGGAATGGCCTTTGCAAATGCCTTCCTAGGTATTTCTCACTCAATGGCTCACAAGATTGGTGCGCAATTCCACACAGTTCACGGACGTACAAATGCAATCTTGCTTCCATACGTTATCCGTTACAACGGTACTCGCCCAGCTAAGACAGCTACATGGCCTAAGTACAACTACTACCGTGCAGACGAGAAATATCAAGATATCGCTCGTATGCTTGGACTTCCAGCTTCTACACCAGAAGAAGGTGTGGAATCTTACGCAAAAGCTGTCTACGAACTTGGTGAGCGCGTAGGTATCGAAATGAACTTCAAAGCACAAGGTATTGACGAAAAAGAATGGAAAGAACATTCACGTGAATTGGCCTTCCTTGCTTATGAAGACCAATGTTCACCTGCTAACCCACGTCTTCCAATGGTTGACCATATGCAAGAAATCATCGAAGATGCTTACTATGGTTACAAAGAAAGACCAGGACGTCGTAAATAATTGATTATCAGCCAAGTGTCTGGGACAAAATAGTTCTCAACCACAAAAAAGCTAGAGATTTCCAATTGTGGAGCTCTAGCTTTTTAATTTTGAGTTGTTCTCTTATTGTATTTAAGGAGATTATTGGCCATGAGAACTAATCCCATGTCAATTCTCACTTGACGCTTCCCTCTCAGATTACATCTCTTGTAACCCAAACAAGCCTTTATCTGCCCAAAGACAGGTTCTACATCAATCTTGCGTTGAGCGAAAATCTGTCTACCTTGGGGAGATAAAAGCGCCTGACATTCTTTAGCTTTCAAGTTTTGATAACGTTCGTTCATATACAGTCCCTTTTGAGGGGCTGATTCAGGCTCATCAGCGTAGTAAACCTTGATTCCCTGTTGAAAGTCTGTCTGTGTTTTCTGATGTTTGATATGATGAAAACGATAGCACCAGCCGTCAGGATGTGTATAGCTATCCTCCTTGTCATCATAGTACCAATTCCCTAAGTTTCTAGCTGACTGTTTATAGCCTCTCTTCTGTTTCTTATCAAACATGGCATATTTTATCAGATGGTTCACCTCCTTCTCATCTAAACGAAGGAGGTTCTCTTCACTTCCATATCCAGCATCTGCGACAACTGTCTTCAATTCATGTGGATAGGTTTCAAGGAATGGCAGAAGAGTTTTGGTATCTGTCGGATTTGAGAAGATATCATAGTGAAGAACAAATTGGTTTTTCGTAGCGATTTGAAGATTATAAGCAGCCTTGAGTTGACCATTTTTCATATGGTCTTCTTTCATTCTCATAAAAGTGGCATCTGGATCGGTTTTGGAAAAACTGTTACGCCCTTGAAATGTCTCCTGATAGTTTTCATATTTTTCAGCACGTACTGAAAAATCATCCTTGACTTTACGCAGGACTTTCTTGAGTTTACGACGCTGGGTTTTACGTTCATCCTTTCCTTTAACGGGTGGCTCCTCAATGTCCTGGTTCAGTTTTTCTAATTCTTCTTCAAGGACTTGAGCGAATGCAAGCAACTGCTCTGAGAAGATAGGCTCTTGTGTATCCAGTTCGATAGCTTGATGGATAAGGGGTGTGATTTCTTCTTGAAAATAGACTTGTATCTGTTCTTGAAGTTTGGCGGAGAATTTCTCTATCGCTTTCTTCCACACGAAACTATACTTGTTGGCATTGGCTTTAATCTTAGTTCCGTCAATAAACAAGTAATCTAGGGTCACTAACTCTTCCATTTTTAAACGAAGATTGAGGTCGATGAAAAGATCACGAATGAGTTCTTCCATCCCTTCAGCGACACGAAAACGATTGATGGTGCGATAGCTGACAACCAACTGTCCTGTTAGGTACTGCTTTTCGACCAGAGAAAATCCCTTGTGAATAGGCAAATAGGAGAGCAGATACAAGCATTTTAGGGTGATAAGACGGGCGACCAAAGGCATGATAGAAGGCATGGAAGTGACTATCTTCCAAGGTATTCACCACTTGTTCAATAGTAAAGACAAGATGGTCTTGTTGCAAGAAAAAACTGATTTCTAGTGGTAAAGTTGTTTGAGTTGTGTTATAGTGAATATGCATGGGATAGCCTTTATAAATGGTTTATTAAGCAATTCTATTTTACCAAGACTATCGCAACCATGAAAAAAAGCAACGGCAAATCCGTTGCTTTTTTGATAGAATCGAGACACTATTGTCCCAGACTCTTTTATGCTTAGAGAATATATTTTTATTAAGAAATGCATAGAATTGGAGTAGGCTGCAAGGCTAAGTAAAGAAATGAAAATATTACCAAAGCTTATCAGAAAAACAAGGCCAGTGCTTGCAATTAAACTCAAATAGTTATATAATAGGTATGTTGAAAGGTGATTTGTAGTGATTCAAGTTACTCTTTTCACAATAAAATTTTCATGATTTTCATAAGGAGGAAATCACTAATGGTAGTTAAAGTTGGTATTAACGGTTTCGGACGTATCGGTCGTCTTGCTTTCCGCCGTATCCAAAACGTAGAAGGTGTTGAAGTTACTCGCATCAACGACCTTACAGATCCAGTTATGCTTGCACACTTGTTGAAATATGACACAACTCAAGGTCGTTTCGACGGAACTGTGGAAGTTAAAGAAGGTGGATTTGAAGTTAACGGTAAATTCATCCGTGTTTCTGCTGAACGTGATCCAGAACAAATCGACTGGGCTAACGACGGTGTAGAAATCGTTCTTGAAGCTACTGGTTTCTTTGCTAAGAAAGCAGCTGCTGAAAAACACTTGCACCCAGGTGGAGCTAAGAAAGTTGTTATCACTGCTCCTGGTGGAAACGACGTTAAAACAGTTGTATTCAACACTAACCACGATGTTCTTGATGGTACTGAAACAGTTATCTCAGGTGCTTCATGTACTACAAACTGCTTGGCTCCAATGGCTAAAGCACTTCAAGACAACTTTGGTGTTGTAGAAGGATTGATGACTACTATCCACGCTTACACTGGTGACCAAATGATCCTTGACGGACCACACCGTGGTGGTGACCTTCGTCGTGCTCGCGCTGGTGCAGCAAACATCGTTCCTAACTCAACTGGTGCTGCTAAAGCAATCGGTCTTGTAATCCCAGAATTGAACGGTAAACTTGACGGATCTGCACAACGCGTTCCAACTCCAACTGGATCAGTTACTGAATTGGTAGCTGTTCTTGAAAAGAACGTTACTGTTGATGAAGTGAACGCAGCTATGAAAGCAGCTTCAAACGAATCATACGGTTACACAGAAGATCCAATCGTATCTTCAGATATCGTAGGTATGTCTTACGGATCATTGTTTGACGCAACTCAAACTAAAGTTCTTGACGTTGACGGTAAACAATTGGTTAAAGTTGTTTCATGGTACGACAACGAAATGTCATACACTGCACAACTTGTACGTACTCTTGAATACTTCGCTAAAATCGCTAAATAATTCTTGAGTTGATAAAAGCAAGGCCAACTGGTCTTGCTTTTTTTTGGTATCTATAAGAAAAAATGGATGATAGTGTCATCCATTTTGGTTTAATTCTCTTTCAAATGTATCTGATAGCGCAGTAAAGCTTAATTTGTTTAAGGTCAGAGGATGGACAAAAGAAAGTTTAAATGCATGAAGCATTAGTCTTTTAGTTTTTGAATGTGGATTGTAGAGAGGGTCTCCAAGGATTGGATGACCGTGGTGAGATAAATGAACTCGAATCTGATGAGTACGTCCTGTTTTTAATCGACAACGAAGAAGACTGGTCTTGTTTTGAAATTGTTTCAATCGAGTTACATGAGTTTCAGCATATTGCCCATTTTTTGTATCGACTATTCTTTTTCTGCGATCATGACGATCACGTCCGATTTTGTCCTTGAAAACAAGCTCTTTGCTGCTGATATTTCCGTTAACAAGTGCCCAATATTCTCTAGAAATCTCTTTTTTCTCCAATAAGCGATTGAGAATAGGCAGGATAAAAGGATTTTTAGCGAAGAGAACTAAACCGCTGGTTTCCATGTCTAGACGATGAACGACATAACAGGTCTGGCCAACGTAGGCACTGACATGGTTAAGAAGAGCAATCTCATCTGGTTGATTCCCGTGAGTTTTCATTCCTTCAGGTTTGTTGACGATGATTAAATGTTGGTCCTGATAAACTTCTTGGACAAGATTAGGATTCCCCCAAACAATTTCTTTTGTAGGATAATCCTCCTCATCGAAAATCAGTTGACATTCATCTCCGGATTTGACAGTTTGATGCCAGTGGACTTCTTCTTGATTGATGAGAATGTGCTTTTTAATTCTCAAGAAATGCCGTATTTTTCTCGGAATGAGTAGTTGCTCCTCCAAGAAGATTTTGACAGTCATTTCAGGAAGAGAATCAGGGATAACAAAGGTAAATTTCATACAGATATTGTAACAAAAAATAGATTATTTGGATAGAGAATCTAGCTAAATTCTTGTCTTCCTATGGGGAAGATGATAAAATAAACGCATGAAATTAGATACATTATTTGAAAAGTTTCTTTCTTTATTTAAAAAAGAAGAAGCTGAAATGGAAGAAATAGAAATCGACGAAGCTAATAATGAAGAAAATACCTCGACTAATTTAAGACGGTCAAGAGGTGGGCGAAAGAAAGTTGGGCAAGTCGGACCTATTCGAAAATTTTGGCGTCGCTATCATCTGACCAAAATCTTTCTAATTCTTGGACTAAGTGCAAGCTTGTTTGTTGGGGTCTATCTATTTGCCTTGGCTAAATCGACAAATGTTACAGACTTGCAGAATGCTTTGAAAACAAGAACGGTGATTTTTGATAGAGAAGAGAATGAGGCTGGTGCCTTGTCAGGCCAAAAAGGAACCTATGTTGAGCTCTCGGAAATTAGTGAAGACTTGCAGAATGCTGTTGTTGCGACAGAAGATAGGAGCTTCTATAAAAATAGTGGAATTAACTATGGTCGCTTTTTCCTAGCGATCCTAACAGCTGGTCGCTCGGGTGGTGGTTCTACAATTACCCAACAGTTAGCGAAAAATGCTTATCTTTCACAAGACCAAACTGTTCAGAGAAAGGCCAAAGAATTCTTCCTTGCTTTAGAATTAACCAAAAAATACAGTAAAAAAGAAATTCTAACCATGTATTTGAACAATGCCTACTTCGGTAATGGAGTTTGGGGTGTTGAGGATGCTAGTAAGAAGTACTTTGGAGTTTCGGCATCGGAATTAACTCTTGATGAAGCTGCCACTTTAGCAGGCATGCTTAAAGGCCCAGAATTGTACAATCCTCTGAATTCCATTGAGCATTCAACTAATCGAAGAGATACTGTCTTGCAAAATATGGTGGCTGCCGGCTACCTTGATAAAAATAAGGAAGCAGAAGCAGCAAGTGTTGATATGGCTTCTCAATTGAAAGATAGTTATGAAGGGAAAATATCAGACTACCGTTATCCTTCTTATTTTGATGCAGTTGTTAATGAAGCTATTGAAAAGTATAATCTAACAGAGGAAGAAATCGTTAATAACGGTTATCGAATTTATACGGAGCTAGATCAAAATTACCAAGCAAATATGCAGGTTATCTATCAAAATACTTCGCTCTTTCCGACAGCTGAAGATGGGACACATGCAGAGTCTGGTAGTGTCGCTTTGGAGCCAAAAACGGGTGGAGTTCGAGGAGTTGTTGGTCGAGTGGCAGGGGATGATAAGACAGGTTTCAGAAATTTTAACTATGCAACCCAGACCAAAAGAAGTCCAGGTTCAACGATTAAACCTTTAGTAGTCTATACACCAGCAGTCGAAGCGGGTTGGTCTCTTAATAAGGAGCTGGATAATCATACCATGCAATATGGTGATTATAAAGTAGACAATTACGCAGGAATCAAGACATCACCAGAAGTTCCAATGTATCAAGCCTTAGCCGAGTCTCTAAATCTTCCTGCTGTAGCGACAGTCAAGCAACTTGGTATCGATAAGGCTTTTGAATCAGGTGAAAGATTCGGACTTGATTTAACGAATGTTGATCGTGTGTTAGGTGTAGCTCTAGGTGGTGGGGTGGAGACAAGTCCGCTACAAATGGCGCAGGCTTATGCAGCGTTTGCAAATGAAGGTTTGATACCTGAAGCGCATTTTATTACTCGTATTGAAAATGCGAGCGGCCAAGTCATTGCAACCCACAAAAATTCTCAAAAACGTATAATAGATAAGTCAGTAGCCGATAAAATGACCAGTATGATGTTAGGTACTTTTACAAACGGTACAGGAATAAGCTCCTCGCCAGATGACTATGTTATGGCTGGGAAAACTGGTACAACTGAAGCAGCTTTTAACCCAGTATATACAAGTGACCAGTGGGTTATCGGATATACGCCTGATGTGGTGATAAGTCATTGGCTTGGTTTCCCGACTACGGACGAAAATCATTATCTGGCAGGTTCGACTTCGAATGGTGCTGCTCACATTTTTAGAAGTATGGCAGAAACAATTCTTCCTTATACACCAGGAAGCACTTTTACAGTTGAAAATGCTTATAAAATGAATGGTATTGCACCAGAAAACACACGGAAACAAACTACAAGTGATACTAGTACGCAGTCGGATGATATATTAGCAGATATTCGTGGACGAGCACAAAATCTGGTCGATGAAGCAGGCAAAGCTATTTCAGATGCTAAGATTAAAGAAAAAGCCCAGACAGTTTGGGATACCATTGTAGATCTGTTTCACTAATACGTTTATAAGCTAAAAGACAAGGATTCAAATCTTTGTCTTTTTTCACTCTCACTTGTCAGCATTCACAACTTCCATAACATTAGAGAGTAAAAAAAGCACAAGACAGAAACCAAAGCCCTTCTTTCCGCCTTTCTCTGCTATACTACAAGCAGAGAAAGGGGGAAAGCAAATGCTTGAAAAGTATTATGAGAAGGTAAAAGGAATTGTCCATAGATGTCGAAAAGATTACTATCTCCACCTGTGGGAGAAAGAGGATTGGGATCAAGAAGGCATGATCTGTCTCCATGAACTTCTAGAAAAGCATCCAGAACTGGTGGAAGAAGAAAAGAAACTCTACGTCTACTTCAAAACAAAATTTCGCAATCGAATCCTTGATAGTGTCAGAAAACAAGAGAGTCAAAAACGTCGCCTAGACCGAATGGCCTATGAAGAAGTAGGAGAAATTAGCCATCGCCTACCAGAAGGAGGATTGTGGCTGGATGATTACTACGCCCTTCATGAATTATTGAATAGTTATAGAAGAAAGTTACCACAAGATAAGCAAGAAGCCTACGAACGCCTCTGGGCAGACGAACGATTTAAAGGCCGCAAAGCCCTTCTCAGAGAGCTGAAGGAAGTAATTCAGGAGAAATGAAAAAAAGTTAAAAAAAGGTGTTGACAAAGTAAGAAAAGTCGGTATAATAGTAAGAGTTGAAAATGACAACTCCGGTCCGTTGGTCAAGGGGTTAAGACACCGCCTTTTCACGGCGGTAACACGGGTTCGAATCCCGTACGGACTATAGTATGAAGCAGATGAAACACTGGATGAAAAAAATTAAAAAAAGTT
>NZ_WIJK01000030.1 GCF_009496285.1 Streptococcus mitis
TGGTGCTCATGGCCAATAACCTCCTAAAATACAATAAGAGAATGACTCAAAATTAAAAAGCTAGAATTCCACAATTGGGAACCTCTAGCTTTTTTGTGGCTGAGAACTATTTTGTCCCAGACACTTTGCTACCGATCAAAAAATAGAGGTGGTGCAAATTGTTTGAGGCGTTCAAAGCAAGATTGAGCTTGTTCCTTATCCTCGCAGATAACCAAACAGACATCATTTCCACAGATAGTAGCCACTATTTCAGGGAAGTTTAGGGCGTCCAAGATAGATCCGAAGGATTGTGCCAAACCTGGATAGGTTTTGATAACAACCTGGTGTTGGACGGGTTGCATCATGTAGAGTGCTTCCTCCATATAGACTTCTAGCCGTTTTTCCCACTTGGATGTAGAGTCAGTGTTGATTGAATAATAGGAGTGTTCACCTTCACGAATCTTAGAAAGATTCATCAGGTTAATGTCTCTTGAAAGTGTTGCTTGTGTGACCTGTACTCCGTTTTCAATCAGTAGTTCTTGTAATTCAGTTTGGGTATGAATTTTTTGTTTAGTGATTAAGGCTCGGATGAGCTGGTGTCTTTGCTCGGCTTTGTTCATCTACAGTTACCTCCCTTTGAAAAGGTATCTCAAGACTAGACTGTGCAAGGTCGACAGTCAAGTGATAGTCTGTATTGTCACGTACAGTAATCTCAAAGTCTGTTGTGTAAAGAACGAGACGTACTGTATCGCCTTCTTTTAGTTTGTAAATAGTTGGTTGGAGTTCAAATTGAAATTCCAACCATTCATCTGGCTTAATTTCTTCAATTTTCAATAAATCATGACGATTTTGAAGATTGAGATAGCCTTTGGTGATAACGCGTTGAGCATTTGGACTAAATGGTAGCTCGCAAAGGTTTTCCAGCATATGGTAACGACCATTATCAATCGTACGAGCAGCCAAGACTCCTGGATACGGTTGTAGGTATTTCTTTTGACCAAGTTCGAGAAGTTGGGCAGATAGTAAGCCTTTATTGGTACTTGATTTGAGACGGAGGTTTAGTTTAACACGCCCATTGAGATGAAGGTCTTCTGTCACTGGCAGATCAATAGTTACCTGATTGACTTTCCCTTGATATAATTCATTATTAAAGGTTTGATAGGTTTTTCCAAAACGTTCAAAGTCTGATTCTTGGTAATGATTTTCAATGACAGCTTCTTCAGTACCTAAAGAGAAAGTTTTATGGTCAGTTTGATTTCCGAAATCATCTAATGTCATCCATGTTTGAGGAGCTGTATTGTCTTGCCAAACGACTCTTGGAAGTCGGTAGTCAGTTTCTTGGTCCAATAATTTCTGCGTCAAAAGAGCATTCATGGATTCACGGAAATCAATAGACTGCCAATTGTTCATATAAACATGGGCACCGTTATGATAAAAGAGATGTTTCTTAATATTGCTTGGAAGAGAATTGAACATTTGATAGACATGAAGTGGTTTGACATTCCAGTCTTGCGAACCGTGTGTAAAGACAACTTCAGCCTTAACTTTTTCAGCATTGAGTAGGTAGTTTCTGTCATGCCAGAATTGGTTATAATCCCCAGTTTTACGGTCTAGATTTTTCTTGAGTTCTTCTATAGATTCTTTATGAGCTTCGTTTCCACGAATATAGTCACCAGCTAAGAGATTACGAGAATAAGTTAATTCATCTAATGAATCGAAGTCCTCCCCAGGATAGCCACCTGGGCTAGTTACCAGACCATTTTCTCGATAATAGTTGTACCAAGAAGAAATACCTGCTTCAGCAATAATGACTTCTAAACCATCAACTCCTGTAGTGGCAAGACCATTAGACATTGTTCCTAGATAAGAAAGACCAGTAGTGGCAACTTTTCCATTTGACCAGTCAGCCTTGACCTGACGTTTACGACTGTGGTCTGTGAAGGCACGACAACGACCATTGAGCCAATCAATAACATTTTTATAGGCTTCAACTTGTCGGTAATCTCCGTTGGTCATTTGACCTTGAGAATCCTTGGTTCCAAGACCAGATACGTAGATATTTGCAAATCCTCTTGGAAGGAAGTAGTCGTTAAGTGTGTAGCTGCTATTGATATGAGTGAGTTTTTCTTCAGCTTCTGAAACAAGTTCCGCTTCTCCAACAGGTTCAACCAAGTCTAATGTTGGTTTTTCTAGAGAAATTTCATGCGGTTCCTTGACTTCTAGCTCAGCTTCCATTTTGTAAAGAGCTTTATCGCTTGCTTTATCATTGGTTCCTTGATGGTAAGGGCTTGCTGTCATAACAGCTGGAATTTTGCCATGGTAAGATGGACGGATAATGTTTACCTTGATAAGATCTGGCAGTCCATCATCATCAGAATCAATACGACTCTCTACATAAACAACTTCCCGAATAGCATTGTTTGCAGAAAAGGTTGCCAAGCTCTTACCATTGAAGTAGTGGCAATCATTGTTCTCAGGGATAAGACCATCGCTAACCAATTGATCGATCAAGGTATTTCCCTTTTTAGTGCGCGTGTTAAGGAGTTGATAGAGATTGTCAATCAAATCTCCGTATACAATAGGGAAGGCCGTTTCTTTATGAAAAGCAAGACCATCTTCAAAGTCTGTCAAGTAACTGAAACCAAGCAACTGAAAGGCAACAGTATAGAAATTTTCTGCAGTTAATTCACGATCAGAGTTGAAGAAAGTGAGCAGATCAGTTTCTTTATCTACAGCTAAAGTTGAGAGGGGATAATCTGTATTTTTGTAATTGAAAAAGCAAGTTCTAACAAAAGCTTCAAACAGTTCTTTATCAGAATTTGATTGGTCAAGCTTGAATCCAAGGCTGGATAATTCCTGTAAAGCTTCTTGCTGGCTTACAGGATAGTAACTGAATTGATTAAAACGCATAGATGCCTCCTTTGAAGAATCATTAAATTTATTTTATCAAAAAAGTAGGGAAAATGATAGAAAATACAAGTAACTGTTATAATAAATTAAAAAGGATGACTTCGTGAAATGGAATATAAAAAGACAGATTCGAGGAATCTATTAAATTAAAAATACAGAAATCATAGATTTGAAAAATAATTGAAATATTTTAGATTGCACGCTTAATATAAAATAAAAAACTAGCCATGGAATTAGTAGTAGCTACTAAATTCTGTGACTAGTTGTAAATTTTAAGGTTTTGACTTGATAATTTTAGTTTGTTTAGATAGTGATTGGAGTGTTTGGTCACTTAATTTTGAATCAGTGATAATGGTGTCGATATCTGAGATATTGTAAAATGTGAAAAAATCAAATTTATCAAATTTGCTATGGTCAGCTAGGAGATATTTTTTATTGGCGTTTTCTAGTGCTAATTTCTGTGCTTCACCTTCGTCTTCACTAAAAGTAGCGATAGCATGGTCCTTGATACCATTACAACTAACGAAGGCTTTTGAAAATTGCAAACTGGCAATATCTTGGAGGGTTAGAGTGCCTACAAATGCACCAGTAATTGAACGATAATTACCACCGATTAGAATTAGATCAGTTAACTTACGCTCGTTTAGAATGAGAAATACAGGTAAACTATTAGTAACAACACGAATGTTATCGATAGAAAGCTCACGCGCAAAGAACTCTAAGGTAGTACCTGGACCGATAAAAATAGTTTCTCTTTCTTCAACTAAGTGACTAGCAAAGCGAGCAATTTCTTGTTTTTCTGCTGTTTGTAGTCCTTGTTTTTCAACATTAGAACGCTCATTATTTAATAAGGAACCTGTTCGAAGTTTTTCGGCTCCACCATGAACACGAACCAGTAAATCTTTATCTGCCAACTCTTGTAAATAACGTCTAGCAGTCATATCTGAAATATCTAGGCGACTCATAATCTCTTTAACAGTGATCGTTCCTTTTGTATTAACAATTTCTAAGATAGTATCTAATTTTTCTTGCTTCAGCATTGAACCACCCCCAAATCTAATATTATTTTATCATATTTTAAACAGCTAAGCAACTTAAAGAAAACAAAAATAAACAAAAAAAAACATCTGGTTTGTAATTAAACTTAGATGTTTTTTTAGGTTAGGTATTAATTTAGTCCATAGTTATAGTCATCATCCTGCATAGCTTCAACTTCACCAAGTAGATAGCCATTACCAACTTGAGAGAAGAAGTCGTGGTTTGATGTACCAGTTGAAATCCCGTTCATAACGATTGGGTTGACATCGTCCGCTGAGTCAGGGAAGAGAGGATCTTGCCCCAAATTCATAAGAGCCTTATTTGCATTGTAGCGAAGGAAGGTTTTAACCTCTTCGGTCCATCCGACTTCGTCATAGAGGCTCTCTGTGTAGCCTTCTTCATTCTCATAAAGAGTATAGAGAAGGTCGTACATCCATTCTTTGAGTTTTTCTTGTTCATCTTCTGGCAATTCATTGAAACCAAGTTGGAATTTGTAGCCGATGTAGGTTCCGTGTACAGACTCGTCACGAATAATCAACTTGATGATCTCAGCTACGTTGGCCAACTTGTTGTTTCCAAGATAGTAGAGAGGAGTGAAGAAACCAGAGTAGAAGAGGAAGGTTTCAAGAAAAACACTAGCTACTTTCTTTTCAAGTGGCGTTCCGTTTAGGTAGATTTCATTAATAATTTCAGCTTTTTTCTGAAGATATGGATTGGTATTAGTCCATTCAAAAATTTCTTCAATTTCAGACTTGGTATTTAAGGTTGAGAAGATAGAAGAGTAAGACTTAGCATGAACAGATTCCATAAATTGGATATTGTTAAAAACAGCTTCCTCGTGAGGCGTACGAATATCAGCACGAAGGGCTTGAACACCAGTTTCTGATTGCATGGTATCCAAAAGGGTCAAACCTCCAAAAACTTTACCAACAAGGTCTTTTTCCTTGTTAGAAAGCTTTCTCCAGTCATCTAGGTCATTTGACAAGGGAATACGCGTATCGAGCCAGAATTGCTCAGTCAGCTTTTCCCAGGTTGATTTGTCGATGACATCTTCGATGGCATTCCAGTTAATAGCTTTGTAGTAAGTTTTCATTTGAAATCTCTTTCTGTGTGTAGTAATACGATAACATAATCATTCTTATTTTATCATAATTCTATTCTATAATCGAACAAAAAGTCGGAGGCCCGACTTTTATGTTCTTACATGATTTTATCAGCAAAATACGTTAAATGGATTAAGTAAATGTAATTTTTTTGAGAGTTGAATTAAATCACACAGCTCTCACATTGGTTAGCACCGACTTCTCCACCATCATCTGTAAAGGTACGGACGTAGTAGATAGACTTGATACCTTTGTTGAAGGCATAGTTACGAAGGATAGACAAGTCACGTGTTGTTTGTTTATTTTCTGATTTCCATTCGTAAAGACCTGTTGGGATATCACTGCGCATGAAGAGTGTGAGTGAAAGTCCTTGGTCCACGTGCTCAGTCGCAGCAGCATAAACATCAATTACCTTACGCATATCCATGTCATAAGCAGAAGTGTAGTAAGGAATTGTTTCTGTTGACAAACCAGCAGCAGGATAGTAGATCTTACCAATTTTCTTCTCTTGGCGTTCTTCGATACGTTGCGTAATTGGGTGAATAGAGGCAGAAACATCGTTGATGTAGCTGATAGAACCATTTGGCGCTACAGCAAGGCGGTTTTGGTGGTAAAGTCCATCTGCTTTAACTTTATCACGAAGTTCAGCCCAGTCAGCAGCAGTAGGAATAAAGATATCTTTGAAGAGCTCTTTAACACGGTCTGATTTCGGAAGGAATTCGCCAGTTAAATACTTATCAAAGTAGCTTCCGTTAGCATAGTCTGATTTTTCAAAGTTGTGGAAGGTTACACCACGTTCACGTGCGATATTGTTTGACTCAACCAAGGTCCAGTAGTTCATAAGCATAAAGTAGATGCTTGTAAATTCAACAGACTCAGGTGATCCGTATTCGATCAATTGTTGAGCAAGATAGCTGTGAAGTCCCATAGCTCCAAGTCCAAATGTATGAGCTTGGCTGTTTCCGTGGTCGATAGTAGGAACAGCGACGATGTGTGAACTATCTGTAACAAAAGTAAGGGCACGAACCATAGCACGGATGGAGCGACCAAAGTCAGGTGAAGTCATCATGTTGACCACGTTTGTTGAACCAAGGTTACATGAGACATCAGTACCCATTTTTAGGAACTCCTGAGCATCATTGATAAGACTTGGTTCTTGGACTTGAAGAATCTCTGAACACAAGTTACTCATGATAATCTTACCATCGACAGGATTTGCACGGTTAGCAGTATCGATGTTTACTACATAAGGATAGCCAGATTCTTGTTGCAATTTAGAAATTTCAGTTTCCAAATCACGCGCTTTGATTTTTGTCTTACGGATGTTTGGATTTGCAACTAGCTCATCGTATTTTTCTGTGATATCGATGTAGTTAAATGGCACGCCGTATTCAAGCTCTACAGAGTAAGGACTGAAGAGGTACATTTCTTCATTTTTACGAGCCAATTCGTAGAATTTATCTGGAACCACAACACCAAGTGAAAGAGTCTTGACACGCACTTTTTCATCGGCGTTTTCCTTCTTAGTTGAAAGGAAGGCGATGATATCTGGGTGAAAGACATTGAGGTAAACAACCCCAGCACCTTGACGTTGACCGAGTTGGTTAGAGTAAGAGAAGCTGTCTTCGAAAAGCTTCATAACTGGTACGACACCAGAAGCAGCACCCTCATAGCCTTTAATAGGAGCTCCAGCTTCACGAAGGTTGCTGAGGGAAATTCCCACACCACCACCAATACGTGAAAGTTGAAGAGCAGAGTTGATAGAACGTCCGATAGAGTTCATATCATCTGTTACCTGAATCAAGAAGCAAGATACCAATTCACCACGACGTGCACGACCTGCATTCAAGAAAGAAGGAGTAGCAGGTTGATAACGTTGGTGGATGATTTCATTAGCGATATCAATAGCAATCGCTTCATCACCATCCGCGAAGTAAAGGGCATTAAAGAAGACACGGTCTTCCATGCTTTCAAGATAGTACTCTCCGTCATTAGTTTTCAGAGCATACTGATTATAGAATTTATAGGCAGCCATGAAAGACTTAAATTGGAAGTTCTGATCCTTGATAAATTGATGCAGTTCTTCCAAAAATTCTGGACGGTATTTCTTGATAAATGCTGTCTCAATGTAGTTATGCTCAATGAGGAAGTTGATTTTATCCGTTATTGAGTCAAAAACCATTGTGTTAGGTACAACATTTTCTTTAAAGAAGGCTTCTAAAGCTTCCTTGTCTTTGTGAAGCATAATTTGTCCATTAACAGGACGGTTAATTTCATTATTAAGACGGAAGTAAGTCACATCTTCAAGTTGTTTTAATCCCATAAAAAATCCTTTATCTAATTACAAAAGAAAGGCTTCTAAGGTAGACATAGAAGCTTTTGTCCTGGTTCTTAAGCAAGTTGTTTGAGTTTACCTGGTTGGAAACCAGAGAAAACTTCTGTTGGTGTCTGAATAATAGGAGCAGCACTAAAGCCGAGCTCTTTTACTTGATCAATGTATTCAGGTTGTTCATCAAGATTGATTTCTTTATATTCAACATTATTACTGTCTAAAAAACGTTTCGTCATTTTACATTGGACACAGTTGTTTTTAGAATATACGGTTACCATTTCTGTAACTCCTCTTTAAAAAATTATTACTTTCTTAGTATATCAGAAAAAAAAACTTTGTCAACTTTCTAAAACTAAATCTTGTGTACTTATTTTACTGATTTTACTAACAAACACAATATATAGTGTAGCATTAAAAAATAATTACAGAAAAAGCAATGATTTCATTATAGGTGTCTCGACAAAAACTACATACTGTGTTTTGCTAAATTTAATAGAAGATTTTCAGCAAGTTATCTGAAAGGAAATTGAAGAAAGTCCATAAAATACTTGAAAAATATCAATGAAGGTGATATAATACTAAATTGTAAGGGTTATCAGATATGTAACTCAACAAGAAAACTATTAAAGGAGAGTCAAACTATGGCTTCTAAAGATTTCCACGTAGTGGCAGAAACAGGTATTCACGCACGTCCAGCAACATTGTTGGTACAAACAGCTAGCAAATTTGCTTCAGATATCACTCTTGAGTACAAAGGTAAATCAGTTAACCTTAAATCTATCATGGGTGTAATGAGCCTTGGTGTTGGTCAAGGTGCTGACGTTACAATCACTGCTGAAGGTGCAGACGCTGATGACGCTATCGCTGCAATCTCAGAAACAATGGAAAAAGAAGGATTGGCATAAGGAAATGACAGAAATGCTTAAAGGAATCGCAGCATCTGACGGTGTTGCAGTTGCAAAAGCATATCTACTCGTTCAACCGGATTTATCATTCGAGACTGTTACAGTCGAAGATACAAATGCAGAAGAGGCTCGTTTGGATGTTGCTCTTGAAGCTTCTCAAAACGAGCTTTCTCTTATCCGCGAGAAGGCTGTAGGTACGCTTGGTGAAGAAGCGGCACAAGTATTTGACGCTCACTTGATGGTTCTTGCTGACCCTGAATTGATCGGTCAAATCAAAGAAACTATCCGTGCTAAGAAAGTGAATGCAGAAGCAGGTCTGAAAGAAGTTACAGACATGTTTATCACAATCTTTGAAGGCATGGAAGACAACCCATACATGCAAGAACGTGCAGCGGATATCCGCGACGTAACAAAACGTGTATTGGCTAACCTCCTTGGTAAAAAATTGCCAAACCCAGCTTCTATCAATGAAGAAGTAATCGTGATTGCTCACGACTTGACTCCATCTGATACAGCTCAATTGGACAAAAACTTTGTTAAAGCTTTTGTAACAAACATTGGTGGTCGTACAAGTCACTCAGCTATCATGGCTCGTACACTTGAAATCGCTGCAGTTTTGGGTACAAACAATATCACTGAAATCGTTAAAGATGGTGACCTACTTGCTGTTAATGGTATTACAGGTGAAGTGATTATCAACCCTACTGAAGAACAAGCAGCTGAATTTAAAGCAGCTGGTGAAGCTTACGCTCAACAAAAAGCTGAGTGGGCACTCTTGAAGGATGCTCAAACAGTTACTGCTGACGGTAAACACTTCGAATTGGCTGCAAACATTGGTACTCCAAAAGACGTTGAAGGTGTTAACGAAAACGGTGCAGAAGCTGTAGGTCTTTACCGTACAGAGTTCTTGTACATGGATTCTCAAGACTTCCCAACTGAAGACGAACAGTACGAAGCGTACAAGGCTGTTCTTGAAGGAATGAACGGTAAACCAGTTGTTGTCCGTACAATGGATATCGGTGGTGACAAGGAACTTCCTTACTTCGATATGCCACATGAAATGAACCCATTCCTTGGATTCCGTGCTCTTCGTATCTCTATCTCTGAAACAGGAGATGCAATGTTCCGCACTCAAATCCGTGCTCTTCTTCGTGCTTCTGTACACGGTCAATTGCGTATCATGTTCCCGATGGTTGCGCTTTTGAAAGAATTCCGTGCAGCTAAAGCAGTCTTCGATGAAGAAAAAGCTAACCTTCTTGCTGAAGGTGTTGCAGTTGCGGATGACATCCAAGTTGGTATCATGATCGAAATTCCTGCAGCAGCTATGCTTGCAGACCAATTTGCAAAAGAAGTTGATTTCTTCTCAATTGGTACAAACGATTTGATCCAATACACAATGGCTGCAGACCGTATGAACGAACAAGTTTCATACCTTTACCAACCATACAACCCATCAATCCTTCGTTTGATCAATAACGTTATCAAAGCAGCTCACGCTGAAGGTAAATGGGCTGGTATGTGTGGTGAAATGGCTGGTGACCAAACAGCTGTTCCACTTCTTGTCGGAATGGGCTTGGATGAGTTCTCTATGTCAGCAACATCTGTACTTCGTACACGTAGCTTGATGAAGAAACTCGACACTGCTAAAATGCAAGAATACGCTAACCGTGCTCTTACTGAATGTTCAACAATGGAAGAAGTTCTTGAACTTTCTAAAGAATACGTTAACTTCGATTAATCAATTACAAATCCTTATAGCTTCTAGCTATGAGGATTTTTTCTTCTATTTTGTAGAAAACTCCATCTGTAAAATTTATCAAAAATATGGTAAAATAGACAAGGGAAAAAACAAGGAGGCTACAATGCAAAATAGACCAATCATTATCGGAGTAACAGGTGGATCTGGAGGAGGAAAGACAAGCGTATCTAAAGCAATCTTGTCGCATTTTCCAAATGAAAAAATCTCTATGATTGAGCATGATTCCTACTATAAAGATCAATCTCATCTAACCTTTGAAGAGCGTATTAAGACCAACTATGACCATCCTTTTGCTTTTGATACTGATTTGATGATTGAGCAAATCAAAGAGTTGTTGGCAGGTCGTCCAGTTGATATTCCTACCTATGATTATGCTGCCCATACCAGAAGTTCAAAAACTTATCGTCAAGAACCTCAGGATGTCTTTATCGTAGAAGGAATCTTGGTTTTGGAGGACAAACGACTTCGTGATTTGATGGATATCAAGATTTTCGTAGATACAGATGATGATGTTCGTATCATTCGCCGTATTAAACGTGATATGGAAGAACGTGGTCGTAGCCTGGATAGCGTTATTGACCAGTATCTTGGTGTGGTAAAACCCATGTATCATCAATTTATTGAGCCAACAAAGCGTTATGCAGATATCGTTATTCCAGAAGGTGTAACCAACACAGTAGCTATCGATTTGCTGACGACAAAAATTGAAAAGATTTTAGAAGAAGCACGTCTAGCCCAATAATAAGTAGATAAAAAGGCTGTGGGAAAGTAATGATTTTATCAAGATTGAAGCCTTTTCCCATATCAGTAAGTCTTTACAATCATGCTTTTCGATAGTCTCGTCAAAGGGACTTTTAGAAGTCTGTAATCTTAATTAAATACAAAGTCAGTTACTCGGGGCAAATAAAAATTGAGGTCGGGATTTTCCCGACCTCTTATTTTTTGATTTTTTCAAGTCTCGGAACAATAACTAGGGTAAGAACTGCTGAGATAATCAGTTCTGCGATAGAGTTTGTTGAGATAACAGTAGCTAATAGTTTCTGGATATTTCCATCAAAAACATTTCCAAAGAGGAAGAAGATACCGCCTAGTACAAATACAGTATTAGTGAGGGAACCGAGTGCTCCCGCGAAGATAAGCCCCGCCTTGTTTTTGAGGAGTTTGTAGACAAAGTATGGAGTCAAACCAATAAGGACGCGTGGTACAATCGCAATAACTAGGGAGTAGATGTTACCGTTTGGTACAAAAGGAGAGAAAAGATAGCTGGTTGGAAGAATTGTGATTGTATTGACTGTCAAGCTAATCATCCCCATCAAGAAACCTAAGATGGCCCCAATCCGTGGTCCGTAGATGATACTAGCAATGATGACTGGGATATGGACAATGGTTGGCTTAATTGGAAAGGGCAAGACATTAAAGACAATTGAGCTCAGCAGATGAATGACGATCATGCTGGCAAAAAAGATAGCAATTGGAGCAATATTAGAGCGTTTGTTCATGAAGTTTTTCCTTTATCTGTTGTAAAATAGTATCAAGATCAGCAAGAGCACCCCGTCCTACATCGCCACAGGCCAGTAGGGATTCTTTAGGGGAAATAATTGTATAACCATAAGTTTCTAAAGTTTTTAGGTTTGTTTGAGTTGCTGGATGGTCATACATTTTGGTATTCATAGCAGGTGCTACTAGTTTTGGAACATAGTTTGGCAAGGCAAGAGCAGTAGAGGTTACCATATTGTCTGCAAAACCATATGCTACTTTTGCAATCGTATTAGCGGTTGCAGGGGCAAGGATAAACAAATCTGTTTCTTTGCCTAACTCGATATGATTGACTTTGTCAGGATAAGGTTCCTGCATAACATCCAGATGTACCGTATTTTGAGATAGGACTTGAAGGGTTAAAGGTTGGATAAAGGCAGTCGCAGCCTGGGTCATAAGTACCGTAACAGAATGCCCCTGTTTCTTCAAGTTACTAACCAAATCAGCAGCCTTGTAAGAAGCGATAGAGCCTGTAACAGCGAGTGTAATACGAGCCATAATTTTCCTTTCTAACGATCAAGTTCTTGAATTCTCTTGGTTAACAAGTCAGCAATTTCTTGCTTGCTAGTAGAAAGCTGATAATCTTTTTCTTCTACTAGATAAGCCAGGTGCTGATTTTCATTAATCTGAGTGAGGTCATTAGCGACAATCAAGTCAGCTTGATTCTTTTCAAGACTTTCTCTAGCGATTTGAATCAGATGCTCCTTGGTAACATCGACAAGCAGTTTAAAGCCGATGAGATGAATATTGGGGTTCCATTCTTTGACAAGAGCAATAATTTTTGGATTTTTCTTGAGAAATAGGACTTGCACCTCAGCCTTAGAGGAGATCTTTGTTTCCATATTTTTCTTATGCAAAAACTCACTTAAATCTTGGCTTGCTTGGACTTGGTCAAGACCAGTCATGTAAACAGGACTATAGTCAGAGACTGCCATGGAATGAATCAAAACTTGATAATCAGGAACAATCCGTTTCATCTTTCGAAGTAAATCGGAAGTGTTTTTGATTTCAATGATGGATAAATTTGAGTGTGGTGCTGGTTTTAGTGCTTGTTGCGTAGTAATCAGACAAACCTGATGCCCAGCCTTCAGTAAAGTCTCAGTTATAACTTTACCAAGTCTACCAGTAGAGTGGTTGGTAATGGAGCGAACTCTATCAATGGCTTCGCTTGTACCACCAGATGTAACTAAAATTTTCATAGAACTATTGTACAAAAAAATGAGCAGTAAGTAAAATGAAAGCGATAAAATATAACTAAACTTTATAACTATATTATTATTGACAATTAATTTAAGATATAAGATAATTATTTTAGTTATATATGAAAAGGGGAAGCCGTTATGGACTTTTTTAAGTTTGCAGATAATATGGTTAAAGAAGCTAGTAAAGTAATTGATGATGCTAGTAAGACAACCAGTAGCGTACTTAATGAAGCTGGAAAAGCTTTAGATAGCGCTGGGAAAGTTACAGGAGATTTATTATCAGATTCTGTAAAAGTAATAGGAGATGTATCAAATAAGATAGGAAATGTTGTTTCAGACGTTTCAGGTCAAGCTGCTACAGTAGCGAATGATACTGTTCAACAAGTAACAGAGGTTGCATCTGGCACGCTTAATCAAGCTGGTAAAGTTGCAACGGAAGCAAAAACACAAATTGATTCAATAGATCTTTTTAATGGTAAACTAAGGTCCGAAGCTGTTGCGAACTATCATGAATCTATTCAAACATATAATGAAAAAGCCACAGATCTAACGAATAAATCGACTGAGCTTTATAAAAGTAGAGACAAGGCGATCAAAGTTGTCAAAATCATTGAAGAAAGAATTAGTAAATTAGCAAATAAACCGAAAGAATTTGAAACAAAGTTAGAAGAAATAATTGTTGAAATACAGAATTTCGAAGATAAGCAGTTAGCTATTACTCAGGCAATCAAAGAAGCAGAATTAGCCAGCGGTAGTACGGCAGCTACAGCTTCTTTAAGTGCTTTAGGTGTGACAGTCGCAACTTTAGGTCCTACTGCAGCTATGGGAGTTGCAACTACTTTTGGTGTCGCATCAACAGGAACAGCAATTTCTAGTTTGACAGGTGCAGCAAGAAATAGTGCGGCATTAGCTTGGTTAGGTAGAGGAAGCCTAGCAGCGGGCGGAGGAGGTATGGCTGCTGGCAATGCCTTTCTAGCCATGGTGGGGCCTGTTGGTTGGGGGATTGCTGGCTTAATGTTAACAGCGTCTGTAGGAGCAGGTGTTTTTGCTAATAGAAAAAATGAAGAAGTAGCTAAAGAAGCGCTTGATGAACAAAAGAAAATTGAGTTATTGATTAGACAAACTGAAAAATCAATAATAGAAATTACTGAATTAATTAATTTAATTGAAAAGCAAACTGAGGGGATCTACTTAGCTAATCTTTCTTTAATTGGAAAAGATTATAACTTATTTACAGATGATGAAAAGTATCAAGCAGGTAGTTTAGTAAATTCAACCCTCTCACTTACTTCGATGATTAATAAGGAAATTAAAATAAATGATGAATCAGGCTGTTAATAGAGCATTTTATCAAGGGATAGGTGCTTATGTCAATTGTTTAAACAACTTGAGAATTCAAGACTTACAAATTACTATGAAAATGATTGAGGATGAAGCTCGACATGTCATTTTAAACAAGGACAATGCCTCTAAAATCTTAAACTATGCTAGAGATAACATTGAAGACGTTATTCTAAAGAATCGTGGAGGTGAATACGGCGGTCACGGTTTTATTGCTGAATTTGCAGAAGCAGGAATTGTGAATGCGAGAAGAGCTTTTGAAGGATTAAATCCTATTGTAAAAGTATTGAATGATAATGGACCAGCCGATTTATTAATTGGTAGAAATACCATTCAAATGAAGTTTTATAATAATTTACGTGATGAACTAGCTCAATCATTTCATTACAGTAAAAAAATGAAAATGATGTTTCCAAAAGATCACGTGCTAGTATACGAAAAAATTATGGCTGGCGCCAAAGAAGTTGAATTTGATGGTAAAAGATTGTCTATTAAACAAATTACCGATATACGACAAATGATCAATGATATTACCGAAAGCAAGGGACTTACTTCATATAAATCTTGGATGAAATCATCTGTTCTAAATTATAATGATGCTCAAAAAAATTCAATTAATTCTTTTTTAGATTCCGAAGAGAAGAATATTCGTAAAACAGTCAGACTAAAACAACAAGAATTAAATAAAAAACGATTAGTAGCACAAAAAAATTCATTGCCAAGAATAAAAGAAGCCAATAAGATTGCAAGAAATGCAGCTGTTTTACAGGGTGGTTTAGCTTTGATGTTCAATGTGTATGGGAAATACAAAGAAGGAAAAACAATTTTTGAATTTGATCAATCAGATTGGTTAGACTGTGGACTGGAAACAGTGGAAGGTGCGGTAAAAGGTTCTATATCAGGTTACGCGATTTATGGTCTCACTAATGTTTTTAAAATGAGTGCTCCTAATGCAAGTGCGTTTGTAACAGCAAGTTACGGCATGGTAGATATTATTACTAAACTTAGAACAAATGAGATTACTGAGGATGAATTTATAAATTTTATAACTATCAATACATTGGATACAACATTAGCGACAATTGGTTCATGCGTTGGTCAAACACTTATTCCTGTCCCTGTCTTAGGAGCAGTAGTAGGTTCAATAGCTACTTTAATAATTTGGGAAATAGGTAAAGGAATTTTAAGTGATAGGGAACAGGAATTAATTCAAGATTACAGGGAAAACTTAGATAATCATATCAAAAACTTAGATGATAAATACAAAATTATTTTTAATGATATTATGGATAAATATCATAAACTAGGACGATTACAGGATTACTCTTTTGATTTATCTATCAATACACGTCTTCGTTTTGAGTATTCAATTGAATTAGCTGAGTATATAGGAGTTTCTAATGACGAAATTCTACATGATTTATCCGAAATTGATAGCTACTTTCTGAGTTAGTAGAAAGCTTTCAACTATAGTTAAAACCTATAAAGGCATATAAAAATTTAAAAAGAAGCAAAGAAAGTCTGAAGTATTGTGATATTTACGAACGTTTAGAGAGTTTAAGGATGTTAAAAATCTTGTTTTGTGTTATAATGAATTATCATATAAGAGGTTAGAGGAGTTTTGAATGAAAACAGATATTGAAATCGCACAGAGTATTGAGTTGAAGCCTATTGTTGATGTTGTAGAGAAACTGGGTATTTCTTACGATGATTTGGAGTTGTATGGAAAATACAAGGCTAAGCTTAGTTTTGATAAGATTCGTGAAGTGGAAAGTAATCCAGTCGGTAAATTGATTCTAGTTACTGCTATCAATCCAACACCTGCTGGTGAAGGAAAATCAACTATCACTATCGGACTTGCTGATGCTTTGAATAAGATTGGTAAGAAAACCATGATTGCTATCCGCGAACCTTCTCTTGGACCTGTCATGGGAATTAAAGGTGGCGCTGCTGGAGGTGGTTATGCCCAAGTTTTACCAATGGAAGACATCAACCTTCATTTTACTGGAGATATGCACGCTATTACAACTGCAAACAATGCTCTCTCTGCTTTGATTGACAATCACTTGCACCAAGGAAATGAGCTAGGAATTGACCAACGTCGTATTCTTTGGAAACGTGTTGTTGACTTAAACGACCGCGCCCTTCGTCATGTAACTGTTGGACTCGGTGGTCCTCTTAATGGTATTCCTCGCGAAGATGGATTTGATATCACTGTTGCTTCAGAAATCATGGCTATCCTTTGCTTGGCAACTGACATTGAAGATTTGAAACGTCGTTTGGCCAATATCGTCATTGGTTACCGTTATGATCGTACACCTGTTTCAGTAGGTGATCTACAGGTTGAAGGTGCCTTGGCATTGATTTTGAAAGACGCTATCAAACCGAACTTGGTTCAAACCATCTATGGAACACCTGCCTTTGTACATGGTGGCCCATTTGCCAATATCGCACACGGATGTAACTCAGTCTTGGCAACGACAACAGCCCTTCACTTGGCTGATTATACAGTTACTGAAGCTGGTTTTGGTGCGGACCTTGGTGCTGAGAAATTCCTTGATATCAAGACACCAAACTTGCCAACATCTCCAGATGCAGTTGTCATTGTCGCAACCCTTCGTGCTCTTAAGATGAATGGTGGTGTGGCTAAAGACGCTCTTACAGAGGAAAATGTGGAGGCGGTTAGTGCAGGTTTTGCTAACTTGAAACGACACGTTGAAAATATCCGTAAGTTCGGTATTCCAGCAGTTGTTGCTATCAATGAATTTGTATCTGATACAGAAGCTGAAATCGCAGCCTTGAAAGAACTTTGTGCTTCAATCGATGTTCCAGTTGAATTAGCTAGCGTATGGGCTGATGGTGCAGAAGGTGGAGTAGCACTTGCCGAAACAGTTGTTAAGACTATTGCTGAAACTCCAGCTAACTATAAACGTTTGTATGACAATGACCTTTCTGTTCAAGAAAAGATTGAAAAGATTGTTACTGAAATCTACCGTGGTAGCAAAGTGAACTTTGAGAAGAAAGCTCAAACACAAATCGCTCAAATTGTTCAAAACGGTTGGGACAAATTGCCAATCTGTATGGCTAAGACCCAGTATAGCTTCTCAGACAATCCAAATGCACTTGGAGCACCTGAAAACTTTGAAATTACCATTCGTGAATTGGTACCAAAATTAGGTGCAGGATTCATCGTTGCCCTAACTGGCGATGTCATGACCATGCCTGGACTTCCAAAACGACCAGCAGCTCTCAACATGGATGTTGAAAGCGATGGAACAGTTCTTGGATTATTCTAATTGAACAACAAATAGACAAGCTCAAAATCGAGTTTGTCTTTTTATTAACACAAAAAAATCTCCTAGAATGTGACTAGGAGATTTGTATTTTATTTCATTGTTGGGAAGAGCAATACATCACGGATAGTTGTTGTGTCAGTGAGGAGCATGCAGAGACGGTCGATACCGATTCCCAAACCACCTGTTGGTGGCATACCGTATTCAAGGGCTTCGATGTAGTCGTAGTCGATACCTGTCGCTTCATCGTCACCAAGTTCTTTAGCTTTAGCTTGGGATTCAAAACGGCTAAGTTGGTCGATTGGATCGTTGAGCTCAGTAAAGGCATTACCGTACTCCTTAGTCATGATGAAGAGTTCGAAACGGTCAGTAAAGCGTTCGTCTTCAGGATTCTTCTTAGCCAGTGGAGATACAGCTACTGGATGTCCATAGACAAAGGTTGGTTGGATCAAGGTTTCTTCAACAAACTCTTCAAAGAAGGCATTGATAATGTGACCAACTTCAGTGTAGTGTTTCTCAACTGGAACTTTCTTCTCAGCAGCGATAGCTTTGGCTTCTTCCAAAGTCATTTCTTGCCAGAAATCGACACCAGTAATTTCCTTGATAGCATCAACCATGTGAACACGTTTAAATGGTTCATTGATTTTGATTTCAGTTCCTTGGTAGTTGACTGGACCATCGCCTTTAACTGATTTAGCAGCATGTTGGATAATGCCTTCCGTCAAGTCCATGATGTCTTGGAAGTCTGCATAAGCTTGGTAAACTTCGATAGAAGTGAACTCAGGGTTATGAGTAGCATCCATTCCTTCGTTACGGAAGATACGGCCAATCTCATAAACGCGTTCCATACCACCGACGATAAGACGTTTTAAGTGAAGCTCAGTCGCGATACGAAGCACCATATCAATATTTTGAGCATTGTGGTGAGTGATAAATGGACGCGCAGATGCTCCACCAGCCTCATTGTGAAGAACAGGTGTTTCCACTTCAAGGAAGCCTTTTTGGTCAAGGTAACGACGGATTTCAGAGATGATTTTTGAGCGAGTAACAAAGCGTTCAAAGCTTTCACGATTAGAAATCAAGTCTAGGTAACGTTTACGGTAAATAGTTTCAACGTCAGTCAAACCGTGGAATTTCTCTGGAAGCGGACGAAGGGCTTTGGACAAGTGAGTAATATGTGTAGCCTTGATAGAGAGTTCTCCCATATCTGTACGCATAACTTCACCTTCGACACCAAGGAAGTCTCCTAAGTCAGCCTTTTTAAAGATTTCGTAGTTTTCTTCACCGACAGCATCTTTACGAACGTAGATTTGGATTTGACCTTCGCGGTCTTGAAGGTGGGCAAATCCAACCTTACCCTTACCACGTTTGGTAACAAGACGACCTGCAATAGTAGCAGTTTCGTTCAATTCATTTAGTTGTTCCTTATCGAGGTCAGCAAATTTATCTTTTAGTTCTTGAGAGTTAGCAGTGCGTTCAAATCGTTTACCGAATGGATCGATTCCTTGTTCGCGGAGCGCAGCCATTTTTTCACGGCGAACGATCTGCTGGTCATTTAGTTCTTCCATATGTTCTGTTGACATGGTTTCCTCCTAGTTTTTACTCAATTCTTGATACGATGAGTCTTTTTTGCGATACTCCCATTTTATCATAAAAGTCAAATAAATTCACGGATATTCTATAAAATCTAAAAAGAACTTAACAGTGATTGTTAAGTTCAGTTCTAATTTTGATAAGAAGTGTCGTTCCATTCCAAAAGGTTGAAGTTTTTAAACAGATTGAAGACAAAGTCCTTGGAAGTCAAGTTTCTAAGGGCTTTTCTTTGTGTAAAGTCGTATAATAGAGGTAAGAAGAGTTGTGAGGTAATCCCTATGTTTCACAAAGAAAAACCTGATTATAAT
>NZ_WIJK01000031.1 GCF_009496285.1 Streptococcus mitis
TGTACCATGGTTTTCTCCTTTCGCTTTACAATTGGCTTGAACACCTTTATTGTATCGCGTTTGGAGTTTTTTTGGTATAACCTTCGACGCGCACCCGCATAGCGGGTGGTTTATTTGTCTCGCACCTAACGGAGCGAGACGGACTAATAGTCACATAATATAAAAATGTCTAGACAAACCGTCTAGACATTTTTTCTAACTTAAATTAGTTTTTTGAAGCTGCTTGGAATTCAGGGTTTTTCCAAGCTTCATCAATAATAGCTTGCAATTCTTTT
Organism: Streptococcus mitis; assembly: GCF_009496285.1. Taxonomy (GTDB): domain Bacteria; phylum Bacillota; class Bacilli; order Lactobacillales; family Streptococcaceae; genus Streptococcus; species Streptococcus mitis_BP. The sequence continues at coordinate 276 of NZ_WIJK01000031.1, forward strand.
GCTGAAGCTTGCATTTTTTGAGTTTCAGCATCGTTCAATGGGATGTTAACTGGACGAACGATACCGTGTGCACCAACGATAGCTGGTTGACCGATAAAGACGTTTTCAACTCCGTACTGACCTTCTTGGAATACTGAAAGTGGAAGAACAGCATTTTCATCATCAAGGATAGCTTTTGTGATACGAGCAAGGGCTACTGCGATACCGTAGTATGTTGCACCTTTTTTGTTGATGATTGAGTAAGCAGCATCACGAACTGAGATGAAGAGTTCTACAAGGTCAGCTTCATCCAAGTCACGGTTAGCTTGCAACCATTGTTCCAATTTTACACCGGCAACGTTAGCGTGTGACCAAACAGCAAACTCAGAGTCACCGTGTTCACCCATGATGTAGGCGTGAACTGAACGAGCATCAACGCCGATTTTTTCAGCAAGTGCTTGACGGAAACGAGCTGAGTCAAGTGAAGTACCTGAACCGATAACACGTTCTTTAGGGAAACCTGAGAATTTCCAAGTTGAGTAAGTCAAAACGTCAACTGGGTTAGCTGCAACAAGGAAGATACCGTCGAAACCAGAAGCAACAACTTGTTCAACGATTGATTTGTTGATAGCAAGGTTTTTACCAACAAGGTCAAGACGAGTTTCACCTGGTTTTTGTGGAGCACCAGCAGTGATAACTACAAGGTCAGCGTCCGCACAATCTTCATACTTAGCTGCATAAATTTTCTTAGGTGAAGTAAAAGCAAGCGCGTGGCTAAGGTCTTCAGCATCACCAACAGCTTTTTCAAACAATTGAGGAATTTCAATGATACCAAGTTCTTGTGCAATTCCTTGGTTAACAAGAGCAAAAGCGTATGATGATCCTACGGCACCGTCACCGACAAGGATAACTTTTTTGTGTTGTTTAGTTAATGTCATTTGTCTAAACATCTCCTTCATTTTTTAAGGGCTTCCCCTGTTTAGTTTCATTCTATCACTTTTAAATAGCTTTGTCACGGATATAACATCCACTTAGCCATGTAAACGTTTTAGTCGGATTGGAAGACTGAAATCTAGGTCAAACTATGGTATAATATATCTAGTTACTAATAGTGAAATGAGGCATTTGTTAATGCAAGATAAAAATTTAGTGAATGTCAATCTGACAAAGGAGATGAAGACCAGCTTTATCGACTACGCCATGAGTGTTATCGTATCGCGGGCCCTTCCTGATGTTCGAGATGGGTTGAAACCAGTTCATCGCCGCATTCTATACGGTATGAACGAATTGGGTGTGACACCAGATAAACCTCATAAGAAATCTGCCCGTATTACAGGGGATGTCATGGGTAAATACCACCCACACGGTGACTCATCTATCTACGAAGCTATGGTTCGTATGGCGCAATGGTGGAGTTACCGTTACATGCTTGTAGATGGGCATGGGAACTTTGGTTCCATGGATGGTGATGGTGCTGCCGCGCAACGTTATACCGAAGCACGTATGAGTAAGATTGCTCTTGAAATGCTTCGTGACATCAATAAAAATACCGTTGATTTTGTTGATAACTATGATGCCAATGAACGTGAACCTGTTGTTTTACCAGCTCGTTTTCCAAATCTTTTGGTCAATGGAGCTACAGGTATCGCTGTTGGTATGGCGACCAATATTCCACCACATAACTTGGGTGAAACCATTGATGCTGTTAAGTTAGTGATGGATAATCCAGAAGTCACCACCAAGGAATTAATGGAAGTTCTTCCTGGTCCAGATTTTCCAACTGGTGCTCTGGTCATGGGGAAATCAGGTATTCATAAGGCCTACGAAACTGGTAAAGGATCGATTGTGCTTCGTTCTCGTACTGAAATCGAAGAAACTAAGACTGGTCGCGAACGTATCGTTGTAACAGAATTTCCATACATGGTCAACAAGACTAAAGTTCATGAGCATATTGTGCGTTTAGTTCAAGAAAAACGTATCGAAGGAATTACAGCTGTTCGTGATGAATCAAACCGTGAGGGAGTTCGCTTCGTAATTGAGGTGAAGCGTGATGCGTCAGCCAATGTTATTTTGAACAACTTGTTCAAGATGACTCAAATGCAAACTAGCTTTGGATTTAACATGCTGGCTATCCAGAATGGTGTACCAAAGATTCTTTCTCTTCGTCAAATCTTGGATGCCTATATTGAGCACCAAAAAGAAGTGGTGACTCGTCGTACTCAATTTGACAAAGAGAAAGCTGAAGCGCGTGCACACATCTTAGAAGGTTTGTTGATTGCTCTGGACCACATCGACGAAGTCATTCGTATCATCCGTGCCAGTGAAACGGATGCAGAAGCCCAAGCTGAATTGATGAGCAAGTTCAAGTTATCTGAACGTCAAAGTCAGGCAATTCTTGATATGCGTCTCCGTCGATTGACAGGTTTGGAACGTGACAAGATTCAGTCAGAATATGATGAGCTTATTGCCTTGATTGCTGACTTGGCAGACATTCTTGCAAAACCAGAACGCGTAGCGCAAATTATCAAGGAAGAATTGGATGAGGTCAAACGTAAGTTTGGCGATCCACGTCGTACTGAGTTGATGGTTGGTGAAGTCTTGACTCTTGAAGATGAAGACTTGATTGAAGAGTCTGATGTCCTTATCACTCTATCAAATAAAGGTTATATCAAACGTTTGGACCAAGACGAATTTACAGCTCAAAAACGTGGTGGACGTGGCGTTCAAGGAACTGGAGTTAAGGACGATGACTTTGTGCGTGAATTGGTTTCAACCAGCACTCACGATCATTTGCTATTCTTCACCAATAAAGGACGTGTTTATCGTCTTAAGGGATATGAAATTCCAGAATACGGTCGTACAGCCAAAGGGTTGCCAGTTGTCAATCTTTTGAAACTGGATGAAGGTGAAAGCATTCAAACCATTATCAATGTTGAATCAGAACGTAGTGATGATGCTTATCTCTTCTTTACAACTCGCGCAGGTATTGTCAAAAGAACCAGTGTCAAAGAATTTGCCAACATTCGTCAAAATGGTCTCAAAGCCTTAAATCTGAAAGATGAGGATGAGTTGATTAATGTCTTACTAACTGAAAAAGACACAGATATCATCATCGGAACCAGATTAGGCTATGCAGTTCGTTTCAGTCAGTCTTCAGTTCGTAGCATGAGTCGTATTGCCACTGGTGTTAAAGGGGTAAACCTTCGTGAAGGTGATGCTGTAGTTGGAGCAAGGGTGATTACTGACCAAGATGAAGTCCTTATCATTACTGAGAAAGGATACGGTAAGCGCACAGTTGCGACTGAATATCCAACAAAAGGGCGTGCCGGTAAGGGAATGAAAACAGCCAATGTTACTGAAAAAAATGGTCCTCTGGCTGGTCTCTTAACAGTAAAAGGGGATGAAGATCTGATGATTATCACTGACACAGGTGTCATGATTCGAACCAATGTTGCCAATATTTCACAAACGGGACGTTCAACTATGGGAGTAAAAGTGATGCGTCTAGATCAAGATGCTAAGATTGTGACTTTTACAAGTGTTGCAGCAGCAGAAAAAGAAGAAGTTGGGGCAGAACAGGAAACAGAAAGTGAAGCATAATGTCTAAAAAAATCAATAAAAAGAAAAATAAACGAAAAAATCTGTTGATCAATATATTGGCAGGATTTCTGATACTGCTATCAATCGCTTTGATTTTTAACGCTAAAATCCGTGATATTTTTATGGTTTGGAATACTAATAAGTACCAAGTAAGTCAGGTATCAAAAGAAAAATTAGAAGAAAATCAGGATACAGAAGGAAATTTTGATTTCGATTCAGTGAAGGCTATCTCATCTGAAGCGGTTTTATCTTCGCAGTGGGATGCCCAACAACTTCCTGTTATTGGTGGAATTGCCATTCCTGAAGTAGAGATTAACCTACCTATCTTTAAAGGTTTAGATAATGTGAACTTGTTCTATGGGGCAGGAACCATGAAACCAAATCAAAAAATGGGAGAGGGAAATTATTCTCTCGCTAGTCACCATATTTTTACAGCTGAAAATGCCAGTCAGATGCTCTTTTCACCTTTGGTCAATGCCAAAGAAGGGATGAAAATTTATTTGACTGATAAGGAAAAGGTTTATACCTATGTCATTCGTGAAGTCAAACACGTTACACCTGACCGCGTTGATGAAATAGAAGACCGTGAGGGAATCAAAGAAATTACCTTGGTAACCTGTGTAGACTACAATGCCACAGAACGGATTATCGTGAAGGGAGATTTCAAAGAAGTGAAACCTTATGCAGAAACTCCATCAGATATCTTAGAAGCCTTTAATAAGCCTTATAAACAAAGATATTAAGAGATAAGATTAATAAAAAAGGTTTGCTAGTATTAGCGAACCTTTTTCTTGTCAATTTCAGAAAATAGATAGGAAAAAGACTTTTCAATTTTGGTAAAAAGTAGTATAATGTTTCTATTATAGAAATTTTTAGAAAATTCCGAAAGAGGTTTGTTATGGGATACACAGTTGCTGTTGTCGGCGCTACAGGTGCCGTTGGTGCTCAAATGATCAAAATGTTGGAAGAATCAACTCTTCCTATCGATAAGATTCGTTACCTTGCGTCTGCACGTTCTGCAGGAAAGATTTTGCAATTCAAAGGTCAAGATGTGACCATCGAAGAAACAACAGAAGACGCTTTTGAAGGGGTTGATATTGCTCTTTTCTCAGCTGGTGGATCAACTTCTGCAAAATATGCACCTTATGCTGTTAAGGCAGGCGCAGTCGTCGTAGATAACACTTCTTATTTCCGTCAAAATCCAGATGTACCATTGGTTGTTCCTGAAGTGAATGCCCACGCCCTTGATGCTCACAACGGAATTATCTCTTGTCCTAACTGTTCAACAATTCAAATGATGGTGGCTCTTGAGCCCGTTCGTCAAAAATGGGGATTGGACCGTATTATCGTTTCAACTTACCAAGCTGTTTCAGGTGCTGGTATGGGAGCAATTCTTGAAACTCAACGTGAGCTTCGTGAAGTCTTGAATGATGGCGTGAATCCACGTGATTTGCATGCGGAAATCTTGCCTTCAGGTGGCGATAAGAAACACTATCCAATTGCCTTCAACGCTCTTCCGCAAATTGACGTTTTCACTAATAATGATTACACTTACGAAGAGATGAAGATGACCAATGAAACCAAGAAAATCATGGAAGACGATAGCATTGCCGTATCAGCAACATGTGTACGTATTCCAGTTTTGTCAGCTCACTCTGAGTCAGTCTATATTGAAACAAAAGAAGTAGCACCAATTGAAGAAGTGAAAGCTGCTATTGCTGCATTCCCAGGTGCAGTTCTTGAAGATGATGTTGCTCACCAAATCTATCCTCAAGCAGTTAATGCTGTTGGTTCACGTGATACTTTCGTTGGACGTATCCGTAAAGATTTGGATGCAGAAAAAGGTATCCACATGTGGGTAGTATCTGATAACCTTCTTAAAGGTGCCGCTTGGAACTCAGTACAAATTGCAGAAACACTTCACGAACGTGGATTGGTTCGTCCAACAGCTGAATTAAAATTTGAATTGAAATAATGTGTAGGAGTTCTTTTGAACTCCTTCTTTAAAATAGAGAGGTGTTTTGTATGTCTTATCAAGATTTAAAAGATTGTAAAATTATCACGGCCTTTATTACTCCTTTTCATGAAGATGGCTCTATCAATTTCGATGCCATTCCAAAGTTGATTGAACATTTATTAGCACATCATACAGATGGAATTCTCCTAGCAGGAACAACTGCTGAGAGTCCGACTCTAACTCACGATGAGGAGTTGCAGTTGTTTGCGGCTGTTCAAAAGGTTGTCAACGGACGAGTTCCTTTAATCGCTGGTGTTGGTACCAATGATACACGTGACTCTATTGAGTTTGTCAAAGAGGTAGCAGAGTTTGGCGGTTTTGCGGCTGGTCTTGCGATTGTTCCTTACTATAATAAACCATCCCAAGAAGGTATGTATCAGCACTTTAAAGCCATTGCAGATGCCTCTGATTTGCCAATTATCATCTATAACATTCCAGGTCGTGTAGTTGTCGAAATGACTCCTGATACCTTACTTCGTTTGGCGGAACATCCAAACATTATCGGTGTCAAAGAATGTACCAGTCTTGCCAATATGGCTTACTTGATTGAGCATAAACCAGATGAATTCTTGGTGTACACTGGTGAGGATGGTGATGCTTTTCATGCTATGAACCTTGGTGCAGACGGAGTTATCTCTGTTGCTTCCCATACAAATGGAGATGAGATGCATGAAATGTTTACTGCAATCGAAGAAAGTGATATGAAGAAAGCGGCAGCTATTCAACGTAAATTTATTCCTAAAGTCAATGCTCTCTTCTCTTACCCAAGTCCGGCACCTGTTAAGGCGGTACTCAACTATATGGGATTTGAAGCTGGGCCAACTCGTCTACCTTTGGTTCCTACGCCTGAAGAGGATGCTAAACGCATTATCAAGGTTGTTATTGATGGGGACTACGAAGCAACCAAGGCAACTGTCACTGGAGTCCTTCGTCCTGATTACTAAGATAACTAATATAAAAAAACTTTCTAAACAAGTAAAATTGTTGGGAAGTTTTTTTCTTTTTCTACGAATAAATAGATAAAGAGAAAAACAAGGAGTCTATCATGAAAATTAAGATTGATAATTTTGAGATTTATAAGTTGAAACAAGCAGGTTTAAGTAATCAACAGGTTTTAAAGGTACTTCAATATGGAGAAATCTATGATCAAGAATTAACCCTAGAAACGATAGCAGAAGCATCTGAGTGTAGAAATCCAGTGGTTTTTATGGAACGTTACCATAAACTCACCTTTGAAAGTATGGAGCGACTACGAAGTGATTTTGAAAAATTTCCCTCTTTTTCCATCCTAGACGATGTCTATCCCTTTGCTCTCAGTGAAATCTATGATGCTCCAGTGTTGTTATTCTATAAGGGCGATTTAAATCTCTTAAAGTTGCCTAAGATTGCGGTTGTAGGCAGTCGCTCTTGTAGTCAAACAGGGACAAAATCAGTTCGTAAGGTTATTGAAGAATTAGAGAATGAGTTGGTGATTGTGAGTGGGCTTGCTAGAGGGATTGATACTGCAGCGCATATGTCTATACTTCAAGGTGGTGGAAAAACCATTGCAGTCATTGGGACTGGCTTAGATGTCTATTATCCGCGTTCTAATAAACGACTGCAGGACTACATCGGTGAATATCATTTGCTCCTGAGTGAGTATGGACCTGGTGAAGAACCCTTGAAATATCATTTTCCAGCGCGAAATAGGATTATTGCTGGTCTATGTATGGGTGTCATTGTTGCTGAGGCAAAGATGAGATCTGGTAGTTTGATTACCTGTGAGCGAGCTATGGAAGAAGGAAGAGATGTCTTTGCTATTCCAGGTAACATTTTAGATGGTCGTTCAGATGGTTGTCATCACTTGGTTCAGGAAGGTGCAAAACTTGTTTCAAGTGGTCAGGATGTGCTAGCAGAATTTGAATTTTAAGAACTAGCAAGGTTTTATCGGTTAAACTTTTCTTCTATATATAGGAGTTAAGTCTTGACAGGTTTTTAAAAATGGTTTACACTTTATAAAGTTTATTACTTTGAAAAGGTGTGATACTGTGGCTACGGCAACAAAGAAGAAAAAATCAACAGTTAAAAAAAATTTAGTAATCGTGGAATCGCCTGCAAAGGCTAAAACGATTGAAAAATACCTGGGTAGAAATTATAAGGTTTTAGCCAGTGTTGGTCATATTCGTGATTTGAAAAAATCCAGTATGTCAGTCGATGTAGAAAATAATTATGAACCCCAATATATCAATATTCGTGGGAAAGGTCCTCTGATCAATGACTTGAAAAAAGAAGCTAAGAAAGCCAATAAAGTCTTTCTCGCGAGTGACCCGGACCGTGAAGGAGAAGCAATTTCTTGGCATTTAGCTCATATTCTCAATCTAGATGAAAATGATGCTAATCGTGTTGTTTTCAACGAGATTACAAAAGATGCGGTTAAAAATGCTTTTAAAGAACCTCGTAAGATTGACATGGATTTGGTGGATGCCCAACAAGCCCGTCGTGTCTTGGACCGCTTGGTAGGTTATTCTATTTCACCAATTTTATGGAAAAAGGTCAAGAAGGGCTTGTCAGCTGGCCGTGTTCAGTCTGTTGCTCTCAAGTTAATCATTGACCGTGAAAATGAGATTAATGCATTTCAACCAGAAGAATATTGGACTATTGATGGAGTCTTCAAAAAGGGGACTAAGCAATTCCAAGCATCCTTCTATGGAATGAATGGCAAGAAGATGAAATTGACAAGCAATGAAGAGGTCAAAGAAATCTTGTCTCATCTATCCAGCAAAGACTTTACAGTTGATCAGGTAGATAAAAAAGAACGCAAGCGTAACGCTCCACTCCCTTATACTACCTCAACTATGCAGATGGATGCAGCTAATAAAATCAATTTCCGTACTCGAAAGACCATGATGGTTGCCCAGCAACTCTATGAAGGGATTAATATTGGTACGGGCGTCCAAGGTTTGATTACCTATATGCGTACAGACTCGACTCGTATCAGTCCAGTTGCTCAAAATGAAGCTGCAAACTACATTAATGAACGTTTTGGCAGTAACTATTCTAAACATGGCAGCAAGGTAAAGAATGCGACTGGTGCACAGGATGCCCATGAGGCTATCCGCCCATCAAGTGTCTTTAACACGCCAGAAAAAATTGCTAAGTATTTGGATAAAGACCAACTTAAGCTTTATACCCTTATCTGGAATCGCTTTGTAGCGAGTCAGATGACGGGTGCTATCTTTGATACCATGGCTGTGAAGCTCTCTCAAAATGGAGTTCAGTTTGCAGCGAATGGTAGTCAGGTCAAATTTGACGGTTACTTGGCCATTTACAATGATTCAGATAAGAATAAGATGTTGCCGGATATGGTAGTTGGTGATGTCGTCAAGCAGGTCAATAGTAAGCCTGAGCAACACTTCACTCAACCGCCAGCACGTTATTCGGAAGCGACACTGATTAAAACTTTGGAAGAAAACGGAGTCGGTCGCCCATCAACTTATGCACCTACAATTGAAACCATTCAAAAGCGCTATTATGTGCGTTTGGCAGCCAAGCGTTTTGAACCGACAGAATTGGGAGAAATTGTCAACAAGCTCATCGTTGAATATTTCCCAGATATCGTAAACGTAACCTTCACAGCTGAAATGGAAGGCAAACTAGATGATGTCGAAGTCGGAAAAGAGCAGTGGCAACGTGTTATAGACACCTTTTACAAACCATTCTCTAAAGAAGTCGCCAAGGCTGAAGAAGAAATGGAAAAAATCCAGATCAAGGATGAATCAGCTGGATTTGACTGTGAAGTGTGTGGCAGTCCGATGGTTATTAAACTTGGTCGTTTTGGTAAGTTCTACGCTTGTAGCAATTTCCCAGATTGCCGTCATACCCAAGCAATCGTGAAAGAAATCGGTGTAGAGTGTCCAAGTTGTCATCAGGGACAAATCATTGAGCGTAAAACAAAACGTAACCGCCTTTTCTATGGTTGCAATCGCTATCCAGAGTGTGAATTCACTTCTTGGGACAAGCCTGTTGGCCGAGATTGTCCAAAATGTGGTAACTTCCTCATGGAGAAAAAAGTCCGTGGTGGCGGTAAGCAGATCGTTTGTAGCAATGGTGATTACGAAGAAGAAAAAATCAAATAAAATGAGTCCTGAAAGTAAATTTCAGGCTCTTTTTAGTAAAGGCTTGACAAAATTCATCATTGTATGTGAAACTAGAAGAAGATTATTTTATACTCAATGAAAATCAAAGAGCAAACTAGGAAGCTAGCCGCAGGCTGCTCAAAGCACTGCTTTGAGGTTGTAGATAGAACTGACGAAGTCAGTAACATATATACGGTAAGGCGACGCTGACGTGGTTTGAATTTAATTTTCGAAGAGTATTAACTAGGAGAAGTTATGCGTATTATCTATCTGATTATTGGATTTCTGTCATTAGCTCTGGCTATTGTTGGAGTTGTCTTGCCCTTGTTGCCCACGACTCCTTTTCTTTTGTTGTCTATTGCTTGTTTTTCGAGAAGTTCCAAGCGTTTTGAAGATTGGCTTTATCATACCAAACTTTATCAGACTTACGTGGCGGACTTTCGTGAGACCAAGTCTATTGCGCGTGAACGTAAGAAAAAAATTATTGTATCGATTTATATCCTGATGGGAATTTCCATTTATTTTGCGCCTCTTTTACCAGTCAAAATCGGTTTGGGATGTTTAACCATCTTTATTACCTACTATCTTTTTAAGGTGATTCCTGATAAAGAATAGCTTTAATAAGTAACGATTTTCCTTGATAAAAACAAAAACATATTCGAAATAATATGATATAATAAATTTAAACTAATCTTCAAGGAGAATCAAATGATTTACGAATTTTGTGCTGAAAATGTAACTTTGCTTGAAAAAGCTATGCAGGCAGGAGCTCGCCGCATCGAGCTCTGTGATAATCTAGCAGTTGGTGGAACAACTCCAAGCTACGGAGTGACCAAGGCAGCTGTGGAACTGGCTGCCGACTACGATACGACCATTATGACTATGATTCGACCACGTGGTGGTGATTTTGTCTACAATGACCTCGAGATTGCTATTATGCTCGAGGATATTCGTCTAACTGCTCAAGCAGGGAGCCAAGGCGTTGTCTTTGGTGCATTGACTGCTGATAAGAAGTTGGACAAGGCCAATCTTGAAAAATTGATTGCTGCATCTAAAGGTATGGAAATTGTTTTCCATATGGCTTTTGATGAATTGAGCGACCAAGATCAGTTGGAAGCTATTGATTGGCTTAGCCAAGCTGGAGTGACACGCATTCTGACTCGTGCTGGTGTATCTGGCGACTCGTTAGAGAAACGTTTTGCTCACTATCATAGAATTCTAGAACACGCTGCAGGAAAAATTGAAATTTTACCTGGTGGAGGGATTGACATGGACAACCGTCAAACCTTTATTGACCAACTGGGTGTGACACAATTACATGGAACTAAGGTCGTCTTTTAATAAATAGAAAGGAACTGCTAGCTTTTGGTAGCAGTTTTCGCTTATGTTTGAAATTTTTAAAGCTTATCAGTTTAATAGTAAAAAGGCTAAAGAGTATGGATTTGTAGAAAATCAAGGCGTATGGAACCATAGTTCGACTATCTTGCACGGAGATTTTCTCATGAGAGTTATAGTTGTGGACGGAGACTTATCTTTTCAAGTTTTTGACAAGGAAACTGGTGATCTTTATCCTCAAGTTCACATGGAAAGTATGAGAGGTACTTTTGTTGGAACTGTTCGAGAGGCTTGTTTAGAAGTTCTTTATGAAATCCGAAAGGCCTGTTTTGACGTGCAGGGATTTCTCTGTCCACAGACTAAGAGAATTATGGCAGTTGTTCAAGAAAAGTATGGAAATCAATTGGAATATCTATGGGAGAAATCCCCTGATACAGCTGTTTTGCGCCATGAGGACAATCAAAAGTGGTATGCTGTTTTGATGAGAATCTCTTGGGATAAGCTTGAAAAGGGCAGAGAAGGATTAGTGGAAGCAGTTAATCTCAAACAGGATCAAGTATCTGATTTGTTGGTAAAAAAAGGGATTTATCCAGCCTTTCATATGAATAAGCGCTATTGGATAAGTGTGCCACTTGATGACAGTTTATCAGATGAAGAGGTACTTGAATTGATCGAAAAAAGTTGGAACTTGACCTTGAAAAAGTAACTAGTTTTGCTTGATTTTTCAAATACTTTCAATTAGCAAAATATTCTTTACTGAAGAAATTTTCAGAAAATATTGGATTTTTTCTTGACATGTGTTTTTTCCTATGCTAAAATACTAAGCAAGATATCAAACGAAGGAGAAAGTCAAACATGAAAACAGCTAAGTTTAATCAATTTGCTTTGTTGTTGAGATACTCGGGCTAGTGCAAAAGCATTAGTCCTGTTTGGCTTACCAAGCGGGAGTAAATCAACATCTCGCTTGGAACTCCGAGCGAGATGTTTTTTTAAAACCGAATTTAGAAAAGGGGAAATCTTATGAGAACAGTTGAATTTCTAGATACTAGCCTTCGAGATGGTGAGCAGACACCAGGTGTTAATTTTTCAATCAAGGAAAAGATTGCCATTGCAAGACAACTGGAAAAATGGGGAATTTCGGCAATTGAAGCTGGTTTTCCAGCAGCTAGTCCAGACTCATTTACTGCAGTTCAGGAAATCGCAAAAGTCTTGAAGAAAACAGCGGTAACTGGTTTAGCTCGCTCTGTTAAATCAGATATTGACGCTTGTTATGAAGCACTTAAGGATGCTAAGTATCCACAAATCCATGTCTTTATTGCAACTAGTCCTATTCATCGTGAATTTAAGTTGAATAAGAGTAAAGAGGAAATATTGGAAGCTATTAAAGAGCATGTTTCCTATGCAAGGAGTAAGTTTGAAGTAGTAGAGTTCTCTCCAGAGGATGCGACAAGAACTGAGCTGGATTTCCTCTTACAAGTCGTTCAAACAGCGATAGACGCAGGTGCGACCTATATCAATATTCCTGACACGGTTGGTTTTACCACACCAGAGGAATATGGGAATATCTTCAAGTATCTGATTGACAATGTTAAAACTGACCGTCAGATTATCTATTCGCCTCACTGTCACGATGATCTTGGCATGGCAGTTGCAAATAGCCTTTCTGCTGTTAAGAATGGTGCAGGGCGTGTTGAAGGAACCATTAATGGTATTGGAGAACGAGCTGGGAATGCTGCTTTAGAAGAAATAGCGGTAGCCCTCAATATTCGACAAGATTATTACCAAGCAGAGACAAGTATTGTCCTAAATGAAACAATGAACACGTCAGAAATGCTTTCTCGCTTTTCAGGTATTCCAGTTCCTAAAAACAAGGCTGTCGTCGGTGGCAATGCCTTCTCGCACGAATCTGGTATTCACCAAGACGGAGTCCTTAAAAATCCTCTTACTTATGAAATCATCACTCCTGAATTGGTCGGTGTTAAGAGTAACAGCCTCCCACTTGGAAAATTGTCTGGTCGCCATGCCTTTGTAGAGAAACTAAGAGAATTGGCCCTAGACTTTACAGAAGAGGACATCCAACCACTCTTTGTTAAATTCAAGGCACTGGCCGACAAGAAACAAGAAATCACAGATGCAGATATTCGTGCTCTGGTAGCTGGAACCATGGTTGAAAATCCAGAAGGCTTCCATTTTGATGATTTACAACTGCAAACCCATGCAGATAATGACATTGAAGCACTCGTTAGCCTAGCCAATATGGATGGTGAAAAAGTCGAATTTAATGCGACAGGGCAAGGTTCCGTTGAAGCAATCTTTAATGCTATCGACAAATTCTTCAATCAATCCGTCCGCTTGGTGTCCTATACTATTGACGCTGTGACAGATGGAATTGATGCCCAGGCTCGGGTATTAGTCACTGTTGAAAACAGAGATACAGAAACCATTTTTAACGCAGCAGGTCTTGATTTCGATGTGTTGAAGGCTTCGGCTATTGCCTACATCAATGCTAATACCTTTGTTCAAAAAGAGAATGCTGGTGAGATGGGACGTAGCGTTTCCTATCGCGATATGCCTAGTGTGTAAAGGAGAAGACTATGACAAAGAAAATAGTAACTCTAGCAGGGGACGGAATTGGCCCAGAAATCATGGAGGCTGGTTTAGAGGTTCTGGAAGCCCTAGCTGAAAAAACAGGCTTTGACTATGAGATAGACAGACGGCCCTTTGGCGGAGCGGGTATTGATGTTACAGGACATCCCTTACCAGATGAAACCCTCAAGGTATGTCGTGAAGCAGATGCCATTCTCCTAGCGGCTATCGGTAGTCCCCAGTATGATGGAGCAGCGGTTCGGCCTGAACAAGGCTTGCTGGCTCTTCGTAAGGAACTCAATCTCTATGCTAATATTCGCCCTGTAAAAATCTTTGACAGTCTTAAGCATTTGTCACCTCTCAAACCGGAACGAATTGCTGGGGTGGACTTTGTCGTTGTGCGGGAGTTGACAGGCGGGATTTACTTTGGTGATCATATCCTTGAAGAAAAAAAAGCGCGTGATATCAACGATTATAGCTATGAGGAAGTAGAACGAATTATTCGCAAGGCTTTTGAAATTGCAAGAAGTCGGAGAAAAATCCTTACCAGTATTGATAAGCAAAATGTTTTGGCAACCTCAAAACTCTGGCGGAAAGTAGCTGAGAAGGTATCACAGGATTTCCCAGATGTGACCTTGGAACACCAGTTAGTGGACTCAGCTGCCATGCTCATGATTACCAATCCTGCCAAGTTTGATGTTATTGTAACGGAGAATCTTTTTGGAGATATTCTTTCTGATGAATCAAGCGTTCTATCTGGTACACTCGGGGTTATGCCATCAGCCAGTCATTCTGAAAATGGCCCAAGTCTTTATGAACCCATTCACGGTTCAGCGCCTGATATTGCAGGTCAAGGAATTGCCAATCCTATCTCCATGATATTATCTGTTGCTATGATGTTGAGAGACAGCTTTGGACGTTATGAGGATGCGCAGCGTATCGAACGTGCTGTAGAAGAAACTTTAGCTGCTGGCATTTTAACAAGAGATATAGGAGGACAGGCTTCGACTAGAGAAATGACAGAAGCCATTATCGCAAGACTATGAAATTAAACGAAGGAATTACTTTTGCCCTCCTGATTTGGAATCTCATCATTTTCTTGATATATGGCATTGACAAATTCAAGGCAAGAAGAGGTGCTTGGCGAATACCTGAAAAATATTTACTATCATTTGCATTTTTTTGTGGTGGTTTTGGTGCCTGGTTGGCAGGACTCACTTTTCATCACAAGACTAGAAAATGGTACTTTAAAACAGTTTGGTTCCTAGGAATAGTAACTACACTAGTAGCTTTGTATTTTGTATGGAGGTAATGAATGGCAGGAAAATCAATTTTTGATAAATTATGGGACCTCCATGTGATCACAGGAGAAGAGGGACAACCACAACTCATGTATGTGGATCAACACTATATCCACGAAGTGACCAGTCCTCAGGCATTTCAAGGATTACGAGACGCAGGACGCAGATTGAGACGACCAGACTTGACATTTGGTACCTTTGACCACAATGTACCGACAGTTAATATCTACGATATTCGAGATGTAATTTCCAAGGCTCAAATTGATAAGTTGGCGGAGAATGTTGAGGAATTCGGGATTGAACATGCGGCCCATGGTTCTGAAAAACAGGGCATCGTTCATATGGTTGGTCCCGAAACAGGACGAACACAACCAGGAAAATTCATCGTCTGTGGTGATAGCCATACAGCAACCCATGGAGCTTTTGGAGCGATTGCCTTTGGAATTGGGACCAGTGAGGTCGAGCACGTATTTGCTACTCAAACCATTTGGCAGGTTAAGCCAAAGAAAATGTTGGTGGAATTCACAGGAGTTCCTCAAAAAGGAGTCTATTCCAAGGATTTCATTCTAGCCTTGATTGCCAAATACGGTGTTGCTTGTGGTGTTGGCTACGTAGTAGAATATCGTGGCCAAGCGGTTGATGCACTTAGTATGGAAGAGCGAATGACCATCTGCAATATGTCTATCGAGTTTGGCTCTAAGATGGGAATCATGAATCCAGATCAGAAGACCTATGATTATCTCAAGGGACGCGAGTGTGTTCCCAAAGATTTTGACGCAGCAGTTGCTGACTGGAAAAGGCTGGTCAGTGATGACGATGCCGTCTATGACAAGGTTATCCGAATGGATGTCTCTGAATTGGCTCCTATGGTGACTTGGGGAACCAATCCAGCTATGGGTGTTGACTTTGATTCTAGCTTCCCAGAAATAAAGGATATGAATGATGAACGTGCTTATCATTACATGGATTTACAACCAGGTCAGAAACCAGCAGATATCCAACTAGGCTATGTCTTTATCGGTTCTTGTACCAATGCTAGACTAAGTGATTTACAGCTGGCAGCTCGATTTGTTGAAGGGAAGAAGATTGCCCCTAACTTAACAGCTATTGTGGTACCTGGTTCTCGACCAGTCAAGCGAGCTGCTGAGAAGTTGGGCTTGGATAAGGTTTTCTTAGATGCTGGCTTTGAGTGGAGAGACCCAGGTTGCTCCATGTGCCTAGGAATGAATCCTGACAAGGTACCAGATGGTGTTCACTGCGCCTCAACTAGCAATCGTAACTTTGAAGATCGTCAGGGATTTGGAGCGAAGACTCATCTTTGTAGTCCAGCAATGGCAGCTGCGGCAGCTATCGCAGGACGTTTCGTAGACGTTCGGCAAATGCCAGAGGCCCAGTAAGGAGAGGATATGGAAAAATTTACAGTTTATACAGGAACAACGGTTCCTCTTATGAATGATAATATTGATACCGACCAAATCCTACCCAAGCAGTTTCTCAAGTTAATTGATAAGAAAGGATTTGGTAAGTACCTCATGTATGCTTGGCGTTATCTGGATGATCGGTATACTGAGGACCCAGACTTTGTCTTTAACCGACCTGAATATCGCAAAGCTAGTATTCTCATCACAGGAGATAATTTTGGGGCTGGTTCTTCGAGGGAACACGCAGCTTGGGCATTAGCAGACTACGGCTTTAAGGTCGTGATTGCCGGATCTTTTGGAGATATTCATTACAATAATGAACTCAATAATGGCATGTTACCCATTGTTCAACCTAGGGAAGTTAGAGAAAAACTCGCCCAGCTCCAACCAACTGACCAAGTGACGGTTGACTTGGAACAACAAATAATCATCTCACCAGTTGGAGAATTCTCCTTTGAAATTGATAGCGAGTGGAAACACAAGCTCTTAAATGGTTTGGATGATATCGGTATTACCTTGCAGTACGAAGATTTGATTGCTGCTTACGAAAAACAACGCCCAGCTTATTGGCAGGATTAGAGTAAATATAGAAAAGGAAACAGAACTATGACAAAACACATTCAATGGGACGGAACACTTTCACAAGAAGGCTATGACATTTTAAAAGGTGAGGGCGGATGTATTGTTTGCCCTACAAAAGTTGGTTACATCATCATGACTAGCGATAAGGCAGGTCTTGAACGTAAGTTTGAAGCCAAAGAACGTAGTCGTAACAAACCAGGCGTAGTCCTCTGTGGAAGCATGGATGAGCTTCGCGCTTTAGCTCAACTCAACCCTGAAATCGAAGCCTTCTATCAAAAACATTGGGATGAAGATATTCTTCTTGGTTGTATTCTTCCTTGGAAACCAGAAGCCTTTGAGAAATTGAAAGTATACGGTGATGGCCGTGAAGAACTCATGACTGACGTTCGTGGAACGAGCTGCTTTGTTATCAAATTTGGGAAAGCTGGTGAACAGTTAGCTGCCAAACTTTGGGAAGAAGGGAAAATGGTCTACGCTTCATCTGCAAACCCATCTGGAAAAGGAAATCGTGGTAAGGTTGAAGGTATCGGTCAACGTATCGAAGGAGCAGTGGACCTTGTTATAGAAGCTGACGACTATGTTGCTTCAATCCAGCCAGACAAAACAGTTGAAACTCGCTACGAGCAAGGTGTGATGGTGTCTATGGTTGATAAAGACGGCAAACTCATCCCAGAACAAGGAGGAGCACGCTCAACTTCACCAGCTCCAGTTGTTATCCGTAAAGGGCTTGACATTGATAAAATCATGATGCACCTGTCAGATACCTTTAACTCATGGGACTACCGTCAAGGGGAGTATTATTAGGATGTAGAAGAAGTGAGGTTTATACTCTTCGAAAATCTCTTCAAACCACGTCAGCGTCGCCTTACCGTAGATATATGTAACTGACTTCGTCAGTCTTATCTACAACCTCAAAGCAGTGCTTTGAGCAGCCTGCGGCTAGCTTCCTAGTTTGCTCTTTGATTTTAAATGAGTATTAAATTGTGATAAGTTGAGTTAATTGGATTAAGAACCTCAAAAAAACGGCTCTATAATATTTGTAGTGGTTAAATCCCCTATAGATATTATGGAGCCTATTTTGTTGTAGAAAAAAAGTCCCATATGACCTATAATGAAAAGCGACAAAACAACTCATTAGAAAGATTCATAT
>NZ_WIJK01000032.1 GCF_009496285.1 Streptococcus mitis
TGGTGCTCATGGCCAATAACCTCCTAAAATACAATAAGAGAATGACTCAAAATTAAAAAGCTAGAATTCCACAATTGGGAACCTCTAGCTTTTTTGTGGCTGAGAACTATTTTGTCCCAGACACTTTTTCATTATATCTTTAAGTCTTCGGAATAATATTAATCTAACCTAATCTGATTTTCTTCCCACTCATATTCCTCTTCCAGTTCGTCAGCTTCTTCTTCTAATTTAACTGAAAAAGTGCGCAAATAGTCAATACCAAATAATCCTAATGAATTTGTTTTTTTCACTGCACTAGTGACACTAGGTAGCAATATTGTCTCTTCCAAAAAAACAGCTCCTAAATATAAAGCAAATCTTATGTAATTTAATTTTTTTATGTTATTTGAATGTAAAGACTCACTCTCTGGTTGCAGGATGGGAAATTCTCTAAACCTTTCTAATAAATTATTATCCATCTTTTTAGAACCTTTTGACAGTCTATGAAATAAAGATCTTTTTTCATCTATTTCATTATTGATTAATTTTTCTATAAAACTTTCCTGCTTACAGTATTCATCATAATATGGTTTTAGTTGCTTGTACTGATCCCTCATAATCTTGCTATAATTTTTCTTGATATACAAATCAACGACACTTTCTTCAGTTTTAAAATCAGAAATATTTAAAAATGCCTCATATTCCGATAGAGATATGCAAGGTATTTCATCACCAATCTCATTGAAATTAATTAAATTATCTTTTATCTTATTTGAAATATAATTTAATTTTCGGAAATATATAAGTTCCTCAGGACAAGGAAATATTTTTGGCAAAAATGATAAAAGAAAAGTAGCACATTCTGGATGATATAAAAGTTCATACCCCAATTCCAAAGACCATTTAATATTACTAAGCTTTCTATAAATTTGTGTTTCTGTTTCTAAGAGATATTGCTTTACTACTGGAAATTCTTTTAAAATCGGAATAAGGTTCGTAATATCTTTTTTTACCCCTCTTTTTATTTCATTATAGAAAGCGTCAGGATTCTTCAAATTAAGTCCCAGATCTTTTTGTACAAATTCACCAGCTCTCTTACGTTTGCCCTCATCCTTGTATTGTTCGTATTGTTCCACAATGATATGTTGGTAGTTATTTTCTATGTATATTGTTAAAAAATTTTCTATACCTAATAAATCATTAATCTTAATGTACGGTTCATAAAAGTTAAACCAAGTATCAGATTTTGACATATATTCCTCCCCCGAAACTTATGAATTGATTCCCACTTTTTGCGATTATTTTACCACATTTGCTTTTTTTTATCAATCTATTTTTGAACCCTATCTGCATAGGCAAATTAATGTCTTCGTGTTATCATATTTTTGTAAACAAAACATGTTTTAAACTCTGTCAGCGTTCTAGAAAGTCTGACCAAGCACATTTTTTTAAAAAGGAGGCATTCATATGCCAAAAGAAAACAAATTAACTGTGGGTAACCGCAACAACTCAAAAGCATTTTTAGATGATTTATCAACTTCTGTTGATGTCCCGTCTGATATTAAAGTAGTCGATACAAACAACGGGGTTATAAACGAAGGTCAAGAAAATCAACTTTACTGGGCATCTTTAACATGCGTAGATAAAAAACTCTACGATCAGTTCGCTAGTATTGCTCAAGAAGCTTACTGTCCAACGTTCAAAGTCAAGTTGAAAAACTATCAAAACGAGAACTTAGATGGTTTGATAAACGCTGATATCGTACTTAACAAGTATGACTTATCATTTGTACTTGATAAACTCAAGCAACCAATCGGTTTAGCTCTTGTCACCGAGCTTTCTGATATTTCACTTAAATAAGAAAGAGGATTCGTATGAAAAATTTTGTAAGAAAAATCATGGAATTAGAGTGGTACTATCAGCTTTTCATAGCTTTAATTACCTTTGTTTTACTAGCACTACTTCTTAAGTTTCTGCTATGGATAGCTCCATTTATATTAGGTTCTTTGTTGCTCATGTGGCTTGTAACGGATGGAGAAATTTTCTCTCTAGCCTGGCATCGATACAAACAAACAAGTCAAACTGCTGTTAATCCTTTATTTGATAACTTCTATCACTGGCTAACTGAAACAGGGGTAACAGAACTACCAATCGCTTCACTGAGTTACACTCAAGGTGTCGAAGTTGCAGCACAAGGCATTTACTTTGTTCATATTGACAAAGAAATCTCTGACGAAGCTCTTGAAGACTTTGCAACAAAAGTAAGACAAGTTGTAAAAACTATGTCAAACGATTCTACAGATAGCGTTGTGAAGCGTGTGAAGCGCGAACCCTTCCTTGCAATTAAAGTTCGTTTAGTGTCAACTCATGACATGATGCTAATGCAAAAACCACAGAAAGAAGAGGACTTCTAGCATGATAAAAAATGTTTTTGACGTCAACAACAAAGGGGATCCCACCCCTTTCTCTATTGACATTAACCGATTTTTCGCATGGATTATTGCAGGCCCGTCTGGTTCGGGAAAATCCACTTTTTTGAGAAGACTTTTAGGACTCATTTCATTTCATGATACAGATGCTGAAGCTTACTTTTTGGATTTTAAAGCAGATGAAGAAATGTTTTCAATGACTAGTGATCATGTCGCAAGAGGTTTTAACTGTCTAGAATTATTCGAAACAGTCTACCAACGTTTTGAAGCTAGACTTGATAAGCAAGAACAAAACTCGCATAATCTTTACCTAATTTTTGATGAGTGGCAAGCTTTTCTCGCTTATCTAGAACAGACAGATAAGAAAAAACATAAGGAAGTACTTTCTAAGATGTTAATGATGAACAGCATGGGTAGAAGCTTAGGTTTACGAATCATTTTATCTAGTCAACGTTTCTTAATGTCTGATTTGCCAGGGCGCTATAACTTCAACTGTATAATTTCATTATCCACTAGTTTTCTCATATCTACGAATAACAGGCAACTTCTATTCCCAGATATGGAAAAAAGCGAAGTTGTCGTAAAACCTAGAGGGTATGGATATTTCCAATTAGAGGGGGAAGCTGTCAAAATGTTTCGCACTATTCAAGTAAGAGACGAAGAACGGTTAAATCAGCGGATACAAGAGCTATTTTCAAGATATAGCTAGCGTTTTTTCTGCTACACTTGTTTAGCGCGACACTGACCTTACCTAGGGATTCATCGGTATAGGTGTCGGCACGACATTACCAGCAGAAAAATGCCTATTCGCAAGGGCTTGAGGGGTGGAGATTTTTTAAGCGTAACGATGCCAACGGCAAGGAGTGAAGCGAAGAAAAATACTACCCCGTCCCTTGTTGAATTGGCAAGCGTTCTAGGTTCGATGGGGATCCATCGGGCAGGAGAGGCTGGGGTTTGGGGCGAAGCCCCAAGAGTATCTAAATTTAATTTTTAATTATTCCTAACGCGTGTTAGACTGGGCTTGTCGATAGTCTAACACTGAAATAATTAAAAAAATAATTAGAAAAGAGGTTTAATTATTATGACAAATACAAAAAAAGAAGCCCTTTTAACATCAGTGCTATTAACGCAACAATTCTCAGATGGCTTCTGGGATAATGACTGGAATAAAGAACTACTTGAATCAGCGGATATTGAAAAAATTCTTGAGGAAATTGTCAGAAGAGTTAGTGAAGTGGCAACAGTTACTGAAGCATATGCAATTAATCATGATAAAGACACATCTGTAGTATTCGACAAAAAACTTCAAGAAACAACTACTAAACTTGCTGAACCACATATTCATGCTTTGCTCAAGTTTGATAAAGGCAAAGGTGCAACACTATCTACTTTAGCTGAAAAAATCGGATTAGCAGAAGAATATCTCGAAAAATCAAAGTCTGGAAGATATGGCTACGATAACTTGTTAGCATACTTAATTCATGCAAAAGATAAAGATAAGTATCAATATTCCCCTGACGAGGTATTCACCTTGTTAGGAAAACAGTACTTAGAAATCTATCATCAAAGGAAAGAAAGTTGGCTTAAAGGAAAAGCTAAAAAAGAGGTACAGAAAAGTTTTGAAGACATTGATTTCCTAATCGATAATATTTTGAACGAGAATATCACTAAAAATGACATACTTCTCGATAAGAAATATCACACGCCATATATAGTACATAAAACTAGAATAAACGATGCGTTTAAAACTGTTGGAGAAATTAAAGGTGCCAGAACAAAAGATGAACTGGAAAACGGAGAGTTCAAAAAGACTATCTTATTCATCTATGGTAATTCTGGACTTGGAAAGTCAAGGTTCGCAAAAGAATTAACTAAAGATATCATTCAGATGGCAAAACTAAACAACAAAAAATGGCAATCAATCACAACCGCAGGCACTAACATGTTTGATGAAGTAAACGGAGAAGAAGTCCTACTACTTGATGATGTTCGAGGAGACAGCTTAACTGCTTCGGACTGGTTAAAAGTTTTGGATCCATATAATATTAGCCCAGTATCTGCACGTTATCAAAATAAAATAGGTGCTGCTAAGGTCATTATTATTACAAGTTCTAAACATCCTTTAGCTTTCTTCTACTATACCAAAGGAAATGCGTATGAAGATTTATCTCAATACGTTAGGAGAATTGAACATCTAGCAACGTTAAAGGGTACGAATGAGAAGCCTATTTTTTTCGAATCTCATCCTGTAAGAACTATGAACTATAAGAGAAGAATACCAGAGATCGGATATGATGTTTACTTGTCTTATGATTTCACACCTGGGAACGAAATGAAAAGCAAGGAAGAGCTTCTATCCATGTTAGTTTCAAAAGTTGGCCTCAACAATCAATGGGACATATGGGCATATGACAAAATAAAAACCCCGTCCGAAACTTTGGCGAGCGAGGACGAGGTGGAAGATAATCAAGAAAAGTAAATAGGGTATCTCTTGATACCTCTATTATACCATACATTGGAGGAATACATGCAAGTCATTTTACCAGATGAACAAGTTCAACAAATTCAGCACCTACTCGCTGAACTAATCAAGAAAGAAATTGAAAAGAAGTTGAACAATAGTAACCTTGAAAGCCCGTTTTTAAATAAACAACAGGCTTGCCACTATCTAGGCATCTCAAACAATACTCTAGATAGTTGGATTAAACGAGGACTGCCTGCAATAAAAATAGGCAAGACTATACGATTTAATAAAGAAGCCATTAATTCTTGGCTTTACTCACAAAACTAGAAATATCTATATTTTTGTTTTATAATAGTCATGATATTTTCTGGTTCGATACACAAGGAGAATATCATGACTATCAGTAAGACAAAAAACGGAACTTATCGCTTAAAAGTCTATATCCCAATTGAAGCACGAATGCCACTTGGAATCGTCAATAGCAATTATTACGATAAGAGATTCAAAACGAGAAAGGAGGCAAGGCAAGCTGAGATAGACCTGCTTACCAAGTTAAATCAAATAGAAGATAATGAGTTTACAGGACTAGCAAAAGGAGATATTCTTTTCTCAGACTTCTATAACAATATCTGGTGGGACTCTTATAAAGCAGGACAAACTACATCCACTTCTAAGCCACCAAGCAGGTCAACAGTTGCCAATACCAAAACATGTTTTGAAAAACATATACTACCACTTCTTGGAAACTATACGATACAGTTTCTAAATCAAAATAAGCAAGTTATCCTAAATCTAATGACATCTAAGGCTAATGAATATGCGAACTTCAAATCTTTACGTAGCTATGTGATTTCCATTTTTGATTGGGCAGAAGAACTTGAATATATCGAAGCTAATAAAGTTGCAAAAATATTAAGAAGAATAAAGGCAACTAAAAAGATTCAACTTGCAGAGTCAAAGAGAGAGGAAGATTTATATCTAACTCATGAACAACTCCAAGAATGGTTCTCAGCATTTCAAGAAGATTTAGAGAATGATAAAATAACCCTTAAAGATTATGTCCTATTTTATCTCACTTTTTTCTTAGGTGATAGAAAATCTGAAACTTATGCTCTTCAATGGAAACATATAGACTTTTCAAAATCACAGATTCAGCTAATTCAAGCTTTAGATAGATATGGACAAGTAAAATCAACTAAGGGAAATAAGAAAACTATTTTCTCTATTTCTAATGACTTACTTCAACTTCTTACCTCTTGGAAAGAGCAACAAAAATATGAACTAGCAAAGTTTGGCATCATCAGTAACCCAGAACAATTTGTTTTTACATATATC
The DNA here is from genome assembly GCF_009496285.1 of Streptococcus mitis. Lineage (GTDB taxonomy): Bacteria > Bacillota > Bacilli > Lactobacillales > Streptococcaceae > Streptococcus > Streptococcus mitis_BP. The sequence continues at coordinate 6,208 of NZ_WIJK01000032.1, forward strand.
GACACAAGAGGAAACATCAACAAGCCTTTACATGCTGACTATCTAAACAATAAAATGAAAAGTATCAGAAAGCGACATAAAGAGCTGGCACATGCTACACCTCATAAACTGCGACATACAGGAGCAACGCTTGCTAAACAAGCAGGAATGAGCTTAGAAGCTATTTCTGAGGCTCTAACACACAGTGACACAGGAACAACACAGATTTATGTAAATACTTCTAATGTAGTTCCTATGGCAGTTGGTGAATTTGCTTTAAAGTCTCTAAAACAATAAGGTGAAAATAAGGTAAACTTTGAGGTGAACTTTTCAAAAAAACACGAAAAAAGCACCCATAAGGTAAACTTTTGAGTGCTTTGAAACGTTGATATAATCGTATTGATTAACGTTTTGAGAATTGTGATGCTTTACGAGCTTTCTTAAGACCTGGTTTCTTACGTTCAACTTTACGTGAGTCACGTGTAAGAAGTCCTGCGCGTTTCAATGAATCGCGGAAGTCTGGGTCTACTTGAAGAAGGGCACGAGCGATACCGTGACGGATAGCTCCTGCTTGACCAGCGTATCCACCACCCACAACGTTAACGAAAACGTCGTATGAACCTACAGTTGAAGTAACTGCGAATGGTTGGTTGATGACAAGACGAAGGTCAGCGTGTGGGATGTACTCTTCAACATCTTTTTTGTTAACAGTGATTTTACCAGTTCCTGGAACAAGGCGAACGCGTGCAACAGCGTTTTTACGACGTCCAGTACCTGCATATTGTGCTTGTGACATACTTTATTGTTCCTTTCCTTAGATAAGTCCTGAAATATCAAGAACTTCTGGTTGTTGTGCAGCGTGAGTGTGCTCAGCTCCAACGAATACTTTCAATTTCATACCTTGAGCGCGACCAAGAGTATTGTGTGGAAGCATACCTTTAACTGATTTCTCGATCAAACGAACTGCATTTTTAGAACGAAGTTCACCAGCAGAGATTGATTTCAATCCACCTGGGTGGTTTGAGTGAGTGTAGTAGATCTTATCAGATGCTTTTTTACCAGTCAATTTAACTTTTTCAGCATTGATAACGATTACGAAGTCACCTGTATCAGTGTGTGGTGTGAATGTTGGTTTGTTTTTTCCGCGAAGTACGCTAGCAACAACTGCTGAAAGGCGTCCAAGAGGTACATCAGTTGCGTCAACAACGTACCATTTGCGTTCTACTTGGCCTGGTTTAGCCATGAATGTAGTTTTGTTCATGATTTCTCCTATATGAATATCGTTTTTGTTTACAGGGCGGATGTTCCGGTCCGCGGGGTATTTGAAAGGTTCCGGGGCCTTACAAATGGGGTAAACAATACCGTCTACTATTGTATCAAAATTCTCAGATAAAAGTCAAGAGATTGGGAAAATATTTTTTTATTTCTGCCAGATTCTCAACCTTTTTTCTGCCTGTTCCTGAAGGATTGTCTGAAAAATTTTAGAGAATAAGTAAATAGCGCAAGTCAAGAATAGCGTTACCACTAGATAATTGATCAAACGACCGTGGTCTCCAACTAATGGTGGTCTTGTCAAAAATCCATAATCTCCACCTGTTACTAAATTGACCATGAAAATCAAGGCATTGAGCGAAGACGTTATAACTAGGATTCGTTTGAAATCTAGTAAACTAGCGTCGTAGTCCTTCAGGAGATAAATCAAGGAATTTCCAAAGAGAGCTAAGTGTCCGAAAATAAAGGACAGGATGGCAATGTGGGGGAAGGGATAGGGATCTGGCACTGGATAAATAAAAGCTGCCAAAGTTCCAAAGGTTCCCAATACAGCAAAATACTGTTTGACTCTAGAGACACCCGGGGTCAAAAGCACTACAAACATAGCCAAACGGCAATGATAAAGGGGTAGACTTTCAGTTAGAGGCATCTGATTTACTAAATACCATCCGTAGAGCAGGATTAGCTGTACCGCCTGTAAAATCTGGAAAAATCGCTGACAGGCCTTTTTCTCACCATAACGATAGGCAAGAAACACAGTCAATGCTAATAAGGTAAATAGACTTCCATACCAAAGAAGGTCAAACTGGGGTGGCTCCGTCGGCTGCGTACTAAATAAAGCTTCCCAAAAATTCATGTAACTTTCCTCATTTTCATATAAGCCAATCTCTTACTGATTTTTATAGAGCCTAGCTTACATTTATTTCTTATATTTTTGTGTTCCAAAGAAGCTAATCCTTCAAGACAAATTTACTCTTGAAAAATTTTTCTTATCGAAGAACATTAGTCTTCTTCTTGCAAATTTTCTACTAACTTGGCTAGATTCATAGAGTTAGAACCTTTAAGCAAGATTTGGTCATGTGCTCCAAGACTTTCCTTGACCTGCTTGACCATGGCTTCAAATTGGTCTTCCTCAGCTGTTTTCTTAAAGTAGTAAACATGGCCGATTGGGAACATCTGACTGGCTAGTTGAGCCAAATCAGCAATGTCTTCACCGTAGAAAATAACAGTATCAAGAGCATCTGGTGTAATGCTCAAAATCATTTGATTATGGAGTTGAACAGATTGTTCTCCAAGTTCCTTCATATCCGCCAGAACTGCGATTTTCTTACCACCTTCATTGGCCGGGATGGCTGAAAAAGTCTCTAAAATCAACTTCATAGCAGTCGGGTTGGCATTGTAGACATCTGACAAGATATCTGCTCCATTGGCAGCTTTTTTCCACTCGGTACGATTGCGTGTCAACTCTAGATTTTGGAAGGCTTGACCAATCTGCTCCTCAGTCACTCCTTCTTGCAAAGCAACATAAGATGCAATCATGGCATTGGTCGCATTGTACTTACCAGTCACTGGCAAGTCGAGAGCCTGCTCCAAGAAATTAGCCTTGAAAGTCAAGCTATCCTTACGCTCAGTTAATTCTGTAATTTCGAGTTCTGCACCTGGGCCAAAGCGAACTACTTTTTGGTCAGCAGGTAGATAATCTTCTACAATTGGATCAGCCGGTGCCAAAAGCAAGGCACCCTTTTCCATCCCATCAGCGATTTGCAATTTCCCTTTGGCAATTTCAGAACGGTCCTTGAAGAAGGCCAAATGAGCTTCTCCTACCAAGGTCACAATAGCTGTCTTTGGATGAGCTAGTTCAGATAAAAGATGGATGTCTCCTAGGTGATCCTGTCCCATTTCCAAGACTAACTTCTCAGTAGCATCTGGCATATGAAGAACTGTATAAGGTAAGCCAATCTCATTATTGTAGTTCCCTTGTGTTTTGTAGGTTTTGTAGCTTGTTGAAAGCAAATGGGCCAACATATCCTTGGTAGTAGTCTTCCCATTTGAACCTGTAACAGCAAAGACATCGACACCAGTCTTTTGAAGGTAATAGGCCGCAAGAGCTTGAAAGGCAGTCAAGACATCTTCTACCAAAAGATAAGGATGGTTTGCTACTTCCTTTTCTGATAAGGTTAGAGCAGCGCCGTTTTCAAAAGCCGTCTCGATAAAGTCATGACCATCACGCGCTCCCTTGAGAGGAATAAACAAATCCCCCTCAGCAATCAAGCGACTATCAAATTCTGCCTTAACTAGCGGACTATCCGGATAGACTGATACGTCATTTTTTGCACCAACAAGACGCGCAACTTCGTGAATCGTAAGTTTCATATTTACTCCTTTAAAAAGGGGCAAGAAGTCTCTTCCCGCCCTTATGTCTGTCTTTACAATAGGTGCGCTTCACGCTTGTCAAAACTTTCCTTAGCAAAATCAACCAAACGCTCGATTAGTTCTGGATAGCTAATCCCCATATTGTCCCAGAGCAATGGATACATAGACCACTGGGTAAATCCGGGCATGGTGTTGAGCTCATTTAGGAAAACTTCTCCCTTATCTGTATAGAAGAAGTCGCAACGCGACAATCCAAGTCCACCGATAGCACGGAAGGCAGTTTCTGCATTTTTACGCATGACAGCTACCACGTCATCACTGATTTTGGCTGGGATGTCCATACTAATCTTGTTATCGATATACTTGGCATCATAGTCATAAAAAGCTACATCTTTGACAACTTCACCAGGAAGCGTGCTCTTGACATCATAGTTTCCTAAAAGTCCAACTTCGATTTCACGCGCATTGACTCCCTGTTCTACCAAGACACGGCTATCGTACTTGAAGGCAAGCTCTAAAGCTTGGCGAAGTTCCTCTTTATTTTCAGACTTAGAAATACCAACACTAGAGCCCATATTGGATGGTTTGGTAAAGACTGGGTAACTTAATTTTTCTTCTACTTCTGCAATCTTAGAAGCCAAATTATCCCCTTCAACAATAGCTACGTAAGGAACTTGGGCAATCCCAGCAGACTCTAAAACACGCTTGGTTGTAATCTTATCCATAGCAAGGCTTGAAGATAGGATGTTACAGCCAACATAAGGCATTTTCAGAACTTCTAAGAAACCTTGAACAGAACCATCTTCTCCCATAGGTCCATGAAGAACTGGAAAGACCACTGCGCCTTCTTCATAGATAGCACTTGGAGCAATTTTCTTGTCCCAATCGATCGTTTCATTGGTCATGAGACGTTCATCCTGCCCAGGAGTTTGGCTAAATTCTTGGGTTTTGATGAAATCACCAGACTGGCTGATAAAGAAGGTTTTTACTATGAAGCGATCATAGTTAACCGCACGCATGACACTCTCAGCTGACAAGACAGACACTTCACGCTCTGCACTGCGCCCACCATATAATAGAATAATTGTTTGTTTCATATGATTGTCCTATTTCTACTAGAATACTCGCCTTTTAGTATATCACATTTGTCTATTTTTTTAAACTTGTATAGCTAAAAACAAGAAAAGAGCCTGAATCAAAATGGGATTCAGGCTCTTTGTACTTTTAAATGATTATCTGCTGCTAGTTCATTGCCTCTATCGTCAATCTTACAGACTAGAGTTCTGTACGATTTTCAATGGCTCTTAGGAGTGTTACTTCGTCCGCATATTCGATGTCTGCTCCGACTGCTAGACCTCGCGCTAGGCGCGTAACCTTAATTCCAGCAGGTTTAAGAAGTCGAGAGATATACATAGAAGTCGCTTCACCATCAGCTGTCGCATTGGTTGCCACGATGACCTCCGAAACCTCGCTATCCATGAGACGAGTCATGAGACTTTTAAGATTGATATCGTCAGGGCTAATCCCATTCATTGGTGAAATGAGGCCGTGCAAGACATGGTATAGTCCATGGTATTCTTGGATATTTTCCATAGCCGCTACATCTCGGCTATCCTCTAATACTAGGATAGTTGTCTGGTCACGACTAGGATCCGTACAGATAGAACATGGATCATCATCCGTTAAACGTCCGCAAATCGAACAATAGGTCAATTCTCGCTTAGCTGCAAGGAGATTTTTGGCAAATTCATTGACGTCATCATCAGGCATCCCAATGGTATAAAAGGCCAGTCGGGTTGCTGTCTTAATCCCGATACCTGGAAGTTTAGAATAACTGTCAATCAGCTTAGCTATAGGTGTTGGGTAAAGCATGGCTTCCTTTCTAGTTCATTGGATGGTGTTGGTTGTAGAGATTGATAATGTCGCGAGCAATCGAAGGTCCGACACCATTAGTTAGATTCGTATTATGCGGGAAAACAACTGCGACTGCAATCTGCGGATTATCGGTTGGCGCATAGGCTACGGCGTTGGTATTGTCGGATTTTTGGCCACCATTGACGTAACTTTCGGCTGTACCGGTTTTTCCGCTGATGGAGACTGCTGCCCCATTTGAAAAGGCACGACCTGTCGTAAGAGCACTTGTCCCGTGCGATACTTGGTAAAAGCCTTGTTGCAAGATAGACATGTCAGACTCAGAAATATTGATTTTATTCATTTCCGTGCTGTCATTTTGCTTAATGAGTTCTCCTAGACCACCTTGTTCGTTGTTGTCGTAGACTCCTTCCACGATATGAGGAGCTAAGCGGACACCATTATTGGCAATCGTTGCCACATACTGAGCTAACTGCATCGGTGTGTAGTTGTCGAACTGTCCAAAGGCATTATTTAGATAGTTGGCCAAATCGTAGTCTTTAGGAATAAAACCTGTTGACTCATCTGGTAAATCGATCCCTGTTGACACGCCCAAACCATATTCACCAAAGGTTGAGCGAAGTTTTCCCATGGCAGATTCAAGATTGTTGGTTCCTACTGTCATATTAGGCTGATAAGTTTGCCCCATAATTCCAAGAGCTGTCTGGACCATGTAAGTATTGGATGAATATTCCAAGGCCTCAACAGCTGTGATCGGGAAGGAACCGTAAGAAAGGGTATACCAAGAATTAATTGGTGCAGAACCTTGAAAGACAATTGGTTGGTCTGTTAGGGTTTGATTACCTGATAACACACCATTTTCCCAACCTGAACTGATGGTTGCTGCCTTAACGACAGAACCTGGAACAAAGACATTGGTGACAGTTCCGAGTGAGTCTGGATTCAATTCACCAGATTCAAGATTGTGCTTGATTCCTGACATCGCTAGAACAGCTCCTGTCTTAGGATTGAGGGCAACCGCATAGACACCTTCTGAATATTGGGCACCTCCGTTAGCAAGCTCAGAATTAAAATAGCTTTTCAAGAGGCTATCCACACTATCTTGGAAGGCCAAATCAATGGTCAGTTTAATGTTTTTACCCTTGCTACCTTCCTCAATGTTTTCTACGCTCTCCATATCACCATGTTTGTCGAGATGGATTTCTTTAACAGTACGTTTCCCTTGTAGGACTTCCTCATATTGTTTCTCAAGGTAAGAAGTTCCAACACGGTCATTGAGGGAATAACCTTTTTTAAGATAGGCATCTACTTCCTCAGCTGGAAGGCCTGATTTTTCACTTGAAACACTTCCTACGATAGAGGCCAGAGAGGTTTCAAGAACCTTGCGATCCCACGAAGTCGAGATGCTAATCCCAGGTAACTCTTTAGATGCAGAGGCAATTTGAGCGACTTGAGTATCACTTAAAGGATCTGTTTGGATATTGCCTGTTGCAAAATTTCCAACTGCATTGAGCTGACTAAAGAGATAAATAGCCTTCTTTTCATCCTCTGTATAATTAGTTTGGCTAGAGCTAACACTCTTAACAGCATTGTTATAAAGATCCGATTCAGAAAGTTGATTACCATCAGAATCAAAACGCTTATCTTTGGGTAGGGCCTCTACCGTTTTTTTATAAACTGCTGGATCAGCTAGATAATAGTCAGCAATTTGACGTTCTGTCAAATCTGGAGAGGATACCGTCACATAAGTTAATAGTTTAGCAGAAATATCCTTTAAATCAGTCGCTGTCATCTTATTGCTTCGTGTGAAAGCAACTACTTGTTTAACCGTATTTTCTACCAAAGGTTTTCCAGCTGCATCATAGATTTCTCCACGAGCAGACCCCGTTGTTACTCTAGTTTGGCTAGCAGATGCTAACTTGGCTTCATAGAAATCCTTATTTACAAATTGCATATAGAGCAAGCGACCAATGATGGTCATGAAGAGCAAAATAACGATTGCAAACAATAAATTAAGCCGAGTCGGTATCGAATGGCTATTAAATTTTCTCATACAAGGCAGTCTCATTTCTAATCAAAATCTTACTCTTCATTGTACCATAATTTGATGAGAAAATTATGGAAAAAGAAAAGACTTTTCCTTTTTATCCAAAAAACAAAGCAACTGTGGTATAATTAAAATGAGCGCTATTTTATAGATTTCATTGATAAAAATTTTAACAAATAACTACAAGGGAGGCCCATGAACAAGCAAGACATCTCTACGATTATTGATCTTCACTTTGAAGAAATGACCGATTTAGAGCAAGAGATTGCCCGCTATTTTTTGCAGGCAGATACCATTCATGATGACTTGTCTTCTCAGCAGGTCACTCAAAAACTTCATATTTCTCAGGCCGCTCTCACTCGCTTTGCCAAAAAATGTGGCTTTACGGGTTATCGAGAGTTCATTTTCAAATACCTACAACAAATTGACAACCTTTCAGTCCCTCAGCAGGATATGAACCCCTTGACTCAACGAGTCTTGAGAAGTTATACAAATATCCGTGAAATGTCTCAAGAATTGATTGATGATGACCAACTGGAGCGCATTGCCCAAATGATTGATCAATCAGAACGCGTCTATTTTTTTGGGACTGGAAGTTCTGGCCTCGTTGCACGTGAGATGAAATTGCGTTTCATGAGACTTGGAGTCGTTTGTGAGGCTTTGACAGATCCAGATGGTTTCGCCTGGACAACCAGTATCATCGATGAAAAATGTTTGGTCTTTGGCTTTTCCCTTTCAGGAACAACTCCATCCATCATTGACAGTCTACTAGACGCTCAAGATATGGGGGCTAAAACTGTTCTTTTTACTAGTACGCCTAGCAAGGAAACTCAGGAATTTACAGAAACTGTACTGGTAGCAAGCCAGAGTCAGGCTTCCTATATCCAACGCATTTCTGCCCAACTTCCTATGTTGATCTTAATTGATCTACTCTATGCTTATTTCCTAGAAATTGACCGTGAGAGTAAAGAAAAAATCTTTAACAGTTATTGGGAAAATAAAAAACTAAATGGCTATCGTAGAAATAGAAGGTCTAGATAAGCCTTCATCCCTATCAAGTAAACAAGCATATGAGTAACCAGCGATTAAAGTCGCTGGTTTTTAGTTTGCTCAAGTCCTATAACTGATGACTTATGCACATAGAACTTTACACCTGATTCTTGATATAAAAAAGCGAACAAGACCAGCTTCTGTTTATCAGAAAACTCGTTTTGCTCGCTTTTTATAATTGAGATTAGTTATTGGTTCCAATCTCTAAAGTTTGGACAGTTATTACAGCAGTTTCTTTAAACAATGCTACTATTCTGCAATAACTTCCCACGAAATCTATACTTTCTCAAAAGTGTTTCTTGAGTTTGACAGATTCTATTCGTCTTCTTTTTTCTTTCCCATTGCAGCTAAGCCAAGAAGTGCTCCTACAGCTCCCAAGCTTGCAAGGGTAGCAGTTTCTTTTGCTCCTGTTTCAGGGAGAATGTCTTGACGATTTGCAGGTGCTTGATTTAGCTTGTCTTGTGACGCTACAAGAGACTGCATATCCTTGTATTCTGGGATTTCATGAACTGTTGCCTCTGCTCCATTCACACCTCCTGTGAACTCTGGGACTTCGCTGACAGTTGCTTCTGCGCCATTGACTCCATCAGTAAATTCAGGAAGTCCATGACTAGCAGCCTCTACTCCATTCACACCTCCTGTAAATTCTGGGACTTCGCTGACAGTTGCTTCTGCGCCATTGACTCCACCAGTAAATTCAGGAAGTCCATGACTAGCAGCCTCTACTCCATTCACACCTCCTGTGAACTCTGGAGCTTCTCCACGAATTGCTACTTCTTCGCCATTGACGCCACCAGTAAACTCAGGAAGTTCATGACTAGCAGCCTCTACTCCATTCACACCTCCTGTGAACTCTGGAGCTTCTCCACGAATTGCTACTTCTTCGCCATTGACGCCACCAGTAAACTCTGGTACTTCATTCATAGCCGCTTCTACGCCATTAACATTACCAGTGAACTCTGGAGCTTCTCCACGAATAGCTACTTCTTCGCCATTGACTCCACCAGTAAACTCTGGGACTTCGGTGATAGCCGCTTCTACGCCATTAACATTACCAGTAAACTCTGGAGCTTCATGGATAGCTGCTTCTGCACCATTTACGCCACCAGTAAATTCAGGAAGTTCATGACTAGCTGCTTCTGTTCCATTGACACCACCTGTGAACTCTGGATCTTCTTCACGAATAACTGCTTCTGAACCAGTCACACCACCAGTAAACTCTGGAAGTTCATGACTAGCTGCTTCTGAGCTATTGACACTACCTGTGAACTCTGGTACTTCATGGATAGCTGGATCTGTTTTACCTGATTCAACTTTCTTAGTTCCGACTAGTACAATCTCATCTTGTGGTTCTTCAACAACTTCGCGAAGTTTTTCAGTACGGCTTCCATCCAATGCTACTTCTATGCTGACGCGTTCTTTGCCTTCACGACCGGCCTGAGCTACTCGAGTTTCACCTTCTGACAGAGTTGGGTCATCTTGCTTAACTATCTTGAAGCTGAGAGCTTCTTCAACAACTTCAAGACTTGGCTGACTAAAGTTCAATTCTTTAACACCTTCACCTGGCACAGATGTTCCTTCAAAAGTACCAACTTCTATGACACGATCTTGAGCTTCTTCACGTTCAACCTTAACTGTCTTACGTGTGTCTCCATCTACTTCTACATAAGTCGTTACTTGACCTACTTTGCCCTCTGAAACAACTTGTTCCTTGCCTTTGGCTAGGAAGGCATTCTCGCGACGAACAGTATTAAAGGCGATTGATTCTGTCGTTACTTCAAGGCTTGGTTGCGTTTGAATTAAGACCTTATCTCCTTCAGTCGGAAGATTTGAATGTTTTACTTCCTCTTTCGGAGTCGCTTGAAGCTGATTGATAGAAGTTAGAGCTGCTTGCAAGGCTTTGTCTACTGCATCCTGTGTCTTGGCATCTCTGATGGCAGTAAGGGCTTGCTCTCCAAGTTCAACCAGTTTTTCCTGTGCAGCTACATCATCGACAAGTTCAGCAGCTTTTTTCTCGACTGCTGCAGCCAATTCTGCAATCGCCTTATGGCGGTCAACTTTAGACTCTTCTGGTTTGCTTGGTTCTTCTGGTTTCGGATCCTCTTTCGGAGTCGATTGAAGCAGATTAATACCAGCTAGAGCATTTTCCAAAACCTTATCTACTGCATCCTGAGTTTTGGCTGCTTCGATCGCTGCGATGGCTTGTTCTGATAACTCGACTAGTTTCTTCTTAGCTTCTTTATCATTGCCTAGTTCCTTAGTCTTGTTTTGAATAGCCTCTGCCAAACTTGCCATGGCCTTATCATAGTCAATCTTAGACTCTTCTGGTTTGCTTGGTTCTTCTGGTTTTGGATCCTCTTTTGGAGTCGCTTGAAG
>NZ_WIJK01000033.1 GCF_009496285.1 Streptococcus mitis
GAGGCAAGTGACGAGTCAAGAGCAATGCGGCTTGAACAACGTGAAAGCCAGCGTCTTTAGGCGCTGGCTGGTAATTTGGGCTTATAGCCCTGGTGCAAACCACCCGTTAGACGGGTGGTTATGATTTGAGGTTATTTTAAAAATTTTTAAACATCAATCTCGATATATCTTTTTTGAACATCAATATATTATATTTTACAGTTCCTCTGCAATTTTGTTGATCTTTCTCAGGCGATGATTGACACCACTTTTGGTTAAGGGATTTGTCAGACTATCTGCCAACTTTTGAATAGAATAGTCTGGATGCTGGATACGCAGACGGGCAACTTCCTGCAAGTCTGCTGGCAGATTATCCAAGCCAATTCTATCTTTGATTTTACTGATATTATTAATGGTTTTCATGCTTGCAGAAACCGTACGAGCAATATTTGCCGTCTCTGCATTATTGGCACGATTGAGGTCATTTCGAGTTTCTCGGAGAATCTTGACACCTTCAAAAGTATCACGTGCCTCCATAGCTCCTACTAAAATCAGGAAATCCATAATATCTTCTGCTCGCTGGAGATAGGTCACTGCACCTTTTTTTCGTTCAATCACCTTGGCATCTAACAAGAACTGCTGCAAGAGCGAAGCGATCCCTTGGGCATGGTCCAGATAAACTGAACTAATTTCCAGCTGATACTTGCCTGACTCGGGATCCCGAATACTCCCATTTGCTAAAAATGCACCACAAAGATAGGCACGACCTGCTTCTTCATCTCCTAAAATATCCGGATCAATTCCCGTCTCCAGACCAAAGAAAGAATCAGCCAAACGCAAATCCGCTAAAAGTTCTTGGACTTGTTCATCTGTAAACACAGTATAGACCCGATTTTTACGAAGATTGCTTCTCTGATGATGACGAATCTCCGACTTAATACCATAAAAGTGTAAAAACGATTCATAGAGATGGCGGGCAAGCTTGGCACTCTCTGTAACAACGGACAAGGTCAAGCCAGAACTAGACAAACCTACGCTTCCAGACATCTTGATAATAGCTGATAACTCATAGCGACTCAGGTGGTGTTGACCTAGGATTTCTTCTTTTACTGCTACTGTGAAACTCATTTTCTCACCTGTATGATACGCATTAATTCATCCACGATTAAATCCCCATCATGGAAGGCACCACCATTTTCCAAACGTAGGAAGTTGGATGAAATGACACGGGGAACTTGTTGATGCAAACCGTCAAAATCATGCTCAACCTGTACTAAATACTCATCAAAACGATTGGTATCCATATAATCTCTAGGTACCTTCTCGATATTAACAAGTACTGTATCAATAAATGGTCTACCCAAATGACGATGCAAGACTGCTACGTGATCACTATCTGAGAAATGTTCTGTCTCTCCGCGCTGAGTCATGATGTTGCAGACATAGGCAATTTCAGCCTTGGTTTCCAGAAGAGCCTGACCAATCTCCTCAATGACGATATTCGGCAAAATCGAAGTAAAGAGGGAGCCTGGACCCAAGACAATCATATCACTCTCAAGAATGGTATTGACAACTCGGCGGCTAGCCTGCGGTTTCTCATCGTCTAGAGTGTTGGTGACATAAACATGGTCAATCATGCCTGGATGGTCTGCAATGTGACTTTCTCCAGCTACTTCTGTTCCATCTTTAAAGACGGCATGGAGTGTCAAAGGATGGTCACTAGATGGATAAATCTTTCCTGTCGTATGGAAAAATTTACTCAGTAATTGCATAGCATTATAGGTTGAACCCTGCATTTCAGATAAGCCAGCTATGATAATGTTTCCTAATGGATGACCAGCAAAAGCACCTGCATCCTCAGAAAAACGGTATTGAAAGACCTTTTCATAGAATTTTGGCATATCTGACATGGCCACAAGGACATTACGTAAATCCCCTGGAGGTGTCAACTGTTGAATATTTTTACGCAATTCGCCTGAAGAACCGCCATCATCCGCAACGGTTACAATGGCTGCAATTTCCACATCCTTTTCCCTTAAACTATTTAAAATAACAGGGATTCCGGTTCCTCCACCAATCACCGTAATTTTTGGTTTTCTCATGAACGGTTTACCGTTTCCTTTCTTCGGTCTTTATCACGATGGCTTTCATTTACAGGCCAATTCTTAAACAAATCATTGGCTAATCGTTTGGCAAAGGCAACACTCCGGTGTTGTCCTCCTGTACAACCTACTGCAATGGTTAAAACAGATTTTCCTTCTTTTTTGTAGCCAGGTAGGATTGGTTCGATCAAGGCCAACAAATGGCGGTAGAAATCTTCAGATTCTTCATGATTCATAACATAGTCATAAACGGCCTGGTCTTCACCTGTCTGATTGCGAAGTTCTGGTAGATAGTAAGGATTTGGGAGGAAACGAACATCAAATACCAAGTCAGCATCAATAGGAATGCCATATTTAAACCCGAAAGACATAACCTCAATACGGAAAGACTGAGCCTGTTCTTGATCTGAAAATTGTTCAGCAATCGTTTTACGAAGTTCACGAGGGGTTAACTCTGTTGTGTCTACCACGTTTTGGCTCATATTTTTTAATGGAGCCAAGAGTTCGCGTTCCAACTTAATCCCATCTAAAATACGACCATCTGCTGCCAGAGGGTGACTTCTTCTGGTTTCCTTATAGCGTGCCACTAATTCCTTATCCGCCGCATCCAAAAAGAGAATCTTGAAGTCCAAATCATCTTGATTTTCCAATTCATCCAAGACAGCCTGAATCTCTGAAAAGAAGGAACGGCTACGCATATCCACTACCAAAGCTAATTTGTGGTCATCATCCTTAGTCTCAACCAACTGCAAAAACTTTGGCAATAGAGCTGGTGGCATATTATCAATGGTAAAGTAGCCTAAATCTTCGAAGGATTGAATAGCTACAGTTTTCCCTGCACCACTCATACCTGTCACAATTACCAGGTGAAGTTGTTTCTTTGTCATCTTTGTCTCCTTATATCAAAAGAAGTTTGGAAGAACCAAACTTCAAATAACTCACCCAATCTCTGCGATGACTTCAATTTCGACTTTTACATCGCGAGGAAGACGAGCTACTTCTACAGCTGAACGAGCTGGAAATTCCTTATTAAAGGCTGTTTGGTAAACCTCATTGAAAGGTACAAAGTCGTTCATATCACTCAAAAAGCAAGTTGTTTTGACAACATGGTCAAAATCTGTCCCCGCTTCTGCCAAAATAGCTCCAATGTTTTTCAAAACTTGCTCTGTCTGTTCTTGGATAGTCACTCCGACGATTTCTCCAGTTTCAGGAGATAGGGGCACTTGACCGCTAGCAAACAAAAGATTGCCAACGATTTTTCCTTGAACGTAAGGTCCGATTGCCTTTGGAGCTTTATCTGTATGAATTGTTTTAGCCATTCAATTTCCTCAAATTTTCTCTAAAATAGCATCCCAGGCTTGCTCCATCCCTGCCTTACTTACAGAAGAAAAAAGGATAAAGTCATCACTAGGATCAAAGTTTAATTTCTTTTTAATTGCTGATTCGTGCTTGTTCCATTTCCCACGCGGAATCTTGTCTGCCTTGGTCGCCACAATGATGACAGGAATCTCATAATATTTAAGAAATTCGTACATCTGTACATCATCTGCTGACGGATCATGACGAAGGTCAACGAGACTGACAACTGCTCGAAGATTTTCTCGAGTAGTTAAGTACTCCTCAATCATGCGTCCCCACTTTTCTCGTTCCTTTTTGGAAACACGGGCATAACCGTAGCCAGGCACGTCTACAAAACGCATCTTATCATCAATATTAAAGAAATTAAGTAGTTGTGTTTTTCCTGGTTTTCCTGAAGTACGAGCTAGATTCTTACGATTGAGCATGGTATTGATAAAGCTGGATTTACCAACATTTGAGCGTCCTGCAAGAGCAATTTCAGGAAGTTCATCCTGCGGATAGTGGGACTTATTGGCAGCACTCAGTAAAATCTCAGCATTGTGTGTATTGATTTCCATAGTCACCTCTAGGCTGTCTCTAGGATTGGCTTAGCTGTTCCATTGACGGCTTCTTTTGTGATACGAACTGTTTTCACATTTTCTTGACTTGGAACTTCAAACATAACGTCTAGCATAGTTTCTTCGATGATTGAGCGAAGACCACGCGCACCAGTTTTGCGTTCAATAGCTTTGTTAGCAATCTCTTGGAGAGCCTCATCGTCAAATTCAAGTTCAACATCGTCATATGAAAGCAAGGTCTGGTATTGTTTAACCAAGGCATTTCTTGGCTCTTTCAAAATGCGAACCAAGTCATCTACTGTCAACTGCTCCAGAGCTGCAAAGACAGGCAAGCGCCCTATCAACTCAGGGATAATACCGAATTTTTGAATGTCCTCTGCAATTATTTCTTGCATGTATGAGCTGTTTTCGTCAATAGCCTTGTTATTTTGTCCGAAACCGATAACTTTTTCACCAAGACGCTGTTTGACAATTTCTTCGATTCCATCAAAGGCCCCACCCACAATGAAGAGGATATTCTTGGTATCCACTTGAATCATTTCTTGTTGAGGATGTTTACGTCCGCCTTGAGGAGGGACGCTAGCTACAGTTCCTTCGATAATCTTGAGGAGGGCTTGTTGCACCCCTTCACCAGAAACATCACGTGTGATGGAAACATTTTCGCTCTTCTTAGCAATCTTGTCAATCTCATCCACATAGATAATTCCACGCTCTGCACGCTCAATGTTAAAGTCAGCTGCCTGCAAGAGTTTGAGGAGGATATTTTCCACGTCCTCACCTACATAACCAGCCTCAGTAAGAGCCGTTGCATCTGCAATGGCAAATGGTACATTCAAACTTCTAGCGAGAGTTTGAGCAAGGAAGGTCTTCCCTGAGCCAGTTGGGCCAATCATCAAAATGTTTGACTTTTGCAAGTCAACATCTTCTGTCTCTTCGCGATTATCATGAAAATTGATGCGTTTATAGTGGTTATAAACCGCAACAGCTAAGGCACGTTTAGCACGATCTTGACCGATAACGTAGTGGTTTAAAATATTGAGAAGTTCAATTGGTTTTGGAACTTCTGAAAGATCTGTCAATACTTCCTCTGCCAACTCTTCTCGGATAATCTCCTGAGCTAGCTCCACACACTCATTACAGATAAAAGCATTGTTACCTGCTATAATTTTTTGTACTTCATCTTGGCTCTTGCCACAAAATGAGCAATAAACCATCATATCATTTTTTCTATTCGTCGGCATGATTTCCTTCCGTTCTAACTATTCATTCTATCTAAAATAAGGTCATATAAAAAGCATGAATGCTATTCACCAAGTTTGTAAAAGCATTAAGCCAAAGCAGAGTAGCAAGTCCAAAGCGCTTTTTACGAAAAGCGTGTGTTCCAGCTACAAGACAGACAGCACACAAAAGAGCTGTGAAAAAACCAAAAATACTACGCTCCATTAGACTTCCTTTCTCTTTCTATATTCGATGGTAAAATCATAGACATTTTTCTCATCTTTGGAATAAGATTTGCTTGCAGCAGTCTCAAAAACAGTCAAGTCAAAATCTTCTGGGAAATAGGTATCCCCTTCAACTTGAGCATGAATTTGTGTCACAATAATCTCATCCAGATAAGGTTCAAACAGCTGAAAAATCTGCTTCCCACCGATGATATAAAGATTCTTATCCTGCTGTTGATACCAGTCTAAAACATCCTCAACATTTTGAAAGACCAGAGCACCCTCAACTGACTCTTCGAGATTACGCGTCAAAATCAAGGTTTCACGACCAGGCAACAAACGTCTGCCCATTCCATCAAAGGTGACACGCCCCATCAAGATGGCATGATTCAAGGTTGTTTCTTTAAAATGTTTTAACTCTGCTGGCAAATGCCATGGCAAGCGATCCTCTTTTCCGATCACACCCTGTTCATCTTGTGCCCAGATGGCTACGATTTTCTTTGTCATGCTTTCATCCTTTTTATTGATAGTTCTATTTTATCAAAAATCTTCAAAAAAGACTGTTTTGGGGTGCCCACCCAAATAGAAAAATCCGTAGAAAATTTCTACGGATTGTTGTTTATAGGTAGTTTCTTACAAACCTGGTGCTTGACCCAACTCAGCTGCAAGCATCCAAACAGTTTTTTCAAGTTCCGCTTTAGCACCAACGAAAATGTCATTAGAAACATCATCGCCTTCTTCATCAGTTACATCCAAAGCTTTTTGGAAAAGAGTGATAAGGTAACGATAAATAGCTAGAACACGCTCCAAGCTTTCTTCTACGTTGCGGAATTCTCCTTCTTCTTCTTCGATTTCACTGTGTTGAAGGAATTCTGTCAAAGTAGAGTAAGGTTTGCCACCAAGAGTGATCAAGCGTTCGCTGATTTCGTCAAGGTAACCATCTAGACTATCCATGTATTCATCCATCTTAGGATGCCATACCATGAAACCACGGCCACGCATATACCAGTGAACTTGATGAAGGGCAATGTGAGCCACATACAAGTCTGCTACTGCTTGGTTAAGCACTTCCTTTGTTTTTGCTAGCGCTTCAGGCGCTGATTTAGATAATGTTGTTACATCTTTTAAAGCATCTTTTTTTAATTCAACCATATTTCTCACCTCGTAATATAATTTTTGCAACCATATTTATTGATTACTACATCAGTATACTACTCCTAGTAGACAAAAGCAAGGAAATTAACTCATATTAAAAAAGTTCTAATTGACTGATAATTTAAGAAAATGAGTGACTATTTATCCTAGCTATTTTCTCTGTTTTTATTCGAAAATTGACTTTGATAAAGATCATAATAGAAACCTTTTGCAGCTAAAAGACTTTCATGATTTCCCTGTTCGATTATCTGTCCATCTTTAAGTACCAAAATCTTATCAGCTTCCTGAATAGTAGAAAGTCGATGGGCAATGACAAAGCTTGTTCTTCCCTTCATCAAACGCTTCATAGCCTTTTGAATCAAGAGCTCTAGACGAGTATCGACTGATGAGGTTGCTTCGTCCAAAATTAAGATTTTAGGATCCGCCAAGAGAGCACGAGCGATAGTTAACAACTGTTTTTGCCCAAGAGAAATATTACTTGACTCTTGGTTCATTTCCATGTTATAACCACCTGGAAGAGTGCGGATAAAGTGGTCTACATTGGCAGCCTTAGCAGCTTCAACGATTTCCTCGTCAGTTGCCTCAAGATTTCCAAAGCGAAGATTTTCCTTAATGCTACCTTCATAGAGCCAGGCATCCTGTAAGACCATGCCAAACTGGCGACGATAGTCCTGACGAGATAAGTTTCGAATATCTTGGCCATCCACTAAAATGGCTCCAGCAGTTACATCATAAAAACGCATGAGAAGGTTAATCAAGGTTGTTTTCCCTGCCCCAGTAGGTCCAACGATGGCTACCATCTCTCCAGGTTCAACATCTAGGTTGAAATTACGAATCAATGGTTTATTTTCCACATATTGAAAATCAACATTCTTGAAGCTAACTTGACCTGTCAATGGTGCTAGTTCTTTCACTTCAGCAGTTTGGACTTCTTCCTGTTCATCTAAAACTTCAAAAACACGATCAAGGGAAGACTTAGCGCTCTGCATTTGCCCTGCTAGCTGGGTAATATTTTGAATAGGCTGGCTGACTTGCCATACATATTGAACGAAGGCCTGCATGTTACCAATAGTCAAGCGCCCTGCAATAACCTGCAATCCACCTAATACTGCAACAATCAGGTAGGTTAAATCAGATACGATGTGAAGAGCAGGCATCATCAAACCTGAGATAAAGCTAGCCTTGAATCCGACTTGTTGCAATTCATCCGTAATCTTTTCAAATCTCTCTTGAGAATTTTCTTCACGTCCGAAAAGTTTTAAAACATTGAAACCTGTCAAGTTTTCCTGTACAAATCCATTCATACGTCCCAATATAGCTGCCTGATGTTTAAAGTATGGCTGCGAACGATTTAGAATCGTTTTAGCTCCAAAATAAGTCACTGGAATCGACAAGATAACAATGATAGCCAGCTGAAGATTCAGATAGAGGACCATTCCCATAACAAAAAGAATGGTAAAGACTGCATTGACAATCTGTAAGAAAGATTGTTGTAGAGCGTTTGAAACAGTTTCAACATCACTGGTAAAACGACCTAACAAATCTCCAAACTGGTGTTTGTCAAAGTAGGACACAGGGATGCGGTTGATTTTTTCGCTCATTTCATTTCGCAAATCCTGTATCATGGACTGCACTGCATTGGTCATAAAGTAATTTGAGTAATAAGAACCCAACTCATAAAAAAGTCCACGTAAGAGATAGAACACCAGAATCACAGCAATATAAGAGGTATTTATACCTGCTCCTGCAACACCATTTGCCATAGCAAGGAGATTGCTGGTTAACTCTGTAATGGCAAGCCCCAATACGAAAGGCTCGATAACACTCATAATAACGCTAACTATTTTCAAGAAGACTGCAAAGAAAACAGAGAAACGGTAGGCTTTTAAATAGCTCCATAGACGAGCTAGACTAGATTGTTGTTTCATCCTTTACCTCCTATTCTTCTGTCAGAGACGCATTTTTCAGCTGCGACTCAGCAATTTCTCGATAGATGTCATTGATCTCCATCAATTCTTCATGACGGCCACGACCAACGATTTCACCCTTATCAAGGACAATGATCTGGTCAGCATCCATGATAGTTCCGACACGCTGTGCAACAATCAATACCGTAGCATCTTGAGTCACTTCCTTGAGACGACGGCGCAAGATAGCATCTGTACGGTAGTCCAAGGCTGAGAAGGAATCATCAAAGATATAGATATCTGGACCCTTGATAACTGCTCGGGCAATTGACAAGCGTTGTTTCTGACCACCTGATAGGTTGCTTCCCCCTTCAGCCAGATGAGTCGCGAAACCTTCTTCTCGACTTTCGATAAAGTCTTTGGCTTGGGCTACATCAGCTGCTTGGTGCAAGTCCTCATGACTGGCGTCCTCTTTCCCGTAACGAAGATTGTCTGCGATAGTCCCAGTAAAGAGCAAGGCCTTTTGTGGAATAAATCCAATCTTCTGGCGGAGTGATTTGAGGCGGTAATCTCGGACATCAACACCATCGACCTTAATTTTCCCTAGCGTAACATCGTAAAAACGAGGAATCAATTGAACCAGAGTAGACTTACCTGAACCAGTTGAGCCGATAAAAGCAATGGTTTCCCCCGGTTTAGCAGTAAAGGAAATATTATGCAAAACAGGGCTTTCCGTTTCACCAGGATAAGCAAAGGTCACATTATCAAATTCTAGATATCCATGAGTTTCTGTCTCTTGAACTCCATTCTCGTTTGGATCAATAGAAATGGGCATATCCATGATTTCCTTCAAGCGCTCACTGGATACGGCCGTTTTAGGGTACATTGTAAAGAGGTTTGACAAGAAGAGGAAGGACAAGAGAGCGTGGAAACTATACTCGATGAAGGCTACCAAATCCCCAATCTGCAAACTTCCCTGTTTGAGAGGATCCAAAGCAAACCAAACGATAGCTACAATCATGGCAATAATGATTTGAACAAAGAGGGGCTCTGTCAAACCAGTTAATTTGAACAAGCGATTCGAATTATCCGCATAGATTGCATTTTTGTCTTCGAAACGTTTTTCTTGGAAGTCTTCACGAGCAAAGGCACGAATCACTCGTAGCCCCATCAAATTTTCACGGACATACTGGTTAATCTTATCCAGTGTTTTCTGTTGCTTTTCAGATAAGGGACGCGTTTTTACCGCAACATAAAGGACTACTACAGCTAGAAAAGGAACGGAAAAAGCGACAATCCAGGCTAGTGAAGGACTCGTCAAGAAAATCATGAGAATACTTGATAGCATCATCATGGGTGTGATAACACCCAACTTAAGCGTTTGTTCCGCAAACTGCATGAGGACAAAGGCATCACTGGTAATACGAGTGACTAGTGAAGATACACCAATTTGTTCATATTCGTGATGAGAATACTCTTGCAGCTTAGAATAGACATCATCCCGCATGTCCTTAACCATATTCGTGGTCAATTTACTAGCAGCATAAGCTAGAACAACCCGCCCAAATGTTCCCAAGACGATAATAACCAACATGATGATGGCCCAAAAATAGAGTTTATCCTGATCACCTTGGTTGATTCCCTGGTCAATCATGCGGGCCAAAACTGTTGGTAAACCTAGATTGACAATGACAAAGAAAATTGCCCCGAGAAAGTCTAACACTAACCACTTGGGATAGCGTTTGAGATAAGACCAAATATAAAGCATGATTCTCCTTTCTTTTTCATTCAAAATGCAGAAAAGAGCGTGCTTACGCACGCCTTTTTACTAAAAAGAAGACAGGCAGCCCAAACCTCGAGAGAGGGAACTGTCTGTCTCAGATATTTAAAGACTATTTTACAAAGTCAAGCAATGCCAAGAAGCTTTCTGGATCAAGTGATGCACCACCTACAAGAGCTCCATCAACGTCTGGACAAGCCATGTATTCAGCAACGTTTTCAGGTTTAACTGAACCACCGTATTGAACACGTACTTTATCAGCAACTTCTTGACCAAAGTCAGCAGCTACAACGTCACGAACAACTTTACACATTTTTTGTGCGTCATCTTGTGAAGCTGATTTACCAGTACCGATAGCCCAGATTGGCTCGTATGCGATAACTGATGAAGCTACTTGTTCTGCAGTCAATCCAGCAAGAGCAGCTGAAACTTGAGCACCTACGAATTCTGCTGCTTTACCAGCTTCGTAAGTTTCAAGTGACTCACCACAACAGATGATTGGAAGCATACCGTTAGCAAAGATTGCTTTTGCTTTTTTGTTGATGTCTTCATCTGTTTCGTGGAAGTAGTCACGGCGTTCTGAGTGACCGATAACAACGTAGTCAGTACCGATTTCTTTCAAAACTTGTGGGCTAGTTTCACCTGTGAAAGCACCTGCGTTTTCAAAGTAGCAGTTTTGAGCAGCAACTTTAAGGTTAGTTCCTTTAGCTGCAGCAAGTACAGTTGTCAAGTCAAGTGCAGGAACTGCGATACCAGCTTCAACAAGATCAGCTGAAGGAAGTTTTGATGCTACTGCTTCAACAAATGCTTTTGCTTCTTCTGGGTTTTTGTTCATTTTCCAGTTACCAGCGATAAATGGTTTACGTGACATTTCACATACCTCTTTTTTCATTTTATTTTCTATTATTTTATCATATTTATAGATAGCTTGCAAATCTTACTCTGTAACTAGAAGCCTTATTTTCAAAAACTTTCCAGTTGCCGTTTTTATCTAGAAGCTGGCTTTCTCCTAGTTAATTTGACCACTGCTTCTGTTCTAGCCGTGTGTGGAAACATATCAACAGACTGGATATAGTGTAGATCATAGACCTCTACTAGACGGACTAAATCACGCGCCAAGGTAGACACATTGCAGGAAACATATACCATCTTTTCAGGTGCGTATTTGACAATGGTATCCAAGAGCTTGTCATCTAAACCAGTACGTGGCGGGTCCACAATCAAGGCATCAGCACGATAGCCTTCCTTGTACCATCTAGGGATAATCTCTTCTGCTGTACCTGCCTCATAGTGGGTATTACTATACCCCATACGCTGGGCATTTGCCTTAGCATCCTCGATAGCTTCAGGAATAATATCCATCCCTCTCAGGCTCTTAACCTTCCTAGCAAAGGCAAAACCAATGGTCCCAACACCACAGTAGGCATCAATCAGGTGGTCCTCCTCAGTCACGTCCAATGCTTTAACAGCTTCACTGTAGAGGACTTCAGTCTGTTCAGGATTGAGCTGGTAAAAAGCTCGAGGAGAAAGAGAAAATTCATAATCAAGAACACCCTCGCGTATACTATCTTGACCCCAAATAATCTCGGTCTTGTCTCCATAAATCTCACTGGTTTTTGCAGTATTGGTATTGACTGCAACTGTCACCACTTCTGGAAAATCCTTGACTAGGTCTTGAACTAAGAGAGTCAGATTCAATTGGCGATTAGTGACGATAATGATTTGAACCTGCCCAGTTTTCCGTGCTCGACGTACCATAATGGTCCGAACCCCAAGAATTTTCCGTTCATCTGTAATCGGAATTTGATGATAGGTCAAGAGTTCAGCAATGCGATTGGCAATAGCTTGCGTTTCCTTGTCTTGGACTAGGCAGTCTTTTAACTCAACCAAGTAGTGAGAATTCTGAGCATACAAACCTGCCTTAACTTGACCTTTAAACTTTCGCGTTTGAAATTGCAGTTTAGCCCGATAATACTTAGACTCCTGCATGCCAATGGTTGGTCTAATTTCATAGTTTTCGTAGCCAGCAGGCGCAAATTTTTTCAGAGCTTGATGGAGAAGGTCCGTCTTAAACTCCAGCTGCTTGTCGTAATGCAGGTGCATGATTTGACAGCCTCCACACTCATTATAAATGGTACAGTCTGGAACCACTCGAAACTTAGATTTTTTATTGACCTCAAGCAGTTTAGCCTCAACGTAGTTACGCTTAACCGAAGTCACCTGACAATAGATATCTTCTCCCTTGAGGGCACCTGGAACAAAAACGAGGGTTTTCTGGAAAAAACCAATTCCTTCCCCGTTAATCCCCATGCGCTTGATTTTTAATGGAATTTTTTGTTTGACTTTTAGATTCATAAGTCTATTATACCACGTAGTTTCTCAATGGTTAAGAATATGTTACAATAAAACCATGAATACAAAGATATCTTTTTCCTCATTGGATTTTCCTGAGCAATTACGAACTTATATAGAGGGGGCAAGCCTTTCTGACAGCTCTTCTCATTCAGGCGCAAGGGTTCTTTATCTTGACTCAGGTTACTATTTAAAAATTGATCAAAAGGGAAGATTAGAGCGAGAAGCTAGAATTGCGAGTTGGTTTGAACAAGAGGGAATAGGAACTCCTGTTATCGACTATGTATCTACGGATAAAGACTATCTTCTGACAAAAGAAGCCATTGGCCGTTATGCTCTCGCTTTTTTAGATCAGCCAGAGACAATCTGTCAAACCATGGCCGAGTCTCTTAAAAAGCTTCACAACTTAAACCCACACAATTTTCCATCAGAAAATCATTTACAGACCTATAAAGACAGAGCCTTAAAAAACTATGAAAAAGGTGAGTTCTATGCCAAGGCCCTCCTACCCCAATTCCAGATTAACAGTCGCGAAGAGGCCTTCCAACTCATCCAAGAACAAGGGCACCTTTTAGAAACAGATGCCTTTATTCACGGGGACGCCTGTCTACCGAACTTTATTCTAAAAGATGCTGACCACTTCTCTTGCTTTATTGACCTTGGCTTAGCTGATTTCAGTGATCGACATATCGATCTCTTTTGGACAGTTTGGTCCCTCAACTATAACCTACATGACCCTAAATACGCTGAACTATTTCTTGACTATTATGGGAGAGAACAGGTCGATGTAAATAAACTTCGACTCGTTGCTGCCTTTGAAGCATTTGGGTAAGGGGAAAATATGAAAATCACAAAACTTGAAAAGAAAAAAAGACTCTATCTGCTCGAACTTGATAGCGACCAAATCTGCTACATTACCGAGGATACCATTGTTCGCTTTATGTTGACAAAAGGGAAAGAGATTTCAGCTGAGGAACTAACTGAGATTAAATCCTTTGCGCAATTTTCCTACAGTAAAAATCTAGCTCTCTACCACTTATCCTTCAAGGCACGTACTGAAAAGGAAGTCCGAGATTATCTTGCCAAACATGAAATTGATGAGAAAATCATCCCCCAAGTCATTCAGTCTCTAAAGGACGACAACTGGATCAATGATCGTCAGTATGCACAAGCTATCATCAACTCCAATCAGCTTTCAGGAGATAAGGGAAGCTATATGCTGATGCAGAAGATTTCCCAAAAGGGCGTTTCTAAATCTATCATCCAAGAAGTCTTACAAGATTTTGATATGATGGAAGTCGCAGAGCGTACAGCTGAAAAACTACTGAAAAAATATCAGGGAAAATTGCCAGCCCGCGCCTTACAGGACAAGATTATCCAAAATCTGACCAACAAAGGTTTTTCCTACTCAGAAGCCAAGGCTGCCTTTGATCAACTTGATAACCAGATCGATGAAGAAACTGTCCAAGAGCTGATTTTTAAAGAGCTCGATAAACAATACCCAAAATACTCACGAAAGTATGAAGGATACGAACTCAAGCAACGTTTGACCCAAGTTTTAGCTAGAAAAGGTTACGATTTTTCGGATATAGCCAGCGCTCTCAGAGAATATCTTTAATTTTTTCATAAAAAAACTAAGAACTTTAAACAAAAATGTGATACAATAGTAAACGATAAACTTATAAATTGTAGAAAGTTGGTTAGTTATGAAACTTCCAAAAGAAGGCGACTTTATTACAATTCAAAGTTATAAGCATGATGGGAGTCTTCACCGCACTTGGCGAGACACCATGGTACTAAAAACAACAGAGAACGCTATTATCGGCGTCAACGACCACACACTTGTTACCGAAAGTGACGGTCGTCGTTGGGTGACTCGAGAACCGGCTATTGTTTACTTTCACAAGAAATATTGGTTTAATATTATCGCTATGATTCGTGATAATGGTATTTCCTACTACTGCAATATGGCAAGTCCTTACTATCTAGACGAAGAAGCTTTAAAGTACATTGACTATGATTTGGATGTTAAAGTTTTTACAGATGGTGAGAAACGCCTCTTGGACGTTGAGGAGTATGAACGACACAAGCGAAAAATGAAGTATTCTTCTGACTTAGATTATATTTTGAAAGAGCATGTCAAGATTCTTGTTGATTGGATTAACAATGAACGTGGCCCCTTCTCAGAAGCCTATGTCAATATTTGGTACAAACGCTACGTAGAACTAAAGAATCGGTAAAGTTGTCAAAGGTCAGGATTTTGTTCCTGACCTTGTTTTTTGGTTGTGTAAAATATGTTGTGTAAACACAAAAAAAGAATAAAAACGCTATAGTAGAGTTGCAATACATTACTAGAAAGAGATTTATGCAGAATTCACGTGATATACAAAACAAATAGATATACTGATATTTTTTAATTTCTTTGTTCCTTGTAAGTTAAGAACAATCTTCTATCGTTTAATACAAAAAATACGAAGATAATCGGTATAAAAAATACAGGTCACCTTCCTATCAAAATATTTAGTATTGTCTTTCTACATAGCATCAATCCTTTAGAACAATCTTTGGAAAAAATGACTTAACAGAGATAATGCTATTTAATCTACCAGTTCATTTAATCG
>NZ_WIJK01000034.1 GCF_009496285.1 Streptococcus mitis
TTCTCTTTAAGTGCATTCATAACATAGCTTCAGCTAGCCACACCAATCCTTGTCATATCGCAGACTTCTATGAGAAACGGAAAAGACAATCGCAAGTGACTTCAACCAAACCACACACGATTGCCTCTATACATCGTCTCATTAGAACAATGTATTACCTTATAACGCATAACAAACTTTACGATTATACTTCTACCCAAAATCGGTAAAATTGTTTATGCCATATTATTGTAACGCCTTATCAAAAAAAATCACCAGATAAGGTGTTGGTTTAGTGTACACTTTTTTCACTAAACTTTAGTTCAGAAAAAGACAATTTCCTTAGTTTGACTATGGAAATCAAACTATTTTTCATCAAATACCTTGATATACTTGACAAATAATTATTGAAAGGACTTAGCCCTGTGCAATACAGAACTAAATCCTTTCAATAATTATTTGTCCAACTTTTGGGGGTCAATACAGTATCAGGTATTGAACAACCTTGATACTATGCGTTTTATTGTGGGAAGATTTACTTGATTTTCTGCTGAAATTTAGTTTTTGCCCAGCCTCTTACTATTTTCTACAGTTATAAATCTTGTAAATCAACTATTTCCAAACCATTCTCTGTCAAACGGTAGATACTCCTACAGACTTCTTTTAAGAAACGTCGATCATGTGAAACAGTAACCAGACCACCAGGATAATTGGCAAAGAGTTTTCTGATTTCGGGTTGAGAAGTTGGAGAAAAGTTTCGTGTGGGTTCATCCAGAAGGAGAAAGTTTGGTTTCCGCAGAACTAAATTCAAAAGAAGGAGTTTGCCTTGTTGACCGCCGGATAAGGAGCGGATTTGGTGGTGCATTTCTGGATAACTGAAATTGAGACTGGCTAGGAAGGATTGGATTTTCTGTACTTCCTCTTTGTGTCCAGTTCGGCTGAGAAATTCTACTGGAGATAGATCCAATTGCAATGTTTCTTGGTAATTTTGTGGCATAAATCCAAGTGAAATCTCACTTTTGGCGCTTAGTAGTTGATGTAACTTGCCTAACAGAGTCGATTTGCCAACACCATTTGGTCCGATGATACCGATTTTATCTTGACCCCAAACAGTTAGTTGTAACTCCTGAGCCAAAACACGCTCACCAATGGACAAACTTTCCTTTTCCAGTCGAAGTAAGACTTTAGAAGCTGCTAATGGCTCTATATCTGAAAAGAAGAGTTGGATTTCTTCTTCTTCAAGTGGTTTCTGGGTCATGGACTGAGCTGCTTTTTCGTAGCGTTTTTCTTGAGAAAGAACATTTTTCATCTTTTTGGCTAATAGGCGCCCAGCAACATCATTTTTAGTATTTCGCAAGGCAGTTTCGACATTTTGCTTGACTCTGCGGTGTTTTTCCATTGTTTTGTTATAGGCCCTCTGGTCGTTAGCAGCTTGCTGGCTTTGTCTGGCAAAAATAGCCTTTCTCTGTTCACTATAGCGATCATAGTCTAAATGTTCAACTAGAGTTTCAGCCTCCTTTCGATGCTTGACCAGTCGCAAGTGGATAATGGTGTCTGCCGTTTGAGAGAGGAAGTCTTCATCATGAGAAATGAAAATAACGGTTTGTTTCATCTTCTGAATCTTACTTTTTAGCCAATCAACTGTCTCAATGTCCAGGTCATTTGAAGGTTCATCTAAAAATAGAATCTCAAAGGGTTTGGCTAATTCATGGATAAGCTGAATTTTCAAAGCTTCACCTCCCGAGAGGCTACCAATCTCTTGGTCACTAGCAAAACGACTGCTATCAAAGTGCAATTCCTCAGCTAAACGGTAGAGAATGCTGAAGTCCAAATCAGCAGACTCTAAAAAGAAGTAGTCCTGTAGAGATTTTTTCTTCAATTCTTCAGGGAGATGTTGGGGAATGTAGGCCAAGGACTGAAGGTCAGACTGGATTTCTCCACTGATTGAGAAATCAGCTAATCTTTCGCCCATTAAAGTTTTAAGTAAGGTTGATTTTCCATTTCCTTCTTCGCCGATAATAGCGACCTTTTCTCCGTCTTGGATAGTAATATTTAAATCGGAAATAAGGTCTCGTAAATCTTTGTTTTGAGTGATGGTTAGCTGGTTGATTTTTATCATCATGTTTCCCTTTCTAAATTTGGATAATACATAACAAAAGCTCTACTTTACCTAGTAGAGCCAATCGTCTATGTCAAAAAATCCTCTTTTAAAAGGGCTGAAAAAGCAGCAGAAAAAAGAGCACACAAAAAGAGACAGAAACAAGATCTACTAAATAAAGGTTCTTTATTTGATAGACTTAGTTGTTCATGTCTCCCTTACCTCCGAAAATTACTATGTTTATTTTATACCTTTTGGAACACTTTGTCAAAAGAAATGAGAAATTCAAATCTTTCTAGAAACCAAAAACAGGTCCATAGAGAGTCAAAACGTGTTTGACGTGATCGTAGTGGAATTTGTCATAGTTTCGCCAAGCTGTGCGAGCTTGATCATTCAGTTTAAGGGTGCCAAGTCCAATCAAGAGACTGGTATGTTGGTAAAATTTCTCCAGATCAACTAAGATAGAGTTATCGAGTTTCTCTGTCTTTTTAAGTTGTTTGAGTAACTCGTCAATATTTTGCTGCAAGCGTATATCATCAGGCAATCCTTGTTTGCAAGTTTGGTAAGCTTTGTTTAACTCGGAAATGAGTTGATAAGCTTCTAAGATTAGTTCTTTATCTTCCATATGAGCGTCCTCCTTTGCTCATGTATTGATGTCTATAGTATAGCACAAAAAATAAATTTGTCATAATAAATATATCAAAAACTAATAATATTTAAAACAAGGTCTGCAGCGATTAAATTAAGTGATTTCATGGTATAATCAAAGGAGTAAATCTTTATGGAGGAAGTATGAAATTAAATATTCAAGAAATTCGTAAGCAGCCTGAAGGCTTGCACTTTGAGCAAACTTTAGACTTAGCAGCTGACTTGCGTGCCCGTAATCAAGAAATTTTAGATGTAAAAGATATTGTCGCTATTGGAAAAGTTCAGTACGAAGACCTTATGTTTTTCCTAGAATATCAATTGTCTTATACAATCGTCTTAGCCTCTAGCCGTAGCATGGAACCGGTAGAATTGAATGAATCATATCCAGTGACGGAAGTCTTTATGGAAGGTGCTACCAATCAACTGGATCAAGAAGTTCTAGATGATGACTTGGTTTTACCGATTGAAAATGGGGAAATCGACCTGGCTGAAAGTGTCTCAGATAATATCTTGCTCAATATTCCTATCAAAGTCTTAACAACTGAAGAAGAAGCTGGTCAGGGATTTGTTTCTGGAAATGACTGGCAAATCATGTCTGAGGAAGAGTATCAAGCCCAACAAGCAGTCAAGAAAGAAGAAAATAGTCCTTTTGCAGGTTTGCAAGGACTGTTTGATGGAGACGAATAGATGGTTTTATCCAAGAAGCGTGCCCGTCATGTCATTGAGGAAATCATTGCTCTTTTTCCAGATGCGAAACCAAGTCTAGATTTTCGCAATCATTTTGAACTCCTGGTTGCTGTTATGCTGTCTGCTCAGACGACAGATGCGGCAGTCAACAAGGCTACACCTGGCCTTTTTGCAGCTTTTCCAACCCCACAAACCATGGCAGATGCAAGTGAGAGTGAGATTGCCTCGTATATTTCTCGCCTAGGCCTTTATCGCAATAAGGCTAAATTCCTCAAAAAATGTTCCCAACAACTCCTGAATGATTTTGACGGTCAAGTCCCTCAGACTAGAGAAGAATTAGAGAGTTTGGCAGGAGTTGGTCGTAAAACAGCCAACGTAGTTTTGAGCGTGGGATTCGGTATTCCGGCCTTTGCAGTTGATACTCACGTAGAGCGAATCTGTAAACACCACGATATTGTAAAAAAATCAGCTACACCCCTTGAGGTCGAAAAACGTGTCATGGATGTTTTGCCACCAGAAGAATGGCTTGCAGCCCATCAGGCTATGATTTACTTTGGTCGTGCTATCTGTCATCCGAAAAATCCAGAATGCGATCACTATCCACAGTTGTACGATTTTAGTTCGTTATAAAATTGATTTCTTGTGTTTTTTCTTGCATCGATTCCTGGTTTGTGTTATAGTAGTACCAATCAAATATTCCTTTAATCCTGTCCCGTGAGGCAGGCAAGGAGCTGAATCAAGTAGAAGGGTGGAGTCTCTGCTGTTTTGGTAGGGCTAGCTTAACTATACATTCTGAAGTCTCCTTGTTTAAGGAGACTTTTTTTTGGAGGTTTGTCATGAAGACAAAAGAAGTTGTAGACGAATTGACCGTCAAGCGAGCGATTACTCGAATTACCTATGAGATTATCGAGCGAAATAAAGATTTGAACAAGATTGTACTGGCTGGGATAAAAACACGTGGTGTCTTCATTGCCCACCGTATCCAAGAGCGATTGGAACAGTTGGAATCTATCTCAGTGCCAGTCGTTGAGTTAGATACCAAACCATTCCGTGACGATGTCAAAAGCGGTGAAGATACTTCTATAATCTCTGTTGATGTGACAGAACGTGAGGTCATCTTGGTGGACGATGTGCTTTACACAGGTCGGACCATCCGAGCAGCTATTGACAACATCGTAAGCCATGGTCGTCCTTCTCGTGTGAGTTTAGCTGTTCTAGTTGACCGCGGGCATAGAGAATTACCGATTCGTCCAGACTATGTAGGGAAAAATATCCCAACCAGTCGTTCAGAAGAAATCATCGTAGAGATGACTGAACTAGATGGACAAGATCGTGTTCTTATTACCGAAGAAGCTTAGATAGCCAAAGGAGTTAGCCATGTCAGAAAATCAACAAGCCATTCAACATGTAGTCTCAATGGAAGACCTTACTGTAGAACAAGTCATGAAATTGATTAAACGAGGGATCGAATTTAAAAATGGAGCAAAGGCTTCTTATGAAGACCAACACATCGTCTCTAATCTCTTCTTTGAGAGTTCGACTCGTACCCACAAATCTTTTGAAGTAGCAGAGATTAAACTGGGCCTTCACCTACTGGACTTCGATGTAAAAACAAGTTCAGTCAACAAGGGTGAAACACTCTACGATACAATTTTGACCTTGTCAGCCTTGGGAGTAGATGCCTGTGTCATCCGACACCCAGAGGTAGATTACTACAGAGAGTTGATCGATAGTCCGACGATTACGACTTCGATTATCAATGGTGGCGACGGTTCTGGGCAACATCCTAGCCAGAGCTTGCTTGATTTAATGACGATTTATGAAGAATTTGGACACTTCGAAGGACTCAAGGTAGCCATTGCTGGTGACCTTGACCATTCGCGTGTGGCTAAATCCAATATGCAAATCTTAAAACGCTTAGGAGCAGAACTCTACTTTGCTGGACCTGAGGAATGGAGAAGTCAAGAGTTTGCAGACTATGGACAGTTTGTAAGCATTGATGAAATCATTGACCAAGTTGATGTGATGATGTTTCTCCGTGTTCAGCATGAGCGTCATGAAAGTGGAACAGTCTTTTCAAAAGAGGGCTATCATGCTCAGCATGGTTTGACTCAAGAACGTTACGATCGCTTGAAAGATAAAGCTATTCTGATGCATCCTGCTCCTGTAAATCGCGATGTTGAAATTGCTGATCACTTGGTCGAAGCACCAAAATCACGTATTGTTCAACAAATGACCAATGGTGTCTTTGTCAGAATGGCAATTTTAGAATCTGTATTGACTTACAGAAACGCAAAATAAGACACAAAACGTTAAAAGATGCCTGAGAGCATCCACGAGAGGTGAATTTATGACTAAACGACTTCTAGTTTTAGAAGATGGAACAATTTTTGAAGGAAAAGCCTTTGGGGCTGATATTGATGTAACTGGTGAAATCGTCTTTAATACTGGGATGACTGGTTATCAAGAATCTATTACGGATCAGTCTTACAATGGACAAATCCTAACCTTTACCTATCCCTTGGTTGGGAATTATGGGATTAACCGTGATGACTACGAGTCTATCAGTCCAACCTGTAAAGGTGTAGTGGTATTTGAAGAAGCTCGTAGAGCCAGTAACTGGCGTAACCAGATGACGCTGGATGAATTTTTGAAATCTAAGAAAATCCCTGGTATTTCAGGTATTGATACACGTGCTTTGACAAAAATCATTCGCAAACATGGGACTATGAGAGCGACTCTGACACATGTGGGAGATAGTATTGATCACATCACAGATCAGCTTCAAGCAACTGTTTTACCAATTGATAATATCAAACAGGTTTCTACAAAAACTGCATATCCAGCTCCAGGAGTAGGTTTAAGTGTGGTACTTGTAGACTTTGGTCTCAAGCATTCAATCTTAAGAGAGTTGTCTAAGAGAGATTGTAATGTAACGGTCGTTCCTTATACTACAACAGCAGAGGAAATCCTTCACTTAAATCCAGACGGAGTTATGTTGTCAAATGGACCGGGAAATCCAGAAGATGTACCAGAAGCACTCGATATGATTCGTGGTATTCTTGGCAAGATTCCAATCTTTGGTATTTGTATGGGGCATCAACTCTTTGCCATGGCAAATGGTGCTAAGACCTACAAGATGAAATTTGGTCACCGTGGTTTTAACCACGCAGTGCGTGAAATTGCAACAGGGCGCGTGGACTTTACTAGTCAAAACCATGGATACGCAGTGAGTCGTGAAGATTTTCCAGACCATTTGATGATTACTCATGAAGAAATCAATGACAAGTCAGTTGAAGGTGTACGTCACAGATACCAACCAGGTTTCTCCGTGCAATTCCACCCAGATGCTGCACCAGGTCCGCACGATGCAAGTTATCTATTTGACGAGTTCATCGAGATGATGGAAGCTTTCAAACAAGCAAACTAAAGACGAGTGTGAAATCGTCGGAGAATTTATGTAACTGAACACGGACGGAAAGCTCGGAATTTAGAGAACCCAACTCGGATTGTCAATCCTTCCTTGGTTTCCTAAAATTCAATCGCTTTCTATTCGTCCTTTGTATCTTATTTAATGTCGCCCTGTGAGGCGACGAATAGAAAGGCAGGTCGTTTCTTTTAGTCGCTATTAGGCGAACTAAAAACTCCCTGCACTAGATTTTTTATCGAAAATTATCGTTTCTCTAAAAAATCGTCGGAGAATTTATTTAATGTCGCCCTGAGAGGCGACGAATAGAAAGGAGAAGGGTGAGCCGTATTTGCTGAACTGAATACGGGCTACGGACGGTACTAAAAAGATAGTTATTCCTAGAACTGACGGTTCTTCGTCATAACTCCTATTTTAGCTTTGTCCGCTTGACGCCCTTAATATCTTGTAAATGCCTAAACGTACTGATATTCAAAAAATTATGGTGATTGGTTCTGGTCCGATTATTATTGGTCAGGCTGCTGAGTTTGACTATGCTGGAACCCAGGCCTGCTTGTCTTTGAAAGAAGAGGGGTATGAGGTTGTCTTGGTTAACTCAAATCCTGCAACCATTATGACGGATAAAGAGATTGCAGACAAGGTCTACATCGAACCGATTACACTTGAGTTTGTAACGCGTATTCTCCGTAAGGAACGTCCAGATGCCTTGCTTCCAACACTTGGAGGTCAAACAGGGCTTAATATGGCAATGGAGTTGTCTAAAAATGGTATTCTTGATGAATTGGGAGTAGAACTTCTCGGGACTAAATTGTCTGCTATCGACCAAGCAGAGGACCGCGATCTCTTTAAACAATTGATGGAAGAACTCAAGCAACCAATTCCAGAATCAGAAATTGTCAACACAGTGGAAGAAGCCGTTGCCTTTGCAGCAACTATTGGTTACCCAGTTATTGTCCGCCCAGCCTTCACTCTCGGTGGTACTGGTGGTGGTATGTGTGCCAACGAGGAAGAATTGCGTGAAATCGCTGAAAATGGTTTGAAGTTGTCACCTGTTACCCAGTGTTTGATTGAGCGTTCGATTGCTGGTTTTAAGGAAATCGAATACGAAGTCATGCGTGACTCAGCTGACAATGCCCTTGTTGTTTGTAACATGGAAAACTTTGACCCCGTTGGGATTCACACAGGGGACTCTATTGTATTTGCCCCAGCGCAGACTATGTCAGACTATGAAAACCAAATGCTTCGTGATGCAAGCTTGAGCATTATCCGTGCTCTCAAGATTGAAGGTGGATGTAACGTTCAGCTTGCACTTGATCCACATAGCTTTAAGTACTATGTCATCGAAGTAAATCCTCGTGTATCTCGTTCTTCAGCCCTTGCTTCTAAGGCAACAGGTTACCCAATCGCCAAATTGGCTGCCAAGATTGCGGTAGGGTTGACCTTGGATGAAGTTATTAACCCAGTTACAGGTTCAACTTATGCCATGTTTGAACCAGCCCTTGACTATGTGGTGGCTAAGATTCCACGTTTCCCATTTGATAAGTTTGAAAAAGGGGAACGTCGTCTTGGTACCCAGATGAAGGCAACTGGAGAAGTTATGGCTATCGGTCGTAACATTGAAGAATCCCTTCTCAAGGCCTGTCGCTCGCTAGAAATCGGTGTTCACCACAATGAAATTCCAGAACTGGCTGAGATTTCAGATGATGCCTTGATTGAAAAGGTTGTGAAAGCACAAGATGACCGTCTCTTCTACGTATCAGAGGCCATTCGCCGTGGTTATACACCAGAAGAAATTGCTGAGCTTACAAAAATCGATATCTTTTATCTGGATAAACTCTTGCATATCTTTGAAATTGAGCAAGAATTAGGCTCACATCCACAAGATGTAGACGTCTTAAAAACAGCAAAACTCAATGGTTTTTCAGACCGTAAGATTGCTGAACTCTGGAATACTACAGCTGATCAAGTTCGCCAACTTCGTTTGGAAAACAAGATTGTCCCAGTTTACAAGATGGTTGATACCTGTGCGGCAGAGTTTGAGTCAGAAACTCCATATTTCTATTCAACTTATGGTTGGGAAAACGAATCCATCAAGTCTGATAAGGAATCTGTACTGGTTCTAGGTTCTGGTCCAATCCGTATCGGTCAAGGGGTTGAGTTTGACTACGCAACAGTTCACTCTGTTAAGGCTATTCAGGCTGCTGGCTACGAAGCCATCATCATGAACTCAAACCCAGAAACCGTTTCAACCGACTTCTCTGTATCAGATAAACTTTACTTTGAACCATTGACATTTGAAGATGTCATGAATGTCATTGACCTTGAGCAACCAAAAGGTGTTATCGTTCAGTTTGGTGGTCAAACAGCTATTAACCTTGCAGAGCCATTGGCTAAGGCAGGTGTGACTATCCTTGGTACGCAGGTTGCTGACCTTGACCGTGCAGAGGACCGTGACCTTTTTGAGCAAGCCCTCAAAGACTTGGATATTCCACAGCCTCCAGGACAGACTGCAACAAACGAAGAAGAAGCAGTGCTTGCAGCTCGCAAGATTGGTTTCCCAGTCCTCGTTCGTCCTTCTTATGTCTTGGGTGGACGTGCCATGGAAATTGTAGAAAATGAAGAAGACCTTCGTTCTTATATGCGTACAGCCGTTAAAGCAAGTCCAGACCATCCAGTTCTTGTCGACTCTTATATCGTTGGACAAGAATGTGAAGTTGATGCTATCTCAGATGGACAAAATGTCCTTATCCCTGGTATCATGGAGCATATCGAACGTGCTGGTGTCCACTCAGGTGACTCCATGGCTGTTTATCCTCCACAAACCTTGTCTCAAAAGGTTCAAGAAACCATCGCAGACTATACTAAACGTCTTGCAATTGGCCTCAACTGTCTTGGTATGATGAACATTCAGTTTGTCATCAAGGATGAAAAAGTCTACGTTATTGAGGTGAATCCACGTGCCAGTCGTACTGTACCATTCCTATCAAAAGTAACCAATATCCCGATGGCTCAGGTTGCAACTAAGTTGATTCTTGGTCAAAGTCTTGAAGAACTTGGTTACCAAGATGGACTTTACCCAGAAAGCAGTCGTGTTCATATCAAGGCGCCTGTCTTCTCATTCACTAAGCTCGCGAAGGTAGACAGCTTGCTTGGGCCTGAAATGAAGTCAACAGGGGAAGTTATGGGTTCTGATACAACTCTAGAAAAAGCGCTCTACAAGGCTTTTGAAGCTTCTTATCTTCACTTGCCAACCTTTGGGAATGTTGTCTTTACTATCGCTGACGATGCCAAGGAAGAAGCTTTGGATTTGGCTCGTCGTTTCCAAAATATCGGTTATGGAATTCTTGCAACTCAAGGAACAGTAGCTTTCTTTGCAAATCATGGCTTGAAGGCTCAACCTGTAGGTAAGATAGGTGACGATGAAAAGGATATTCCGAGCTTTGTACGCAAAGGGAAAATTCAAGCCATCGTCAATACCGTTGGAACAAAACGTACAGCAGACGAGGACGGTGAGCAAATCCGCCGTTCAGCCATTGAACATGGAGTTCCACTCTTTACAGCCTTGGATACAGCAGATGCCATGCTTAAGGTACTTGAAAGTAGAAGTTTTGTCACAGAAGCCATTTAGGCTCTGCTTTATTTGAGAATAAATTATTAACCAGCGTCAAAAGACGCTGGTTTTTCCTCTTTTATAGAGAAATCAAGTTAGAAATAATAGTTACAGTTCACTATTAAATGTCAAAGTTTATCAATAGATTTATCATTATCGTTAATGAGTAGACTTATTCTGACTTTCCCTAAAATTTTGTTGAATTTTCTTAAGTTTTTATCATATTTTTTATAATTAAGGTGCCTTAAGAAAAATAATGAAAAAACTAAATGTTTTTCATATAGTTTTCATTTTTTGTGTTATAATTAAGGTGCCTTAAGAAAAATATTAAGGTGCCTTAAGAAAAATATTAAGGTGCCTTAAGAAAAATAATGAAAAAACTAAATGTTTTTCATATAGTTTTCATTGTTTTAATAGTTTAAAGTCAATCTTATTTTTCTCTAATAGAAAATAATGAAAAAGTAGGTTTAGAAAGAGGTAAGTATCTATGTCTTCTCATAAAAAAGTGTCACTCTCTGAGATCAATCAATCTATCGATACTCCAAATAACAATCATTTCTGGCAAAATTTAAAGGCTTTCTTGGGTCCGGGTGCCCTCGTGGCAGTTGGTTATATGGATCCAGGAAACTGGATTACAAGTGTTGTCGGTGGGGCTTCCTATAAGTATAGTCTCTTGTTTGTTATCCTGATTTCATCTCTCATTGCTATGCAGCTTCAGCAGATGGCAGGAAAGCTTGGAATTGTAACTCAGATGGACCTGGCTCAAGCAACAGCTCATCATTCACCTAAATGGCTTCGTTATAGTCTATGGGTGATTTTGGAGTTGGCCTTGATGGCGACAGATTTGGCAGAAGTTCTAGGTTCAGCCATTGCCCTCAATCTTCTCTTTAAAATTCCGATTATGATAGCCATCCTCTTGACGGTTTTAGATGTCTTTCTCTTATTGCTCTTGATGAAGTTTGGCTTTAAGAAGATAGAAGCTATCGTGACCACGCTAATTTTAACGATCTTAGCAATCTTTACTTACCTAGTAGCTTTGTCACATCCAAGTATCCAAGGAATCGTTGAAGGTTATCTGCCCAATGCAACCTTATTTGAGAGTCCTTTGCCTGGGCATGAAAGTCAATTAACCTTGGCGTTAGGTATCGTGGGTGCGACAGTGATGCCCCACAACCTCTATTTGCATTCTTCCTTGTCTCAGACTCGGAAAATCAATCACAAGGACAAGAATGATGTTCGAAAAGCCGTGCGCTTTATGACCTGGGATTCTAATCTCCAGTTATCCTTGGCCTTTGTGGTTAACTCCCTTCTTTTAATCTTAGGGGCGGCTCTCTTTTTCGGACATGCATCTGAGATTTCTGCCTTTTCTCAAATGTATAACGCCCTGCAGGATTCAACCATTGCGGGAGCTATAGCTAGCTCAACCTTATCAACCTTGTTTGCCTTGGCCCTATTAGCCAGTGGTCAGAATTCGACTATCACAGGTACCTTGACAGGACAAATCGTTATGGAAGGTTTCTTGCATATGAGATTGCCTCAGTGGTTCATTCGTTTGGCGACTCGTCTCTTTGCCTTACTGCCTGTTATGATAGTAGCGGTTCTGTTTGGTCATCAAGAAAAAACCTTGGATCAGTTATTGGTTTATTCACAGGTCTTTCTTTCAATCGCTCTTCCATTTTCAATCTTTCCTTTGATTTATCTAACTTCTAAGAAATCACTGATGGGAGAATTTACCAATGCCAAGTGGAATACTATCCTTGGTTATATTGTTTCCATTATCTTAACTGTTCTCAATGTGAAATTGCTATTTGATATTTTTTAAGAGCATCTGAGATGAAGTGGAAGAAGACTAGCATTTGATTATTAAAAATGACGAAATGAAGAAGTACAAATTGTCTATTTATTAACTGTTGCTGGCGATGTTTATTCGATTATGAGGGAGAATCAGATTGATTCTCTCTTTTGTTATATTCAAATCTATGAGTATGCTAGTCTTAAAATTCTAAAGTATCTAAAAATAGAGATTTAATTTTTAATGCTAGAGATTTACCAAATAGATACTTTCCAAAAATATGTATTTAAATTAAATTATTGTAAAAATATTTTGAAGTCATATTTAATTAATATATGTATCGAAATGAGAAATTTAGAAGTTTGATAATTTAGTTTAACTATTAAACCAAATGAATAGGATATACTATGATGAATAAAATTTTATTTTTTATTTTATTCTATTCTATTCTATTAAATCCGTACTATCATTGGTAATCCGCTTAATAACTCACTATTATATTTTGTATTAATTTCGTAAGGGTTCATATGAGATTTTTGTCCGTTTACTTAACTTAATAAAGATACTATATATTACACTTAGATGTTCTTTTCTATAAACAATCTATAATTTGATGGGGAGAAATTAAGTGACGCAAGAATGATTATAAACATTTATAAATTGACCAATTTCATCAGTATACTTTTCTATATTATACTATTTATTTTTGATAAAAAATATTTTCTGTAGTAAAATAAGGATAATCATTGAAGGGAGATATTTATGGTTAATGAGAATAAAATTAGATTAGTTGCTATGTTAGAAGAGAGATTCAACATTTTTCCCGATGAAGTTTTGAATAATGTTTCATTCGATTGCGACTTTAAAATTATTAATTTTTTACCAGATATTAAGGTAAAAAAAGTTATAGAGAAAGATGTTCATAAGCGAGATGAGGACGGACGATATTGTTTTGATATTGAGAAAAGTGATATTTTTGAAATCCCATATAGAAAAAATATAGAGGATTTATCTGTAATAGTTGGTGAAAACGGGTCAGGAAAAACAACACTAATCAATCAAATTTTGGGATTAACTGGACTAAAAAGAAATCATCATATTTACCTAATTTTTGAGGCCAATAATGAATTTTGGGCATATCCTGAATCACCAATAAAAACCATATCGTTCCCTCACCGTTTTGAATGTCCTTACATTTTAAAATTTTCAAATGCAAATGAATTTTCTAATATAGACTTTAAAAACTTTTCTAGTTATTCAAATGGAATTGATGTATCTAATTTCAATAATGTTATTAAGAGTAAAAAATTCTCTTCATATGAAAAAAAGCAAAAAACAGTGTTTCCCAAGGAGATACTAAATCAGATTAAGTTTATTGAAGATTTTTCAACTAAAATTAAAGACTTTGTAGATTATACTAAAAAGGAAGTTATTGTACAATTTCAAGGTAAGGCATTACCTTTTACTTAT
>NZ_WIJK01000035.1 GCF_009496285.1 Streptococcus mitis
TTTCGGAACTTTGACAACTTTAAGAAACGAATTTTCATCGCTCTGAATATAAAAATGAAGAGGACATCAATTGTCCTCTCCAGATGTTAGTTTTTATTCAACCCACTACAGTTGACAATGAGCCAAAAAAACAAAAAGGAAAGCATCTCATGAAAAGATGTTTTCCTTTTATTGTATAAGTTATCGAATAGAGTTATCTTAAATTCAGAAAGGTTCAAAATGATATTTGATGAATAATGATACTCTACATTTTAACGATTTTATTAGTTATTTTCAACTTGTTCACTATATTTTGGTCTTAGTGTGGTTCCTGAATTGATAATAGTGCGTTTTTGAACTAAAGGCAATTCTGTACGATTATAAACTGTTCTCCAAGGTTCCCAAGCAAGACCTGTTTTTTCTTGAATTTTTACGCGAAGATTGCGAACATTTCCTCTAAATTGTAGTTCAGTTTGGAAACCAGCAGTTCTATTTTTTCCATTATCTTCCCATTCACGAGAGCGGATGCTTTCAATTCCATTTTCGTCATATGTGACTTCGTCCCAGTAAACGTAGTAACGAGCGACATATCCACCCTTAT
Source organism: Streptococcus mitis (assembly GCF_009496285.1). GTDB lineage: Bacteria > Bacillota > Bacilli > Lactobacillales > Streptococcaceae > Streptococcus > Streptococcus mitis_BP. The sequence goes on from NZ_WIJK01000035.1 coordinate 581, forward strand.
GTTGCAAATTGAGATAGCCATTCTTGTAAGAGGTAATTTTAGTTTCAATATAATCAGTACTGTTTTGGATTGTTGCAACTTGATTATCTCTTAAAAAGGCAGTTTTATAAGAAATAGGGACTGCAGGATTTTGTGTACTAAAATTAGCTCCTTCTTGAATTAATTTCTTGAGATCTTCAGGTGTTCCAGTAACTACTCGAGCAGCGCCATCAGCGTTACCGCCAACAATAACAGCTGTTACAGAAGTATTTTTCAAAACACGAGCCCATTCAGATTCAGGGTTAATAGGCACCCCTTTAATGACAGCATTTATAGCTGCTTTAAGTTCTGTACTTGTACTTGTTGTTTCAAATTTAACATACATTTGACGGCCATAAGACATACTAGAAACATAAACAGGAGGTGTTTGTTCATCCAAGCCACGATCTTGTAAATCGTTGACTGTTACATTATCACCAAAGACATCTCCAGGATTTTTTGGTGCATCAAAGTTAGCGGTAAAGTAAATTTGTTTAAAGTCGACAACTTCAATTTGTTTTTCACCTTTTTGTGCAGCTTCAAAGTCAATTTTTAAATCAACCCCAATTTTTTCAAAGTTGCTACCAAATTTTGCTTTTAGTTGATTCATACTATATGCTGAAGTAGAATCGTATTGCATACGAGCAGGTGCAGGATTACTTGATGCATAATTTGCATTCCATCTATTTACCAGAGTGTTAATTCCTTCCTGCATACCACTGACTGTTGTGTTTGCATCAGTATAGCTATCTGATCCAGCCATTCCTGGAAGGTCCACGCTGATTCTACCCTGTTTTCTATCAATACTAACAAGTTGAGGTTTATTTTCTAATAACCCTTGATCTGCTCGGAACAAAGCGCCTAAGAAGATGTCGCTATTACCGTTAATTGAAACATCAGCTGAATTATTAGAAATACTCTTTTTCACTTTTTCAATTACAACAAACTCATTCCCTTGTTGTTTTGAAGATGTATTTGAATAATTTTCGATTGCTTCACCTCTACGAGTTAAAATATCAATTTTGTTGTAGTTTAATCCGAAAAGATATTTATTCAAGTCCTTATCTGCCTGATTAGTAGATCTCATGAGGTTTTCCATAACATCTGCTTTTGGTGCTTCAGTTACAGTAGTGGCATCTTTTTCTTCGGTTTTTGAATTGAGGTTTGGAGTACTTTCTTGTTCGTTTACTGTAGGTTCTGTTTTTGGATTAGAACTACTTGAAATTGAGGGTTCAGTAGCTTTTACAGTATTATTTTGAATAATCGAAGCTGTACTTAATAAAAAAGTTGCAATAACTACACCACAGACACCAATGCTACGTTTTCGGATAGAATAACGAAAACCTTTTTCAAGATTATTTTGAATCATATAAAGCTCCTAGTTTATTATTTCATTTTATTATCTCTTGAATGCGCTTTCTCGGGATAAAAATATTCTAGCAGAAATAAAAATCTTATGCAATCGTTTTCTGCGGAAATTAGACATATCTTTATATATGTTTAATTTTGTTTCGAAGATTTTAGCTTTTTAGTGTAATTTTTCTTTACTTGAGAATTCACCTATGATAATCCACTCATGCAGCTGATCCGTCATACAATTGAATACATGAAGAATCAGAAAAGTATAGGGAGGGGAGTTCTTGATAATCTCTCTATTAGTCGTGAAAATGTGGCAGAAATCGTACGAGTAACGCCCTCTTATAAATTAGCTGCTCGTGCTAAGATTATCAGACTAAATCAAACCAAACCTCTTCGTCATGCATACTTTCGAGAGTACAGAAAATTGCAAGAGCTTTGCCTGATGATCCTAAATAGAGAAAAGCATGGTTTAGGATATCAAGAGCAAAAAATCCATGGTATTCTTTTTGATGCTGCTTGGCTTTGGTAAGAGTATGTTCATACTTTGTTGCTAAAAGAGTTCATCCATCCACGAAATAAGGATAAGACGGACGGTATTTCGGTATTTTCTGATCGTAAACGAAAAGTTTTCCCAGATTTTTATAATAGAGAACTAAGAACAGTTTTAGATGCTAAATATATAGTCAATTGAACCTAAAACAGTACATAATGTGGTATAATCTTCTTATGGCATATTCATTAGATTTTCGTAAAAAAGTTCTCGCTTATTGTGAGCGAACAGGTAGTATAACAGAAGCATCACACATTTTCCAAATCTCACGTAATACCATTTATTGCTGGTTAAAGCTAAAAGAGAAAACAGGAGAGCTAAACCATCAAGTAAAAGGAACAAAACCAAGAAAGGTTGATAGAGATAGACTTAAAAACTATCTTACTGACAATCCAGACGCTTATTTGACTGAAATAGCTTCTGAATTTGGCTGTCATCCAACTACTATCCACTATGCTCTCAAAGCTATGGGATACACTCGAAAAAAAAGAACCACACCTACTATGAACAAGACCCAGAAAAAGTAGCTTTATTTCTTAAAAAATTTAATAGTTTAAAGCATCTAGCACCTGTTTATATTGATGAAATAGGATTCGATACTTATTTTTATCAAGAATATGGTCGCTCATTAAAAGGTCAGTTGATAAGAGGTAAAATATCTGGAAGAAGATATCAGAGGATCTCACTGGTTGCAGGGCTAACAAATGGTGAGTTAATCGCTCCAATGACTTACGAAGAGACGATGACGAGCGACTTTTTTGAAGCTTGGTTTCAGAAGTTTCTCTTACCAACATTAAACACACCATCAGTTATTATTATGGATAATGCAAGATTCCATAGAATGGGTAAGCTAGAGCTCTTATGTGAAGAATTTGGGCATAAACTTTTACCACTTCCTCCCTACTCACCTGAGTACAATCCTATTGAGAAAACATGGGCTCATATCAAAAAGGTATTACCAAGTTGTAATACTTTTTTCGAGGCTTTTTTATCCTATTCTTGTTTCAATTGACTATAAAAAACTAGAATTTACTGAAAAAGGAATTAACCGTGAGGACTTGTTCCAGCTGATTTCTTATTCTTATATTTTAGAAGCTGAGCAGGCTGGTCTTGTTTTTCCAAGCGAGGACAAGGTTGTTGATAATGAGATAGGAAAGCTAGCAGGTTATGGAGCCCAGTTGAAAAAATGGTCTATCCAAATTCCTGGACAAGCCGAAAGTTATGAAGATTTTGTCAGGAGGATTGAGTCCTCTGAAAAAGTCTTTATCGAAAATCTAGGTAAGTGTTTGAAAGGTAAGACAAATACAGGGTGAATGTCTACTTATTATCTAAATCAAGAATTATAAACACGAACATTATTTGTTTTCGGTCATTACAATTGACAAAAAACGGACATTATTGTAAACTTGTTAGAGTAATTGTCTGGAAAAGACGAGACTATTCCTAACTTTAGGAAGGTCTAAACAAGAGAAATGAGAGAAATATGTTAAACGAATTTCCGATCTTTGACTATGAAGATATTCAGCTAATCCCTAACAAGTGTGTTCTTAAAAGTCGTGCAGAGGCTGACACGCAGGTAACTTTAGGGAAGCATACCTTTAAATTACCAGTTGTTCCTTCCAATATGCAAACAATCCTAGATGAAAATGTTGCTGAACAACTTGCTAAGGGTGGCTATTTCTATATTATGCATCGTTTTGATGAAGAAGGACGCATTCCTTTTGTCAAACGTATGCACGATCAGGGTTTGATTGCTTCAATCTCAGTAGGTGTTAAAGACTACGAGTATGATTTTGTGAGTCAATTAAAGGAAGATGCCCCAGAGTACATCACTATTGATATTGCTCATGGTCATGCGGACAGCGTGATTTCAATGATTCAGCACATCAAGAAAGAATTGCCAGAGACTTTTGTAATCGCTGGTAACGTTGGGACTCCCGAGGCAGTTCGTGAACTTGAAAATGCTGGTGCGGATGCGACTAAGGTTGGAATCGGTCCAGGGAAGGTTTGTATCACCAAGGTCAAGACAGGTTTTGGTACTGGTGGTTGGCAGTTAGCGGCCCTTCGCTGGTGTGCTAAAGCTGCGCGTAAACCGATTATTGCCGATGGTGGTATCCGTACACACGGAGATATTGCCAAGTCAATCCGCTTTGGTGCAAGTATGGTTATGATTGGTTCTTTATTTGCAGGCCATATAGAAAGCCCTGGTAAAACTGTCGAAGTCGATGGTAAACAATTTAAAGAATACTATGGTTCCGCTTCAGAATACCAAAAAGGTGCCTATAAGAATGTCGAAGGTAAGAAAATTCTTCTTCCTGCCAAAGGACATTTACAAGATACCCTAACTGAGATGGAACAAGATTTGCAAAGTTCGATTTCTTATGCTGGAGGTCGAAAGGTAGCTGATCTTAGACATGTAGATTATGTGATTGTGAAGAACTCTATCTGGAATGGAGATGCTCACTAAAAATATGATTACTTATTTATGCTGCGAATTGGCGTGGCGTTTCTACAAGGTACCGTAAATACCTAACAATGAGTAAGCTGCAGAGATATAAGGATAGGTGTTGAATCTATTTCTTTGTTTCCCAGAGGCTTACTTGGTAAGTCTCTTTTTATTTCGGAGGTTATTGTGAAATTATTAGAAGAACGAATTTTAAAGGACGGAAACGTTCTTGGTGAGAATATTCTTAAGGTGGATTCTTTCTTGACTCACCAAGTTGATTACAAGTTGATGCGCGAGATTGGTCGCACCTTTGCAGAACATTTTAAAAATGCTGGTATTACCAAAGTCGTAACCATTGAGGCATCTGGAATTGCCCCAGCCCTTTATGTGGCAGAACAGTTAGATGTACCCATGATTTTTGCTAAGAAGGCAAAAAATATTACTATGAATGAAGGAATTTTGACTGCTGAAGTTTATTCTTTCACTAAACAAGTAACTAGTACCGTGTCCATTGCAGGTAAGTTCTTATCTCCTCAAGATAAAGTATTGATTATTGATGATTTCTTGGCTAATGGTCAAGCAGCTAAAGGTTTGATTCAGATCATTGAACAGGCTGGTGCTAGAGTTGAAGCTATCGGAATTGTGATTGAAAAATCTTTCCAAGATGGTCGTGAACTGCTAGAAAAATCAGGTCATCAAGTAGTATCACTCGCGCGATTAGAGCGTTTTGAAAATGGAAAAGTTATCTTCAAGGAGGCAGATATCTAATGAAGCAACAGGAAAACCACTCACAGGCAGCCGTTCTTGGTTTGCAACATTTGTTAGCCATGTACTCAGGTTCAATCCTGGTACCAATCATGATTGCAAGTGCTTTAGGGTATTCAGCTCAACAGTTGACCTACCTTATTTCAACAGATATCTTTATGTGTGGGGTTGCAACTCTTTTACAATTGCAACTCAATAAACATTTTGGTGTCGGTCTGCCTATTGTTCTTGGGGTAGCCTTCCAGTCTGTTGCTCCTCTTATCATGATCGGTCAGAGTCATGGTAGTGGTGCTATGTTTGGAGCTTTGATTGCTTCAGGGATTTATGTCATCTTAATTTCAGGTATCTTCTCTAAGGTTGCCAATCTTTTCCCTGCTATCGTAACTGGTTCTGTTATCACAACTATCGGATTGACCTTGATTCCAGTTGCTATTGGAAATATGGGAAATAATGTTGAAAAACCTACTGGACAAAGTTTAGCTTTGGCAATGATTACAGTTCTCATTATTCTTTTGGTTAATATTTTTACAAAAGGATTTATCAAATCTATTTCAATTTTGATTGGTTTGATTGTAGGTACCATTATCGCTGCAACAATGGGTTTGGTTGATTTCTCACCGGTAGCAGAAGCTCCACTCGTTCATATCCCAACTCCATTTTACTTTGGTGCTCCACAGTTTGAGATTTCATCTATTGTCATGATGTGTATTATCGCTACTGTATCTATGGTAGAATCAACTGGTGTTTATCTTGCCCTTTCTGATATTACCAAGGATCCAATCGATAGCACTCGTCTCCGCAATGGTTATCGTGCTGAAGGTCTTGCTGTCTTACTTGGTGGACTTTTCAATACCTTCCCTTATACAGGATTTTCACAAAACGTAGGCTTGGTGAAACTTTCAGGTATTCGTACTCGTTTGCCAATCTACTATGCAGCTGGTTTCCTTATCTTACTTGGTCTTTTGCCTAAGTTCGGTGCCTTGGCACAGATTATTCCAAGCCCTGTTCTTGGTGGAGCTATGCTCGTCATGTTTGGTTTTGTTTCGCTACAAGGGATGCAAATCTTGGCGCGTGTAGACTTCGAACACAATGAACACAACTTCCTCATTGCAGCAGTTTCTATTTCTGCTGGAGTGGGATTAAACGGAAGCAATCTCTTCAATACTTTACCGACTGAATTACAAATGTTCTTCTCAAATGGTATTGTCATTGCAAGTACAGTAGCCATCGTCTTGAATGCTATTTTGAATCGTAAAAAATAAAAATAAATGAGAAGCGATAGAAATATCCTTCTCATTTTCTTTTTTAGAGCTTGAGTATTGTTTATAGAGTCCTTTTTATGGTAAAATGGTTCTATGAATGAAAGAATGAAAGAGCTCGTTGAACTGCTCAATCGCTATGCGACAGAGTACTATACAAGTGATAATCCATCTGTATCTGATAGTGAGTATGACCGTCTTTATCGTGAATTGGTAGAGTTAGAAAAAGCTCATCCTGACCAAGTTTTACCAGAAAGTCCGACACATCGTGTAGGTGGAAAGATTCTTGATGGGTTTGAGAAATATAGTCATCAGTATCCTCTCTATAGTTTGCAGGATGCTTTTTCACGTGAAGAACTGGATGCCTTTGATGCGCGTGTTCGTAAAGAATTGGATGATGTCACTTATATCTGTGAGTTGAAGATTGATGGTTTATCGATTTCCTTGACTTATGAGCAGGGAATTTTTGTTACTGGGGCAACTCGCGGTGATGGCTCCATCGGTGAAAACATCACTGAAAATCTTAAACGAGTGAAAGACATTCCTTTATCATTACCAGAAAAATTAGATATTACTGTTCGTGGTGAATGTTATATGCCGAGAGCTTCTTTTGACCAGGTCAATCAATCTCGTCAAGAAAATGGGGAGCCAGAATTTGCTAACCCAAGAAATGCGGCTGCAGGAACACTTCGTCAGTTAGATACAGCAGTAGTAGCCAAACGTAATCTTGCAACCTTCCTTTATCAGGAAGCTAGTCCTTCAACTCGGGATAGTCAAGAGAAGGTTTTGAAACATTTAGAACAATTAGGCTTTGTGGTTAATCAAAGACGTCTATTAGCTCATAGTATGGATGAGGTTTGGGTGTTTATTCAAGAAATTGGTCGAGAAAGAGATCAATTGCCTTATGATATCGATGGAGTTGTGATTAAGGTCAATGATCTAGCTGGTCAGGAGCAACTAGGATTTACAGTCAAAGCACCTAAATGGGCAGTCGCTTATAAATTCCCAGCAGAAGAAAAAGAAGCGAAAATTCTTTCTGTTGACTGGACTGTTGGCCGTACAGGAGTTGTGACTCCGACTGCTAATCTTACTCCAGTGCAACTTGCAGGTACAACTGTAAGTCGTGCAACCCTTCATAATGTTGACTATATCGCTGAAAAGGATATCCGTAAGGATGACACAGTCATTGTCTATAAGGCAGGGGACATCATTCCAGCTGTTCTACGAGTGGTAGAATCCAAGCGAGTGTCAGAGGAAAGACTAGATATTCCAACAAACTGTCCAAGTTGTGACAGTAAGCTTTTACATTTTGAAGATGAGGTTGCCCTTCGTTGTATCAATCCGCGATGCCCTGCTCAAATCAAGGAAGGCTTGACGCACTTCGCATCGCGTGATGCTATGAATATTTCTGGCCTTGGTCCATCAATCGTTGAGAAACTATTTGCAGCCGATTTGGTTAAGGATGTTGCAGATATTTATCGTTTGACTGTTGAAGATTTGCTCTTGCTGGATGGTATCAAGGAAAAATCTGCTCAAAAGCTCTACCAGGCTATTCAAGCATCCAAAGAAAATTCTGCTGAAAAACTCTTGTTTGGTTTGGGGATTCGTCATGTAGGAAGTAAGGCAAGTCAGTTACTTTTACAAAACTTCCACTCAATCGAATCACTAGCACAAGCCAATCCTGAAGAAATTGCAAGTATCGAAAGTTTGGGAAGTGTCATTGCCCAAAGCCTACAGACCTATTTTGCTACAGAGGGTTCTGAAATCCTTTTAAGGGAATTGAAAGAATCAGGTGTTAATCTAGACTACAAAGGACAGACAGTTGTAGCAAATGCAGCCTTGTCTGGTTTAACTGTCGTATTGACAGGAAAGCTAGAGCGTCTTAATCGCTCAGAAGCTAAAAATAAATTAGAAAGTCTAGGAGCCAAGGTTACTGGTAGTGTGTCGAAAAAAACAGACCTTGTTGTAGCAGGAGAAGATGCAGGAAGCAAGCTCCAAAAAGCACAAGAACTGGGAATAGAGATTCGTGATGAAGCTTGGCTTGAGAGTTTGTAAGCTATGAAAGAAGAAAAAAAACGCGCACGTCTCATTTATAATCCGACCTCAGGCCAGGAAATTATCAAGCAAAATATCGCAGAAGTTCTAGAAGTGTTAGAGAGTATAGGCTATGAAACAAGTGCTTTTCAGACCAAACCTGAATACTTATCAGCCCAGAAAGAAGCAGAAAGAGCTGCAAAAGCTGGATTTGATTTGGTTTTGGTAGCTGGTGGCGATGGTACTATCAATGAAGTGGTTAATGGAATTGCACCTCTGGAACATCGTCCAAAGATAGCCATCATTCCTACTGGAACTACCAATGATTATGCAAGAGCATTGAAAATCCCTATGGGGGATCCAGTTGCTGCAGCGAAGATCATTGCTAAAAATGAAACCAAGCAAATTGATATTGGTCGTGCCTTTGGTGATAAGTATTTCATCAATATTGCTGCGGCAGGAGCTCTTACGGAGTTAACTTTTAGTGTTCCGAGTGAACTAAAGACGCGTTTGGGTTATCTGGCCTACGTTGCTAAAGGCTTCGAGATGTTTCCAAAATCCAAAGCCCGTCCTGTTCGTATTTACCATGATTGGGGAATTTTTACAGGAGAAGTTTCTCTTGTCTTTGTTGCCTTGACCAATTCTATCGGTGGATTTGAGCAATTCGCACCTGATACCAAACTGGATGATGGCAATTTCACGCTTATTCTGGTAAAGACGGATAAAATACTAGATATGTTGAGTTTGCTAGTTCAGGCCATGAACGGAGGCCAACACGTGTCAGATGTCAATGTTGAATACCTTAAAACGAGTAAACTCCGAATTGAAACTTTGGATCAGGAAGAGCCTTTTATGCTTAATCTTGATGGAGAATACGGTGGCGACACACCAGTAGATTTGGAAGTATGTCATAATCACATTGAGTTTTTTGTGAATCGTGAGGCACTTGATCAAGAAATTATTAGTAACATATAAAATCAAATTTAATTTAGAAATTAGGGAGAAACATGTACAATTATCCTGTACTTATTCATTACCATCGTAAGGATGAAGCCTATGATGCTTGCAGTTTCAGTAAAAAGCCTGTGGATTCAGTAGAGCTTATCAAAGAAGAAGAATATTTTGGAGCTAAATTTTCACTGACTCAACCTGGTGAAGTGGTACTTGAGACCATGACTTTTACTGTTGAAAAAGATGGTGTCAGCAAAGAATATCCTATTCGCTTCAATTATTATCCGCTTTTGACAGAGGTTTGGATTTTGGATGGAGATGATACTGTTTATTATTCTGAAAATCCAGCCATTGCAAGTCCCCACTATAAAGACCAAAATCCTTTTGCCTTCGACAAGGCTATTAATAGTGCTAGTTTTGACCATCACTGGGGTTATCAAGGAGACTTGGGATGTCAGGTTACTGAAACTGAAACAAGCTTTAGCCTATGGGCACCAACAGCTACAGCTGTCCAAGTAGTAGTCTATGAATCTGCAAGCAATGACGCCCCTATCCTTAAAACTTTTGAAATGGAGCGTGGAAATAGTTATTCCTATAGCCACAAGTATAATACCATTGGAGTTTGGGGTTTAACAGTCCCAGAAAGCCTAGCAGGACGTGCCTACCACTACCAGATTGATTTTCCTCATCACCAGTCATTAACTCGTGATCCTTACACCATTGCAACGAGTCCTGATGGAAAACGTTCAGCCATTGTCTCAAATCAAGATCGTCATGTCGAAGGTTTTGAGGTTAAGCATGGTACAGAAGCAACTTGGCGCTTGGAAAATCCTTGCCAGGCTGTAGTCTATGAAATGCATATCCGTGATTTGACTAAGTCTGAAACTTCTGGTGTTACACCAGAATTAAGAGGGACCTTTTTAGGTGCAGCGCAAACTGGAACGGTCAACCAATTTGGTCAGTCAACTGCGTTTGACTACATCAAAGAACTTGGTGTCAACTATGTTCAGCTACAACCAATCGCTGACCGTCATAAAGAATATGAAGCTAATGGAAATGTAACTTATAACTGGGGATATGATCCACAAAACTACAATGCTCCAGAAACTAGCATGTCTACCAATCCAAATGATCCAGGTCAAGCTATCCGTGATTTGAAAGCAATGGTCCAAGCTTATCACGATGCTGGTATCGGTGTTATTATGGATGTTGTTTACAATCACACCTTCTCAACGGTGGATGCGCCATTTCAAACAACGGTTCCTGATTATTATTATCGAATGAACCATGACGGAACCTATCAAAATGGAACAGGAGTCGGTAACGAAACTGCCAGTGAGCATGAAATGTTCCGTAAATATATGATTGATTCTCTTCTCTACTGGGTAAAAGAATTCAATATTGACGGTTTCCGCTTTGACTTGATGGGAATCCATGATGTCAAAACTATGCAGATGATTCGTTGGGCTATGGACGAAGTCGATCCTAAAATCATCCTTTATGGAGAAGGATGGGATATGGGAACTGGTCTTGCTCCTTATGATAAGGCTAAGAAAGATAACGCCTACCAGTTGCCAAACATTGGATTCTTTAATGATAATCAACGTGATGCGGTCAAAGGTTGTGAAGTCTATGGCTCTATCAAATCTGGTTTCGTCAGTGGTGCTGGAACTGAGCCGATCGTCGCAAAGGCTATCCTTGGAAGCCGAGAGCTGGGTTCTTACCTCAGCCCCAATCAGGTTCTTAACTATGTAGAAGCCCACGATAACTACAATTTGCATGATTTGCTTAAAACCCTTCATCCAACGGAGAGTGGAAAACGTATCATGAAGAAAGTAGAAACAGCGACAGCCATGAACCTTCTCATGCAAGGGATGGCCTTCATGGAGTTGGGGCAAGAGTTTGGCCGTACCAAGCTTGTAGCTACAGGAGAAAATGGCGAGTTGACTCACGCAGATCGTGAGCGAGCTATGAATAGTTACAATGCTCCTGATAGCGTCAACCAAGTCAACTGGGATTTGATCAATGAGCGTCAAGATAGTATCGAGTTTGTTCGTCAGATTATCCGACTTAAAACACAAACCAATGCCTTTTCATACCCTACTTATGAAGAAGTCTACCGTCATGTATTTGTTCATACAGCCATTGAAAATAGTGGTTGGATTGTCTACGAGATTCAGGGAATTGAAGAGCACTTCTTGGTTGTATTCAATGCTAAAGGGGCTTCCTATTACTATGAAAATGCAGGAAACCTAGAAATGTTAGTAACTAATAGCCGTTCTAACCAAGAAAATGTTATTGACGACGTCAGTGTGGCAGTCTTGAATGTTTTATCCTAAAAAATAACCCAAAACTCAAGATTTATGCTTGAGTTTCAGAACGAAGACAAACGTCATTTTTGGTGTTTGTCTTTTTCTGTTTTCAAAAATATTTTGTCTCATCATCTGATATTCCATTCAAAAATCGAATTTAGAACAAAATAAAAAGGGATATTCTCTATC
>NZ_WIJK01000036.1 GCF_009496285.1 Streptococcus mitis
TATAATCAGGTTTTTCTTTGTGAAACATAGGGATTACCTCACAACTCTTCTTACCTCTATTATACGACTTTACACAAAGAAAAGCCCTTAGAAACTTGACTTCCAAGGACTTTGTCTTCAATCTGACCAGTTTTTTCAACTGGTTCCTTTTTTTATTCTCAAAACCTTGATTTAAGCTTTTTCACGAATGACCAAGACACCATCTTCCATATCGGCTTCAAGGTGTTTAGAATCCAAATTATCTAAGTGGAAGTCTGTTACTTTGTCACGAATTTGTTGTTCAACTACACGACGGAGAGGACGAACACCCATGACTTCATCGTAACCTTCCTCAGTCATGTATTCTTTGGCTGATTCGCTCACTGCCAAATCGATCTCTTTCTTGGCAAGTGTCTTATTGACATCAACCAACATCAAATCAACAATCTTAGAAAGGTCTTCCTTGCTCAAATGTGAGAATTCGATAACAGCATTGAAACGGTTGAGGAACTCTGGACGGAAGTATGGTTTCAAACGATCCATGAGCTCTGGTTTGTCCGCATCTTCTGTCAAGTTAGCTTCATAACCAAATCCTGCATTTGAAGTTGCGATAATCACCGTATTCTTGAAGTTGACAGTATTCCCTTGACCGTCTGTCAAACGACCATCATCCAATACTTGGAGAAGAAGAGTAATCACTTGAGGATCTGCCTTTTCAATCTCGTCAAGAAGGACAATTGAGTATGGATTACGACGAACACGCTCAGTCAAGGTATTGTTGTTGTCATCGTAACCAACATAACCTGCAGTAGTACCAATCAATTTAGAAACGGCTGTACGATCGCTGTATTCTGACATATCCAAACGGATGATAGCATCCTTAGTTCCGAACATATCAAGAGCCAATTGTTTAGCCAACTCAGTCTTACCAACACCAGTAGGTCCTACAAAGAGGAAGCTACCGATAGGACGGTTTCCTTCGTCAAAGCCTGCACGATTCCGACGGATTGCACGTGCCACTGCTTCAACAGCCTTATCTTGACCGATAACCTTAGTTTGCAAACGGTGACCCATATCTTTCAAACGTTCGATATCAGTTGCACCCATTTGTGACACTGGAATACCAGTCATACGTTCTACAGATTCAGCCACATCGTTGATTGTTGCTGTTACTTTATGGTCTTCAGTATGGTTAGCAATTTGCTTTTCAAGCTCTTCGATACGAATTTTTGCATTAAGGGCTGCTTCGTAATCTTCTTTAGCAGCTGCAGCTTCTTGTTTAGCTTTTTCTTCTTCAATTTCATGTTCCACAGCATGTACATCTGTCACTGGGTGTTGTGCTGCCAAGTGAGCAGCTGTCACATCGACCAAGTCGATAGCCTTATCTGGCAAGCTACGTTGTGGAATATATTGAACAGAGTAATCAACAGCCGCTTTCAATACTTCATCTGGCAAGATAACATTGTGGTGTTGTTGATAAAGATCACGGATCCCTTGGAGAATCTTGAAAGTATCTTCAGCAGATGGTGCATTAACTTTTACTTCGTTGAAACGACGAGCAAGAGCAGCATTTTTCAAAATAGTGTTGCGATATTCATCTTGAGTTGTTGCACCAATCACTGTCAATTCCCCACGTGAAAGAGCAGGCTTCAAGATATCCGCAAGACCTTTAGATCCTTGACCATCCCCTGTGCTACCAGCACCAAGGATTTGATGAATTTCGTCGAAGAAAAGGATAATATTTCCAGCTTCTTTAACTTCTTTTACCAAGTTTTGAATATTTTCTTCAAAGCTACCACGGTATTGCGTACCAGCTTCAAGTCCAGAAATATCAATTGAAATGATTTCTTTGTTCTTGATTGCTGCTGGAACATCACCATTCACGATAGCTTGGGCAAGACCTTCTACTACTGCCGTTTTACCAACACCAGCATCACCGACTAGAACTGGGTTATTCTTTGTACGACGAGAAAGGATTTCAGATGTTTCTTGAATCTCCTTATTACGTCCAATAACCGGATCTAGCTTGCCTTCACGTGCTTCTGCTGTTAAGTTACGTCCAAGTTTCGCAAGAATCCCATCTTGTTTCATGGCTTTACCTTGAACGTACTGAGCTTGGTCACTTCCTTCACTTGGAAGTTGCCCTGTTTGACGATAAATAGCAAATTCTTCAGGTGTTACTTCACGACCGTTAATCAAGTAACGACGGTTTTCTGAACTGTATCCACGCATACCGCCCATTAATTGGTTAAATAAATCATCCATGTTGTTAAAGTTATTAAAGTTGTTGTTCATATTTCATACCTCGTTTGTTTTCAAAATTAGTTAGTCAAATTAATTTGACTTTCTCTGACCTTTGTTTTAAAAAATTTAGACTAGCTATTTGCTACTCTACGTATAATTTCAGGTTTTTCTTTATCCAATACAGGTTTTGTGATTGGACTTCTAAAAATACTAATGTTCATCATAGGTTGTACCTCTTTTCTAGGTTTTACCCATACTTTGACCTTAAGATAAATTACACAATCACCTTAAAATCAAGGTTTTCTAAGGATTTCCTTATCCTTATGTTCTTAGTATATCACTTTGGTCAGTATTAGTCAATAAATTTGACCAATTTTGACCAACTTTTTTTAAATATTTTTTTATACCAAAAAACCAGTCAAAATGACTGGTTTTTATTTACTATTTATGAATCTTAGCTCAATGCATCATCCATTGAAAGAACTTCGTGGAAGACACGTTGTGTCAATTCAGTTTTTTGTTCTGGAGTGAGGTACTTAGTATTTACACAGTATCCTGATATACGTACGATTACGTCTTCACCTGACATGATCTTTTCGTAAACATCGTTCAAGTCCATAACGTTCAAGTTAACGTGTTGTCCACCATTTTCGAAGTAACCATCAAGAATTGTTACCAAGTTATCAACTTGTTCGTCACGAGTTTTACCAAGAGCACGAGGTGAAACTTGAGTTGTCAATGAGATACCATCAGCTGCGTAACCAAAGTCAAGGCTAGCAAGTGAGTTCAAGTTTTGCAACCATCCACCTTTAGCTTTGTTAGATGGGTTAGCACCTGGTGAGAAGAATTCAAGTTTAGACAAGTTCACTGAACCATCTTCGTTGAGGTATACACCTTTGTGGACTGGTGAGTTACCAGTTTGTTTAGAGTAAGCAACGTTAGATGTGATTGTCAAAAGTGAAACTGTAGCTTCTGCGTTCTTGTATAGTTTGTGGCTACGTAGACGAGTTGTGTAAGCTTCGATCAACCATTCTGCCAATTCGTTTGAACGTGGGTCATCTTCACCCCAACGTGGGTATTCACCGATTGTTTCGTAATCGTAGATGTAGCCATTTTCGTCACGGATTGGTTTAACTGTAGCGTATTTGATAGCTGACAATGTGTCAACAGTGTTAGCGAATCCACAGATACCGAATCCCATGTTAGCACGTTGTTTAGTTGGCAAGAAGGCCATTTGAACAGCTTCGTAGTTGTACTTGTCAGTCATGTAGTGGATGATGTTCAAAGCATCTACGTAAGTGTCAGTCAACCAGTCAAGAGATTTTTCAAAGTTAGCTTTAACTGATTCGAATTCAAGAACTTCATCACGGATTGGTTCGATGTCAAATACTTTGTAGTCTTTATGAACATCATCGTAACCACCGTTCAAACCAGTAAGAAGAGCTTTAAGAACGTTAACGCGAGCACCGAAGTACTGGATGTTGTGACGTTGTTCTTCGTTTTCTGGGTCAAGTGGAGATACACAACATGAGATACAGCTCATTTCACCATATCCATCTTTAGCCATTGTTGTAACACCTTCGTATTGGATTGAAGAGTGTTTGTGGCTCATGTGCATACAGTAGCGACGGAAGTTGTATGGCAATTTGTCAGTCCAAAGAACTGTCAAGTTTGGTTCTGGAGAGTTACCGATGTTGTCAAGAGTGTTCAAGAAACGGTAGTCCATCTTAGTAACACGGTGACGACCGTCGTTACCCATACCAGCCATTGAAGTTGTGATGAAGGTTGGGTCACCTGAGTACAATTGGTCGTAAGCTTTTGTACGAGCAAATTTAACTGTACGAAGTTTCATAACGAAATCATCAACAAATTCTTGGATTTCTGATTCAGTAAATGTACCACGAGCAAGGTCACGTTCTGCAAAGATATCCAATACGATTGGCACACGTCCAAGAGATGTAGCCGCACCGTTGATAACACGGCAGACAGCCATAAAGGCAATGTTTACCCATTGGATAGCTTCTTTAACGTTCATCGCTGGTTTACGAACATCAACTCCGTAAAGGTCACCTAAGCGTACAACTTGTTGCAATGCTTGATATTGAAGGTTGATTTCTTCACGAAGACGGATTGTTTCTTCATCGATTTCTTCGATTGAGTTCCAGTCGTTAACTTTTTCTTGCATCAAGTAGTCTGCACCGTAAAGAGCAAGACGTGCATAAACACCGATGATACGTCCACGTGAGTATGCATCTGGAAGACCAGTTACAGTGTGAGCGTGACGAGCACGACGAATGTTTGAAGTGTAAGCACGGAAGATACCATCGTTAACAGTTGTTACGTATTTAGTGAAAATTTCGTGAACAGCTGGATCTGGTTCGTATCCATTTTCTTTCAAAGTAGTTTCAGCCATACGGATACCACCTTTTGGCATGAAGTTCAATTTGAAGAGTTCATCGTTTTGGATACCATAAATCAATTCGTTTTCTTTGTCGATAAATCCAGCAGGAATATCAGCAATAGAAGTTGGACGAGTGTCCATTGGGAAACGAGTTTCTTCGTAGTGTGCTTTAGTTTCTTCTACGATTTTTTTGATGTGGAGTGAACGTTCTGTTGGTCCTGCAAGGAAGCTTTCATCTCCATCATAAGGTGTGTAGTTAGCTTGTACAAAGCGTGATACACTTGCTTTTTCTTTCCAGTCAACACCTTTAAAGCCTTCCCAGGCTTTGTCAAAAATGTCCTGTGCTTCAACAACTGTCTTAACAACCATGTTAATTCCTCTTTTTTCTTTCTAGTAACAGTCATCTGTTACATTCATGTATTCAGTATAACACACAGTAAACGATTTCAACAACTAAAAACTCACTTTTTTAACACTTTCTTTTCTAATACAGTTCAAAATTTGCTACAAACTGTATTATATTTTTGAAAGAGGTTATTTTGATTTTCATTTTTTCAGAAAAAGAGTATAATAAAATTAAACAAACTAGCACTGAGAGGTTTCTCCATGTTGATTTTTCCACTAATGAATGATTTATCTCGTAAAATCATCCATATTGACATGGATGCCTTTTTTGCTGCTGTTGAAATTCGCGACAATCCCAAACTTAAAGGGAAGCCAGTTGTGATTGGCAGTGACCCTAGAAAAACTGGTGGTCGAGGAGTTGTTTCTACCTGTAGTTATGAAGCGCGAGTCTTTGGCATCCACTCAGCTATGAGTTCTAAAGAAGCCTATGAACGTTGCCCTCAAGCTGTTTTCATTTCTGGAAACTACGAAAAATATACTGCTGTCGGTCAACAGATTCGAGCTATTTTCAAACGTTATACGGATAATATCGAGCCTATGAGTATTGATGAAGCTTATCTAGACGTGACTGAAAACAAACTCGGTATCAAGTCAGCTGTTAAAATCGCTCGACTAATTCAACAAGATATTTGGCAAGAACTTCATCTGACCGCTTCTGCTGGTGTGTCTTATAATAAATTCTTAGCTAAAATAGCCAGCGATTACCAAAAACCTCGAGGTCTGACAATTATTCTCCCTGATGAAGCTGAAGATTTTCTCAAACAAATGGATATCGCTAAATTCCATGGTGTAGGTAAGAAAACAGTTGAGAAATTGCATCAAATGGGGGTATTTACAGGTGCTGATCTTTTAAATATTTCTGAAATTAGTCTCATTGATCGTTTTGGTCGACTCGGTTTTGACCTGTATCGCAAGGCTCGTGGCATTGATAATTCTCCCGTCAAATCCAATCGCATTCGTAAGTCTATCGGAAAAGAAAAAACTTATAGTAAGATTCTCAATCTAGAAGAGGATATCAAAAAAGAGCTAACTCTCCTTTCGGAAAGAGTTGCCCTAAGTCTTCAAAAACATGAAAAATCTGGAAAGATTATTATTTTAAAAATCCGCTATGCTGACTTCTCTACAATGACTAAGCGGAAAAGCTTATCTCAAAAGATCCAAGATGCTGAAACTATTTCACAAATGGCTATCCAACTTTACGAATCTCTGACAGATAAAGATAAAGACGTTCGCTTATTGGGTATCACTGTGACTGGATTTTAAAACCTTGAAGGAAGCTTCCCTCAAGGTTTTTTTCTTATACAAATAATCGTACAAAGCTATAAAGTATCAAGATACTACCAAGGACAATACGGTATTTACCAAACATCGTAAAGTCGTGTTTTTTCACATAGCTGGTCAAGAAACGAATAGCGATCATGCTGACTGCAAAAGCGACTACCATGGCAACTAAAAGTAAGAAAAATTGACCAAAGCTCAAGACTTCTCCTGCTTTGATGAATTTAAAAATCTTCAAAGCACTGGCTCCAAACATAACTGGAATTCCTAGGTAGAAGGTAAACTCAGTTACCACCGAACGACTGGTTCCATTTAACAAACCACCGACGATAGTTGCTCCCGAACGGCTAGTCCCTGGTAAAAGAGCCAAGACTTGGAAAAGTCCGATATAGAGGGCCGTTTTATAAGGCAACTTGTCTAGCTCTGTGACTGTTGGCTCAATTGCTTGCGCTTTGTTGCGTTTTTCAAGATAAATAAAGGCAACCCCATAAACAATCAACATAATGGCTACTGAAACCATATTATGGAAGTGAGTATCAAACCAATCATCAAACTTAAAGACTAAAAGAAGAGGAAGAGTCGCTACAAAAACTTTGGACCATAACTGCCAAGTTCTACGGATTTCCACTTTATCCTTACCTGGTTTGAAAGGATTAAGTTTGTTAAAGTAGATAACCATAACGGCTAGGATAGCACCCAGTTGAATCACTACGTTAAACATAGACATGAAGGCTTCACTCTGGTCTTTATATTGGATAAATTCTTCTGCTAAAATCAAGTGACCTGTACTTGAAATCGGCAACCATTCCGTAATTCCTTCAACAATACCAAAAAAGATAGATTTTAAAATTTCAATAAGATACATAGATAACTCCTTTTTCTATCCTCCATTATATCATACTTTTATAAACTGTGTTTAGTTTTCTTTAAAAGGCACCGATGCTACCGCCACCACCGCCTCCAGAGAATCCACCACCAGAACTTCCACTACTAGAAGATACTGAGTAAGTACTTGCCGTATTTGCGACACTGGCATAATGGCTCATTTGCGCTGTTGAATGATAAAACATACTGTGCCAGCCATAAGCTACATAGAGATTGATATCTGGATTTTCCACTTGAATCTGATGCACCTTCATCAAACGGCTAACCTTATCAGCATAGCCAAATAAGGTTGCATATACCAATAGGCGATTCCAGACAACAATACTTTCCAATTCAACCTGATCAAGTTGTGCAATCTCACGTAACATATTTTCAAAACTGGTCCAGAGATAGTAGACTTCTGCTCCTGCTTCATTTAGGACACCATCACGATTATCTAGTCGAATCTTCCAATAGTAGAAAGCAGCCAAAACTAAACCTATTAAGCCAAGTATTGGCAAGGGGAAATAAAGATAGCCATGAACGTCCAAGCTGTACAAGAACAAACCAAATCCGATGATTAGTGGGAAAATAGTAGAAACACCCATGCTCACTTGTAAGACCTTTTCCACGCTAGTCAAGGGACGATAATAAGCTGGTAGCCCCAAGAAAGAGACTCGGTCCTTCACCCCTTCTTGCATCTCTTTCAATGCTCTTTCAAAAGAATATTTGAGCTTACAGCCTTTTGTTTGAATCCGTTTTTCATCAGTAGCTTTCGCTCCACGGTAAAGGCTCTCAGAGACCCTATAATCTGCAAACAAATCGGAAACAGCAACGTCTTTTTTACCTGAAAAGGCCAGATTTAGACAGGTCCTCTCAAAGCTTGCCAAGCCATCTTCTTTTACCAACCTTAAAGTAACTGCATCTCCTTCTGAAATAATAGAGACATTACCACGGTCGATTACATCTAGTAAGGTAGCCTGAATAAGTTGGTCAAAGGTGAATTTTCCTGCTCCTTTGGTTAGAGGACTCACTTCCTCCAAGGAGGTCGAGTAAACGGCTTCAGATAAAACCATAGGCTCTAATTCCATCGGCGGTTCATAGAGACGATGATTCTTGGCATATTTGACGGAAGGAGTGGTTTTTCTTCTATAGATAAAATAGAAGCAGATACTCAATAACAAGGAGATGGAAAGTATTGAAGGAAACACCCAAGTAACGAGTTGTTTACTCTGATCTTTTTCTCTAACAATCGAGTCTTCTATCTTATTAAACTCTTCTAAACGATTCCCTTTTAAGCCCTGATCTGTAGCGCTAGCAAAATCAGTTCGAGGCCAGTAGGCATGCAACTCAACTCCGCGCTTAGACGGAAGATTGTCGAAACGAATCGTATAGTCATGACCACTCTGTTCAATCCTTCCCTCTCTATAGAGTTGCCCTGTGTGGAAAAAGAGTTTTTCGGCCCCATTATCTCCCATCACATGAAACTCAAATTTTTCAATAGATTCTGAACTATCTGTTAAGGGTTGCCAATTTAATTCAGCGATATCATCATATAAAAAAAGAAGATTTTTCAATTGCCAGGTAAGTTCCACTTCGACCCTATCCCCTTCCTGACCTGGATTATAGACTTTAGCAGTATAACCATTCGTTTCTTCTGTCACTTCGCTAGTAAGATTTTCGATTTTATGACCATTTTTAGATGCCTCAACCTTTGGCTGAGGATCAATATAAAATCCGCTAGGCATCTTGCCAGCACGTCCAAGTCCCACGATTTGGCCCTTAAAGTCCTCCTCAAACTGGTAAACTATCTTCTGCCTAAATTCCGCTGTATTGTCTGCATGAATATACAGTTCTCCTTTATAGGATGGAATGCTATAATCCAAGGCAAAAACCAGTTTGGGAACAATTATCAGACAAGTAAATATAAGTACTATTAACCATCTTTTTTTCATAATATAGCCTCTTTTGACCTTTTTCTCATTATATCATTTTTTTACAAGTAAGGGTTTACTAAGATTGAAAAAGTTCCGCTTTTTCGATACAATAGAGAGAAGCAATTTTAGACTAGAGATAGGAGAAATCATGAAAAAATTATGCTTAACTATCCTTGCTAGCCTGGCCCTTACTTTAGGACTAGTTAGCCAGGTCCAAGCCGATGAATATTTGCGCATCGGTATGGAGGCAGCCTACGCACCTTTTAACTGGACTCAAGATGACGACAGTAACGGCGCTGTCAAAATCGATGGAACCAACCAATATGCTAATGGTTACGACGTCCAAATAGCTAAAAAGATTGCTAAGGACCTAGGTAAAGAGCCCTTGGTTGTTAAAACCAAGTGGGAAGGACTTGTTCCAGCCCTTACTTCTGGTAAGATTGATATGATCATTGCAGGTATGAGCCCAACTGCTGAACGCAAACAAGAAATTGCATTTTCAAGCAGCTACTATACTAGCGAACCAGTACTTTTGGTCAAAAAGGATTCTGCCTATGCAAACGCCAAATCACTAGAGGACTTTAGCGGAGCAAAAATCACTTCTCAACAAGGTGTTTACCTTTACGACTTGATTTCTCAAATTCCAGGCGCTAAAAAAGAAACTGCCATGGGAGATTTCGCTCAAATGCGTCAAGCTCTTGAAGCTGGTGTCATTGATGCCTATGTTTCTGAACGACCAGAAGCCCTAACTGCCGAATCAGCAAACGCTAAGTTCAAAATGATTCAGCCTGAACCTGGTTTTAAAACTGGAGAAGAGGATACCTCTATCGCTATCGGTCTTCGTAAAGACGACGAACGTATCAGCCAAATCAATGCCAGTATTGAAACCATTTCTAAAGATGAACAAGTTGCTCTCATGGATCGTATGATCAAAGAGCAACCAGCAGAATCTACAACTACAGAAGAAAGCAACAGTAATTTCTTTGGCCAAGTCGCTAAAATTCTAACTGAAAACTGGCAACAACTCTTGCGTGGTGCTGGTATTACCCTTCTCATTTCAATTATCGGTACCATCGTTGGTCTCGCTATCGGTCTTGCTATCGGTGTTTTCCGTACTGCACCTCTATCTGAAAACCAATTTATCTTTGGAATCCAAAAACTAATCGGTTGGATTCTCAATATCTATATTGAAATTTTCCGTGGAACACCTATGATTGTACAATCTATGGTTATCTACTATGGAACTGCCCAAGCTTTCGGGATCAACCTAGACCGTACGCTAGCTGCTATCTTTATTGTTTCTATCAATACCGGTGCCTACATGACCGAAATCGTTCGTGGTGGTATTTTGTCTGTTGATAAGGGACAATTTGAAGCGGCAACTGCACTTGGTATGACTCATAACCAGACCATGCGTAAGATCGTTTTGCCTCAAGTTGTTAGAAATATTCTACCAGCGACTGGTAATGAGTTCGTCATCAACATCAAGGATACTTCTGTATTGAACGTTATCTCTGTAGTAGAACTTTACTTCTCAGGAAATACAGTAGCAACACAAACCTACCAGTACTTCCAAACCTTTACCATCATAGCAGTTATCTACTTTGTCCTCACCTTCACAGTAACGCGTATCCTCCGCTTCATCGAAAAACGTATGGATATGGATACCTACACGACAGGTGCTAACCAAATGCAAACGGAGGATTTGAAATAATGAGTCAACCAATCCTTGAAATCAAACACCTCAAAAAATCCTACGGGCAAAACGAGGTCCTAAAAGATATCTCTCTCACTATTCACAAAGGTGAAGTGATTTCTATCATCGGTAGTTCTGGTAGCGGTAAATCAACCTTCCTACGTTCTATCAATCTTCTCGAAACACCAACTGAAGGTGAAATCCTTTATCACGGTGAAAATGTCCTCGAGAAAGGCTATAATCTCACTCACTATCGTGAAAAACTAGGTATGGTTTTCCAATCCTTTAACCTCTTTGAAAATCTCAATGTTCTTGAAAATACGATTGTTGCACAGACAACCGTTCTCAAACGTGAACGATCAGAAGCAGAGAAAATTGCTAAAGAAAACCTTGAAAAAGTTGGAATGGGAGAGCGCTACTGGCAAGCTAAACCTAAGCAACTTTCAGGTGGTCAAAAGCAACGTGTCGCCATTGCTCGCGCACTTTCTATGAACCCTGATGCCATTCTCTTTGATGAGCCAACCTCAGCCCTTGATCCTGAAATGGTCGGTGAAGTTCTAAAAATCATGCAAGAACTAGCTCAAGAAGGCTTGACAATGATCGTTGTAACCCACGAAATGGAATTTGCTCGTGACGTATCACACCGTGTCATCTTTATGGACAAAGGTGTGATTGCAGAAGAAGGCAAACCTGAAGATTTATTTACAAATCCTAAAGAGGAACGTACAAGAGAATTTTTACAACGCTATTTAGGATAAGACAAAAGTGGTTGAAAACACCTCTTAAACTAAGAGTTGTTTTCCTATTCAATCCCAATCACCATTGAGTCAAAGGCTCATGAACATAAAAATCAAGGTCGGAGTTTTTTATCCCGACCTCTTTTTATACTTTAAAAATCACTTTTATCCCTTCCTATGTTTCCTGAGCAAGTATTGCTTGTAGCTATATTCCTAATCTTTTATTTGATTTTCATGAGTGATACTCAATGAAAATCAAAGAGCAAACTAGGAAGCGAGCCGCAGGCTGTACTTGAGTACGGCAAGGCGAAGCTGACGTGGTTTGAATTTGATTTTCGAAGAGTATGAGATTACTCAGCTCCCTGTCAACCTACTTCATTCTAACAAATAGATTTGTTGAGTAGGTCATAGCATGGCTATTTGGCTCTATAATATTTGTAGTGGTTAAATCCCCTATAGATATTATGGAGCCTATTTTGTTGTAGAAAAAAAGTCCCATATGACCTATAATGAAAAGCGACAAAACAACTCATTAGAAAGATTCATATG
>NZ_WIJK01000037.1 GCF_009496285.1 Streptococcus mitis
CTTTGCCAGAATACGAGATTCTTCTCTCTATTCCTGGAATAGCTGAAACCACAGCGACAAGTATTATTGGCGAACTTGGTGACATTCGTCGATTTCACTCTGCCAATCAAATCAATGCTTTTATCGGCATTGACCTCAGACACTATGAATCTGGAAATTTTCTAGCTAAGGAACATATCACTAAACGTGGGAATCCCTATGCCAGAAAGATTCTTTTTAAGTGCATTCATAACATAGCTTCAGCTAGCCATACCAATCCTTGTCATATCGCAGACTTCTATGAGAAACGGAAAAGACAATCGCAAGTGACTTCAACTAAACCACACACGATTGCCTCTATACATCGTCTCATTAGAACAATGTATTACCTCATAACGCATAACAAACTTTATGATTATACTTCTACCCAAAATCGGTAAAATTGTTTATGCCATATTATTGTAACGCCTTATCAAAAAAATCACCAGATAAGGTGTTGATTTAGTGTACACTTTTTTCACTAAACTTTAGTTCAGAAAAAGACAATTTCCTTAGTTTGACTATGGAAATCAAACTATTTTTCATCAAATACCTTGATATACTTGACAAATGGTAGAAAAGGACTCAGTCCTGTGCAATACAGAACTAAATCCTTTGCTTAAATTATTTGTGTAACTTTTTGAGATCGATATAAATCAATCCTAGACTTACAATTTTTTATTTACCAAGGTAGTATTCAGAAACTACGTTCAATTTTTCGTCGAATTCGAATACCAATGGTGGGAAGTTAGGGATTTCCACGTCCATGATTTCGTCGTCTGACAAGCGTTTGATGTGTTTTACAAGGGCACGGATTGAGTTACCGTGAGCTCCTACGAATACGTTTTTACCATCTTTAAGTGCTGGAGCGATTTTGTCTTCCCAGAATGGAAGGGCACGTTCCAAAGTCACTTTCAAGTTTTCAGCATCTGGGATAACTGAGTCGTCAAGTGAAGCGTAACGACGGTCAGTATGTGCTGAGTATTCGTCATCATGAGGCATTGCAGGAGGCAATACATCGTATGAACGACGCCAGATGTGAACTTGCTCATCACCAAATTGTTCAGCTGCTTCAGCTTTGTTTTTACCAGTCAAACCACCGTAGTGACGTTCGTTCAAGCGCCATGATTTTTCAACTGGAACCCACAATTGGTCAGATGCTTCAAGAGCCAAGTTAGTTGTTTTGATTGCACGTTTCAATACTGAAGTATAAGCTTGGTCAAATTCGATACCAGCTTCTTTGATCAATTTACCAGCGTCAATCGCTTGTTGTGTTCCTTTTTCAGACAAATCAACATCAGCCCAACCAGTGAAAAGGTTAGCTTTGTTCCATTCAGACTCACCGTGGCGAGCAAAAACCAATTTTACCATTTGATGGATACTCCTTTTATTTTCCGAGGTTTCCCTCGTTTATCTATTCTATTTTACACAATTTTTCACAAAAAAGCTAGTCAAAATCGACTAAAAAGAGAAGAGGTGACCTCCCCTTCTCTCAATAAACAACTATTCTTGAACTTGAAATTGTTTCAAACTTGTTAGGAATAGGGCGCTACCGATGACAATGACGATACCACCAATCCAGCCTAAAAATGGAATCAATCCGACTACAGAACCTACGATTAACAAAACAGATGGCGCCATTGACATGCGCTTATCATCCTTATAGTAGATTAGAGAGAGAATTCCAAGAATGAGAGTTGCGATTTTTACTAAGGTAAAAACAATGAAGATAATCGCTAAAACTACTCCTGCAAAATCTTCATTCGCAAAAATAGATGCAACCATTAATATTACGACTGGCAAAATTGCCAAGAGCGAGCCTGAGATAGTCCCAATAATTCCAGCAATTTGCGCTAGTGTTTTTGTCTTCATAAATATCTCCTTCAAATTTTAATAATTGTTATTCTACCATATTTTAGGTTAAATTCAAAGCTTTTCCAAGTAGACCACAATATCATCAGTGGCACTTTATTTTCCTTAAGTCATATAGTAAATTGAAATAAAGTATGAACAATTCGATTAGGAAAGTCAAACTAATTTCTAGAAATATTTTTAGCAGTCGTAATGTACTATAGATTCAATCTGCTATAAATTCCTTTTTTATAGTAGATTGAAATAGAATATGGACAAATTGATGAGGTAATTTTAAAGTAATTTCTAACAATGCTTTAAAAAAACTATGATGGACTATTCTAAACTCAATTTGTTATATATGAATTTCCAGAACAAAAATCCCTAAGTCCTTTTAGACCTAGGGATAATGCTACTTATTAAAAGTAAGTTTGCAGCTTATTTGGTAAAGATAGACTGACGGAAGTCATCTGTTGTACGAAGATAAGCATTATAAATCTTTTTCTTCAGTAAGTTAACCCAGCTAGCTTCGACGCGGCTTGTAGCATTGTCAATATTACGAACATCCTCTGCTGTCGCCTCATCCATTAGCTTTTGCATATCTTTATAAGATCGAATAGTTACTTGCTTCGTACTATTTGGGTTTCTGAGTTCATACTCAATGGTGATCGGCTTCAATTTTGTCAATTGGTCAATCCGCTCTTGGTACATGGCCTTCTTAAAGGCTGCCCAAGAGTCATACTCACCTTTGAAGACATTTTCCAAAACCTTCTGGTCTGTCACTAGACCAACATCTCTTCCGAGCCATCCATCCCAAGTTGTACTGCCCTCTTTCAGAGCTTCTTCTGACAACTTACCAGATACATATGGAACAAATCCTTCATGATAGCCCTTAGCTGCCAGCAACTCATAGGCTGTACGACGGAACATAACATCACCTGGAGCACCAGTTGGATTGCTAAGTGCTGAATAAATTGGAGAGAACAGACTGAGACTGAGATAACCATTTCGTCCATACTTGCCACTATCCTTGTTTTCTCGTCGAGTAATGACATCATTATCAATCAAGGATTCAAAGGTTTTTAGTTTCTTAATCTCTTCAGCAGTGAAGGTCCTTGTTTGGTTACCAGCATGGGTTTGTTTACCATACTTGTCAGTAATGTAGTAGTTTTCCATTTTTCTAAACCACTTCATTTTAGCTTCATCTGTCTGCTTCAGGATAGAGCTTGCTTCTAGGTAATCCAGCGTATAGATCATATCAAACATACCATGAACGTAGTCTTTTAGATCTGCTGCATTCTGAACGCGCTCTTTAAAGTTATAAGTATGGAGACGTGTCTTCGAATCCTTATCAACCTTGAATAGAGTATTGAGGGTGATTGTCGCTTCATCTGGGCTTGGTGTAGATTGCAAAAGACCACGAGCATAAAGTTCTGCTCCTAGACCTTCACGACGACCAAAGCCTTCAAAATAAATGGCCCCATCCGAGTTGTGTGTCATCTCGTGTGTATAAACAGAGTTTCCGTAATCTTCTAGCAGACGAGCATTGTCAAAATGGGTCACACTTCCTGTTGCGTAAGCATTATAGCCCTTGCTTGGATACCACTTACCAGCTGGTCCAAAGAATTCCTGCATCGCAGTGGATTGCTTGTCATTTGGTTGAGCCCAATATCTTTGACCATTCTTATCTTTGAGAGCAAAACCATCATAAACTAAGACCGAACGGAAGAGTTTATCCTTGCTTTCATCACTTAAAATCTTGTACCAAAAATCGTAATGGTCTCTCTGCCATTCAGCTGACTTTCTCACTCGATCTTCAACATAACTAGCAAGTTCAGCATCTGTACGGACCTTCCCATCAACAATATCTCGGTAACGATCATAGGCTCCCATAGAGATGGTAGACATATTGGAAATGATGTAGACACCCTTTTCAGTCATGGTCAAAAGTGGTAGCAACATACCCTTATGTTCCCAATTGTCAGATGTAATCTTATCATAAACTCCGACAGAGTACTTACTCTTATCATTCGCATTGTCTTGGAGAGCCTTAGCTTCTGCAATGTCCGACTTAGCCTCGATAATATAGGCTTTTGTATTATCCTTGAGCCATTCATTATTGGTCTTATACGGCAAAAAGAGATTACGATAACTTTCTAGATAATTGAACAAGCCTCGCTTACCAGTTGCCTCAGACAAGGAAGTATCATAAGTTTGATAAGTATTTTTTGCTTTGAGATTTTCAAAACCAGAGCGACCTAAGGCAATGATCGTGTCTAGTGTAGACGCATCATTATTACCAAAGAAATCAAACTTATAGGCAGATAAATCTTTGACATTGATGGTGTCATAATTGATGTTATACCAACGATTTAGGTAGGTTAAACCGACTAAGAAGGCTTCTTTATTATCAGTGATTTGCTTAGCGATATAATCAGCTACTACAGTTCCCTCAGTATTGATGGACTTGTCCATAGCCAGAACCTTGCGTAACTCCACAGATAAGTTAGCCTTGACTTGATCAAAGGCTTTATCCAAATAAAGATCATCCAGAGATGTTTCTGCATTTATACCTAAGACCGTTCTCACAGCAGCTGAATCTAAAACCACCTTATTCAACTCTGGTAAAACTTTGGTGAGAATCTTGCTGTAGTCAGATAGGAAGGCTTCCGGAGTATAGAGAAGATTCAAGTCCTTGATGGTATATTCTGCTATAGCCTTATTTTTAAAGTCTCCCTTATAGGTAACTTCTAGATACTGAATGGTATTGTCTTCGTAATGAAGCATGAGACGATTGATGCCTGTCTTATTTCCGTGAATGTCTGTGATGATCTGCTGATCTTTCATCGGAACTACATCGAGTAAATAGCTGGTGTTGAGCTTATGATCCTCTGCTAGTTTGTTGGCATAAGCTACGATTGTTTCTTTGTTATAGAATGGCAGAAGTTTTTCCATGTTTACGTAAGCTATAGCACGGTTACTGTCTACTTTCTTCGCCTTACTATAATCTACTGCATAGAGGTTCAGATTGGTGTCATCTAAGCTTGTCGTGATTCCAAACTCTTCTAGCTTGTCTTGGGCTTGTTCAAGACTAAGCTTAGAGCTAGTAAATGGATCTTCTGCTAGAGTTTCAATTCCTTCAACTGCATAAGCATTTGTGATACGGTTATTTTTATAACCTTGATCGCCAGAAATACTATAGACTCTTGATCCACTAACATTACTCAAGACGTTGTCAATCAAACCATTGTAGTAATTTGAACCAACTACTCCACCAATTTGGCCATTCTTGGTTGAGTTCTGAATTTTCCCTGATGCATAGGAATTAGTAATACGAGCATTGGCTTCCAAGCGCCCAACTAAACCTCCAAAGCGTTGCTCATTAGTCTTGGCACTCGCTAAAATCGTAACATCTGCTCTACTTTGTGTCAGTAGGGAAGCATTTCCTTTCAGATTTGCGACCAAACCTCCAACATTATAGGCCTTGCTTTGCTTATCGTTAGTCTGTATAGTACCTGTAAAGGAACTATTTGTAATTTGCGTGTTAGTTGCAACAACCACTAGCCCTGCAACCTGACTGGCATTCCCTACCACGGCAACTCGCCCTTGAGCAGAGACATCTTGAATGTGAGCATTTTCCGCAGAACGGGCCAAGCTTGCAGAATCATAAGTCCCAACAATATTGACATCCTTCAAATCGATATTTGTAATCCTTGCACCACTCTTGAGATTTTCAAACAAAGGCTTGGCTAGGTTGTAAATAGCATACTGTTTACCATTATGACTACCTGTAAGGCTACCTGTAAAGTTGTTTCGTAAATAAACATAATCGCTTGGTGCCAAGCTTACTTCACTAGCATCTAAATCAGCTCCTAGTACATAGTTGCCTGCCATGTTGCTCTTCATTGCTTCTAACAGACTTGCAAAACTAGTATAGACACCTTGCTGATTTGAATGAGACTTGCTGATGTAGAAGTCATATCCTGGTTTATAACCCGTTTCACTTTCTTGGACAAGCTCAGGCAGAGATACAGTAACCTTATAAACTTCCCTACCATCTTTAGTGCTTTCGGCAATACTCTGAACTGGCAGGAGCATTTCTTTCGACTCGGCAGACTTAACTTTGACAAAGTAATTTGACAAATCGCTTGGAACTGCATTCATAGAAATCAAGCGTTTATACTGATCATTTTCCTTGCTGTAGAATTCAACGGATTCTACATTTCGGATAGAAATTTTCTTATACTCGAGTTCAAATTGACGACTGTCCTTTTCAAAGTCTGTAACCTGACCTTGATCTAATTCGTAGGTTAATTTTGTCTTCAAAGTATAATCTGTATAATGATCCAAATCACCAATCTTGAGACTGCCTGCAAAATTCGTAATCGGAAGTGAGCGTACAAGCTGGTCACCTTCATATAATTCTGCTGTAGCTGTCCGTAATGATTGAGTTTCATCAGTCAGGTTGTACTGAACCGTAACAGAACGATCTTCTGGATTTTCTGTAAGACTGAGGATACTTAGATTTGGTCTAACTTTTGCAACTCCATTTAGAGCCGTTCTGGCTGCTGTCAAGTTCGCCAAGGCTTGATCAACTTGAACTTGGCTAGCTAGTCGATTTGCTAAAACTGTCTCTGCATTTGCAAATTCTCTTGTAAAGTTTGTTTTTTTATCTGAGTCAGCATTTTTGTATTTGAAGCTATCCTGGATGTCTTGACTTTCTCGGTATTCTGTTTGTAAAGCTACCTTAGTGACATCTGGGCCCTGTAATTGCTCTTTCGCATTCTCAATGCTTGCAACTGCTTGGTTGACTTGCTCTTGGCTAGCTTCTGATTGCGTCAATAATTCTTGACCTTTAAGGAGTGCCGAGTCGTAACTAATTTGGCGAGTTGAGATATCGTTAAAATAACGTGCCTGTGATTTAACTTGCTCTGCTTCCGACAATAGATTGTAGAGAGGAATTAAATCAAATTCATCCAATGCTTCAACCTTTGGAGCATCATTTGGAATCATAAACGGACTTGCTGTTCCAATCTTAACAATCTGAGTCACTGGTGGCAAGGTTTCTTCATTAGATAATTCTAGACGATCCAATTCTTGATTATTTGAATAGTAGACCCTAGTTTTGATTGTACGCTCACCTTCCACTCCAGGAACACTTACAATACGTGAATCCTTGACCAACTCATCAGTATACTGCTCCTCAATCTTAAAGGCTACTTTTTCAACTCTCGTTTCATCTACATAGCTAAGCTCTAACTCAGGAAGGTCAAAACTTGGTGTAGGCTCTGTGCCAGCTGTGCCGACTGGGTCTGTATACTCTGGTAATTCATAAACTGAGGCTGGACCGTCGCCTGCTGTGCCTACTGATTCTGTATACTCTGGTAATTCATGAACAGGGGCTGGATCGTCGCCTGCTGTGCCTACTGAATCTGTGTAACCTGGAACGTCGTGAACTGGAGCGGGTTCGTCACCTGCTGTGCCGACTGGGTCTGTATACTCTGGCAAGTCATGAACCGGAGCAGGTTCGTCACCTGCTGTGCCGACTGGGTCTGTGTACTCGGGAACCTCATGAACTGGTGTAGGCTCTACACCAGATGTGCCGACTGGTTCTGTATACTCGGGAATTTCGTAAACTGGAGCGGGTGCGTCACCAACTGTGCCGACTGGTTCTGTATACTCTGGTAATTCATGAACCAGGGCTGGATCGTCGCCTGCTGTGCCGACTGAATCTGTATATTCTGGGATTTCGTGAACTAGAGCTGGTTCAGCACCTGCTGTGCCGACTGGGTCTGTATATTCTGGGACTTCATGAACGGGGGCAGGTTCGTCACCAACTGTGCCGACTGATTCTGGGTACTCTGGTAATTCATGAACGGGGGATGGATCTGTACCAGCTGTGCCGACTGGATCTGTATATTCTGGGAATTCGTGAACTGGGGATGGATCGTCACCAGCTGTGCCCAACGAATCTGTATACTCTGGCAATTCGTGAACCAGAGCGGGTTCGTCGCCTGCTGTGCCGACTGAATCTGTGTACTCTGGCAGTTCGTGAACCAGAGCTGAGTCTTCACCAGCTGTGCCTACAGGATCTGTATATTCTGGAATATCATGAACTGGAGCTGGAGCTTCACCGGCTGTGCCCAACGAATCTGTATACTCTGGCAATTCGTGAACCGGAGCGGGTTCTGCACCTGCTGCGCCTACTGGTTCTGCGTACTCTGGAACTTCATGAACGGGAGCGGGTTCGTCGCCTGCTGTACCAACAGGTTCTGTGTACTCTGGCAAGTCATAAACGGGGGCGGGTTCTGTACCTGCCGTGCCGACTGGATCTGTATACTCGGGAACCTCATGAACCGGAGCTGGGGCGTCGCCTGCTGTGCCGACTGTTTCTGTATACTCTGGTAATTCATGAACTGGGGCGGGTGCGTCACCAGATGTGCCGACTGTTTCTGTATACTCGGGAACATCGTGAACTAGGGCGGGTTCTTCGCCAGTTGTGCCGACTGGTTCTGTATACTCTGGTAAGTCATAAACCGGGGCGGGATTGTCGCCTGCTGTGCCGACAGGGGATGTATACTCCGGCAATTCGTGAACGGGAGCGGATTCTGTATCTGCTGTGCCGACTGGATCTGTATACTCTAGGACTTCATGTACCGGAGCGGACTCTGAACCTACCGTACTTACTGGATCTATGTACTCTGGAACTTCATGTACCGGAACGGGCTCTGAACCTACCGTATTTACTTGATCTGTATACTCTGGTAATTCATGAACTGGGGTAGGCTCTGCACCTGCTGTGCCGACTGGATCTGGGTACTCGGGAACCTCATAAACCAGGGCGGGATCTGCACCTACTGTGCCGACTGATTCTATATATTCAGGGACTTCGTGAACTGGAGCGGGTTCGTAACCAGATGTACCGATTAATTCTGTATACTCGGGAACGTCGTGAACTAGGGCTGGTTCTTCGCCAGTTGTGCCGACTGATTCTGTGTACTCGGGAACCTCATGAACTGGGGTAGGCTCTACACCAGATGTTCCTACTGATTCTGTATACTCGGGAATTTCGTAAACTGGGGCTGGATCTGCACCTGCTGTGCCGACTAATTCTGTGTACTCGGGAACCTCATGAACTGGGGTAGGCTCTACACCAGATGTGCCGACTGGATCTGTATACTCCGGCAAGTCATGTACGGGGGCTGGGGCGTCGCCTGCTGTGCCGACTGATTCTGTATATTCTGGAACGTCGTGAACAGGGGCTGGTTCGTCACCAGATGTACCTACTGAATCTGTGTACTCGGGAACGTCATGTACCGGAACAGGTTCTGTACCTACCGTCCCTACTGATTCTGTGTAGGCTGGGACTTCGTGAACGAGGGCGGGTTCTATACCTACCGTCCCTACTGAATCTGTATATTCTGGAACTTCATGAACGGGAGCTGGGTCTGTGCCAGCTGTACCCACAGGAGCTGGGTACTCTGGCAAGTCGTGAACAGGAGATTCTTTAAGCAATTGATTACTTTCTGCCGTGCCCACCAAAATAATCTCTGAAATAGGTTGGACTGTCACTTGATCAAACACCAACTCAGATTTTATCACCTTCTGATTAGCACTGTAGCGACGAGTAATCACTGTACGTTCCCCAGATACACCCACCTGAATGGTCTTTGTTTGCCCCTTAACAAGATTATCCGAATAGCGATATTCTGTTTGATAAGGAAGCACTTGCGTTTGACTTTCATCTTGACTAGATAATTGTAACTCAGAGCGATCAGAAATTGAGCTTCCCGATGGCACTCGGTTTGCTCCATTGACAAGCTCCAGTTTTTCATCTGTCGACTTGTCTGAACTATCTGCTTTTGATACTGCCACCGCTTTGTCATTTTCAGATCCGTCCACTGATTGATTCACAGTCTGATTAGCTTTATGCTTAGATTCTTCACCTTGCTCCAAAGAATTTTTCAAAATAGCCTGACTCTTCAGATAACCAATGTATTCAAAATTTTCAATGTTCAAGGGCTGAGGTAGTTGCTCTCCTAGTCCCAAATTTAAAAGCTGATTATAAGCAGCTAGCTCAATATTTGTAACTGCAAGTATTGAAGGAGAAAGAAGAATGGATCCTAGTCCAGTCACCAATAAAATCGAAGATAGATATCTTTTCCCGTTTTTCCCCTTAGAAATTACCAAGACCGCAAGAACAATACCAGCTGTTGCAAAGATTGCTTCCCATATACCGGAGTAGCCAGTACTTGGTAAGTTTCCTATCAATCTTCCTTCTTTTTTAGGACGATAAACCAAGTAGTATGCATCTGTACTTTCCTCTACAAATTTTGGAAGTTCCTTAACAACCATCGCATTTTCAGCATCTGTCAATTCTGATTCTATAACATACTTATACTGAATCTGAACAGCTTGATTCGCTGCTAACTCTGCTGCTTCAACAGGCTGTGTACTAGTCCCAACTACAGAACCCAAAAAGAAGCTTCCAATAGTCGCTGATATCAGACCTACTGATAACTTTCTAAAAGAAAAACGCTGGCGCTTTTCTCCGTAAAATTGATGTTTCATCACTTAACTTTTTCCTTTATAATAAAATATTAAATCCTTTCTATTTTATCGAATTTCCCTCCAATAAACAAGGATTTTGTTTGCCTCTTGAAATTATTTTACGCTACATACCGTTAACAAGATTCTTATCAGTGGATACTGTTTATCAAGCATTCTCAACTTCCTATTATTTTCAATTTCATACACAAGAGTTTTTATGAAAATAATAAGAAACAACGAGCATCTCCAACTATGGAAATGCTCGTTTTTTTGATATTTAGAAGTGAGTTTTTACCCAGCTTCTTTTCTAGCAATCTCATAGAATCAAGATTCTAAGATTTGCTTTATCCGAGTAATGGTTTACTCTTCTTCCTTACGTTTTTTAGAGATAAGGAGTCCTCCTGTCACTGCTGCAAGAAGTGCTAGTCCAAGTGAAGCGTTAGATTGTTTAGTACCAGTGTTTGGCAATTCTTTCGCTCCTGCTTTCTTAGATGGTGCTTGAGCAGATGACTCTTTAGTAGCTTCTTTAACAACTTTATTAGCTGCAATTGTTGCTACTGATCCGTCCGCAAAGGTTACAGATACTGATCCGTCATTGTTAACCTTAACATCTGTCGCAGTTGGGTTAGCTTTCTTAACTTCTTCAGCTACTTTAGCTTTTTCTGCGTCTGTCAAGTTGTTAGGATCTACTACCGGAGTAAGAGCTGGCACTTTAGCTCCATTTGCTTCAGACTCTTTAACTGTCTTCGCTGGTGTTAATGTCGCTACTGATCCATCTGGGTAAGTTACAGATACTGATCCGTCATTGTTAACTTTAACATCTGTCGCAGTTGGGTTAGCTTTCTTAACTTCTTCAGCTACTTTAGCTTTTTCTGCATCTGTCAAGTTGTTAGGATCTACTACTGGAGTAAGAGCTGGTACTTTA
>NZ_WIJK01000038.1 GCF_009496285.1 Streptococcus mitis
ACAACTACACCAGGTGATAAAGGAACTACAGTCGTTGTGACTTACCCAGATGGTTCTAAGGATGAAGTACCAGTTAAAGTAACTGTAAAAGATCCAAGTGCACCAGCTACAGATGCAGACAAGAACAAAGTAACGGATCCATCAGTAACTCCAGTTACAGATCCAAGCAACTTGACTGACGCCGAAAAAGCTAAAGTAGCCGACGAAGTTAAGAAAGCTAACCCAACTGCGAAAGATATCAAGGTAAACAAAGACGGATCAGTAGTTGTAACCTTTGAAGATGGTACTACATCTGTTATTCCAGCAGATAAGACAGTCAAGAAATCAGATGGTTCAGTAGCAGTTAATCCAGCTACTAACCAAGATTCACCTGCTCAAGCACCAGCTAAGAAAGCGGGAGCGAAAGAATTGCCAAATACTGGTACAGAACAATCTAGCGCTTCACTTGCTTTGGCACTTCTTGCAGCAGCGACAGGCGGACTCCTCTTCGCTAAAAAACGTGAGGAAGAAGAGTAAGAAATTACTCAAATAAAGCAAAACTGAGAATCTCAATTCTATGAATTTGCTATAAAAACCGTAAGAAGAAATTCTTACGGTTTTTTTGATAGATAAAGATTAGGAGAATGGTGAAATGTCAGTCTTACAGATCTTTGAAATGCTAAAAATTCAATTGAATAGCTGTTCAATGTATAGTGGGTTGAAATAAGATATGAACAGAGAGATTAGAAAAGTCAAACTAATTTCTAGAAAAATTTTTAGCAGTTGTAGTGTACTGTTCTAGATTCAATCTACTATATATGCTATTTTTCCCATAGAAGAAAAGTTAATGTTGCCATCTTTCAAGTGTCTTGATGTAACATTGTAAACTTGTATGATGACAGAAAAAACGTTGATATCATCAACGTTTGAAACATAGGAACACCTCACAACTCTTCTTGCATCTATTATACGACTTTACACAAAGAAAAGCCCTTGGAAACTTGACTTCCAAGGACTTTGTCTTCGTTCTGACGTTGAGATCATCAACGTTTTTTTAATATAATGGAGCCGGTGGGAGTCGAACCCACGTCCAAACACCTGCTAACATATTTGTCTACGACCATAGGTTATGTATTATTTTAACAGTCCCTCGACACATAACTCAAGCCTAGGAACTGCGAGTCTATAAATCTCTTATCAAACTGCTAGACAAAGCCTGATCGTATCTCGCTAATAATAAGACCTGTCATCAGACACGAGCAATCCGAATCGGGTCACGCCTGCTGGTTTTTAGGCAGCTAGAGCGTAAGAAGTGTTATTTTTTGCAGTTATATTTAACTGAGCGTTTACGTCGCCACACGAGTCGCAAAATATGCCTCATAATGCCTGTCGAATCCGTAACGACCCCAAAAGACAATATAACTATTATACCTTATCTATTGGGAAAATGCAAAATCTGAGTAAAGATTAGCATTTGCTTTGTTTTTAGGGCTTATCTGATACTCTAAGGGCTAAATATTCTTGCTGCTTGTAAGAAATAATTGGGAAGGTTTATGGAGAAAGAGATAGTCTGAGCTGTAGAGTATTTGACTTGTTATTTCCGAGAAACCTTGTTGGCTGAGGATTTCTTCGAGTTCAGAAATGATAAAACCGTGTCTCTCTCCATCTGGTACAGTAAAATCAGCGATAAAGAGTTGTCCGCCATGAGTCAAATGTTCCTTGAACATAGCCAGACTGTCCTCGAGATTAGGCATATGATGAAGAACTCGACTGACGATGATAAGATCGAACTCTTCTTCAAGTGGTTCAAGTAATAAATCCTGTTGAATCAAGGATAGGTTTGCAAGCTTTTGACTTTCAATCTTGAGACGAGCTTGCGCCAGCATCTTGTCTGCAATATCAACCAAGGTCACTGATTTAGCTTGTTTGGCAAGAGGAAGTGCGATAAGGCCAGTTCCACCTCCAAAGTCTAGGATTGATTTGTTTGACAAATCAGGCACTTGTTTTATTAGATGCTGGCAAACAAGATCGGCCAGAAATTGATTTTTGGGAGAATCAAATGATTCTGCTCGATGATTAAAATGATGTTCCATATTTCTAGTCTAGCATAAAGTTTGGCAGTTTAACATTCCCTGCTTATTTTCTAGTAAAGAAATAAGCAACAAGATTTCTTTCAAAGGCGGTGGGACAGAAATCGATAGACAAAGTCTCGATTTCGTAGTCCCAGCCTCGCGAGGATGATTAGGAGCTTTTTGGAGTCTAAAAGACGAACAAAAAGTTCAATCAGCTACCGTGTCAAAGTTTGATTGTTAATAAAAAGTGAGGCCGGGATTTTTTGTCCCAACCTCTTGTTATTCTGTAGCTTGTTGCCAACGTTTGGCTAGAGTCCGTGAAAGGCTTGAAATAGCTAGATTGAAGCTGAAGTAGATTAGGGCGATCAGGATATATAAGCTGAAAACCTGTTCCGGTTCAAAATATCGGCCCATGAGGATTTGACTGGCACCAAAAAGCTCTTGGAGGGCGATTACAGAGTATAGAAGACTTGTATCCTTAATAACTGTTACAAATTGAGAGATGATGGCAGGGAGCATCTTGCGGATGGCTTGCGGTAGGATGATATGATAGAGGATTTGGCGATAGGAAAAACCTTGTGCCATTCCAGCCTCGTATTGTCCTTGATCCACTGCGTTAAGACCACCTCGGATAATTTCAGCAAGGGCTGCTGATGTAAAGAGGGTAAAGGCGGTGATTCCGGCTGGGGTAGATTTCATTTTAAAGACTAAAAAAATAGTGAAAATCCAGAGTAGATTAGGAACATTTCGTACAAATTCAATGTAGACACTAGCAAGGATTCGTAATAGGGTGTTTTTTCCGTTACGCATGATAGCAAGTATGGTTCCAAATGCTGTTGAAAGCGTGATAGCAATCAAAGAGATATAGAGGGTTAGACCAAAACCTTTTAAAATAAAGATGAGGTTGTCTAGACTGAGAACTTCAAGAATACTTTCCATAAAAACCTCCTAAAGTGAATAAGCTTTTTTGTTAGCTTGCTCCATTTTTCGTCCAAATTGAGCAACAGGGAAGCAGAGGGCAAAGTAGAAGAAGGCGGCACCTAAAAAGGCTGGGATGTAGTTGCCGTTGAGTGCGGACCAAGATTTGGTGACAAACATGAGGTCAACTCCAGAAATGATAGCTACTGTCGAAGTATTTTTAATCAGGTTGACGACTTGGTTGGTCAAGGGAGGGAGAATGATGCGAAAAGCCTGCGGTAGGATAATCAAGTGCATTGCATTTGCATAGGTGAATCCTTGAGAAAGAGCGGCTTCGAGTTGGCCTTTAGGGATAGATTGAATTCCTGACCGAATGACCTCAGCGATATATGCGCCGTGGTAGAGTCCGACACAAAGAACGGCAGTCCAGTAGATGGGAATCATGATAGTATGGTTACTAATCAGAGGCAAGCCGTAAAATACAATAACGAACTGAACTAGGAGAGGGGTATTTTGATAAAATTCGACAAAGATACGGGACAAGATCCGTAAACTACCATGTTTGCTAGTGGGTAAGGTACCGAATAGGATGCCCAATAGCATGGCTAAGGCAAAAGAACCTAGAGCGATAGCTATAGTAAAGAGAAATCCGTTAAAAAATTGACCAAAATGTTGAAAATAAGCTGTCCAAGATGATGAATCTATCATGTAGCTACCTCCTTATTCTGCTGAGTGTTTGGAAGGTTTGAGATTGTAGCGATCGTATAAGTCCTGCAAGGTCCCATCCTGACTCCATTTGACAACCAATTGATCTAGATAGTCATTCAGTTGCGTGTTCGATTTTTGGGTTACAATACCATAGTCAGAAGGTTTGAAGCTATCGTCAAGTAGTTCTGTTCTTTTGCTGGTATAGCCGGAAAGGATAGAACGGTCTACCGAGAAGGCATCAATCCGATGGGCGTGGAGGGAGGTGATTAATTCAGGATAAGATCCGAGTTCGACAAATTTAAAGGCAAGGCCTTTTTTCTTACCCAAGTCGCTAATCAGTTTTTGGGTGATGGATCCTTGTGCGACTCCAATGGTTTTTCCGTTCAAATCCTCAATATCTTTAATCTTACCTGATTTATTTACCAAAAATCCACAGGCGTCTGTATAGTAAGGGCTGGTGAAGTTGTAGAGCTTTTTCCGCTCATCTGTGATTGTGAAGGTGGCGATGTCCATATCCACTTGTTCGTTGTCTAATAGAGGACCACGAGTTTGAGCAGTAACTGGAACATAGCGGACCTTGACCTTGAGTTGGTCTGCAATCAGTTTAGCTAAATCTGTTTCAATACCTGAGAATTCTCCTGTTTTCGGATTTTTATAGCCGAAATTCGGGACGTCTTGTTTGACGCCGACAACGATTTCTCCCTTTTTTTGAATATCTGCGATACTGGTATCTGCTTGAGCTGATGTCACAAATCCAATACTTAAGAGGCTGGTAACTACTATTGCAAGAAAGAAATTCTTTTTCATAGGCTTCTCCTTATTTGACCTTGTCACTTTCGTGGTTAATAATCTTGCTGAGAAATTGTTGGGCGCGCGGTTCACTTGGGTGGTCAAAAAATGCATCCACATCTGTTGTATCGACCAAGACTTGCCCATCTGCCATAAAGATGATGCGATCAGCTACCTTGCGAGCGAAGCCCATTTCATGTGTGACGATGATCATATTCATGCCGTCGTGGGCTAATTTTTGCATAACAGCAAGGACATCACCGATTGTTTCGGGGTCGAGAGCTGAGGTTGGTTCATCAAAGAGTAGGAGTTCAGGTTTCATAGCTAGGCCTCTAGCGATAGCTACTCGTTGCTTTTGTCCACCTGAAAGGGTAGCTGGATAGGCGTCTTTCTTATCCCACATATTTACAAATTCTAAATATTTTTGCGCAGTTTTTTGAGCCTCTTTTGGATCTTTGTCTAGTACTTTAATCGGCGCAAGAGTTACATTTTCTAACACGGTCTTATGTGGATAAAGATTAAAATGTTGGAAAACCATCCCTACTTCCTTGCGGAGAGGGACTAAATCTTTTTGGCTAGCACCTGCTACTTGGTGTCCGTTTACCAGGAGACTTCCACTATCAATTGCCTCTAGACCATTGATAGTACGGATAAGGGTTGACTTTCCAGAACCAGATGGTCCAAGTAAAACAACAACTTGGCCTTTTTCAAAACGAAGGTTGATATTCTGGAGTGCGTGGTAGTCTCCGTAATACTTTTCAACAGCTTTAAATTCTACTAAAGTCATAATTCTTCTCCTTTGTGTTAGATTTTGTAACATCGATTCTACAACAAAAGCGTTTTCCTGTCAAATGATATTACAAAAAAATTAGTAAAATTTTGATAAAAGCAAAGCAGATAGAGAAAAACTGGAAATCATGTTATAATAAAACAATAGAATCGTAAGAAAGAGTGGATGATTTTTTTGATAATTCCTACTTATAATTGGCAATTTGCTCCGCAAGTTGAGGATGCGGATTTTACAAAGATAGCTAAGAAAGCTGGTTTGGGACCTGAAGTAGCTCGTTTGTTATTTGAACGAGGCATCAAGGATGAAACTAGTCTGAAAAAATTTTTAGAACCTTCTTTGGAGGATTTGCATGATCCCTACCTTTTAAATGATATGGAAAAGGCAGTGGAGCGGATTCGCCATGCTATTGAGCAAGGGGAACTGATTCTCATTTACGGGGACTACGATGCGGATGGGATGACTTCGGCTTCCATTGTCAAGGAAAGTTTAGAACAGTTAGGCGCTGAGTGCCTGGTTTATCTTCCCAATCGCTTTACGGATGGTTATGGTCCAAATGCCAGTGTCTACAAATATTTTATCGAACAGCAGGGTGTGTCTTTGATTGTGACGGTGGACAATGGTGTGGCGGGGCATGAGGCCATTGATTTGGCTCAGTCTATGGGAGTGGATGTCATTGTGACTGACCACCATTCTATGCCTGAGGTTTTACCAGATGCCTATGCTATTATCCATCCTGAACATCCAGGGGCGGACTATCCTTTCAAGCATTTGGCGGGTTGTGGTGTCGCATTTAAGTTGGCTTGTGCCCTTTTAGAAGAAGTGCAGGTTGAGTTGTTGGACTTGGTTGCCATCGGTACAATTGCCGATATGGTCAGCTTGACGGACGAAAATCGTATCATGGTCCAGTATGGTCTTGAGGTCTTGCGCAACACTCAACGAATGGGTCTACAAGAAATGTTTGAAATTGCTGGGATTTCGAGTAGTGATGTGACAGAAGAAACGGTCGGTTTTCAGTTGGCACCTCGTTTAAATGCCTTAGGGCGCTTGGATGATCCCAATCCAGCTATTGATTTGTTAACTGGATTTGACGATGAGGAAGTGCATGAAATCGCCCTTTTGATTCATCAAAAGAATGAAGAACGTAAGGAAATTGTTCAGTCGATTTACGATGAAGCCAAGGGCATGGTGGATCCTGATAAAAGTGTTCAAGTTTTGGCTAAGGAAGGCTGGAATCCGGGGGTTCTTGGAATTGTAGCTGGGCGCTTGCTTGAAGAACTAGGTCAGACAGTCATTGTACTGAATATCGAAGATGGACGAGCCAAGGGGAGTGCGCGAAGCATTGAAGCAGTCGATATCTTTGAAGCTTTGGACCCGCATCGGGAACTATTTATCGCCTTTGGTGGTCACGCAGGTGCTGCAGGTATGACCCTTGAAGTGGATAAGTTGGAAGTCTTATCTGATCTTTTGGAAGCCTATATTCGAGAAAAAGGTGCAGATGCCCAAGGTAAAAACAATCTATTTTTAGATGAAGAACTGGACTTAGAGATCTTGAGTTTGGAGACAGTGAAAAGTTTTGAACGCCTAGCTCCTTTTGGGATGGATAACCAAAAACCTGTCTTTTATATTCGAGATTTTCAAGTTGAAAATGCTCGCGTTATGGGGGTTGGTAATGCTCATCTCAAGCTGAAAATTTCCAAAGGTGAGGCTAGTTTTGAGGTGGTCGCTTTTGGTCAAGGGAAATGGGCGACTGAATTCTCACAGACCAAGCAATTGGAATTGGCGGTGACTCTCTCTGTCAACCAATGGAATGGACAAACAACCTTGCAGTTGATGATGGTTGATGCCCGTGTAGAAGGTGTCCAGCTCTTTAACATCCGTGGTAAGAATGCCCTGTTGCCAGAAGGGGTAGCCGTTTTGGACTTTACGCAAGAGTTACCTGATGTCACCTCTTGTTCAGCTATTGTCGTTAAGAATATCCCTGAGGATATATCCCTCCTTAAGAAAATCTGTCAGGAACAGGAGTTTTCAGCTATTTACTTTAAAAATGATATAGCTAAGGCTTACTACTTGACGGGATATGGAACGAGAGAGCAGTTTGCAAAATTGTATAAAACCATCTATCAGTTCCCGGAGTTTGACATTCGCTATAAACTCAAGGATTTGGCGGCCTATCTCAAGATTGAGCAAATCCTATTAGTCAAAATGATTCAGATATTTGAAGAGCTTGGCTTTGTGACCATTGAAAATGGAGTCATGAGGGTGAATAAAGAGGCTGAAAAGCGTGATATAGCTGAGAGTCAGATTTATCAAAAGCTGAAACAAACTGTTAAAGAGCAAGAAATAATGGCGCTTGGAACAGTCCAGGAAATCTATGATTTCTTGATGGAAAAAAGTGAATAGAGATCGAAAGAGTTGGCTTGCTGACTCTTTTTGTTTGCTATCAAAAATCTCATCAATAAAAGGAATTTAGT
The DNA here is from genome assembly GCF_009496285.1 of Streptococcus mitis. Taxonomy (GTDB): domain Bacteria; phylum Bacillota; class Bacilli; order Lactobacillales; family Streptococcaceae; genus Streptococcus; species Streptococcus mitis_BP. Next base: position 7,728 of record NZ_WIJK01000038.1, read on the forward strand.
GCTATAATGAGAGGAGTGAAGGACTGTTGAACCTTGTTGAATAAAGTTAGTCGGAGTAGAAAATGGATAAAGAGAAGAAAAAGAAATTACTGGCAGAGTACAAGCAATAACAGAAGAAAGAATTTGAAGCAAGTTTACCGATAACAAGGGAGATCTTTTTAGATTTGTTTGATTTTTTGGATCAGGAGTTAGAGTCGCTGACTTGTTATGACGCTTTTCTTTTGAAAAAATATGTTTAAAAGTATTTTGGATAAATCCCTTGGTAAAACAAGTGGAAGTTACTTTGAAAAATTACCTTAAAAAATCAAAAACGATTTAACTTGTCAAAGCAGAGGTTTATTGTTATAATAGGTAAGATGGAGGCGTTATGGCACTTAAAAAAGCAAGTCTAGCCTGTGCGGTTTGTGGTTCTAGAAACTATTCGATTAAGATTAGTGGCAATCCAAAACCAACACGCTTAGAAGTAAATAAATTTTGTAAACACTGTGGCAAGTACACCACACACCGAGAAACGAGATAGGAGAAAACGATGCGTTTTATTAAGGACATTTTTAAACTTCTTAAAGAAACAACTTGGCCGACTCGCAAGGAAAGTTGGTTAGATTTTAAATCTATCATGGAATACACTGCTTTCTTTGTAGTGATGATTTATATTTTTGACCAATTGATTGTTAGCGGATTGATTCGTTTTATTAATATTTTTTAAAATAAGCTAAGGAAAAGATCTAGTCGCTGAAATTCTTCAGTTAGGAAAGGAAAAAACATGGATAGTTTTGATAAAGGATGGTTTGTGCTACAAACTTACTCTGGCTACGAAAATAAAGTAAAAGAAAATCTATTGCAACGTGCACAAACATACAATATGCTAGAAAATATTCTACGTGTTGAAATTCCTACACAAACAGTGCAAGTAGAAAAAAATGGAAAGAAAAAAGAAATCGAAGAAAATCGCTTTCCAGGGTATGTTCTTGTAGAAATGGTTATGACCGACGAAGCATGGTTTGTTGTGCGTAACACACCAAACGTAACAGGATTCGTAGGTTCACACGGAAATAGATCAAAACCAACTCCACTTTTGGAACAAGAAATTCGCGATATTTTAGTTTCTATGGGTCAAACTGTCCAAGAATTTGATATTGATGTCGAAGTTGGTCAAACTGTTCGTATTATTGACGGAGCTTTCGCAGATTACACAGGTAAGATCACAGAAATTGATAACAATAAAGTTAAGATGATTATCTCAATGTTTGGTAATGATACAGTTGCAGAAGTAAATCTTAACCAGATTGCAGAACTTTAATCAAAAATATTATCAATATAAAATCACAAACAAAGACAACTGTAGAGACAACGGTTGTCTTTTTATCTCTCATCTGTCTTCCTCAATACTTCCTGATACACCTTGGACTCAAAAAAACACAAAACAGAAACCAAAGCCCCTCTTTCCCCCTTTCTCTGCTAAACTAAAAGCAGAGAAAGGGGGAAAGCAAATGCTTGAAAAGTATTATGAGAAGGTAAAAGGTATTGTCCATAGATGCCGAAAAGATTATTATCTTCATCTATGGGAAAAAGAAGACTGGGACCAAGAAGGCATGATTTGTCTCCATGAACTTCTAGAACACCATCCAGAACTAGTGGAAGAAGAAAAGAAACTCTACGTTTACTTCAAAACAAAATTTCGGAATCGAATCCTTGATAGTGTCAGAAAACAAGAGAGTCAAAAGCGTCGCCTAGACCGGATGGCCTATGAAGAAGTAGGGGAGATTAGTCATCGCCTACCAGAAGGAGGATTGTGGTTGGATGATTACTACGCCCTCCATGAATTGTTGAATACTTATAGAAGAAAGTTACCAGAAGATAAGCAAGAAGCCTATGAACGCCTCTGGGCAGACGAACGATTTAAAGGTCGCAAAGCCCTTCTCAGAGAGCTGAAGGAAACATTACAAGACTTCTAAAAAAAATTAAAAAAAGGTGTTGACAAAGTAAGAAAAGTCGGTATAATAGTAAGAGTTGAAAATAACAACTCCGGTCCGTTGGTCAAGGGGTTAAGACACCGCCTTTTCACGGCGGTAACACGGGTT
>NZ_WIJK01000039.1 GCF_009496285.1 Streptococcus mitis
TAGAGAATATCCCTTTTTATTTTGTTCTAAATTCGATTTTTGAATGGAATATCAGATGATGAGACAAAATATTTTTGAAAACAGAAAAAGACAAACACCAAAAATGACGTTTGTCTTCGTTCTGAAAGGAAATGTTTTCCTTTTTTAATCATACGCCAGTTCTTCTGCTCTGCATTTTTACGATTAAAATACATTCTTATCTCCTATTTATTTTGTATTAGAGTCGCATGTGTTTTACATACGTTACCATTATAAAATATAGAGGCAAAATAGTCAATCACTTTGTTTGTTTAGAAAAAAAAAAAATCCTCGGTACAAATCATTTCCAAATTTACTCTTTTTTTAGTAAAATTATTATAAAATTTGATAATTTATAAACGATTTTTAAAAGTTTTTTTCGAAAACATGCTATAATAGAGAAAAGCCCTGATAATTGTTTTTATCTTTTTTTGTTTATAAGACTTTATATTTCCAAGGAGTATTTCCCATGAGAGAACTATTATCTCACAAAGAACAGAGACAATTAAAAATTCTAGAATACTTATTTGAGAACCAAGAATGGATTCATATCGACACCTTGGCTGATATTCTAGATTTGAATGGACGCATCATCAAAAGCGATATTAAAGAAATGCGCGAGCAACTTTCTTGTTTTGATATTCTATCATCAACCGCTGGTATCAGACTGACGAACGAACATAATTTTGGTATTGAGCGAATTTATAGACACGTTTTGCAAGAGTCTGTTAATTTTCAGGTACTCAGAGCTTTCTTCCTATTAGAAGAACCATTTACTTTCGAGCACCTAGTTCAAACGCTTGACATTTCTCTTCCCTCACTTCGTAAGAAGGTTGCTGAAATCAATAATATTCTGCAGTCAAAATATAAATTCAAGCTCAAGGTGACGCCTATTTCAATTATTGGAGACGAAAGAGACATTCGCTTCTTTTTTGCCCAGTATTTCCATGAAGCCTATGGTTTCTTCAAATGGCCATTTGATCTGTCTTCTGAAGATGTAGAGGAACTTGTGACTTTTCTTGCCAAGGTAACAGGCTATCCCATCACCTACCAAAATATGTTTCAGCTGAAGATACAAATTGCAGTCAATCTCCATCGAGCAAAGATTTTACCGAGACCTAAAGGGGAAATCGAGTTTGACTCTCTTCGCTCTATTTTTAGTCAACTTTCAAACTTCCAGCAGGAATTGCAATCTCTTGGTGAGCGTCTTGGAATCACGCTCGACTTTTCAACTATTGACCAAATTTTCAGCTCCTATACTCAAGAGGGGATCTTCTTCACGGTCGAGGATTTCCTAGAGGCGCGAGAAGACAATGAGAAAGTCGATAACTCCTATCACTCAGCTCGAGATGTCCTCGACAATCTTACCCGACAGTTTGATGTCCACTTTTCAAATACCGATCAATTGATTTGGCACTTGCATAACACTGCATTTCTAGAACGTCAAGAAATCAACTCAGAATCTATCATTTCTCATAACAAATCTTATGCACTGAATAAGATTAAAAAGTTCTTCCCAGATTTTTACGAAGCAGCTAGTTTTGAAATGATGCGCTATAAGTCTAGCTTGGGACAAAAGGAGCAACTTCACGCTGTAATCCATCTAGTCTATACTCTTTTAACCCACGCAACTGATCTAATGGAACAACTCCTAAAGCACCAAACCAAGGTTCGTGTTCTTGTTTTGAGTGAGTTTGACTTTGCCCATCCTCAGGCTTTGATTTCACTCTATCAATTTTACACCTCTAGAAACATCCACTTTGAAACATGGGATAAAGCGACACTCAATGTCGATGAAATCATGGAAGCGGGTTACGATGCCATCATTACCAACTTTGATATTGAAGGATTGGTTCATCCGAAACTCATGAACGTCGGTCGCATGGCTAATCTACAAGTCGTCAATGAACTCAATACTCTTTCCATTAGTAAACTTTAAAAAAGCCTCTGTTTTATAACCAAGTAAGCAGACTAAAACATATACAAACGCATAATGTCAGTTATCTTAAAAACTTGATATTATGCGTTTTTATACTTCTTCAAACCGCGTCAACGTCCATCTGCAACCTCAAAGCAGTGCTTTGAGCTGACTTTGTCAGTTTTATCCACAACCTCAAAACAGTGTTTTGAGCAACCTGCGGCTAATTTCCTAGTTTGCTCTTTGATTTTCATTGAGTATTACTTTCAACAATGGATTCGCACTTATTGATAAATTTCTGCTCATTTACAACATAGTAGATTCAAATAAGATATGAACAAATAGATTAGGAAAGTCAAACTTATTTCTAGAAATATTTTTAGCAGTCATAGTGTGCTGTTCTAGATTCAATACGCTATAATTTTGTTGTGTAGCAGATTAAATAGAAAACACTATAGTAGATTCAAATAAGATATGAACAAATAGATTAGGAAAATCAAACTTATTTCTAGAAATATTTTTAGCAGCCGTTATGTACTATTCTAGATTCAATCTACTATAATTTTGTTGTGTAGCAGATTGAATAGAAAACACTATAGTAGATTCAAATAAGATATAAACAAATAGATTAGGAAAATCAAACTTATTTCTAGAAATATTTTTAGCAGCCGTTATGTACTATTCTAGATTCAATCTACTCTGCATTGTGAATTCTAAAAAATTGCTAGAAATTGACTTAACTTCTCTAGTAAATTTATTCAGATTTTATTTAACTATAACCTATCTATTTCAGTCTAACAAAAGACTTTTCCTTGCTTTGCTAGAATATAGCAAGATCTACTGATTAGCTGGTCAATTTCAATGTTTTTACTCAGGCTAGGATATTTCTTCAGTAGACTATCAACAAAAAGGGGTTTTGATTTTAATGGAGGTTGATTTTTCACCTAGTCTGATTTCTCATCTACAAAACAAAAGAAAACGATTGCATAAACTCTTACTCCATGATATACTAGGATAAAAATAAACAATAGGAGAGTGTCTATGAAAAACACGTCATCTCAACCAGATAAAAAAATGATTTACAGCATCCGTTCTCTGAAAAACGGAACTGGCTCTGTCCTTATTGGAGCAAGCTTTATCCTCCTTGCCTTAACAGCACCTTCTGTATCTGCAGCTGAAACTAGTCTTGGCACACAAGAAAATGTAAGCGCTATTAGTGCAGGCCCAGCTACTACAGAAACCAGCCAAGCTGAGGAAAAAACGCCTATTTTGGCTCCAAAAGATGCAAACGCTTCCCTAGATTCTAAAACATCTGAACCAGTAGCAATTTCTGAAACAGCTACAACTGAAGCTACTCCAAACCTTCCAAACAACAAAGACGAGAAAACAGAAGTATCAAGTCTAGCCACTGAGAAAGCTTCGCTAGCAGACACTGTATCTGAAACCCCAATCGCAGACAACTACTTCCGTATCCACGTCAAAAAACTTCCTCAAGAAAACCAAGATTCGCAAGGTCTTTGGACTTGGGATGATGTTGAAAAACCATCTGAGAACTGGCCAAATGGCGCCCAGTCCTTCAAGGATGCCAAGAAAGACGACTACGGCTACTACCTAGATGTCAAACTAAAAAATGAACAAGCCAAGAAAGTCAGCTTCCTCATTAACAACACCAAAGGGGACAACCTTACTGGAGATCGTTCAGTAGAGCGTCTCTCTCCAAAGATGAATGAAGCTTGGCTAGATGAGGACTACAAAGTCCACAACTACCAACCTCAGCCAGCGGGAACGATCCGCGTCAACTATTTCCGCACCGATGGCAACTATGACAAGAAATCTCTCTGGTACTGGGGAGATGTGAAGACTCCAAGCAATGGTGAATGGCCTGACGGTACAGACTTTACTGCAAGTGGAAAACACGGACGCTACATCGACATTCCGCTCAATGAAGCTGCCAGAGAATTTGGATTTTTACTATTAGATGAGAGCAAGAAAGGCGATGATGTGAAAATCAGAAAAGAAGATTATAAATTTACTGACCTGAAAAACCACAGTCAAATCTTCCTTAAGGATGATGACGAAACAATCTACACCAACCCTTACTATGTGCATGACATCCGTATGACTGGTGCCCAACATGTGGCTAAGTCCCGTATTGAAAGTAGTTTTTCTACCTTGGTTGGGGCTAAAAAAGAAGACATCCTTAAACATTCCAACATCACTGACCACCAAGGGAATAAAGTGGCTATCTCCGATGTTACAATCGATGAAGCAGGTAAGAAAGTAACTTACATCGGTGATTTCTCTGACACTCAAAACCCTTACACCGTTGCCTACGATTCAGACCGTTTTACAACTCGTTCAAGCTGGCGTCTCAAAGATGAGACTTACAGTTACGATGGTCCACTCGGTGCAAATCTTAAAGAAGATGGTAAACGTGTTGATCTGACTCTTTGGTCTCCAAGTGCCGATAAGGTTTCAGTTGTCGTCTACGATAAGAAAGATCCTGAAAAAGTGGTCGGAACCGTCGCTCTTGAAAAAGGAGAAAAAGGAACTTGGAAACAAACTCTGAATGAAAACTCTGGTCTTGGCATCAGCAACTATACTGGCTACTACTACCACTATCAAATCGAGCGCCAAGGCAAGACTGTCCTCGTACTTGATCCTTACGCCAAATCTCTAGCAGCTTGGAACAGCGATCTAGCCAAAACAGACGCTGCCCATAAGGTTGCTAAAGCTGCTTTTGTGGATCCAGCAAAACTTGGACCTCAAGACCTGACTTATGGTAAGATTCATAACTTCAAATCTCGTGAAGATGCTGTCATCTACGAGGCTCACGTTCGTGACTTTACCTCAGATCCTGCTATCGCAAAAGATTTGACTAAACCATTTGGTACTTTTGAAGCCTTTATCGAAAAACTAGACTACCTCAAAGACTTGGGTGTAACCCACATCCAGCTCCTCCCCGTCTTGTCTTACTATTATGTCAATGAATTAAAGAACCAAGAACGTTTGTCCGCCTATGCTTCAAGCGATAGCAACTACAACTGGGGTTATGACCCTCAAAACTACTTCTCCTTGACTGGTATGTACTCAAGCAATCCGAAGGACCCAGAAAAACGTATCGCAGAATTTAAGAACCTCGTCAATGAAATCCATAAGCGTGGCATGGGTGCTATCTTAGACGTAGTTTACAACCATACTGCCAATGTCGATATCTTTGAAGACCTTGAGCCAAACTACTACCACTTCATGGATGCAGACGGGACACCTCGTACTAGCTTTGGTGGTGGTCGTCTAGGAACAACCCACTACATGTCTAAACGCGTCATGGTAGACTCTATCAAGTATCTAGTTGAAACCTATAAAGTAGATGGTTTCCGTTTCGATATGATGGGAGATCATGATGCAGCTTCTGTCGAAGAAGCTTACAAGGCTGCACGCGCCCTCAATCCAAATCTCATCATGCTTGGTGAAGGTTGGAGAACCTATTCTGGTGATGAAAATATGCCTACTAGACCTGCTGATCAGGATTGGATGAAACATACTGATACTGTTGCTGTATTTTCAGATGACATCCGTAACAACCTCAAGTCAGGTTATCCAAACGAAGGTCAACCTGCCTTTATCACAGGTGGTAAACGTGATATCAATACTATCTTTAAAAACCTCATTGCTCAACCAACCAACTTTGAAGCAGACAACCCTGGAGATGTTATCCAGTATATCGCAGCCCATGACAACTTGACCCTCTTTGACATCATTGCCCAGTCTATCAAAAAAGACCCAAGCAAGGCTGAAAACTATGCTGAAATTCATCGTCGTTTACGACTTGGAAACCTCATGGTCTTGACAGCTCAAGGAACTCCGTTTATCCACTCTGGTCAAGAGTATGGACGTACCAAACAATTCCGTGACCCAGCCTACAAGACTCCAGTAGCAGAGGATAAGGTACCAAACAAATCTCACTTGTTGCGTGATAAGGACGGCAACCCGTTTGACTATCCTTACTTCATCCATGACTCTTACGACTCCAGCGATGCTATCAATAAGTTTGACTGGACTAAAGCTACAGATGGAAAAGCTTATCCTGAAAATGTCAAGAGCCGTGACTACATGAAAGGTTTGATTGCCCTTCGCCAATCTACAGATGCCTTCCGACTCAAGAGTCTTCAAGATATCAAAGACCGTGTCCAACTCATCACTGTCCCAGGCCAAAATGGTGTGGAAAAAGAGGATGTAGTAATTGGCTACCAAATTACTGCTCCAAACGGTGATATCTACGCAGTCTTTGTCAATGCGGACGAAAAAGCTCGCGAATTTAACTTGGGAACTGCCTTTGCCCACCTCAGAAATGCTGAAGTTTTAGCAGATGAAAACCAAGCAGGGCCAGTCGGAATTGCCAACCCTCAAGGGCTTGAATGGACTGAAAAAGGCTTGAAATTAAATGCCCTTACAGCTACTGTTCTTCGTGTCGCACAAGGTGGTGCCATTGTCGCTCCAGCTGTTGAAGAAAAACCTGAGTTTGATCTTTCTAGCTTGGAAACCGACCAAAGTCAAGCCCAAAACCTAGCTGCAAAACCTAAAACTCAAGAAACTGTTGTAGAGACTCTGTCTCAAAAAGTCCTGCCAAACACTGGAACAGAAAAAGTTTCCTACCTTGCATTAGCAGGAATTAGCCTCCTAGCCCTCCTTGGACTTGGTAGCTTCCTCAAGTCAAGAAAGGAACAATAAAAGCAAGGACTCTATAAATCTATCACCTTAGTATAAAGACATGTAAAAAGAAGCTGGGATAAAAGTCTTTAAAATCAGAAAAACGCATATTATCAGATGTTTAAAACTTGATAATATGCGTTTTATTGTGGAAAGATTTATACTCAATATTCTACTAAAATTATGTTTGTGTCTCGCCTCTTCAGATTTAAAAAAGGTTCATTTTGATCAATTTGTTTCAATCTCTTTCTTTTACTAGAGAAAATAAAAAAACTCTTAAAAATAGCATTATGTCAGCATTTCTAAGAGTTTTTACTATATAGTATCCAACCTCTATAAGGGCAATTTTTTTATTACTGATAGGGTAGGTCTACGTTCTGCCTCTTTCTAGAAGCTCTTATTTCTCTATCCTTGCTTCTGCATCTGCCACTACTTGGGCAAGACTGGTTTGGCCCAACTCCTGCTCCATAGCTAGCTGAATCTTTTGTAATTTCTCATCTAAAATCCTTGGTTTTTAAGAATCCCTCGCCATAGAATTTCCTTATAGGAAAATAGCAGGGTTAAGAATAATAATCCGTAGAAGAACATAAAAATCCACTTCAATTTCGCACACAAGGCTACAAATTCACGGATAAAGTCAGATGGAATGTAATAGCCTGCTGTCCGACATCCCAAGCCATCTCCTTATTAATGATAGCCATATCATATTAAGATTAACTTGAAAATTTTATCAAAAGAAAAAGGTCTACCAATTGGTAATCCAATAACTGTTATTAAGAAGCCTCTATTTTATAATGGCAATTATCCAAGATATAAATAATTTTCAAAAATTATTTTTTCTACCTCTCTTTTAATTAATTCTTTTTCACAAATACCAATCATTACGCTATCGTAATTTTTAAGTTCCTCATCAATTCCATCTAAATACATATCTAGTGTCAATTGATTTCTCTTAAGATGATTAAGTAAAGAAAACTTAAATTCTTTTTTAAAATCTTTATCATTGACTAGTTTTAAATATTTATTCCCTTTGCCTTCTATCAATTTTAAGGTAAAAAATTTCAAGAGAGAGCCATAGATACTATATGAATAACCCTTTGATTTATACTCAGCTTCTTTTTTGATGAGATTAACCATAAATTCTTGTTCATCATGCTTTTCCTCCCTTCCCCATTTCCGATATAAAAATTCTTCAAGTAACAAAAGTGAACTTAAAGGTAACTGACTAAATTCGTAGGGGGAAAGTAATTCTATATTTTTCATCAAGAATTCACTCATGGTAGAATTCAAAGTCTTATAATCATAGGTGTAGGTTGGAAATATATTAGGAGTTATGGAAAGTCCTCTTATGTATTGGTCAACTAAATCTTGTTTTCCCCATCTTTCTTGCAACTCCACTCTTCTAAAACCATATGGACTAGTAGATAATATACTTTGAACTACAATAAGCTTTAGTTTAGAAATACCTTTGAAATCTTTCAAAAACTCATCATCAATAAGTTCAATATCTCTAGTATCAAACACCTTTTTAAGAATCTCTACACCAACATGCTCACCATATTCGACGGTATCAATTATTGAAATCATGTTGCTATAAAGTTTTTCCTTTTTTTCTTTACTAGACTTAAAAATTTCCACTAAGATTTCAATATATTCTCCATCACTTGAATCCCAGTCTCTAGTTTCTGGATGAAGCAGTTGGTATAATGCAAATGCTCCACGATAGTTAATAGACATCGTTTTTACGATTTCTATTAAATTGGTAAAATTGGAAGTACTACTGTCAACATGGTTATGATTATCAGTTAGGTACTTAAAACATATTCTAGAGTAAGCAAGCTTATTATCGTAGTCTAGAATAATTATTTCATCACCGCCATCAAAAGGATCTACTCTCATTTCAGGCTCTCTTAAATCAGGAAGAAATACGTCTGATAAATCATCTGAATTTCTATATTTATCAAAAATAATATTCCAAACTTTCTCTTCATATTCATTATAATAGTCTCTGATTTCATTGCGCTGAACATAATGCTGTTCACCATTTTTTAAATGGAAATCAATTTTAAGTATATTTGAATGCAATGCAAGATATACACTGTCAGTATCAGAATTATAGTCAATGCTATCAGGATAGGTTGATGAGTAATATACATCTATCTTTTTGATTTTTCTAAAGTATTCTTTAGAAATTCGAAGATTGGAATCAGAAATTAACTTGTCAAAAATAAATATTTTGCTGGGAATATCTGTTTCCCAATAATTTTTCCAAACATTATTTTTAGAAATCTTTTTCTGAACTAAAGATATCAAATAAGAATTTGTTTGTTTATTTTTAGCCATCTCCGCTAATATTTCAAACATACAAAAATGTATGTTATTTATTTTACTATATTCATACCAATTAATTCCTAAATTCCTAACTTTCGAATTATACTCTACACCTAAAATCTCTTTTTTTCTAAAAATACCCGTAGTTTTAAAACTATTATCATTCTCTATCCAACGTATATTCTTTTTAATTAATTTATCAAACATCTGAACATCTAGCTTAAATAAAGAAGTAGCAAAACAAATTAATTCATCATCTTCACAATTAATATGAGATATTAATTCATATTTCTCTTTTATAAAGCACTTATAATTGTAAATATCTCCCACCTCAAATTCCTTTAAAATTCCAATAATTTCTTA